>JARSSO010000012.1 GCA_029624765.1 Candidatus Contendibacter sp. | reverse complement strand
GCGTGAAACCCACACACTACATCTTGTGGCCTCCACGGGAGATCTCATTGAGCCATAATCCGTCAATGATCTTTCTTCCCACTCCTTCGCCTCCTGAAATTCAGGAAACCGCAACTTGGGCACCTTCCCGCCAACCTTCGCCTTATTGCTCATACGCCCCTAACCCCGAAATCTCCCGCCCCTGTGCCAGCCTATGCAGCAGCGGTATCAAATCTTCCATCAAAGCCAATTCCTTTTGCGTCCGCGCCTTCCAGCCCAACTCCAACGGCGCGAGCAGGTCGCTTAAGCGTTCGCCGTCGAAAATCATGCGATCCATGATGCCGTCCACGAAGGCTTGCAGCGCCGTCGTTTCCAGGCCGTGCTTGACGGCGATGGCCGCCAGTTGACGAGCGGTTTTTTCGGCCTTGAAGGTCTCGTAACCCTGGCGGATGGCCTGCTCGCTTAGGCCCTCGCCGGTTTTCAGCGTGCCGATGTAGTCAGCGATGTCGTCGCGCTCGTCCATGAGGTTGGCGGTGGAGGCGAGCAGGCCGATCAGCTCCTCTCGGCTCATCTTCTGCTTGGCGGGCGCGGCCTGGGTGTAGCGGGCGATCAGGGCCATGATGTAGTCGTAATCGATCACCGCCGAGGCGAACAGCACGAACTCGAAATCGAGCTGCTGCACCGGGTCGACATCGCCGCCGCCTTTGTCCTGCTGGGCCTTGAGGCGTTGCGCGGTCTCCAGATAGGCGCCGCGGAAGGCTTGCAACTGGTCTTTTGGGATGACGCGCTCGACGTCGGCGGCGTTGTCTTCGCTGAGATCCGTGTACTGGTCAAGCTGGGTCTTGAGACGCTGCACCTCCTTGAACAGATTGATGAACTGGCCGCGCGCCTCGTCGCCCTTGAGGTTGGCCACCTGTTCCGGGGCACAGGCCAGGCCCTGGGAGGTCATGAAGGTGTTCAACGCGGCGACCGCCTGTTCCAGCTTGTCGATGACCACGGTAGCGGAGTCGACCAGCCAGATCGTCTTGGCGCGCTCGACCTTCTCGCCGGAGAACAGCGCGATGGCGGCATCGACGGCCTCCTGCTGCTGGCGGAAGTCGAGCACGTTGCCGTAGGGCTTGGTGTCGTTCAGCACGCGGTTGGTGCGCGAGAAGGTCTGGATCAGGCCGTGGTGCTTGAGGTTTTTATCGACGTAGAGGGTGTTCAGATATTTGGAATCGAAGCCGGTGAGCAGCATGTCCACGACGATGACGATATCGATCTTTTGGGCGTGGGGCAGATCGCGGTTTGGGTATTGCTGGTCCTTGATGCGCTTTTGCACGTCCTGGTAGTACAGGTCGAAGTTGTTGAGGTCGTGGTTGGCGCCATGGCGCGCGTTGTAGTCGGCGATGATCGCCCTGAGCGCTGCCTTTTTCTCCTCCGGCGCTTCCTGGTTATCGGCTTTTTCCTGGGGCAGATCTTCCTGGATCTGCTGCACGTCCTTGTTTCCCTCCGCCGGAGGCGAGAAGACGCAAGCGATATTCAGGGGGCGAAAGCTTTCGTCTTCGGCCTGTCGCTGGGCCTGAATCTCCGCGAAGAGGCGATGGTATTCGATGGCGTGGTTGATGGAGGCGGTGGCCAGGATAGCGTTAAACCTGCGCTCGTGGGTGGCGGCGTCGTGCTTGGCCAGGATCGCCTCGACCACGGCCTTGCGCGCCAGCACCTCCCCAACCCTGGGTTTGTCCTTCCCTTCGCCCTTGAAATAATCGATGTGGAAGCGCAGGACGTTCCGGTCTTCGATGGCGTGGGTGATGGTGTAGGCGTGGAGTTGCTTTTCGAACAGGTCCGAGGTGGTGACGAACGACGCCTGCTGGCCTTCGATCTGCTGATAGCTGGCGTTGGCCTCGAAGATCGGCGTGCCGGTGAACCCAAAGAGCTGGGCCTTGGGGAAGAATTCCTTGATGGCCTTATGGTTCTCGCCGAACTGGGAACGGTGGCATTCGTCGAAGATGAACACCATGCGCTTGCGGCGCAAGGGTTCCAAACGCTGCTTGTATTGGCGCCTGTTGCCGCCGTCCAGGGCAAGACCGAGCTTTTGGATGGTGGTGACGATGACCTTGTCGGCGTAGTCGGTGGAAAGCAGGCGGCGCACCAGGGTTTCGGTGTTGGTGTTCTCTTCGACGCAGCCGGGCTGGAAGCGGTTGAATTCCTCGCGGGTCTGCCGGTCGAGGTCCTTGCGGTCCACCACGAACAGGCATTTGTCGATGTCCGGGTTGTCCTTGAGCAGGGTGGAAGCCTTGAAGGAGGTCAGCGTCTTGCCGCTGCCGGTGGTGTGCCAGATGTAGCCGTTGCCCCGGTTCTGGTGGATGCAATCGACGATGGCCCGCACCGCGTAGATCTGATAGGGGCGCATCATCATCAGCTTGCGCTCGCTGGCCACCAGCACCATGTAGCGGCTGATCATCTCGCCCAAGGTGCATTTGGTCAGGAAGGCGTCGGCGAAGGCATCAAGATGGGTGATCTTTTGGTTGTCCTCGGCGGCGAACTGGTAGAGCGGCAGGAAACGTTCATCGGCGTCGAAGGCGAAATGCTCGGCGTCGTTGTTGGCGAAGTACCAGGTGTCGCTGCGGTTGCTGACGATGAACAGTTGCACGAAGCAGAGCAGCGTCCTGGTGTAGCCGTTGCCGGGGTCGTTCTTGTAGGCGACGATCTGCCGCATGGCGTGGCGCGGGCTGATGGCGAGCGCCTTAAGCTCGATCTGGACCACCGGCACGCCGTTAATCAGCAGCATGATGTCATAGCGGTGGTGGCTGTTCTGGGTGTTGATGCGCAGTTGGTTGACCACCTCGAAGCTGTTCTTGCACCAATCCTTGAGGTTGACCAGAGTGTATTGCAACGGGGTGCCATCCTCGCGCTCGAAGGTGTTGCGCTCGCGAAGGTGCTGAGCATTGGCGAAGACACTCGGGCTGACGATTTGCTCCAGCAGGCGGGGAAACTCACTATCGGTCAGATGGACGCGGTTAAGCGCCTCGAACTTTTCGCGGAAGTTCTGCTCCAGCGCATCGCGGTCGCGAATGTCCGGGCGGCGGGTGTATTTAAGGTCGCCCAGTTTTTCAAGCAGTTTCTGTTCGATTTGCTGTTCTGCCATTGAGTTAAGTCCAGCGAATACGGCAAAACGGCCTTATGGCCGCAACTTATTCATAATCATGGGCAAATTGCGCCAGATACCGCAACCCCTGAATTGCCCGACTGCCGTACCACGAGGTCATCTCGCCGTCGATCAGCCGCAGCTTTTCCAGCGGACAAGCGTAATCGCGAGCGAAGGTTTCCAAATGCTCGGGCAAGAAACGATACGGTTCGCTGCTGAACAGGATCAGGTCGGCGGCATCCAGCAGCGCCCTATTTATTTCCAACTCCGGGTAGCGCGTCTCGCATTCCGCTGGCAGCGTTTCCCAACCGACCAGCGCCAGCATCCGGGCGATGTAGGTATCCCGACTGACGCCCATCCACGGCTTGTGCCAAATCAAATACAACACCCGCCGCCGAGGCCAGACGGCTCCCCGCAGTTCCACCAAAGCCCGCTCGAACCGCGCCGCCAGCGCCTCCGCTTCCGCTGCACGATTAAAAATGCCGCCGAGCAGCCGGTACAGCGGCACGTTGTCTTCCGGAGCCAACGGATGGGTGACGATCACTTGCAACCCATCGGCCATCAGCCGCTCCGCCAGTTCGCGCGGGTTCTCGTCGACGTTGACGATGACATGAGTGGGCTGCAATGCGCGCAGCCGGGCGTATTTGACCTTCTTGGTCCCGCCGACGCTGGAAATGGTGGCGACCAGCGGGGCGGGATGAATGCAGTAATGGGTGCGGCCCACGACCTGATCTTCCAACTTCAACGCGAACAGCAGTTCGGTGATGCTGGGCACCAATGAAACGATGCGGGCGGGCGCGGCGACGGGCGCGTGTCGAACGCCGGCAGCATCGGTTAGAGTTTCCAGATCGATCTCCATGCCTTGCGTTACCGAATCCATTCAGGGAGTCGGTGGATCGGCTTGAGCATCCAGCCATGCGGCAAGATCGTCCAGGTTCTGAAAATCAAGCAGTTCTTCCGCCAGGGTTTCAGTGGCCTTTAGCGGCAAGCGGCGAATCCGCCGACTTTGCTTGATCGGTAGCCGACCAAAACGTCGTTGCAATAAACGCAAGACCAATGCAATGCATTCTTCCTGGCGGCCTTCCTGGCGGCCTTCCTGGCGGCCTTCCTGGCGACCTTCCTG
>JARSSO010000011.1 GCA_029624765.1 Candidatus Contendibacter sp. | reverse complement strand
AAGCCGTTCGCGCTTGCTCCAACAACCGCGTGGCCCGCGCCAGGCTATCCTCCGGCTCACCGACGATCAATTGAACCAGCCCGACGCCGGCGCCCGTCATCGGCCGATCCCGGAAGTCCTCCAGATACACCCGACGGACTTCCGGCAAACCCACCAGCGAGCCGTAATGCTGCCCGTTCAGCCGTTCGTCGGCGCGGGTCGGGTAGATCACCACCGCTCGCCATGGGTGCGGTGGGCGATTACGGTACAGATACAGCAATACTTCAGCAAAGAACCGCCCGTAAAACTCCGGGTCCGGCTGCGCCTGCACTTCCACGAACACCACTGGCGCTTCCGGTTGTTCCGGGGGCGGCACCAGCAACCCGTCCAGCCGAAAGGCGGTTTGCTTGATCTCCTCGGCGCGGAATTGATACGCCCCGGCGGGCGTTTCCAGTCCGGCCAATTCGAACACCAAGGCCGGCGCGCGCTGGAACAGGCGGTAAAACAGGCTATCGGTTTTCATCGGATATCGCCGTCACTCCAAATACCCATGTCCGTGAGGCGATTTCGCCCCGGTTGGCGATTAGGATTTTCTTGAACAGGGTCACGGCTCCACCGTCCAGTTAGGCGGACGTTTTTCCAGAAAGGCGCCGAGTCCCTCCCTGGCTTCCGGCGTGGCCCGGATGTGGGCGATGCGCCGGGCGGTGTCTTCCACCAGGGCGTCGTCCACCGGCTGGCTGACGACGGCGCGGATCAGCTCCTTGGCCGTCCCTTGGGCGTGGGGGCCGCCCGCCAGCAGCGCGGTGACGATGTCCCGGACCCTGGCGTCCAGCGCGTCCGGCTCCGCCAATTCATGCACCAGCCCCAGTTCCCAGGCGCGACGGGCGGCGATGCGTTCGGCGGTCAGGAAGTAGCGCGACGCCTGGCGCGCGCCGATGGCCCGCAGCACGTAGGGGCCGATGGTCGCGGGGATGAGGCCGAAGCGAACTTCGGAGGTAGCGAAGGAAGCGGCGGTGGAGGCGATACAGAGATCGCAGGCCGCCGCCAGTCCCATCCCACCGCCCAGGGCCGCTCCGTGCACCCGGGCGACGGTGGGCTTGCGCAGTTCGGCAAGGGTGCGCAGCATCGTCGCCAGTTCGCGGGCGTCGGCGAGGTTTTGCTCGACGATATAGCCAGCGGCCCGCTTCATCCAGTGCAGATCGGCCCCGGCGGAAAAACTCTTGCCCCGTCCGGCCAGCACCAGCACCCGCACGGAATCATCAGTTTCCTGCGCCTGGCAGGCGGCGGTCAGCTCCGCGATCAGGGTTTCGTCGAACGCATTGTGCCGGTCGGGACGGTTCAGCCAGATCGTGGCCACGCGGTCTTGCCGCTCGACTTCAAGGGTCTGGAACATCTTCGATAACCTTCTTGGGCGAAAACATTTTGTTTATCCTTCCCGTTTATTCTACTCAAACTCAAGCCCTCTCGAAGTTCGACCCACTCCTGGGAATCGCCTCGATGAACGACGCCCGGCCGTCCTGAACCCGATGATGCCTTTCTCCGGCAGCTACCAGCCCGAGGACACCGTGTTCCTGCTCAAGCCGATGGCCCTGGCGGGGGTGGACGTGGCGACCAAGGAGCGATGGATTCAATCCGGCCAGCGCCATTACAGCGAACTGCTGACGCCCGAGCAGGCGCCGAATCCGCGTTATCTGGCGCTGTTCGAGGCACTGACCGCGCGCTACGCCCGGCGGCTGGCGACGGAAATCATGGCGCTGGCGCGTCATCTGGTGGAGACCCGGCCCCAGCCGATCACCGTGGCGTCGCTGGCACGGGCCGGGACGCCGGTTGGCGCGCTGTTGGCGCGGGCGTTGCGCCGACTGGGTCGAACGGAAGTTCGTCACTATTCCCTTTCGATCATTCGGGATCGGGGCATTGACGAGAATGCCTTGAAATTCATCCTGCGGCGGGAGGGACGGGAGCCGGCGGGACTGGTGTTCGTGGACGGATGGACCGCCAAGGGCGTCATCGCCGGAGAGTTGCGGCAGGCCTTGCGCCATTGGAACGCGCGGCAGCCAGAACGGTTGGATGAATCACTGCATGTGGTTTCGGACATCGGCGGCGTCGCCGACGTGGCGGCGACCGACGACGACTACGCCATTCCCAGCGGCATTTTGAACGCGACCGTGTCGGGGCTGACCAGCCGCTCGATTCTCAACGCCGCCATCGGTCCGGACGATTTCCACGGTTGCGTGTTTTACACTGAATTCGCGCCCCACGACCGTTCCCTCTGGTTTCTCGACCAGGTGACCGGGCATTTCGCCGACGTCGAGCCGGCAACTGTCCGTCCCGATTCCGACCGGCGGTTGGAGCACCGTCGGCTGATGCGGGAATTTCTGGCGCGGGTCCATGCCCATTACCGGATTGCCGACCGCAATTTCGTCAAGCCCGGCGTGGCGGAGGCGACGCGGGTTTTGCTGCGCCGATTGCCCGATCGATTGCTGTTGCGCGAACCCGACCATCCCGATGTCGAGCACTTATGGTTACTGGCCGAGGAAAAGCGAGTTCCCGTCGTGGTCGATCCGGCCATGCCCATCCAGGCCACCGCCCTGATCAAGGATTTGTCATGAGCGTCATTCCCGTCGATTTTCGTGCCTTGCACCACCCGGAACCGGATCACGTTCACGACCCGCACGAACCTTACGAATTCCAGCCGGCGTTGTCGGCGCCGCGACTGGGCGCGTCGCTGTACGTGCCAGCGACTCGGCCGGATTTGGCGGCCATCGCCAACGGGCGGAAGCCGCCGGAATTGCGCTCGGTGATCTTCTGCACCGAGGACGCGGTGCATGAACGGGATTTGGAACTGGCGCTGGATCGTTTGGCGGCGCTGTTGCCGGAGTTGCAGTCGGGGCCGCTGTTGCGGTTTATCCGCCCTCGCAATCCGGCGGTGTTGCGGCGGTTGCTGCGGATGGACGGCATCGCGCGGGTGCAAGGCTTCGCCCTGCCCAAGCTCGACCCGCATACGCTGGGGGACTGGCTGCGAGTCTGGGATGACAGTCACCACCATTATATGTTGCCGATTCTGGAAACCGCCCAAGCGTTTGATCGACGCCGGATGGAATTGCTGCGCGACCGGCTGGAGGACAGCGGGTTGAGCGATCGGGTGCTGTGCCTGCGCATCGGCGGTAACGATCTGTTGAATCTGCTTGGCATCCGCCGGGCGCGCGACGCGACGATTTATGACACGCCGCTGCGCGGGGTGATCGCCGATCTGGTCTGTGTTTTCCACCCGGCGGGGTATCGTCTGAGCGCGCCGGTGTTCGATTATCTGGATGCGCCGGAAACGCTGGCGCGCGAAGTAGAAGCCGATTTGCAGCATGGGTTGGTCGGCAAGACCGCGATTCATCCCGCGCAGATTCCGGTGATCGAAGGTGGCTACCGGGTTTCCCGCGAGGACTACGAGATGGCTTCGGCGGTGCTGGCGGCGGACGCGGCGGCGGTGTTCAGGCTGTGCGATACGTTCTGCGAACCCGCCACTCACCGGCGCTGGGCGGCGGGCGTGCTGGAGCGGGCGAGGGTGTTCGGGGTGACCGCGATTTCCGATGAAAACCGATAGTCTGTTTTACCGCCTGTTCCAGCGTGCACCGAAGCTGGTGTTCGAGTTGGCCGGGTTGGAGATGCCCGCCGCTGGCGCGTATCAATTCCGCGCCGAGGAGATCAAGCAAACCGCCTTTCGGCTGGATGGCTTGCTGGTTCCGCCCGCCGACGAGCCGGAGGCACCGGTGGTGTTCGTGGAAGTGCAGGCCCAGCCGGACCCGGAGTTTTACGGGCGGTTCTTTGCCGAACTGTTGCTATATCTGTACCGCAACCGCCCGCCGC
The DNA here is from genome assembly GCA_029624765.1 of Candidatus Contendibacter sp. Classification (GTDB taxonomy): domain Bacteria; phylum Pseudomonadota; class Gammaproteobacteria; order Competibacterales; family Competibacteraceae; genus Contendibacter. The sequence goes on along the minus strand of JARSSO010000011.1, from coordinate 445 downwards.
ATCCGTGGCGGGCGGTGGTGATCTACCCGACACGCGCCGAGGAACGGCTGAACACCCGGCATTACCTGTCGCTGGTGGGTTTGCCGGAAGTCCGACGGGTGTATCTGGAGGATTTCCGGAACCGGCCGGTGACGGGGGCGAGCATCGGACTGATTCAATTGATCGTCAGCGAACCGGAGGATAGCCTGGCGCGGGCCACGCGGTTGTTGGAGCAAGCGCGAACGGCTTCCTGGGCGGAGTGGACGCCGGCTCAACTGGCGGATTTCGTGGAGACCATTCTGGTCTACAAGTTACCGAAACTCAGCCGCGAGGAGATTCAGACCATGTTGGGACTGATCGACACCGATCTCAAGCAAACCCGTTTTTATCAGGAAGTCTTTGCCGAGGGCCGCCAGGAGGGCCGCCAGGAGGGCCGCCAGGAGGGCCGCCAGGAGGGCCGCCAGGA
>JARSSO010000010.1 GCA_029624765.1 Candidatus Contendibacter sp. | reverse complement strand
GCGTCTGATCTCCATATCCAATCCACCGGTTAGAGATGTGTGTAATGGACAGGGTCCAGGTGGGGGAGACCCGTCACGCCACGCCGATGGGGGTACCGCAAGGCGGACCGCTCTCGCCGGTGTTGGCCAACGTGGTGCTGGATGAACTGGATTGGGAACTGGAGCGGCGCGGCCACCGCTTCGCCCGCTATGCCGATGACTGCATCATCGTCGTCAAGAGCCAACGAGCGGGAGAGCGGGTGATGGCCAGCGTGACCCGCTTGGTCAGCGACTCATTGCGGCTCACAGTGAATCCGTTGAAAAGCGCGGTGGATCGTCCCTGGAACCGCAAATTCCTGGGCTTCACGGTCAGCCGTAACGGGATGAAGCTCAAAGTGGCCGACAAGGCCATCGACAAGCTGAAAGACCGGGTGCGGGAACTGACCCGTCGTACCCGAGGCCACCGTTTGCGTGACGTCGTCGCCGAGATGAGAGACGCCCTGCTGGGTTGGAAAGCGTATTTCGGCATCGCCGAAGTACTGAGCCCTCTGCGCGACATCGACAAATGGATACGACGCAAGTTACGTTGTTATCACTGGAAGCAGTGGGGCCGGGCTGGCTACCGGGAACTGCGGCGGCGCGGGGTGAGCGTGCGCGAAGCATGGAACACCAGCAAGTCGGCGCACGGTCCCTGGCGGCTGTCAAAGACCCCCGCGCTCGCACTCGCACTGCCGGTACGCTACTTCAGCAATCTGGGGTTGCCAAGCCTCGCACCCCGGTAGGAATTGAATCCATCGAACCGCCGTGTACGTGACCCGTACGCACGGTGGTGTGGGAGGGGGGAGCCGTGAGGCTTCTCCCTATCCCGATTAAGCCCAATCCTTTCAAGGGAGAAACAAACACATGACTGAAAGAACTGGTCGTTGTCTTTGTGGTGCGGTGAGTTTCAAGCTGGTCACGGAACCGCTGGCAACCCGCATTTGCTGGTGCCGCGACTGCCAACACCTCGCGGCGAATGGGTCGGTGAATCTGCTCGTCCCCGCGGACGGACTCAGCTTTTCCGGGATGCTTTCCGAGTACACCAAGACCGCCGACAGTGGCGATGAGGTCACTCGTCAATTTTGCCCGAAGTGCGGCACGCATCTGTTCGGCAAGTCCTCCAACCGCCCAGATCTCCGCGTGGTTCGCGTGGGCAACCTGGATGATCCTTCCTCTATTCGACCCAGCACGAACATTTGGGCCGTGAGCGCGCCGGGTTGGGCTTGTCTGGACCCGGCGCTTGAGCGCGTGGAACGGCAACCGATGCCGCCTAAATAACAGCCCGGTAGTTCGGGCATGGGAGGTGCCCGACATCTTCCCTAATTCGCTCAACCCGTCCAGCAACGCCGCGCTTTTGCTCGATCTACCGTGAAACTGGCCGATGCGCTACCGCCGTTCGGCCAAGCCGGGGCATCAATCGCCCGCGACCGAAACCATCGGCGGGCCGACCGACCCACGCGGTCAGGCCAGCAGCTTGCCGCATTGGGTGGCGATGAACTCGACGGCTTCGTCCACGTCGGCCAATGGCATTTCGTAACCATCGGGTAGATAACCGTACATGCCCCGTTTGACGCGATTGTTGCCGGCGTAAAAGAGCCGGACGACCAACTGAGCATGAGGCTGATTCGGGCCGACGTGGAAGTCAATGACGATCTTGTCGCTGAAGATCCAGAAATGATTCACCCGGGAATGGGTTTCAATCTGGGGCTTGAGCTGGCGCACTTGCGCCTTGACCGTCTCGAAATCCCGCTCCAAAGCGATGGACCCGTCATCCTGGCGGATCTGGCTTTGCGCCTGTTGGGTACGGAACTTGTCAACCGCTTGACTGAATATCTTACTGATGTCCTTAGCCATGTTTTCCTCCCGCCACCTGATCTCGCCTCTATTTTGGCACGGGCACCTTAATTTGCAATCGGGTCGGCGGCGCCGTCACGAGCAATGGCGCGCGCCGCGCGGCATTTCGCCAAACCGACGGTGCGAACGCGATGTTCTTGAACTATGCTGAAATCTCCCGAACTTTTACAAGGAATCAGCTCATGCACATCCCGCAAAATTTACTCGATGGTAGTATCTGCCCGGCGACCGCCGTTGTCGGTGGTCTGTGTCTGGCGGGCGCGGCGCTGGCGGCGCATCGGTCGGTGGAAAAACCGCGCCCGTTGCGCTTCGCGGCAATCACCGCCCTCATCTTCGCGGCCCAGATGATGAATTTTCCAATCAGCGGCGGCACCTCGGGTCACCTGCTCGGCGGGGTCCTGGCCAGTGCGTTGTTGGGCGTGCCGTTTGGCGTGCTGGCGGTGGCGCTGGTGGTGACGATCCAGGCGCTGGTGTTCGCCGATGGCGGCCTGACCGTACTGGGGGCCAACGTGTTGAACATGGCGGTGCTGGGCGCTGGCCTGGGCGGCTTGCTGCGACTAGAACTGTTGAAGAGACTACCCGCCGGTGGAAGCCGGGTCTGGATCGCCACCGGCCTGGCCAGTTGGGTCTCGGTGATGCTGGCGGCAATGGCCTGCGCGATCGAGCTGGCGCTGGCCGGGGTGTTGCCGCTGGAACAAGTCGTGCCAGCGATGCTGGGCGTTCACGCGTCGATCGGCGTGGGCGAGGCGCTCATCACCTGCGCGGCGCTGGCGCTGCTGGACCGACCGGCAACGGTCGGCGCGGCTTCCGCTTCCCGCGGCTTTGCCGTACCCACCCTGGCGGCCCTGCTGATCGCGCTGTGCCTGAGCCCGTTCGCCTCGCCGTTGCCGGACGGTCTGGAAGCGGTCATGGCGCACTACCAGGTCCTGCACGAGGCCGCGCCGCTGTTCGTAACCCCGCTGGCGGATTATCAGGTCGCTGGTATCGCCTTCGAAAGCTTGTCCACCGGCTTGGCCGGACTGATCGGTGTCGTGCTGACCTTCCTGACCGCTGGGGCATTGGCCTTGCCCTTGACCCGCGCTCGCGCGGCCTGACCTCAAGGCTGTTCCTTACAACCCATGACAAGTGCCTCCCCGGCCAATCCAGCGCCTCGCGGAATGGCCGGTCGTTCATCGGGCTTGCCTTTCATACCGTCTTGGGCAGGTCACCGATCATTTGTCGAACGCAAAGATCCGCTTCCAGTCATTCTTCATGCTGATGACGACCCAGCCTTGCTGCTTCGCTTCGGCCATGAGCGCGTCGCTGAACGTGCCGATCTTCGACTCCGGGCCGTAGGCCCATTCGCGCTCGGCGTCGTCGTGATGCACCAGCATCATCAGTCGCGCGCCACCACCGGCTTGCGTCCACTCCAGCATCTGCCGATCGCCGTCCGAGTTGCCGAACGCGGCAATGGGTCGGCGGCCGATATGCGAATTGATGCCGACCGGTTTGCCGGCCTTGTCGTCAATGAAATTCAGTTCCGGCAAACGCATCAGCACCGGCTTGCCGTCGCGTAGTTCGTACTTCGTCTTGATGCTGCTGCCCACCACCTGTTCGGGCGGAACGCCATAGACTTTCTCGGTCCACGGCCGCATGAATTCGATGCCCCCGCCGGACACGATGAACGTCTTGAAATGGTGTTCGCGCAGATAGGCCAGCAGTTCAAGCATTGGCTGATACACCATCTCGGTATAGGGCCGGCCGGTCTTGGGATGTTTTGCCGTGGCGAGCCACTCCTTCACCACTTGTTCAAATTCCGCCGTGGTCATCCCGGCATGGGTGGCCATGACGATCTCGGCGAGGGCTTTCTCACCGCCTTCCAGCGCACCTTTCATGTCGCCCTTGAGCAAGGAAGCAAACGGTTCCTGATCCTTCCATTCCGGATGCTGGGGTGCGAGCGTCTTCACGCGGTCGAGCGCAAACAGGAGCTGGAAATACATCGGTTGCTCGGCCCAGAGCGTGCCGTCGTTATCGAACGTGGCGATACGCTCGGGGATCGGCACGAAGTCGGGCGAATGCTCCTTCGTCACCTTGGCGACGAACGCCACGATGGCTTGTTTGGCCGGCCCTTCCCGCCAGGAAGGGAGGGGGTCGGCGGCACGAGCGGCCATCGCGGCGAAGGCGAGCACGCCGGCAACCATGCAGATGAGGATAGGTTTGCTGCTACCTGGTTTCATGGATTCCTCTGATCTATGAGTTTGTGGGCTATCCCGTGGAGGGGGGAGTAGCCCACGTCCGGGGCCGGGGTGAGGGTTGGAGACGAAGGCATCGAAGAATGGCGCGGGATGGGTGGCGGGCCTTCATCGTGGCCTTGCGGATGTGATCGCGGCGTCGATGGCTTCCAGCAACGCGGTGCCGCGAAACGGCTTGGCCAGATAAGCCGCCGCGCCGCGCCGCGCCGCCTCCTCGCCCAGTCCCGGCGTGTCATACGCGGTCATCAGGATCAACGGCGGTCTCCCACCTCGCCCGTGCCATCCGACCAGCAAGTCGAAACCGGACATCGCCGGCAATTTCAGGTCGCAGACCACGCAGGCGACATCCCCGGCGTCCGCGTCCGCCAGCAGCGCCTCCGCCGAGGCGTAAGCGGTAACCTGGAAGTCGGCGGCGGTCAGCAGGCGTTCGAGCGCTGGTCGCAGACTGTCGTCATCTTCAACGACGAGGATCTTCTGGCTGATTACCATGGGAACTTCCTCGCCGGCGGACAAGCCGATCAAATGCAGAGGCAACTACGGCTTTGGTCGCACGGACGACCGGGGGCTTCCCTGCCACGGAGGTTCGGCTTACTTGCCAGTCATTCCCTCCCAGTCCTCCTTGGTCATGGGCGAGTCGTAGGGCTTGTCCTTGTACTTTTGGTTCGCTTCGCTAAAGAAGCTCTTCATGGCCGATTCGGCGGTGCTGCCCGGTTTTGCTTTCATCGCCGCCGCGGTGGTGCCAGAGTGCCCCATCGCTTCCTGCATGCTGATCTTGCCATCCTTGTTGGCATCCACTTCCGAGAAGGGGGGAAAACTCACTTGATTCCAACCGACCGCCAGCGCAACGCCAGCGCCCATCAGCAAAGCCAAACCACTCGTCACGACTATGGATTTCTTCATGTCATCTCTCCAGGCTGAACATCGCACTCGTACCATCGTGCTAAACCGTCACGCGGCACATCGATCATGCGACCGGCCCTTCACAGCAAAGGACAACCGATCCGCATGTCTTATCAGTTTATCACCCCATTGGCGGCTCATCATCCCATCGGCGCGACAACAAGGCTATTGGACGAAAGGGCAACAGGATTTGCCCGAAAGGGCAAAGGCGGGCGCGGCCACGGATGTGGCCTGGAATTAGTCGGACAGGCGTTGCAACCGCTCGGCCAGCCGGCCAAGCTCGGCCGCCGAGCCCACGTTCAGCTTTACCATGAGCTGCGCGCGCTGCATTTTGACAGTGCGCTCCGCGATTCCGAGCGCGTCGGCGATCTGTTTGTTAATCTGGCCGGCGACGATGCGGTCGAAAACCGTGCGTTCGCGAGGGGTCAGTGCGGCAAAGATCGCACGCAATCGCTCCGCTTCCGCGCGAGCCGCGCGCTGGGCCGCGTCGCGGGCGAGCGCACGTTGGAGCGCCTCGAACAGGGCCTCGCGTTCGACTGGCTTGGTCAGAAAATCCACCGCGCCACCCTTCATCGCCCGCACGCTGGCGGCCACATCGGCGTAGCCGGTCAGAAAAACCACTGGCAATGTGTTGCCTTGGTGCCGCAGAGCTGCTTGCAGGTCAAGGCCCGAAGGCCCCGGCATCCGCACATCCAGCAGTACGCAGCCGGGACGATCCGGCGGCGGCTGCAACAGGAAATCCCCCGTTGAGGCGTAGCCGCGCGCTTCAAAGCCGGCCGCGCCGAGCAGCCGCAACAGCGCGGTCCGCAGCGACTCGTCGTCATCGACGACATGGATCAGAGGTGGAAGAGGGTCATGCCAACTTCGGTACGGTCGTACCGTTGGCCACCGGCCATTCGGCCCGGAACACCGCGCCCTCGCCGGGACCTGGCTCAATCCGGATGCAGCCGCCGTGGGCCTCAACCAGGGTGCGGGCAATCGACAGCCCCAGCCCCATACCCCGGCGCTTGGTGCTGAAAAACGAATCGAACAGCTTCGGCAGATGTTCGGGGGCGATGCCATGACCGCGATCACGGACGACGAGGGCCAGGCGATCCGCGTCGCGTTTGACGGACACAGTGATCACGCGCCGGGCTTCGGGCAGGCCATTCGCCGCGTCCATGGCATTGAGCACCAGATTGAGAAGCACCTGCTGGATCTGGACTCGGTCACCGATCAGCACGGCGGAGGTCGCGGCGGTTTGAACTTCAAGGGCTAGCCCACGCCGCCGCGCTTCGGCCCGCAGTACCGATTCCACCTCACCGACCGCACTGTTCAGATCGAAGGGTTGCCATTCGACCGGTTGCTTGGCGAGCAATGCTCGCAGCCGGTGGATGACCTCGCTGGCCCGTAGGTCGTCCCGGCGAATGTCGGCGAGAATCTGGCGCAGTTCGTCGCGCCGATCCGCGCCAGACGCGAGCAGGAGATCGGCGGCATCGGCATTACTCAAAATCGCCCCGAGCGGCTGATTGATCTCGTGGGCGATCGCGCCCGTCAATTCCCCGGCGATGGCCAACCGCGCCGCATGGGCAAGTTCAAAGCGCTGTTGCTGCACGGCCAGATCCATCCGGCGACGACGGCGGCGTTCAAGCAAGAGTCCGGCAATTAGCCCGGTCTGTAGCAAGAAGGCGGCGGCGGCGGCGGCCGTTTCGGTGGGATATTCCTCTAGAAGTGTCAGGGTCTTGAACCACACGATGGCGTCGCCCGGAATCGCATTGGGGTCGATGCCCCACCGCCGGACCTGTCGCCAGTCGACGTTCACGGCCGTAGGCATGATCTCCGGCAAGCGCGGCGCGGCGCGCGTGACCTTGTCAAGCAGATCGTTCACGATGCGTCCCGCCCGCCGTCCCATGGCCGCGAAATTCGGCATGGAGCCACCGACGATGCCGGTACCGATGAAGGTATCGAACGGTCCGTACACCGGCGCGGCGGCGGCGGTGGCCATGAGCCGGGCGGCTTCGCGAGGGGAGAATTGGCGGCCCACACCGTCCTCGAAATAGCCCGGCGTAAACACCACGGTGTCGCCGCCCAATCGGCTCAGCCGTTTCAACACCGCATCGGTCGGCAGGCCAGCGAGAAATTCGGTGGTTACCCGGTCCTGGAATCGCGAGACTTCGCCGCGTAACTCGGTCTCCCAGGCGCGGTCCTGCGCGGAGGACCCCGTCACCACCACCAACCGTCTGGCTTGCGGATGCCAGCGCAGCGCCAAGTCGATAGTACCCGGGAAATCGTATTCGATCGGAACACCGACCACATCGGCGGGCAGCGGCAGGAGCGACGACAGAAACGACCGGGTTACCGCCGCGTGGATGACCGGGATTCGCGGAAACAGCTCGGCGCGATGGCGGAGCAGGAAATCAAGCGCCTCTTCGCCCCCGACGACCAGCACGGCCGGTGGTCGCAGAGCGTACTTCTCGCGCAGGAACGCCGTCAGGGCACGAATGTAGAACTCGCCGTCGAAGCGGGGATAGTCGAGAAACTCGGCGCTCGATTCGGTCGAACTGGCCATCGTCTCGCGCAGACCAGCTTCGAATTCAAGATTCGCTGGCAGCAGGCGGTTATTGGAATACAACACGAGGATGCGCTGGGTCTCTCCAACGGAAGCGGCCGGAGAGAACAGAAGCCAGCACGCGACCCAAAGCCCGATGAGGCGAGGTCTGGGACCAGACGAAAGCATCGTTGCTGTCATTCGACCAAAAGCGTTATCGAAGCATCGTGACAATTCTAACCGATCCACGCGCGGTTGCTTCCCCGGCTTGCTTTCCTAACTGGTGGTCGAACGGCATGTTCGTACGGTAAGAAGTCTGTTCTGGGGCTTGCTTCTAACCCCCGTTGCCGTCCTCGCCCAAGGTGATGCCCCGAGTGCGAATCGCCTCCGCGTAAAATCGACCGCTGGCCTTGATGGTGCGTCGCTGGCTGGCGTAATCGACGTGGATCAGGCCGAAGCGCTTCGAATAGCCGTGTGCCCATTCGAAATTGTCCAGCAGCGACCAGGCAAAATAACCCCGCAGATCGACGCCGCCGCGCATCGCGGCCAGTGCCGCGCGCAGGTGGTCGCGCAGATAGCGTTGCCGCAACGGATCGTCCACTCCACCATCCGCTTGCGGCGGATCGTAGAACGCCGCGCCGTTTTCGGTGATGTACAGCGGCAGCGGCCCGTAACGGCTGGCGACCCACTCCAGAATGTCGGTCAGTCCCTGGGGATACACTTCCCAGTCCAGCGCGGTGTGCGTTTGCCGATCCTGGCGAACTCCCGCCGTCTCCAGCGGCCAGACTCCCGGCGCGTGCCGCACCACTTGCCGGCTGTAATAGTTGACGCCAAGGAAATCCAGCGGCTGGCGGATGAAGTCGAAATCGGCGTCGGGAAACCGGGGCCAGGCCGGGCCGAAGATTTCCGCCAGTTCCGGCGGATAACCGCCCAGGAAGACCGGATCGAGGTAGTAACGGTTGATGTAGGCATCGGCCCGCAAGGTGGCGCTCAAATCCTCGGCGGTTTCCTGGGCCGGATATTTCGGCTCCAGATTCACCACCAGCCCGATGCGATGCCGACCCTCGGCCCGGTAGGCTTGCACGGCGGCGGCGTGCGCCCGCAACAGATGATGCGCGGCGATGGGCGCGGCGTGGAGATTGCGCTGGCCCGGCGCCAGCACGCCACGCAGGTAACCGCCGTCCACCACCACCCACGGCTCGTTCAGGGTCACCCAAAGTTTCACCCGGTCGTCCAGCGCCCGGAACAGAATTCGCGCGTAGTCGGCAAACCAGTCGGCGCTGTCGGGATTCAGCCAGCCGCCGAGCCGGTCCAGCGCCGCCGGCAAATCCCAGTGGTACAAGGTCAGCATGGGCTGGATACCGTGTTCAAGCAGCGCGTCCACCAGCCGTTCGTAGAAACCCAATCCACGCGGGTTGAGTCGACCGCGCCCCTCCGGCAGCACCCGACTCCAGGACACGCTGAAGCGGTAGGCGTTCAGGCCCAGTTCCCGCATGAGCCCGATGTCCTCCCGGTAACGATGGTAGTGGTCGCACGCCACGTCGCCGGTCTCGTTCGCGTGAACCCGGCCCGGCGTATGGGCGAATTCGTGCCAGACGCTCGGTCCGGCGCCATCGGCCAGCGGCGCCCCCTCGATTTGATACGCCGACGTGGCGGCGCCCCAGAGGAAATCGGCGGGGAACAGGGCGGGATTGGACATGGGAAATCTCCAGGTCGGACGGGGGCGTCGGATGTCAATAGCAGACCTCGCCGAAAACGGAAAGCACTTCTTGCGGTTTCTCGTAAAATGGCATCGAAGACGACCCCGCGACCCATTTCACCCCAACCAGCGACGAGAATTCGATGATCGCGCCCCTCCACCACCACACCGTCGGTTCCGGGCCGGATGTCGTGCTGCTGCACGGCTGGGGCATGCACTCCGGCGTCTGGGAAAACGTGGTCGAGGGTCTGCTCGGCCAGTACCGGGTGACGATGCTCGACCTGCCTGGTCACGGATACAGCCGCGCGTCAAAGTCCGGTCATACCCTGGACGCCTTGACGGCGGCGGTGCTGGCCGTCGCGCCGCCCCGCGCGGCCTGGGTCGGCTGGTCGCTGGGTGGACTGGCGGTCCAACGGGCGGCGATCCTTGCGCCGGAACGAGTCAGCCGCCTGGTGCTGGCCAGCAGCACGCCCTGTTTCGCCCAGCGGCCCGACTGGCCGCATGGAATCCCCTTACCGGTATTGCAGGGCTTCGCGCGGGAACTGCGCCAGGACTATCGCGCCGTGCTCAAGCGCTTCATCGCCCTGGAAGTCCATGGCGGCGAGCACGCCAGCACCCAGTTGCGTCGGCTTAAGGCCATGTTGTTTCAACGTGGCGAACCGGACATGACGGCGCTGGAGGACGGACTGGCGATTTTGGAACGGACCGATCTGCGCGCCGAACTGCCGCGCATCGTCTGTCCGGTCCTGCTGCTCATGGGGCAGCGCGATCAATTGACGCCGGCGGCGGCGGGGGAAGCCATGCGCGATCTTTTGCCGGAGGTCCGGCTCCATATTTTCCCGCGCGCCGGCCACGCCCCCTTTTTCTCGCACCTGGTGGAATTTTTGGCGCGACTGCGAGCGTTTCTCGATGCGTAACGACGACCATGGGCCGTTCGCGCTGGATCGGGCCAGGCTGCGGCGGGCGTTCGAGCGAGCGGCCGCCACCCATGACCGGGCGGCGTTTTTGTATCGCGAAGTGGGCCAGCGCCTGCTGGAGCGGCTGGATTTGATCAAGTTGCGGCCGGAAGCGATTCTCGATGTGGGTTGCGGCGTCGGCTCGATCACGGTGGCGCTGATGAAAAAATATCGCAGGGCGCGCGTGATCGGCCTGGAGCGGGCATCGGCGATGGTGGCGCTGGCCCGCCAGCGGGCGCCGTGGTTGCGTACCCTGCATGGCGCGGTCGCCGAACCGGAATCGTTGCCATTGCCAACAGCCAGTTGCGATCTCGTCTTCTCCAATCTGGCCTTGCCCTGGACGCTGGACCTGGATCGCGTCTTCGCTGAATTTCGACGGGTGCTCAAACCGGGCGGGGCGCTGTTCTTCACCACGCTGGGACCGGATACGCTGAGCGAACTGCGGCGTAGCTGGGCGGCGGTTGACGGTTATAACCATGTCAACGCCTTTCTGGACATGCACGATGTCGGCGATGCCTTGATGCGGGCGCGGCTGGCCGAACCGGTGATGGATGTCGAGCGGCTGACCCTGACCTACCCGGACGTGGACGGCTTGATGCGCGATCTTAGAACGCTTGGCGCCGGCAACGTGACCTGCGGCCGCCCGCGCGGCCTGACCGGCAAGGGCCGGCTGTCGGCCATGCGGACCGCTTACGAGCGATACCGCCGCGTCGACGGTCTGCTGTCGGTGAGTTGCGAAGTGGTATACGGACATGCCTGGGGACCGATCCAGGATCGGTCACCCCAACGTGACAAAGATGCGGCGGTTTTTTTCCCCTTGGCCCGTTTGCGCGGACGTGACAAGGATGGCCGTTGAGTCTGTCAGCTCCCATTTTGCCGACTTTTTATAAGAAATAAATCCCTAGTGATGGAGAAGGGTATTGACAAGATTTGCATATCACGTTACTTGTTAATTGAGAAAGCAAAGCGGGGGTTTCCAGGTCATGGTTGCGGTTGAATATGGCACAAAAGAGTGCCAGTTTTGTTATGTGCTGCGCCCGAACCGCTCGCTATCGTGGCGGCAGAATCTGGCGGTGTTCGCCGGTTTGTGCGTTGTGACGCTGGCCTGCGTGATTCCATTGGTGGCCATGGGATTCTGGCCGGTGTTGCCGTTTGCCGGCCTGGAATTGGCGGCGGTGGGAATCGGGCTGTACTATGTGACCTGCCGCTGCCACGAGTGCGAGGTGATCTGCGTCGCGGCCGACAGTATCCGGATCGAACGGGGCCGGCGCCGTCTCCAACAACGCTGGGTGCTGCCGCGGACTTGGGCGCGAGTGATCCTGAATGGTTGTTCCCGCCAATGGTACCCGAGCCGGTTGCTGATTCGGGCCCATGGCCGAACGGTCGAAGTCGGCCGGTTTCTGGTCGAGGAAGAGCGGCTTCGGCTTGCCCGGGATTTGACCTGTTGTCTCCGTGTTGGCCCGTAAATTCAAACGGTTGTGGAATTGAAAAGCCGGAGGACGAATCCGGCTGTTTTATGCGTCCAATCTTGGCGCCACCGGTCGACGGCCCGGGGCGCGTTCAACCATGGGGAGAGAGGGGTATGGCAAGCAATCGCATCCCGCGCAGGGGCGGCATCGCCCTAATTGGCGCAACACTGGCGGCGTGGAGCGTGGGCGCGCATGCCGACTTCGCGCTGAACATGCCGCGGGGCGTCACCGCCATAAGTCACGACGTTTATAGCCTGCACATGCTGATTTTCTGGATTTGCGTGGCCATCGGCGTGGTAGTGTTCGGCGCCATGTTCTGGTCGATCTACCATCACCGCAAGTCGCGCGGGGCGATACCCGCCCAGTTCCATGAAAGCACCCTGGTCGAGATCGTCTGGACGGTGATTCCGATGCTGATTCTCATCGGCATGGCGATTCCCGCCACCAAGACCTTGATCCGCATGGCCGATACCCGGGATGCCGAACTGACCGTCAAGGTCACCGGTTATCAGTGGCGCTGGCAGTACGATTATCTGAACGAAGGCGTCCAGTTCTTCAGCACCCTCTCCACTCCCCAGGCCCAGATCCGCAACCTGGCGTCCAAGGGCGAGCACTATCTGCTGGAGGTAGACAACCCACTGGTGGTGCCGGTCGGCAAGAAGGTCCGCATCCTGACCACTGCCGCCGACGTGATCCATTCCTGGTGGGTGCCGGACCTGGGTTGGAAGAAGGACGCCATTCCCGGTTTCATCAATGAGAGCTGGACGTTGATCGAAAAACCGGGCGTCTATCGCGGCCAGTGCGCCGAGTTGTGCGGCAAGGATCACGGTTTCATGCCGATCGTGGTCAAGGCCCTGCCCGAGGCGGAATTCAAGCAGTGGCTCGCGCAGATGCAGGCGAAAAACAAACCGGACCCGAAAACCGCCCAGAATGATTCCAATCCTCAAACCGTTCCTGGAGGCCAACCGCTATGAGCACGGCATCGCCCGCCCTTGATCACGACCACGAGCACGAGCACGGACCAGCGCGCGGTTTGAGCCGCTGGCTGCTGACCACCAACCACAAGGACATCGGCACACTGTACCTGCTGTTCGCTCTGCTGATGTTCTTCATCGGCGGCGCCATGGCCCTGATCATCCGCGCCGAACTGTTCATGCCCGGTCTGCAGATCGTCAACCCGCATTTCTTCAACGAACTCACCACCGTGCATGCGCTGGTGATGATCTTCGGCGGGGTGATGCCCGCTTTCGTCGGCCTGGCCAACTGGCTGATTCCGATAATGATCGGTGCGCCGGACATGGCCCTGCCGCGCATGAACAACTGGTCGTTCTGGATCATGCCGTTCGCCTTCATGCTGTTGCTGTCCACCCTGTTCATGCCGGGCGGCGGTCCAGCCGGCGGCTGGACCCTGTATCCGCCCCTGGTGTTGCAGACCGGCGCCGCGTTTCCGTTCGTGATCCTTGCGATCCACATGATGGGCGCTTCCTCGATCATGGGTGCGATCAACATCATCGCCACGATTCTCAACCTGCGCGCGCCCGGCATGACGTTGATGAAAATGCCCCTGTTCGTGTGGACCTGGCTGATCACCGCCTATCTGCTGATCGCGGTCATGCCGGTATTGGCCGGCGCGGTGACCATGCTGTTGACCGACAAATTCTTCGGCACCTCGTTCTTCAACGCCGCCGGCGGCGGCGACCCGGTGATGTTCCAGCACATCTTCTGGTTTTTCGGCCATCCCGAGGTCTACATCATGATCCTGCCGGCGTTCGGCGTGATTTCCATGATCATCCCAACCTTCGCCCGCAAGCCGCTGTTCGGCTACGTCTCGATGGTCTACGCCACCGCCTCGATCGCTTTCCTGTCCTTCATCGTGTGGGCGCATCACATGTTCACGGTGGGGATGCCGCTGGCCGGCGAATTGTTCTTCATGTACGCCACCATGCTGATCGCGGTCCCAACCGGGGTGAAAGTGTTCAACTGGGTTTCGACCATGTGGCGCGGCGCGATGACGTTCGAAACGCCGATGCTGTTCGCCCTTGCCTTCGTGATCCTGTTTACCATCGGCGGTTTCTCCGGGCTGATGCTGGCGATCGCGCCGGCGGACTTCCAATACCACGACACCTATTTCGTGGTGGCGCACTTCCACTATGTGCTGGTGCCGGGCGCGGTGTTCTCGATCATGGCCGCGGTTTACTACTGGCTGCCGAAATGGACCGGGCACATGTACGACGAAAAACTGGGTCAGTGGCATTTCTGGCTGTCGACGATCGGGGTCAACGTCCTGTTCTTCCCTCAACACTTCCTCGGGCTGGCCGGCATGCCGCGCCGCATTCCCGATTACGCCCTGCAATTCACCGAGTTCAACATGATCTCGACCGTCGGCGCGTTCTTGTTCGGCTTCTCGCAACTGCTGTTCGCCTACAACGTCATCAAGACCATTCGCGGTGGCGCGAAGGCAACCGATCAGGTCTGGGAAGGCGCGCATGGGCTGGAGTGGACCTTGCCGTCGCCGCCGCCCTATCACACTTTCACGACCGCGCCCGAAATCAAGTGAGAACGGGAAAATCCGGGGTGAAGTCCACGGACGATATCGCCGACGCGGCGCCGCAAGATCGCGCCGCTCAAGCGCGGCGCACGGCGATCGCGCTGGCGATATTGGCCGCGGTTTTCTATGTTGGCATTATCCTGACGATGGCGTGGCGATGATGAAACCCGAACAATCGACTACTCCAACCACGGCGGCGGCGAATCGGCGGGTGGTTCGACGTCTGCTGGTGGTGACGGCCGCGATGTTTGCCTTCGGTTTCGCGATGGTGCCGTTGTACGACGTGCTGTGCGAGATCACCGGTTTGAACGGCAAGACCGGCGGCCGCGTGGTCGCCGTGGAGCCAATGCAGGCGGATGAAACGCGCACGGTGACCGTCGAATTCGTCGCCAACCTGAATTTGGGGGCCCCATGGGAATTTGCCCCCCAGGTCACGCGCATGCAGGTGCATCCGGGCCAGTTCTACCAGACCCACTTTTGGGCGCGGAACACGGCCGACCAACCCATGACTGGACAGGCCATCCCCAGCGTCTCGCCGGGTTTGGCAGCATCGCATTTCCACAAGATCGAGTGCTTCTGCTTTACCCGCCAGCAGTTTCAGGCGGGCGAGGGCAAGGAAATGCCGGTCGCCTTCCGCATCGATCCGGCGTTGCCGTCCGACGTGCGTACCGTGACCCTGTCCTACACGTTCTTTAGAATCGATAACGCGGGCGGTTGAATCAGGGTACCGTCCATCACGCAGACATCACTGTAAGGGGGACTTTATGACGCACGCGGAACACGCGCCGGATCATTACTACGTGCCGCATCACAGCTACTGGCCGATTATTGCGACCATCAGTCTGTTCACACTGATGGTGGGGGGCGCCACGCTGCTGAACGGAGGTAACGGCACGCTGTTGCTGGTTGGACTGACGCTGATTCTGATCACCATGTTCGGCTGGTTCGGCACGGTGATCCGCGAAAGCGAGAAGGGACTTTACAGCGACCAGATGGACCGCTCGTTCCGTTGGGGAATGGTCTGGTTCATTTTTTCCGAGGTAATGTTCTTCGCGGCGTTCTTCGGCGCGCTGTTCTACGCGCGCAGTTATTCGGTGCCGTGGCTGGGCGGAGAGTCCGCCCACGCGGCGTTGACGCATGGCCTGCTCTGGCCCAATTACGAGGCGGGCTGGCCCACCAACGGTCCCGGCGAGGTCGGGGGCTTCTTCGCGCCGATGCGCGCCTGGGGTTTGCCGGCGATCAATACCCTGATCCTGCTCAGCAGCGGCGTGACCATCACCTGGGCGCACTGGGGCCTGGTGGAAGGGAACCGCCCCCAGTTGTTGAAGGGTCTGGCGGCGACGGTGGCGCTAGGCTTCCTGTTTCTGGTCCTGCAAGCCGTCGAATACCATGAAGCCTACAAGGAACTGAACCTGACCCTGGGCAGCGGCATTTACGGCTCCACGTTCTTCATGCTGACCGGGTTTCATGGCTTGCACGTCACCATCGGCGCGATCATCCTGACCGTGATCCTGTTGCGCAGCCTGGCCGGCCATTTCACGCCGCAGCGACATTTCGCTTTCGAGGCGGCCGCGTGGTACTGGCACTTCGTGGATGTGGTGTGGCTGGGGTTGTTTATCTTCGTCTACTGGCTGTAAGCAGCCGGCGGGCTCAAAGACCGTGCGGCGTGATCAGACCGGTGGCGTAGGCGAGCATCAGCAGGATGAAGAGCGCCACCGACAGGCCGATTCGCATCGTCAGCGCCTTGACGGTGCGGGGATTGCGACTCCCCTGGTCGTGAATCAGAAAGAACAGCCCGGACCCCAGACTGGCGAGAATGAGCAGTAGCATGAGGATGACGACGATCTTGATCAGCATGGATAACTTCCGGTGGAGTGGGGTTATTGTCGCGAGTATACCCGAACCCATGCCGGCGTGATGGAATCGAGTGGCGGGCGGGGGGCGGTGCGAGCGCGGGTCGGTGATTGGGTCTTGCGACCGGGCCGGGCATCCACCATCGCCACCCTGCTTGTTTTGCCCTTGTTGCTGACGCTGGGCTTCTGGCAACTGGATCGGGCACGACAGAAAGCCGAGCTGCAAGCGGCGTTCGCCGACCAATCGCGACAACCGCCGGCCTCGCTGGCCGAGGTGAACCCCGACGATCCCGCAAACCGTTATCGTCGCGTGGTCGCTGTGGGCCGGTACGACCGCGAACATCAGTTGTTGCTGGACAATCAGGTCCGCGACGGTCAGGCGGGCTATCATGTCCTGACGCCGCTCCGGCTCACCCCAGGTTCGGCGATCCTGGTCAACCGGGGCTGGCTGCCGCTTGGGGGGTCGCGGCAGGAATTACCGGATGTCGCCGTCACCGCCGAACCGATTACCGTGGTCGGCTGGCTGGCGCAGCCGACCAGCCCGGGTTTGCGGTTGGGCGATGCCGGGGGCAGTGATTCGCGCTGGCCACGGGTTATACCGTATGTGGATTACGACCGGCTGGCCGCCTTGCTGGGTTATCCGCTGTGGCCGACGGTGATTTTGTTGGAGCCCGAAGCATCCGCTGGTTACCGGCGCGACTGGCAACCTCAATTTGGGGGCTACGGTCCGGAGCGTCACCAGGGTTATGCCGTGCAGTGGTTCGCCCTGGCGGCGGCACTGGTGATCTTGTATCTGGCGGCCAACGCGCGTCGGTTGCCGCGCTCGGAATAAGAATTCACTATTTAATGAGTATTGATGCGATGCCGGTCAAAGCGGAGGCGATGCCCGCGAGTTGGCGACAGCGGTCGATGTTGTTGTTCATCGTGGCCTGCTTCGCGGTGCCGCTGGCGACGGCATGGCTGTTGATCGGTCGCTGGCAACCCGAAGGCTCGGTCCACCATGGCCAATTGCTGAATCCAGCCCGGCCGCTGGCGCAGTTGCGGTTTACCGCCCTCGATGACCGGTCAGCGGACGGAACGGCGCCGCAGGGCCGCTGGGTACTGATTTATGTCGGTTCCGCCACCGAATGCGATGCGTCCTGCCGAACCGCCCTCTACGCCATGCGACAGGTGCGACTGGCTTTGGGCAAGGATATGGGACGGGTCAAGACGCTCCTGCTGCTCGATGGAGTGCCGGATGCCGGGCTGCGTCAGTGGTTGGCGGCGGAGCATTCGGCGACGACCGTCGGCGTGGCCGATACCGCGACCCGGACCGAACTGAACGGGGCGTTCGGTCCGACCGCGGCGGAAGAAAGATCAATTTACCTGGTGGATCCGCTGGGTAACCTGCTGATGCGCTACCCGGTCGCGGTCGAGCCGCGCGGGATGCTCAAGGATATGAAACGGCTGCTCAGCCTGTCCAATATTGGATGAAGGAATGCAAACAACGATTTTTTACCGACTGGCCTGGGCCGCGCTGGTCCTGACGTTCGTCGTGGTGGTGTTGGGCGCTTATGTGCGGCTGTCGCATGCCGGCCTGGGGTGTCCAGACTGGCCCGGCTGTTACGGACGGTTGCTGGATGTGCCCGACCGGGCCGATCAGATCGCCGTGGCCAACGCCGCCTATCCACAGCGACCAGTCGAACCGGCCAAGGCGTGGAAGGAAATGATTCATCGCTATTGCGCCGGATCGCTCGGGCTGTTGGTTCTGGCCCTGGCCGTCCTGGCTTGGCGCAATCGGCGCCAACCCGATCAACCGGTCGCCCTGCCGCTGGCGCTGTTGGGACTTATCCTCTTTCAATCCCTGCTGGGAATGTGGACCGTAACCTGGCAGTTGAAGCCCCTGGTCGTCATGGCGCATCTTCTGGGGGGGCTGACGACCCTGGGTTTGCTGGCCTGGCTGGTTCTCGGCCAGCGTCAGGGTGGAAGCGCGGGGGTCGCCAGCGAAAACCGGGCGCTACGCCACTACGCGCTGCTGGGACTGGTGTTGCTGGCGGGCCAGATCGCCCTGGGCGGCTGGACCAGCGCCAATTACGCCGCGCTGGCGTGCCCGGATTTCCCCACCTGCCAAAGCCAGTGGTGGCCACCGATGGACTTTCGAGAAGCCTTCACGCCGTGGCGGGGGCTGGGACGATCTTACGAAGGCGGGGTCCTGGCCAACGACGCGCGGGTTGCCATCCACGTCATGCACCGCATCGCCGCCCTCGTCGTCGCGGCGTACTTGAGCTGGCTGGCCTGGCGATTGGTTGCGGCGACCCGCGACCCCACCCTGCGGCGGGCGGGCGGCGCCGTCGCCGTTCTGCTGCTCATCCAGCTTGGCTTGGGTATCGCCAATGTCGTGCTGCATCTGCCACTGCCGGTGGCCGTGGCTCATACCGGCGGCGCGGCATTGCTGCTGCTGTCCTTGGTGACCATCAACCATCTGCTCCAATCGGAACCCACCGCATGATGACCACCGCGATTCAAACCCTGCACACCAGCGTCCGCCGCCATGGGCGGGACTATCTGGAGCTGACCAAACCCAAGGTCGTCGCCCTGATCACCTTCACCGCCATCGTCGGCATGCTGTTGGCGACGCCGGGGATGGTTCCGTGGGAAATTTTGCTGTTCGGCGCCCTGGGCATCGCGCTGATGGCCGGTTCCGCCGCCGCCCTCAATCACTTGGTGGATCGGCGGGTGGATGCCCTGATGGCCCGCACCTGTCGCCGGCCGCTGCCAAGCGGCCACCTGGAAACCGGCCAGGTGCTGGGCTTTGCGCTGGTGATCGGTATGCTGGGCCTGGTGTTGCTGCTGAGCTTCACCAATCCGTTGACCGCCGCGCTGACCGCCGCTTCGCTGATCGGTTACGCCGTGGTCTATACCCTGTTCCTCAAGCGGGCGACGCCGCAGAACATCGTGATCGGCGGGGCGGCGGGCGCGGCTCCACCGCTGCTCGGTTGGACGGCGGTCACCGGCCAGGTAGACCCCGGCGCGTTGCTGCTGTTCCTGATCATCTACGTGTGGACGCCACCGCACTTCTGGGCGCTGGCGATCCACCGCCGCCACGACTACGCCAAGGCCGACATTCCGATGTTGCCGGTCACCCACGGAGTCGCCTTCACCCGCCTGCAAATCCTGCTCTACACCATCCTGTTGGTTCTCGTTTCCTTGTTGCCCTTCCTGATCGGGATGAGCGGTGGCATTTATCTGGTTGGCGCTCTGATCTTGGGCGGCCGTTTTCTCTATTACGCCGCGCGGCTGTTCGTCACCGGCGACGACCGACTGGCCATGCCCACCTTTGGATTTTCGATCGTGTATCTGTTCGGCCTGTTCGCCGCCCTGATGCTCGATCATTACGCGTTCGGCCCGTTCACGACGCTCTGGCACGGCCTGTTTTGAGGTTGGGCGGAAACCCCAACATTGCTATTCGACGGTTGGCCGGTTAGTGTTAGGGCCGGTTCCGCTTACACTCCACGAGGATGATTCATGATGCAATCGGTACCTAGGCTGCTCATCGCCATCGGGATCGGCGCCACCCTGACCGGCGGCGCGCAGGCCGCCGGAGATCCCGCCGTCGGCAAGGTCAAATTCGCCACCTGCACCGGCTGCCACGCTATTCCGGGGTATACCAACGCCTATCCCAACTATCACGTACCCCGGTTGGGCGGCCAGCATCCCGACTATACCGTGGCCGCACTCAACGGCTACCAAACCGGCGAGCGCCAGCATCCGACCATGCATGCCAATGCCTTTCCCCTGAACGAACAGGATATGCGGGACATCGCTGCTTTTCTGGCTGGCGCCCGGACCGCAGCGATACCCGCGCCGATTCGCGGCGACGCCGCCGCCGGCAAGACCAAGAGCGCGACTTGCGTGGCCTGCCACGGCGCGGACGGCAATGGCAACATCCCGCTCTATCCGCGCCTGGCCGGTCAGCATGAGGATTATCTGCGCAAGGCCCTGGCCGACTACCAAAGCGGGGCGCGCAAGAATCCGGTCATGAAGGGTATCGTGGCCACTCTTTCGGCGCGGGACGTGGCGGATTTGGCCGCCTATTTCGCCAGCCAGCCCAATGGACTGACCGTGGTGAAGTCGGATTAACAAGCTCAGGAACAACAGGATCATCGCTGACGTTCGTATCAGGACCTTTGCAAGCGGTTTGACTTTTCTCTTTATTGGACTGGCTTCGTTGTGCGCGGGGGCGGGTCGATGCGGAGCCGACCGCATCGATCACTGCGAGGGCGTGACATTGGTCGGTTCTCATCGTGGGTAAAGGAAAGGAGAGCGAGATGAAGCGTATCTATTTCTTGGTTCCAAACATCGATGTGGCGAGAGTGATCGTGAACGAGCTGCTGATCGCCCGCGTCGAAGAACGACACATCCACATCCTGGCCAAGCGCGATACACCGCTGGAAGACTTGCCAGAGGCTTCGTTCCTTCAGAAAAGCGATTTTATCCCGGCGATGGAACGCGGCCTCGCGCTTGGCGGCTCGCTCGGCACGCTGGCGGGTCTGGTCGCGGTCGCGCTCGGTCCGTTCAGCCTGGTGGTGGCGGGGGGCGGGATCGTGCTGGCCAGCGGGCTGGCCGGGGCTGGCGTGGGAGCCTGGCTGAGCGGGATGGTGGGACTGAGCATCGGCAATACCCGCCTGAAGCGGTTTGAAGAAGCCATCGAGCACGGCGAGTTGCTGATGATGATCGACGTGCCGCGCGATCGAGTGGAACAGATATCCAAACTGGTCGCGACCCACCATCCGGATGCGCATCTCGAAGGCACGGAACCGACGGTTCCCGCGTTCCCATAAGGCCCGGCGAGCCGGGCGCCATGCCCCGGACGCAACCGTTCGCTGGCTTCGTCCGCGCGGCGCGGGTGGGGAACGAGGAAGGCGGTTCCAAGACATCGGCTTCGAGCCGGTGGTTTCACGGCGCGACGTGGTAGCCTCCCGCATGTCGAAAAACAACCTGCTTCCCTGGGCGCTGGCGAGCGTGGCGGCGCTGCTGGCGGGCGTCTGGCTGGGGTCGGCGCTGATCCCGAAAGAATCGGAATCCCTGTCCAAAGCCGCCGCCGGCTCCGTCAGACCTGGGACGACCTTGGGCGCCGACCCTCCCACGTGGCGCGGCCACGTCATTCGCTTGCCCGAATTACGGCAACTCGTCGACTTCAAGCTGATCCAGCAAAATGGCCAACCCCTTACTCCGGCCGATTTCAAGGGGCATTGGAGCTTTCTGTACTTCGGTTATACCTATTGTCCCGACGTCTGCCCGCTCGCCCTGGTCGATCTGAACCGGCTGGAGCAATCGTTGCCTCGGCCGGGACTCGGCGATGACGTCGCCTATTGGTTCATCTCGGTCGATCCGGAGCGGGACACGCCGCAACGCCTGGGCGAATACGTCAAGTACTTCAACAAGAATTTCCAGGGCGCGACCGGCGACCCCCTGGAACTGGCGAAACTGGCCCGGCAGCTCAGCGTCGTCTACGCCATTCCCGCCCACCAACCGGGGGATTCCTATCCCGTCGATCATTCGTCCACCATCGTCCTGATCGATCCCGACGCGCGCTTTCACGCCGTCTTCATGCCGCCGCACGACCCGGAAGCCTTGGCGGCGGATTTCGCCAAACTCCGGGAAAGCTATCGGATAGTTCGCTAAAAATCGGCGATTTCTCGATTTCACCCCCTCAACGAAAAACCCCGCCTCTTTTGCCACCCGCTTTACTGCCGTCACCTTAACCGGGGAATTTCCGGCGCGGCGGCTCGCCGCCCGCTTCGCCGCCGCCGTCACCTTAACGTATTGTTCGATCCTCCGCGACCGCCTCATCAAAAGACGTCGTCAGATAGTCTCTAATTGAGAAAACCCAGTAGACATTGGTAGAATAGGTCGTCATCCAGACCCACCAGAAGTGTTTTCCAGTTCAGCTTCAACCAGCGGAAAACAATTAAAACACGCCCAACCTTAATGGCTTGCTCAAGGAGACTTGGATATGGCCCAAAGCTCAGCGTTGCCAGCCGAGCAGTATAATTTCGATATCGTCCGCAGGTTTATGATCGTGGCGATGGTCTATGGCGTACTCGGCATGGCCGTCGGTCTCTACATCGCCTGCGAATTGGCGTGGCCGTTCTTGAACTTCGATATCCCCGCCATCACGTTCGGGCGCCTGCGTCCCGTTCACACCAGTCTGGTCATCTTCGGTTTCGGCGGCAGCGCCCTGTTCGCCACCTCCTACTACATCGTGCAACGCACCTGCCAGGCCCGGCTGGCCTTTCCCTGGCTGGCCGAGTTCACCTTCTGGGGCTGGACCGCCGGCGTGGCGCTGGGCGTGCTCACCTACATGGCCGGTTTCTCCCAGGGCAAGGAATACGCCGAGTTCGAGTGGCCGCTGGATATCGCCATCACCCTGGTTTGGGTGTGCTATATCCTGGTTTACGTCGAAACGGTTCGTCGCCGCAGCCAGCCGCACATCTACGTCGCCAACTGGTTCTTCCTGGCCTTCCTGCTGGCCGTCGCCCTGCTGCATATCTTCAACAACCTGGCGGTGCCGGTCAGCCTGGTCAAGTCCTACAGCCTGTTCGCCGGCGTCCAGGACGCCATGACCCAATGGTGGTACGGCCACAACGCGGTGGGATTCTTCCTGACCGCCGCTTTCCTCGGCATGATGTACTACTTCGTGCCCAAGCAGGCAGGCCGGCCGGTTTACTCCTACCGGCTTTCCATCATCCACTTCTGGGCGCTGATCTTCCTTTACATGTGGGCCGGCGGCCATCACCTGCACTGGACCGCGTTGCCCGACTGGGTCTCGACCTTGTCGGCCACTTTTTCGGTGCTGCTGCTGATGCCCTCCTGGGGCG
This sequence comes from Candidatus Contendibacter sp., assembly GCA_029624765.1. GTDB lineage: Bacteria > Pseudomonadota > Gammaproteobacteria > Competibacterales > Competibacteraceae > Contendibacter. The sequence goes on along the minus strand of JARSSO010000010.1, from coordinate 130,096 downwards.
GCATGATCAACGGCATCATGACCCTGTCCGGTGCCTGGGACAAACTGCGCTCCGATCCAATCATGCTGTTCCTGATCACCTCGCTGTCGTTCTACGGCATGTCCACCTTCGAAGGGCCGTTGATGTCGCTCAAAAGCGTCAACGCCCTGTCCCACTATACCGACTGGACCATCGGCCACGTGCACTCCGGCGCGCTGGGCTGGGTGGCGCTGGTGAGCTTTGGCTCCTTCTATCACCTGATGCCAAGACTGTACGAAACCCGGATGTACAGTCAGACCCTGATTTACGTCCACTTCTGGCTCGCCACCATCGGCATCGTCCTGTACATCACCTCGATGTGGATTGCCGGCATCGGTCAGGGACTGATGCTGCGCAGCTTCGACGATTACGGCAATTTGGCCTACACCTTCATCGAGACGGTCGAGTTCATGCACACCCCGTACATTTGGCGCGCGCTGGGCGGTGCCTTCTTCGTCGCGGGCGCGCTGGTGATGGTGTACAACATGGTGATGACCGCGCGGGCGGCTCGCACCGAACGGGCGGCCTTGGAAGCCAAGCTGGCGGCCAAGCTGGCGAAAGCCTGACCCGGACCTCGACCGGAGACTAAACGACCATGCGACACGAACAAGTCGAAACCAACTCCGCCCTGATGCTGTTACTGATCCTGGCGGTGATCAGCGTCGGCGGCCTGGTGGAAATCGTCCCGCTGTTCTCCATCAACGAAACGATTGAAAAGGTGGATGGCGTGCGGCCCAACACTCCGCTGGAGCTTCGGGGCCGCGACATCTACATCCGCGAGGGTTGCTATCTGTGCCATTCGCAGATGATCCGGCCGTTCCGCGACGAGTGGCTCCGCTACGGCCATTATTCCCTGGCGGCGGAGTCGCAATACGATCACCCGTTCCAATGGGGCTCCAAGCGCACCGGCCCCGACCTGGCGCGGGTGGGCGGCAAGTATTCCAATCAGTGGCATGTCCAGCACATGAAAGCGCCGCGCTCGGTGGTGCCGCAGTCGATCATGCCGAACTATCCGTGGCTGCTGACCACCGACCTGGACTATTCGAGCGTGGCCGACCGGATGCGCGCCTTGCGGGTGACGGGAGTTCCTTATTCCCTGACGCAGCAGGAGTACGACGCCAACGTCAAAAGGTTCGGCCCGGCCGTCGCCGATCAGCTCGACATCAACAAGGCGGAGGACAATCTGCTGAAGGAAGCCCGCGACAAGAACTTCGACGGCATTCCCGGCCAGGTTACGGAGATGGACGCGATGGTGGCGTACCTGCAATCGCTGGGAACCATGGTGGATTTCACCAAGTACGACGAAGGCTACTTCGCTACGTTCCGCTAACGATTCGAACCCCGTCTCCCCCTTGTTGGGTAGGCGGGTTGGAACTTCCGTCCGATGTTCGACTGGCTGCTGTGGTTCACCCACATGGAAAATTCCAAGCCTCTGGCGCTGGTGTTGTTCTTCGGTGCTTTTTGCGGCGTGCTGATTTATGTGTTCACCGGGAAACAACGCGCCAAGCGGCTGGAATCGTACAAGTACATCCCGTTCGACGACGAGGAGTCGCGGCAGCCCGAACCTCACGATTTTGCCCGGGGCGATCCGCGGGCGCGGATTGAAACCCAATCCCGCAAGGTGATGGACAATGAGCGATAACAAACTGAATGCAGCGCAACAATCCGGCGCGGTCCAGACTACCGGCCATGCCTGGGACGGCGATTTGCAGGAGTACAACAACCCACTGCCACGGTGGTGGCTGTGGTGTTTCTATGGAACCGTGGTTTTCTCGGTTCTCTACTGGTTCATCTATCCCTCCTGGCCGGTGGGCCAGACTTGGCTGAAGGGATTCGGCAAGGTGGATTACACGATCATCGACAAGAAGACCAACAAGGTCGAGGAACGGGAAGAACGCTGGAATACCCGCGCCCTGCTGCTGGCGGATTTGGGCGAGGCGGCCAACAGCGAGCAGCGCAAGGCCATGTTGGCCAAGGTACGAGTGGCCAGTTACGATCAGATCGTGAAAGATCCTAAAATGATGGAATTCGTCCGCTCCGTTGGCAAGGGTCTGTTTGGCGACAACTGCGCCGCCTGTCACGGTCGCGGCGGCCAGGGCGTCGTGGGAATGTATCCGAACCTGACCGACGACGACTGGCTTTGGGGCGGTTCCATGGACAAGATCCATGAGACCCTGGTACGGGGCCGCCAAGGCTTCATGCCAGCGTTTGAGGCGGTGTTGAAGCCGGAGCAACTGGACGACGTGGCCGAGTACGTGTTGGCCCTGTCGGGCGAAGCCAAGCCGAGCCCGGCGTCCGAGCGCGGCAAGGAAATTTTCCAAGGTCAGACCGGCGGTTGCTACTATTGCCACGGCGCCGATGCCAAGGGCGTTTCCTCGCAGGGCGCGGCCAATCTGACCGACAAGATCTGGACCATCGCCGACGTGCCGGCCCAGAAAACCCTTGAGGACAAGAAGGCCGTGCTCAAGACCTTCATCGCCAACGGCGTGAACAATACACGTACCATGCCGGCCTGGAAGGGTCGTTTGAACGACGACGACATCAAGCTGTTGGCGGTTTACGTCCATCAGTTGGGTGGCGCCAGGTAGGTCGTTATCCCAGCACGCCATCGCGCTGGTTGACGACCGACCGGCCATCTGGTTCGCCCCCCAGCGCGGGGGGTCGAGCATTCATGGGTATCGATTTGATGTTCTATCCATCATCTCGATTCCCCAAACTCCGGTCGCGCGTCCGTTCGGTGGATCGCCACGGCGCCGACTTTTCGATGCGATTAACACGATTTCTCGCACCGTTTTACGTTCATCGGGTGGAACATGTCCGAAGACAGTATTCAGCTTTATCAGAAGCGGGTGCAAATTCACCCCCGCTCCGTCAAGGGCCGGTTTCGCAACCTCAAGACCGGCATCATGGTCCTGGCCTATACCGTCTATTTCCTGCTGCCCTGGTTGCGCTGGGAGCGGCCCGACGCGCCCGACCAGGCGGTGCTGTACGATCTGCCGGGCCGGCATTTCTACATTTTCGGCCTGACCGTGCAGGTACAGGATATCTTCTGGCTGGCCGGGGTTCTGATCATCTTCGCTATCCTCCTGTTTTTCGTCACCGGGCTGGCCGGCCGGGTCTGGTGCGGCTATTTCTGCTTTCAAACCCTGTGGACCGACCTGTTCATCATGATCGAGCATTGGGTGCAGGGCGAACGGCCGGCGCGGATGCGGCTGGATCGCAAGCCCTGGAATCGGGAGAAATTGATCAAGAAGGGAACCACCTATGGTCTTTGGCTGCTGGTGGCGTTCTGGACTGGCCTGACCTTCACGATGTACTGGGTCGACGCACCGACCCTGGTGGTGGACATGCTGCTGGGGCGGGCGTCCTACGCGGCCTACTTCACCACCTTCTTCCTGACCGTCACCACCTTCGTGATGGCGGGTCTGGCGCGCGAGCAGGTCTGCATCTACATGTGTCCCTACGCGCGGTTTCAGAGCGCCATGTTCGATCATGATACCCTGATCATTTCCTATGACGCCAGGAAGGGCGAGGGATCGAAAGGCCGGGCCAAGGCATACCGGGGGCAGAGAACCCCCGAGGAACGCAAGGTGAAGGGCTTTGGCGAATGCATCGATTGCGGGCATTGCGTGCTGGCCTGTCCGATGGGGATCGACATCCGCAACGGCCTGCAGTACCAGTGCATTTCCTGCGCGCTGTGCATCGACGCCTGCGAGCACGATCTGGTCAATTACACGTCGGAAAACGCGCTGAACGGTCGGAAGACCCAGTTCTTGCGCCCAAAGACCGTGGGTTACGGAGTCATCCTGGCGGCGGCGACCACGCTCCTGATCTGGAGCGTGCTGACCCGCGCGCCCTATACCGGCACGGTCGAACAAATTCGCCAGCCGCTGTATACCCAGTTGTCCGATGGCGGCATCCGCAATGCCTACGAAGTCAAGTTGAACAACAAATTGACCGCGCCGATGACCGTCGGCATCTACATCGAGGGTCTGCCTGGCGCAACTCTGGACATGGACGGCATGGAACGGATCGAGCTGGCGCCGCAGGAGCGGATCAAGCTGCTGGCGCGAGTGCAAATTCCGCCGGTCGAGAGCAGCAAGGTGGTTGGTGACAAGGTGATGTTCGTTATCGAATCCCTGGACGGCGCGACAGCCAAGCCGATCCGTCAGGAAGTGCCGTTCTACGCGCCGGCCGGTAGCTGATGACCGAGCTGTTGCTCGGTCTCGCGCTCGGGGTCGGCGCGATCTTCCTGGCCAACCTGGGATTGATCCGCTTCGCGCGCATGAGCGCGAAACAGGCCGCCGCCACGGTCGCCCTGGTCACCCTGGGTCTTTACGTGCCGTATGGCATTCTGCGTTGGCCAGGCGGCGACGTGTTCGCTCTGTATCTGGCGATCTATCTGCTGATGTCGCTGGTTTGCGCCATGGCGTTCGATGCCCGCGCCACCGGTCGGGGACTGCACTGGGGACCGGCGGCGATCGGGGGATTTTTCATCGTCGTGGCGGTGGTGGGCGCGGTGTTCGTCGCGGTGGCCGAGCGCGGCCTGAGTCCCGCCCTGCTGCGCTGGCTGTTGCCGGAGGCACAAACCCGCCACGAGGTTTCGTCGAAATTTCCCGGTGTGGTGGCGCGCGATTTCCACCAGAAGGAAGCTCTGTATAACCAGTATTTGCAGCGGATGGAGCGCCAGCGCCAGCGTGGCTGGCAGGTTCGGAAAGGGTGGCTCGCCGAGCCGGTGGCGAGCAAACCAACGCTGTTTCGGGTGGCGGCGCGCACTCGGGCGGACGAACCGCTGACCGGAGCGACCGTAACGGGACGGTTTCTCCGGCCATCGGGCAGTGCCCTGGACGTCGCGTTTACGTTGACCGAGCAAGCGCCGGGGGTGTACGAGGCGGCGTTGACTTTGCCCGCCGCGGGTTCGTGGGATCTGGTGCTGCAAATTCGCCAGGGCGACGAGCTGCACGAAATCAGCGCCAGCACCACCGTGGGCGACGGCAAGAGCTGATGACCGGAAACCGCGCCTTGGCGGGTTTTTTGGTTGCCGCTGGAAGTGGATTGATGGTGATTCACGGTTGCATCGCTGGAAGCGGTATTCACATTTGGCATTGACCGATGACATTTCTTGATGCAGGCCGCCGCTGATTTCCCCGCCTCCCCCTCCGCCACCGCCCTCTGTTTCCACTGTGGCCTGCCCGTTCCGGCGGGAACGCATTACGCGGCGGTAATCGACGGTCGGCGCCAACCGATGTGTTGTCCTGGTTGCGAAGCCGTGGCCGAAGCCATTGTCGCCGCCGGACTCACCGATTTTTACCGCCACCGCACCGTATCCTCGCGCCGCGCCGAGGAGTTGGTCCCGGAGCAGCTTCGCGGACTCGCGTTGTACGACCGGCCAGATGTGCAAAAAAGCTTCGTCCGCGCCGAGAGCGAGCACTGTCGCGAAGCCGCGCTGATGTTGGAAGGCATCGTCTGCGCCGCTTGCGTCTGGCTCAACGAACGTCACGTGGGCCGCCTGCCGGGAGTGCTGGAATTTCGGGTGAACTACTCCACCCACCGCGCCCGGTTGCGCTGGGACGAACGCCAGATCAAGCTCAGCGACATTCTGGCCGCCATCGCCGCTATCGGTTATATCGCTCACCCCTTCGATCCCAACCGCCAGGAAGCCTTGCAAAAACGCGAGCGCGCCGTGGCCTTGCGCCGGCTGGCGGTGGCGGGGCTGGGCTCGATGCAGGTGATGATGCTGGCGGTGGGTCTGTACGTCGGCGACCACCAAGGCATGGAGGATTGGATCCGCGAGTTTTTGCGCTGGATTTGCCTGATCCTGACCGTCCCGGTCGTCACCTATTCCGCCCAGTCGTTCTACCGCGCCGCCTGGCGCGACCTGCGCCGCCGACAACTGGGCATGGATGTCCCGGTGGCGCTGGCGATTCTGGCCGCCTTCGCCGCCAGCGTCTGGTATACCTGGAAGGGTGGCGGCGAGGTTTACTACGACTCGGTGACGATGTTCGTCTTCTTCTTGCTGACCGGGCGCTTTCTGGAAATGACTACCCGTCATCGGGCCGCGCAAATTTCCGAGGCGCTGGTGCGGATGCTGCCGGCGACCGCCACCCGCCTGAACGCGGCCGACGCGGAGGAGATCGTCGCCATCGCCGAACTGGCCCCCGGCGACCGGGTGCTGGTGCGGCCGGGCGAGACGATTCCCGCCGACGGTCGCGTCATCGAGGGCGCGAGCGGCGTGGACGAATCGCTACTGACCGGCGAGAGCCTGCCGGTGCCCCGGCAGCTTGGCGAGGCGCTGATCGGCGGGGCGGTGAATGTGGACAGCCCGCTGGTGATCCAGGTGGAAAAAGTCGGCGCCGACACCGTGTTGTCGGCGATTTCCCGCCTGCTGGACCGCGCCCAGAGCGAGAAACCGCGCCTGGCGCTGCTGGCCGACCGCATCGCCGGCGGGTTCGTCGCCGTGCTGTTGGTAGTGGCGGCGGTGGTGCTGGCGGCCTGGTGGTCACGGAGCGATTTCGACACCGCGTTTCGCGTGACCCTGTCGGTGCTGGTGGTGACCTGTCCCTGCGCCTTGTCGCTGGCGACGCCCACGGCGATTGTCGCGGCGACCGGCGCGCTGACGCGGCTGGGCGTGCTGACCACCCGCGGCCATGCGCTGGAAACCCTGGCCCGGACCACGCATGTCGTTTTCGACAAGACCGGCACGCTGACCTTCGGCCGGCCCCAGGTCGCGGCGGTGGCAACGGCCGGCGGGCTGGAAACGCGGCGCGGTCTGGCGCTGGCGGCGGCGTTGGAGCGGGGTTCCGAGCATCCGGTCGGCCGCGCCCTGGCCGAAGCGGCGGGCGAGTCGATCCCGTTGGCGACCGACCTGCGCAACACGCCGGGCAGCGGCGTCGAGGGCTGGATCGAAGGCCGGCGTTACCGGATCGGGCGACCGGAATTCGCGGCCGCGCTCGGCGCCGCGGCGGCTTTCGAACGCGACGATTTCGACGCCGCCAGCACCTGGGTGGCGCTGGGCGACGAAACCGGGCTGCTGGCCTGGTTCCGGTTGACCGACGCCTTGCGGCCCGACGCGGCGGCGGCGGTCGCGGCGCTGCGGGAGCGGGGTTTGACGGTGGAACTGCTCAGCGGCGACCGGCCCGACACCGTGGCCCATATCGCCCACGAGGCTGGGATCGCCACGGCGGTCGGTGGGATGTCGCCCCAGGACAAACTGGAGCGGCTGCGGGAATTGCGGCGGCAAGGCGCGGTGGTCGCGATGGTCGGCGACGGCGTCAACGACGCGCCGGTGCTGGCGGCGGCCCCGGTATCGCTGGCGATGGGCAGCGGGACGCAATTAGCCCATGCCTCGGCCGATATGATCCTGCTGTCGGAAAGGCTTGAGCACCTGGTCGGCGGCGTGGACATGGCCCGGCGGACCCTGGCGATCACGCGCGAGAATTTTGCCTGGGCGATTGGTTACAATCTGGTCGCTCTGCCGCTGGCGGCGGGCGGTTGGCTGACGCCCTGGATGTCGGCCATCGGCATGTCGTTCAGTTCGCTGCTGGTGGTGGTGAACGCGCTGCGGCTGCGACGGTTTTGAGCAATGGAGATCGTTCCCCCGTGCGAATTCTCTACCTGTTGATCCCGATGGCTCTCGGGGTAGTGGGCGTGGCGCTGTGGGCGTTTCTGTGGGCGGTGCGGACCGGGCAGTTCGACGATCTGGAAGGGTCCGCCCACCGAATCCTGATGGACGACGACGATCCGCGCATTCCCCGCCGCCGTGCCGGGACCAAAGACGATAAATCCTTGAGTGAATGAAGGAAATCGTTTAGCATTTTCACTATAAATCTTAAGGAGAACTCCGATGTTTACCTTCCAGAATTTTCCGCTGGTCATCATTCTCGTTCTGGCCGTCGCTTCCTGGCTCAGCTTCCTGTCGGTCGTGCCGTGGAGCAGCCTGTTCTAAATCCCGTTTCAAAACCTCCAGCCACCGTCTTTTCCCGCGAGGGGAAAGGCGGTTTTTATTGCCTCCAAACCCCGACGGGAACCCATGAGCGCCGCGCTGGAATTACTCGATCAAAAACGCATTCTGGCCGGATTGACCGACACGGCCCGCGCCTGGCTTGGCCGACTGGACGTGCATTCCGTGCTGGATTCCACCAACGATTATCTGTTGGCCCGGGTCGGCGAGGGCTGGCCGAGCGGCGCGGTCTGCCTGGCGGAGCAGCAACGGGCCGGGCGGGGCCGGCTGGGACGCGCCTGGTTGTCACCGTTCGCCGCCAGCCTGGCCGGCTCGCTGCTGTGGCGGTTTCACCTGTCGGCGGCGGCGCTGAGCGGTTTAAGTCTGGCGACCGGCATCGCCGTGGCCCGTGCCCTGCGAAATTTCGGCGTGGCGGAAGTGGGTCTGAAGTGGCCGAACGACCTCTGGTGGCGCGAGCGCAAGCTGGGCGGCATTCTGTTGGAATCCGGCGGCGGTTCCGGCGTCTTCGCCGTGGTGGCGGGTGTCGGCTTGAACGTGGCGCTGCCGCCCCTGGCGGCGGTGGCCATCGATCAGCCGTGGGTGGATTTGCGGGAAATCCTGGGCGCGGAGCCCATTTCCCGCAACCGACTGGCCGCGCTGCTGATCAGCGAATTGATCGAAACCTTCGTTCGGTTTCAGGACGGTGGTTTCGCCGATTTGGCCGCCGAGTGGGCGGAGTTTGATCGGGTGGCCGGACGGCGGGTGTGCCTGACCCTGCCCAATACGACGCTGATCGGGATCGCCCGGGGCGTGGACGCGACGGGGGCGTTGCTGCTGGAAACCGCCGACCGGCGGCTCCAATCTTGCGTCGGCGGCGAAATCAGCCTGAGGCTGGAGCCATGATCCTGCTGGCCGACGTCGGCAACAGCCGAATCAAATGGGTCCAGTGCGAACGGGGCGAATTTCAGGCGCGCGGTCGCGCCGCCCATGGCGAAGAGAGTTGGAGCGAACTGGCAAGCGGGCTGTGGGCGGATTTGCCCCGCCCGGCGCGGGTATTGATCGTCAGCGTGGCCGGCCCCAAGGTTCGCGCGGAATTGGCTGATTGGGTCGAGCAAGCCTGGGCCATTGAGGCGGAATTCGCGGTTTCGACTGCGGCGGCTTGCGGGATTCGCAATTCCTACGCCGAACCGGAGCGGATGGGCGCGGATCGCTGGGTGGCGATGATCGCGGCGCGGGCGCTGCTGGGGCCACGAACCTGTTATGTGGTGGATTGCGGCACGGCGGTCACGATCGACGCGCTGGCGGCGGACGGCCAGCACCTGGGCGGGGTGATCGTGCCGGGCATGCGGCTGATGCGCGAAGCGTTGTACCGGGAAACCCGGCAGATTCCGCCGGAAACGGGAGAAGCGCGCCTGTTCGGTCAGAGCACCCGCGACTGCGTCTGGGGCGGATCGCTGTATGCGGTGGCCTCGGCCATCGACGGGATCATCGACCGGATGATCGCCAGCCACGGCCCCGGCGCGCGGCTGCTGACCGGGGGCGCCGCCGGGATGGTATTGCCCTGTTTACAGGACAGCTATCGGCTGGAGCCGGATTTGATTTTCACCGGGCTGCGGGTGATCGCCGGGGTTCGAACATAGGCCAGGTCAAGGTTCAATATGGCGCCTGGTTTATGTTCCATGAGGCGATGCTTCATCGCGGCCTCAGGCCGCTCGCCTGTCGGGCCAGGGCCGTAATCCGCTTCCAATCACCCGCCGCCAGCGCGGCCCTGGGAGTCAACCAGGAGCCGCCCACGCAAGCGACGTTGGGCAGCGCCAAAAACTCCGGCGCGGTCGCGGCCGTGATGCCTCCGGTCGGACAGAACGTCACGTCCGGAAACGGCCCGGCCAACGCTTGCAACATCCCGACGCCACCCGCTTGCCGGGCCGGGAACAATTTCATCTCACGCCAGCCCGCCAGGCGGGCGGCGATCACGTCGGATGGCGTCATCACGCCCGGCAACCAGGGCAAGCGGCTTTCGCGGGCGGCCTCAATCAGCGCCGGGGCCAAACCGGGACTGACGCCGAAACGGGCGCCGGCATCCCGCGCCTCGACAAAATCCTCGGGACGAATCAGAGTACCGGCGCCCACGATTGCATCCGGCGCCTCGCGCGCGATGGCCCGGATCGCCGCCAGCGCCACGGCGGTGCGCAGAGCGACCTCCAACACCCGCACGCCGCCCGCGACCAAGGCGTTAGCCAGGGGAACCGCCCACGCCAACTCGTCGATGACGAGGACCGGAATCACCGGACCGATGCGCATCACCTCCGGCACGGTCAATCCGCGCATGGCGCATCCCCCGGCGCGGCGTGGGACGCTGGCGTCGTTTCCACGTTCTCCCCGGTCGTGAAGGTGATCGCTCCCCGCTCCGCCCCGGTCGCGTGGGCGCGGAAGACGGCGAACAATTCGCGCCCGCAGCCGTGTTGATGGTCGCGCAAATCCACCGGTTCCGGCCGACGGGCCGCCCATTCCGTCGCCGGGACCTTCGCTTCGAGAACCCCGCGCTCGCCATCGAGCAAAATCACATCGCCGTCGCGCACCTTGGCCAGCGGCCCGCCGGCCAGACATTCCGGCGTGACGTGAATCGCCGCCGGCACCGTGCCGGATGCGCCCGACAAGCGGCCGTCGGTGACCAGGGCCACGTTAAAACCTTCGCCCCGCAATGCGCTGAGCGGGGGCGTCAACTGGTGCAATTCCGGCATCCCGTTGGCGCGCGGCCCCTGATAGCGCACCACGGCGACGAAGTCGCGCCGCAGCTCGCCCCGGTCGAACGCGGCCATCAGCGCCTCCCCCGCGTCGAACACCAGGGCGGGCGCTTCCACCACCCGATATTCCGGCTTGACCGCCGAAGTCTTCATCACCGCGCGACCCAAATTGCCGCTCAGCACTTTCAATCCGCCATCGGGACTGAACGGTCGCGCGGCGGGACGCAGGACGCACTCGTCGCCGCTTCGCCACGGGGCCAGGCGCCAGGCCAGCGCGCCATGGTCCAGACAAGGCTCTTCGCGATAGCGCGCCAGACCTTCGCCGGCGACGGTCAGCACATCGCCGTGCAGCAGCCCGGCGTCCAGCAGCTCGCCGATGAGAAAGCCCGCGCCGCCAGCGGCATGAAACTGGTTGATGTCGGCTGGACCGTTCGGATAGATCCGGGCGAGCAGGGGCACCACCGCCGACAGGTCGCCGAAATCGTCCCAGTCAATCGAGATGCCGGCGGCCTGGGCGATGGCGATCAGGTGCAGAGTGTGATTGGTCGAACCGCCGGTGGCCAGCATGCCGACGATCCCGTTGACCACCGCCCGCTCGTCCACGACCCGCCCAACCGGGATGTACTCTTCGCCCTGGGCGGTAATCCGGGCCGCGCGCCGGGCCGCCGCCTGGGTCAGGGCGTCGCGCAGCGCGGTGTTGGGAGGGACGAAGGCCGCGCCAGGCAGATGCAGGCCCATCGTTTCCATCAGCATCTGGTTACTGTTGGCGGTGCCGTAAAACGTGCAGGTGCCCGGCCCATGGTAAGCCTTGCACTCGGCCTCCAGCAGCGCATCGCGTCCGATCCGGCCTTGCGCGAACAGTTGACGAATTTTCGCTTTCTCGGCGTTGGCCAGGCCCGAGGTCATCGGTCCGCCGGGCACGAAGATCGTCGGCAGATGGCCGAAGTGGAGGGCGCCGATCAGCATTCCCGGCACGATCTTGTCGCAGACGCCCAAACACAACACCGCGTCGAACACGCCATGCGCCAGCGCCACGGCGGTTGCCATCGCGATCACGTCGCGCGAGAACAGCGACAGTTCCATGCCCGGCTGGCCTTGCGTCACGCCGTCGCACATGGCCGGGACGCCGCCGGCGAACCGCGCCACCGCGCCCGCCTCGCGCGCCGCCTGCTTGATCAGGGCCGGAAATCGCTCCAGCGGCTGATGCGCGGACAGCACGTCATTGTACGAGGAGACGATGGCCAGATGGGGCCAACGCACCTCGCGCGGGATGGCCGGGTCGGCCGGGTCGAGAGTGGCGAAGGCATGGGCGAGGTTGGCGCAGGACAGGTCCTGGCGCGATCCGCGCACGCGGGCCTGGTCGAGCCGCGCCAGATAGGCGCGGCGGGCCGGCGCGCTGCGCCGGCGAATCCGGTCGGTCACCGCCGCCACGATCGGATGAAGGGTCATCGGGAATCCTTGCGGAAGGCCGCGCAAAAACTTCGTCTCGACAATGCCCTGAACCCAGATCCTCGATGATCCCAAATTCGGCTTGCCGACGACCCCGGCCAAGCCGACGTGCTATCCGTCAACCAGCGCGCGACCTGGATCAACCCGTTGGTTCTGGCACGGCCTCTCGGCCATGCCGACAGGAAGCTGGGCGACCGGCTGGCCTGTTCACCTTTCCATATGCGATTCCGCATAGAACGGACCGAGCTTGTGAAGCTCGCGCATATCCTTGTGCATATCGATGACCAGATCGAATTGCTCGCCCTCCGGTAGTGGCCTAAAACCGGTCCGCAGCCTGTAGTATCGTGCGTGGTCGGGCGTGTCGGGGAAGCGCTCGCGCATGAGGTGCTTGAACATCTCTTTCGGCGTCCAGCTAGCGTTGGTCGAGAGCGAGCCAAATTCATCGTGGTACCTGATTTCGGTCGGACCATCGTCGGGGGGCTGCACGAAATAAATTTTTACCGGCCGATCCCGCGGTGCCACCCGGTCGGCCGCCGCATCGAGAATCTGCAATTCCTCGCCTTGGGGAATCGCGATGAGGTAATAAGGATGGGTTCGCGCCAGATGGATGGCCATCGCCATCGCCACCGCGTAGCCGGCTAGCTCAATGAACCGGCCCTGGCGACCGGCCAGACCGCAGAGCCGATTCCACGACAGGACGAGAAAGACCAACAACACGCTGGTCAGGGTAAAGACCGTGCGATAAGTGGCCCACCGCTCCGCCGCCACCAGGTTCACGCCATGCGCGGCGATCGGCAGCGCCAACAGCAGGAGCAGCCAGAAACCGGCCGTTTGCCGGTTGCCTTTAAGCCACTCGACCGCCGGGCTGGCCACCAGCAACGCCGCCGCGCCCGCGCCCGCCACGTACAGCGCCCGCGGCGTCCCCTGGTTGTCGTTAAGAAAAAACACATTGATGGCATTGAGCAAGGGTTCCCGAAGAAACCACCAGAATTTGCCGACGGGGTCGTGTTCAAATGCCAATCGTTTGGAGGCTTCGAACACGCCCGTCGCATACAACGCTTTCATCGTCAGGAACGCGACCGCCAGCCCCAGGAACACGACGGTCAGATGCCAGCCCGCCCAGCGCAGATTCCGCGCCAGTTTCCATTCGCGCCGACTCGGCAGCGCCGCCGCGACGCCGACGAGATAAAACAAGCTGCTGGGCTGATAGCTCAGCGCGCCGAGCGCCACGAGCAGCACGGCGCCCACCCAGCCGATCTCCTTCCAGCGCCCGGCGCCCAGCCGATCTGTCAGCATGAATCCACCCAGCGACAGGATGGCCGGCACGGTGTATGGCCAGGCGGTGGCCCAACTGGCGATCACCTGTGCCGAGGGCGTCAGCGTAACCATGGCGGCGGTGAAAGCGGCCGTAACCCGGTTCCAGCCCAGCCGCCGCAGCAGTCCGAACAGCATGACCGCTACCAGCCCGAGTCCAGCCGCGCCGGCGAAGCGCAACCACTGCAGTTCGTGAATCGAACCGACCCGCTTGAACGATTGTTGCAGCAAAACTCCGTAAAGGGGTCGTGCGTGCGAGGCGGTGAACGCAACGATCTTGCCCGGTTGCTCGTGCGCTTCGCTGAGGTTGGCGTAATCGTCGCGGAAGCCGAAGTGATGAAGCGTGGTATTCCAGTAGGCGGCGAGTGGTAGCGCGAACAGGATCAAGACCAGCACCCACGTGACCCACGGGGCGGTTCGGGCCGCCTGGCGCCAGCGATCCAAGGCGTTGCCCGGGAAAGGCAAAATCGGGAATGGCGAACCAGTGGTTCGATCATTGGCATTGGATGACATCAGGATTTTCCGTTTGACGCATGGTGCGCCCGTTCCAGCCGCTGAAACCGGTACGGCCAGGCGTGATCCGCGTCCGCCGGATGCCGTTCCTCCCAAGCCAGCCGCCAGTCTCCCTCGTTCCATTCCGGAAACCAGGCGTCGCCAGGTACATCGGCGTCCACCCGCGTAAGATACAGCCGCTCGACGCGGGGCAGGGTCTGAGCGTACACCGTTGCTCCACCGATGATCATGACTTCGGGAACCGCCCCAGCCAACTGCAAAGCCTCGTCCAGCGACCGCGCCACCGCGCAGCCAGGCGTCCGATAATCCGGATCGTGGCTCAGTACGATCATCCGGCGGCCCGGCAACGGCCGACCGATGGATTCCCAGGTGTACCGGCCCATCAACAACGGCTTGCCCATGGTCGTTTGCTTGAAGAAGCGCAAATCCGCCGGCAAGCGCCAAGGCAGGCGGTTGCCGCAACCGATCACCCGGTTGCGCGCCAGCGCGGCGATGAGCGCGAGCGAGGACATCACGGCGGTGGCGGCGGATCGACCGCCGACACGCTCCAGACGGGCGCGCCGGGTTGGTCCAGCCGGATCGCGGTCAGCCGATTGCCCCAGACGCAGCCGCTGTCGAGCGCGTAAATCCCTGGCGCGCGATAATAGCCCAGCGCCGCCCAGTGGCCGAACACGAGGTTAAGATCGGCGCTGCGCCGGCCGGGCACGGTGAACCAGGGCAACAGACCCGGCTCCTGACTGCCCGGCGGCCCCTTCTCGGCAAAGGACAGCGCGCCATCCGCCGTGCAAAACCGTATCCGGGTCAGGACGTTGACGATGAAGCGCAGCCGGTCGTAACCAGCCAGATCATCCCGCCAGCGGCGCGGTTCACCGCCGAACATGTGGGCCAGGAAATCCCCGCAATCCGGCCCGCGCAGGGTCGCTTCCAGTTCCGCCGCGCAGCGTTGCGCCAGCGTCAAATCCCACTGCGGCGGCAGGCCGGCGTGAATCAGGGTAAACTTGAGCGCCGGGTCGTGATGCAGCAGCGGCCGCCGACGCAGCCAGTCCAGCAATTCGTCCCGGTCCGGCGCGGTGAGAATGGCGTGGAACGTATCCTTGCGCTTGGGCTTGACTTGACCGGCGGCAACCGCCAGCAGCGTCAAGTCGTGATTGCCCAGCACCACCACCGCCCGCTCGCCCAGACCCTGCACCAGCCGCAACACTTCGACCGAATGCGGCCCGCGATTGACCA
Source organism: Candidatus Contendibacter sp. (assembly GCA_029624765.1). Classification (GTDB taxonomy): domain Bacteria; phylum Pseudomonadota; class Gammaproteobacteria; order Competibacterales; family Competibacteraceae; genus Contendibacter. The sequence continues at coordinate 114,889 of JARSSO010000010.1, read as the reverse complement.
GATCGCCGACCAACCACAGCCTGTCGGCGGCTGGATCAAACCGGACCCGGTCCAACAAACGCACGAGAGGGTCGTAACACCCCTGAATGTCGCCGATGGCGTAAATGGCCATATTCGAATTCTTCAGGGCCGTGTCGGCGGCAACGGCGGCAATTGATCGAGAATGCGCCGGGCCACGCCTGGATAATCCTCGTCGAAATGATGGTCGCCGGGCATTTTTTCGACGATCACGCCCAGATCGGCCAGCTTCGGGCAGCTCGCATCCGCCTCGTCCGCGCCATGAATGCACAACCGCTTGAGAGTCTTCAATTTCTCGATCTCCGGCCGCACCGGCTGGTCGGTGGCGTCGGGTCGGTCGCTGATCCAGTCCGTCAGGTTGAACTCGAAGGAGGCATAATCGGACAGGCCCAGCAACACCATCAGATCGATGCGGTCCCGCAATTCCTGGGGCAGACGGTTGACCACCGCCGGCAGCACGTCGGCGCCGAACGAATAACCGATCAACACGATTCGACTCTTTTTCCAGGCGTCCAGGTAGTAACGCAACGCCCGCTCTAAATCGAGCGCCACTTCGTCCGGCTGGCGGGCTTTCCAAAAATAGCTCAACGAATCCCAGCCGACCACGGGCAGCCCGTGTTTCGCCAATTCGGCGGTCACGGCGCGGTCGAGCAACGCCCAGCCACCGTCGCCGGAGAACATCACCGCCAGTTGCGGGCGGTCGGGACCTTCGCTGACCGGCATCTCGGTAAGCGGCACGCCGCCGACGCTGGCGTCGGGCTGGACCTGCCGGACGATGCCGGGGTCCAGCCATTGCAGCAGGGCGGAAACTTGCGGCAGCCAGTGTTCCTCTCCCGTCGCGCCGGGGATTTCGGCCAGCCGGGCCAGTTGAATGGACCTGACGAATTGCGCCGCCATTCCGGCATCGCAGGCCGGTTTGTTTTGGAACACGAACCAGGTGGTCGGGAGCCGAGTCACCGGCTTGAGCGCGATACCTTTGCCATCCGGCAACCGGACGCTTTCCAAACGCGCCGCGCCCGGACACAAGGGCTTGCGCAAGGGCAATTCCGGGCAGAAATCCACCCCGACTCCGGCATGAAAGCGGTCGTCCGGTCCCTGGGCCAGCGCCGCGTAGGTCAACGCCGCGCCCGCGCCGTAACCGAGCAGAATGGGAGGCTGGTGCGTGGCGATGGGATAGCGTTGCTCAAGCAGTCGATTCAATCGATCGAGGTCCGCCGCCGGGTCGGCGCAGGCGGCCTCCGCCCGGTCCAATCGGATCAGATAGTCGGTCAAGTCGATGCCCGCGACCACGTAATCCAGTCCCGCGACCGCCTTCGCCGCCGCCGCCAGCTCGGCGTTCCAGCCGCCGGTTCCGGACGCAAAGAGAATCACGCCCTTGGGTTCGTCGGTGGCGTACCGAACCATCAGCTTGCCGAAGGTTGCGTCGTCCAGCGTGGTTTCAGCGGGTTCCGCCCACGTGGCGGCGGCCGCCAGCAGAGCGACGGCCAAACCCAAAATTCGCCATGACATACGCATCGAGAGGTTCCACGGGGTTGTCATTTGCCGATCACCCCCCTGACGCCGCCGGCGATCAGGGCGGTCAACTCCGTCAACACCCGGGGCAACGCCAGGCCGCCGGGCGTCGCCAGATAGCGAGCTTCCCACCGGGGATCGAACTTGTCCTTGTACTGGTGCAGGCCCCGGAAATTGTAAAACGCTTCGCCACCGCCAAACACCATCGCCCCGAATCGATTCCACAGCGGCGCGAGGTTGCGATTCTGCAAACCGGCCAGGGGCGCCATGCCGAGACTGAACCACGCGTAGCCCTGGTCGCGGCCCCATAGCATGATCCGGAGAAACAGGTAGTCCATCAGGCCATTGGGGCCGTCGGGCGGATACCGCATCAAGTCCACCGACAATTCCTCGCCCCCACCCCGCCACAGATTGGCGAAAGCGACGATATCCGCGTCGTGGCGCACGATGGCGACCGGGCCGGTTCGCAGGTAGTCCTCTTGGTAAAACCCCAGCGAAAATCCCTTCTCCCGGGCGTTCTTTCCACGCAGCCAGGCGTTGGAAACCGTTCGCAACCGGGGCAACAGGTCCGGCACAACCGCCGTTTCCACGATCTCGAACCGGTAGCCGTCCCGCTCCAGCCGGCTGACCGTATTGCGCAGGGTTTTTCGCGCTTTGCCGTCCAGCGAGAATTCCGTCAGCCGCACCCGCGCCTCCTCGCCGAATTTGAGCAGGGTCAGTCCCAGTTCCACGTACAGCCCCAGATGGTCCGGGTGCACCTGATAGAACACGGGCCAGCCGCCATGACGCCCGCACAACTCGCGAAATTGCCAGGCCAGTTCGCGGCGGTCTTCCTCGCGGGCGGCGACCGGATCGCCCATCGCCACCCAGGCGCGGCCGGCCACGCCGTACATCAGGAACCCCTCGCGGTTTTCGTTGAACAACAGCGCCTTGTCCCCGACCAAGGCCAGATGGGCGTAGCTGCGCGGGAACGCGACGGCAATGGCCTGGGCCTGCCGCAGATCGTTCGCTCCGGGCCGGTTCGGCTCGAAGCGCATGGGCCGCAGCAGCTTGGCGACGCCGAAGAACAGCGCCACGCCTAGCGCGCCCACCAGCGCCCGCAGGGAGCGTGGCGCGCCACCCTGGTCGCCGAAGCTGAAATCCCACCACAGCGCCCGCGAGTACTCGACATGCCGATACGAGAAGATACCGAGCCAGGCGGCGCAGACCAGCACCACCAGGATGGTGGCGACCCAGCCTGGCGTAAAGCTTTCGCCGAGCAGCGAGGCGCGGCGGTAAAACTCCCGGCGGGATGGCAGCAGACCCGCCAGCAGCACCGTCAGGATGACGGCTTCCTCGTAATCGGCGCCCTTGAGCAACGAAGCGGCGATGCCCGCGCCCAGGAAGAGCACGGCCAGCAGCCAGGCGGCGTCGAGCCGGCGTTGCAGACCCCGCGCCAGCAACAGCAGACCCGCGCCCAGGAGGCTGCTGACGAAATGGGAGGCTTCCAGGACCGACAGCGGAATTCGATCCTCCAGCCACGCCAGCCGCGTCTCCACCGCCGGAGTCACGGCCGAGAACAACAGCACCGCGCCGCTGATGAACGCCAGCAGAGCGAACACCTGGGGCAAGAACACCGGAGCCCACGGTCCCACCAGGCGCGGCAGCCACAGGATCCGTTCCTTCTGATGCCGCAATTCGTACAGGCCGAGCGCCAGCGCCGCCAGGGCCAGCGGCAGCAGATAGTAGATCAGTCGATAGGCCAACAGCGTGCCGAGGAGGTGGGCGGTGGGCAGATGGTTTTTCAGCAGCAGCAGCACCAGCGACTCGAACACGCCCAGCCCACCCGGAACATGGCTGATCAGGCCGGCGAGCTGGGCCACGAGAAAGACGCCGAGTACTTGGCCAAAATCGATCTTGGCCGAGGCCGGCAGCAGGATATACAGCACCGCGCTGGCCATCACCCAGTCGAGGGAACCCACCGCCAGTTGCGGCAACGCCAGCCGGGGTCGCGTCATGGGCAACGTCCATGGTCCCACCGGCAGCGGCTGGCGGCGCAAGACTCCCAGCAACAGGTAGGCGACCGGCGGAATCAGGAGCAGGACTCCCAGCAGCCGGCTGTTCATGGCCAGATGCGGCAAGGCGCGCGGATCCAGCGGATTCAACGCCAAAACCACGCCGCCCACGGTCAGAATGCCCAGCCACAGAGTCAGGGTGGTGAACAGGACGATCCGGGCAATGTCCACCGCCGTCAGGCCCCAACTCGAATACAACCGGTAACGCAGCGAACTGGAGGTCAGGATCGAAAGCCCGACCGAATTGCTGATGGCGTAACTGGTCAGGGCGGCGAAACCCACCTTGGGCCAGGGTAGGGGATGGCGAATGTAGCGCAGCGCCAGCCAGTCGTAGCCGGTGGTGATCAGATAGCTCAGGATCGTGCACAGGCAGGCGGCCGCCAATCGCCAACCCGGTTGGCGCTTCAAGGCGGCGACGACATCCTGGTAGTGGTGCGTGGCCAGTGCATGATGCAGGACCCACAGCGCGGCGACGAACACCGTCAGGCCGACGCATGGCGCCGCATAACGGGCGAGCAGCGCCTTCATGGCAGATTCAGGATGGCGTCCCGGTTGGTCCAGGAGGCGACTTTGGCCGCCGCCGCCGCGCGGGGCAACCATTGGTATTCGCCATGTTCGGCGGGATCGAGCACCACTGGCCGCCGTTCCGGCAGCAAAGCCCGGAAGACGTGCTCAACATTCTCGGCGACGTTCGGGGCATAGCGATGCCGCCAGGGCGGCAGGATCGGGAAGCGGTTGACCACGCCGCCGCCGCCGATTTCCACTTCGTCGCCCAGGCCGGTTTCCTCGCGCAGTTCCCGGCGCGCGGCGTCCAGCGGATCGGCCTCGTCCCAGCGCAGGCTGCCGGTCACCGACTGCCAGAAATCGGGTGGCTGGCGACGCCGCAACACCAACACCTCGCCGGCGGCGGTATACACCACCACCAGCACCGATTCCGGGCGTTTCCAGGATGGTGGTTTCCCCCCGCCCTCTAAGTGGAACAGGGGCGGGGGCGACGGCTGTGTCTCCAATCGCTCCCGCTCTCAGGGCGTGCGGCGCAGGCGGATGTTGAGATCGCGCAACTGCGCCTCGGTGACGGGAGCCGGGGCCTGAGTCAGCAGGCAGGCGGCGCTCTGGGTCTTGGGGAAGGCCATCACCTCGCGGATGGAGGTCGCCCCCGCCATCAGCATCACCAGCCGGTCCAGGCCAAAGGCCAGACCGCCGTGTGGTGGGCAACCGAACTTCAGAGCGTCCAGCAGAAAACCGAATTTGGCCCGCGCTTCCTCGGGGCCGATGCCCAGCAATTCGAACACCGTGTTCTGCATCTCCTGGCGGTGGATACGCACCGAGCCACCGCCGATCTCGGTGCCGTTCAGCACCATGTCATAGGCCCGCGACAGGCAATGTTCGGGATGAGCGCGCACCTCGGCGGGATCGTCGGTGCGCGGCGCGGTAAAGGGGTGGTGCAGGGCGTTCCAGCATTGCTCCTGTCCGTCCCATTCGAACATCGGGAAGTTGACCACCCACAACGGCGCCCACGCCCCATGCACCAAGCCGAGATCGTGGCCAAGCTTGATCCGCAGCGCGCCCAGCGCGTCGTTGACCACCTTGGTCGAGTCCGCGCCGAAGAAGATCAGATCGCCGTTTTCCGCCCCGGTGCGGGTCAGCAGCTTGGCCAGCGTCTCGTCGGGCAGGAATTTGACGATCGGGGCCTGCAAGCCCTCGCGACCGGCGGCGACATCGTTCACCTTGATGTAGGCCAGTCCTTTCGCGCCATAACGACCGACGAATTCGGTGTAAAGATCGATCTCGCGCCGACTCAGTTTGCCGCCGTTCGGCACTCGCAACGCCGCCACCCGGCCGTTGGGATCGTTGGCGGGAGCGGAGAAGACCTTGAATTCCACCCCCGCCATCAGATCCGACAACTCGGTCAGTTCCAGCGGGATGCGCAAATCCGGCTTGTCGGAGCCATAGCGCCGCATCGCGGTCTCGTAAGGCATCCGCGGGAACGGGTTGGGCAAATCCACCCCGAGGACGGCCTTGAACATCCCTCGAATCATTTCTTCCATCAGGTCGGTGATGGCCTGCTCGTCCATGAACGAGGTTTCGATATCGAGTTGGGTGAATTCCGGCTGGCGGTCGGCGCGCAGATCCTCGTCGCGGAAACAGCGGACCACCTGATAATAGCGATCCAGGCCCGCCATCATCAGCAGTTGCTTGAACAACTGGGGTGACTGCGGCAGGGCGAAAAAGCTGCCCGGATGGGTGCGGCTGGGGACCAGATAGTCGCGAGCGCCTTCCGGGGTGGCCTTGGTCAGCATCGGGGTCTCGATGTCCATGAAGCCGTGCTGCTCCAAAAACCGGCGCAGCGCGCTGATCACGCGGGTGCGCAGCCGCAGCCGCTCCTGCATCTCCGGCCGCCGGAGGTCGAGATAACGGTAGCGTAGCCGCACTTCCTCGGAAGTGTCCTGATCGTCCAATTGGAACGGCAACGGCTCCGACCGGTTGAGAATTTCCAGCTCGCGGGCCAGCACCTCCACCGCGCCGGTGGCCAGATTGGGATTCTCGGTGCCTCCGGGCCGTCGGCGCACCCGACCCGTCACCCGCAGGACGTATTCGTTGCGCACCCGTTCGGCGTTGGCGAAGGCGTCCGGGGTATCGGGATCGATCACCGCCTGCACCAGACCCTCGCGGTCGCGCAGGTCGACGAAAATCACGCCGCCGTGATCACGGCGACGGTGCGCCCAACCGCAGAGGGTAACATCTTGATCCAGGAGGGTTTCTGTGACTTGGCCGCAATAATGGCTGCGCATGGTGTCCGGTTTCCGTTTTGCGAGGCGAAATCCCAGGAAAACGCAATGTTCTGGTGTGTCGGGATACGCCGGGTTCAAAGACGGAAATGCTACGGATTCGAACCGCGACCCGCAACCGTGGCGGCGATGGGCGACCGCGCCGTATCCGCTTTCCTTAACCGAATTTCACAATCGGGAAAGCGGATCAAAGTCATCTCGACTTTCGCTTCAGCGATTTTGCTGTCGGCGTTCGGCAAGTTGATCAGGGCGACCAGTGTCATCCGCCCTTCACCAAAGAGTTTTCACAGCAAACCACCGCTGAAAATATGGGCCAGGTCCAAGATGGGAATCGGCTGGTCGCCCTGCCGGAAACAGGAAATCGCCAGGCTCTGCCAATGGTTGGGTTGTTTCGGCAGTGCGCAGACCTGCTCATCGTCGACCCGGGTTCGCGTCGGGATACCGGAGAGCAACAACGCGCCATACTCGGGGTCCGCGCCCGGGCGCGTCTGGTAGGCGAACACCCCGGCCAACGGCTGCTGGCGCTGCATCGGTTGCCTTCGCAGCCAGGCCGCCAAGTCCATCGCCGGCAACACGGTATCGTTCCAGACCAATACCTGCCGGCAGTAGGGTGGGCTGCGCGGAACATCCAGCAGAATCGGCACTTCGATCAGATGCGCCAGTTCACGCTCGCCCACGGCGGCGCGCAGTTGATGATCCAGGGCCAACACCCAGGCGGCGCTCTCAGCCATCGGCTTTCTCCGGGGCGGCGGCGATCAAGGCCGCCAGATGCTCGGTGGTGGTCACGCAACCCAGCCCGTCGTTCAGCAGAACCAGCGCCTGAATCGGAGAATCCGGCAGGGTCATGCAGGCCGGGAGGGGCTGCGGGCGGGGCGCCGCCGCCAATGTTTCCACCTGGTCGCAGACCAGGCCGAAGCGGTCGGCGCCGTTGTCCAGCAACGGACAGGCCCGGCGACCGTCCGGCAGATGCGATAGAACTTGCAACTCACCGGACAGACAGTACACCGGCCACCACTCGCCCGCGAACGCCACCGCCCCGATGCTGCCTGGAATTTTCACCTCACGGTCGATGTCCAGTAGCGACTCCAGTGCCTGAACCTCCGCTTGTGGCAGGAGCCATTTGCGCCCGTCCAAGGTCAACACGGCGAACGCCCGGATCGCCTGAAGATCGGCCAGGGCCGTCGTTTGCGTTGGTCCGTTCATGCGCGTCGCAACAGTCGGTGAATATGCCCGAGCAGTTCATCTTCCAGAAACGGCTTGGTCAGATAAGCATCGACGCCGGTCGTTTCTGCCTCGCGCCGATGCTTTTCGGTGGAGCGCGAGGTGATCATGATGACGGGCAACTCGTGGGTGGCCTGATTGGCCCGCAGGTGCGCGGTCAACTCCAGACCGTTCATCCGCGGCATCTCCAGATCGGCCAGCACCAGATCCGGGCGCTTGCCGTTGATGATCTCGATCGCTTCCAGGCCATCGCGCGCGGTGCGCACCTCGAAACCGGCATCCTGCGCGAACTGCGCCAACGAGCGACGAGCACTTAGCGAGTCGTCCACCGCCAGCACGAAGAGACGATGAGGGGCGGCTTCGGCGGGCGCCGCCGGGCGGGCGGCGGCGGCCAGCACGGGTTGGGCGGTGGTCGAAGCGCGCAAAAGCTCCGGCAAATCCAGCACCGGCGCCACGCTGCCATCGCCCAGGATGGTGGCGCCCACGATGCCGTTGATCCGGGGAATGTACTGGCCCAGATTCTTGACCACCAGATCGCGGCTGTCGATGATTTCCTGGGTCAACACCGCGCGAACGGCGCCGGTGTCCTCCCGCACCAGCAGCACCGACGGCACCGACCGGCTTCGCGCCCGGTGATCCGGCGGCAGGTTGAGCAGCGCGTCCAAAGAAGTGAGTTCGTAAATTTCGTCACCCATCTGATAGGTGCTGATCTTACCCAGCTTTTGAATGGTGCCGACGCCGGAATACAGAATCTGCTCGATACCACGGTCGGACAGGGCCACCATCTGCTCGCGCAGGCGCACCAGCAACGCATGGGTGGAGATCAAGGTGACCGGCAACCGCAACTCCATCAGGCAGCCCTGACCGGCCTGGGTCTGGATGCGCAGCGAGCCCTTCATGGCCAACAGCCGGCTGTAGATCATATCCATGCCGATGCCGCGCCCCGAGGTTTGAGTCGCTTCGTCGCGGGTCGAAAAGCCCGGCAACAAGATCAGCCGGATCAGTTCATCGTCCGATAGCGGTTGGTCGGCGGCGAGCAGACCGCGCGCAATCGCCGTTCGGCGAATCGCCGTCAGATCCAGCCCGGCGCCGTCGTCCTGGCAACGGACGACGATGTTGTTGCCCTCGCGCCCAAAGCTGAGGTCGATCCGACCGACCGGCGGCTTGCCCAAACGCTTGCGCTGGGCTGGGGCTTCGATGCCGTGGTCCACGGCGTTGCGCAGCATGTGCATCAACGGATCGACCATGTCGTTCAGGATGTTGCTGTCCATCAGCGTGCCGGCGCCGCGCACCGTCAATTCCGCCTCCTTGTCCACCAGCCGGCAGGTCTGCCGCACGCCGCGTTGCAAGCGCGGCGTCACCGTCTGGATCGGCACCATGCGGGTGCGCAACACGGCTTCCTGATTGTCCCGGTGCAGGCGACCTTGATCCACCAGCAAGGTATCCAGTTCCGCTAGATTATCCTCGATGGCGCGACCCAATTCGCGGGTGTCGGTGGCCGACTCGACCAGACGATGGGTGACGGTGTTGAGTTCGTTGTACTGCTCCAGCTCCAGCGGATCGAAATCGCCGCGCTGGATCGACCTGGACAGCGGCGACGATACATTGCGGATATCGACCAGTTGCTCCAGTTCGGCGGTCAGTTGCTGGAACAGGCGATTTTGCGCCATCACCGCCCTGGTCTGCGCGACGGTCTTGCGAATCCGCTCCTGAACCTGGCCGGTGAGAATGATGCTCTCGCCCACCAGCCGCAATACGTCATCGACCAGATGGGCGGGGATGCGCAAGGTCGCTTCGGGCGCGGCGGCCACGGGTTGCGGCGCGGGTTCGGCCGGTTCGGCCGGTTTGGCTGGTTCCGGTCGGGTCGCCACCGGCGGAGGCGCTTCGCCGTCGGCCGGTATCCCCGTCCGGTCGATGCGGTTGGCCCAGTCCAGCACCTCTTGCAAAACGGCGGAGGCTTGGGTCGGCGGCGCGCTGACGCCGAGCAGCGCCTCGCTCATGGCTTCCAGACAGTCGGCCGCGTTCAACAGGGTTTCGGCCAGCGGCCGGTTGGGCAACGCGCCATGCTTGGCGAGCGCCTGTAGAATATCCTCGACATGGTGGGTCAGCGTGGCGATGCCGCGCACCCCGACGGTATTGCCGGCGCCCTTCAGGGTATGCGCGATGCGCCGCGCCACATCCACGTCCCGCAGTTCGCCATCGCCAGCGGCCAAGCGCTGGATGGCGGCGGAGAACTCGGCGGCCTGGTGGGGCAATTCCTGAAGCAAGCCATCCAACAATTCCTGATTGACATCGGCCGGCAGCGCCAGGGACACATCCTCGGGCTGGGCCTGGCGGGGCCGGGCTTCCGCTTCGGCTTCCTCGGCCATCAATTTCGGCGCAACCAGCAGGTCAACAAGCGGAGCCGCCTCCAAGGCCGCCAATGGTTGCGGCCAGTGGGCGTTCTGGAGATGGGCCACCAAAGTCGCGCAAACCGCGCGGTCGTCCAGCGCTTGCAGATAGCCAAGCGCCAAGGCGGGCCAGGTTTCCACCACCCACCGCTGTTCCGCAGTGAGCGGATTATCCCGGACAGCCAGTTGGTTCAGATTGGCTTGCAAGCCGATGCAAACCCGCTGCAACCCGGTCAAGCCGATCGAGGCCGAGGCATCCCCCAGCCGTTCCAGGCGCTCGGCATAATCGGATAGAACCTCGCGCCGGACAGCAGGGGCGCTGTCAGCGGCCGTGACCAAGGTCAACATATCGTCGGCGGTTTCGATGATTTGGGTGATTTCGGCGCTGAGGATATCCAGCAATTCCTGGCGGGCTTCACCCAATCCGACTGTTTCGGCAAGTTCTTCGTCCTCGTCCTCCTCGCCCGACGTCCATTCCTCCGCCTCGGCCGCCGTTTCGGTTTCCGGTTCCTCCGCCTCGGCCGCCGTTTCGGTTTCCGGTTCCTCCGCCTCGGCCGTCATTTCGACGACAGAGGTCGCCGATCCTTCCTCGACGCTTGCTGCAACCAGGGTATCCACCATCGCGGTCGGTACGGTTCCCGCCGCGGTTTCCGCCCATTCCGGTAACGCGGCGGGTTTCATCCCAGCGGTCATTTCAAATCCGGCTTCAGTCGCGGCTTCGGCGCCAGCGTCAGCTTCGATCCCGATTCCGGTTCCGGTTTCGGCTTTAGCCAGGACCTCCGCTTCGACTTCAGTCCCGATTTCGGTTTCAGCCAGAACCTCCACTTCGACTTCAGCCTCCGCCTCGACTTCCGCCGCAACCTCCGTCTCGACTTCAGTTTTGATTTCAGCCTCGGTTCCGGCCTCGGTTTCCACTTTAGCCATCGCTGTCGCCGCGATTTCAGTCAACCGTTCGGCAACACCGGCGTCGGTGGAAACCCCGATGAACGATTCGATGGCTTCGGGTTCGGCCGGTAAAGGCTCCGTCGCCTCGACTGGCGCCGGAGCCGGTTCGGCCGTCGGCGTCTCGCCAGCCAGCAAGGCACGCAATGCCCTGGCTTTTTCCGCCGCCAGCGACGCGCTCCAAACCGGGCTGGACAAATGCTCGATCAACGGTTCGCTGGCCGCCGGATCGTCCGGGGCACCGAGGCAGCCGATCACCAGGATCGGCCATTCTTCCAACCGTTCCCGCTCGGCATCGCTCAAACCATGATCGCCACCCAAACCCGCCAGATGGTCCTGGAACAAGCGGCAAACTTCCCGCAATCCCGGAAAACCGGCGTTATCGGCCGCTTGCCCGATGCGCCCCACCTGTTCGGCGTATTGGCGGATACCCTCGGTGATTCCCTCCCCATCAAGCAGCTCCAAAAGGCCGAGCAGTTCGGCGACCTGTGCTTCCAGCGCCGCAACCTGTTCTTCCGATATGAGCATGGCGGCTAAACCCCTCTCGCGGGCGGCAGTAATCCTGTAATGGCGGCCATGGCGGCCATGGCGGCGGGCGCGTCTCGCTTATGCCGGCAACCGGAACACGCGCACCGAATCCAGCAAACCCTTGGCGTATTCCACCAGATTGGTGGTCTGGACCGTTTGCTCCTGCAATTGTTGGCTGGTCTGGCGGGTACTTTCCTGAATCTGTTGAGCGCGGCCCAACAACTCGCTGCTGACGCGCGCCTGCTCTTGAGAGCGGGACGCGATCTGTTGCACGGCGGCCACCAACTCGGCGGTAGTTTCCTGGGTGCGTTTCATCTGGTCGCCAGCCTGTTCCGCCAGTCGGCTGCCATCGACAACCTGGCTGATGGCGGCGTTCATGGCGTTCACCGTGTCCGCCGTTTCGATCTGGATGTTGCTGACCAGGGTGGCGATTTGGGAAGTCGCCTCGCGAGCGTTCTCGGCCAGGCGCTGCACTTCGCCCGCCACCACCGCGAAACCGCGGCCCGCCTCGCCGGCCGAAGCCGCGTGCATACTGGCGTTCAGCGCCAGGATGTGGGTGCGTTCGGCGATGGTGTTGATCAGGTTCACCACGCCGCTGATTTCCTGGGAGCGCTCGCCCAGACGCTTGATACGCTTTTCCGTCTCGCGGATGGTGTCGCGGGTGCTGTTGATGCCGCTCACCGTGCTGGTCACCGTCTGCAACGCCGTTTGGGTGGTCTTGATCGCGGTTTCGGCGGCGGCGTTGCAGGTTTGCGCCAGGTCGGCGATCTGCCGCATGGTCTCGGCCGCGGCGGTCAGATCGGCGGCGGTCTGCTCCACCGCCTGGCGTTCGTTTTCGGCCACGGCGATCACGGTGTCGGCCTGCGTCTTCACTGTGTCGGAGGCGGTCGCCACCTGCTCGGAGATTTGGGTCACGCCCTGCAACACGACGGCGGTCTCGGCGGTCAGCAGATTCAGCGCGTCAGCCACCGGACCGGTTACGTCCTCGGTGACCGGCACCTTGACGGTCAGGTCTCTCTGGCTAAGCTGGGACACCGCTTGCAGCAGATTGATGATGGAGTCGTTGAGTTGCTCGTTTTCCTGCTCCGCTTGCACCAGCGTGCTCACCCGCTCGCCCAGCACCTGGTCGAACGCCTGGCCCAGTTCCGACAGTTCGTCGCCGCCGGTCAGGTTGGTGCGCGACTCGTAATTGCCTTCGCCAATTTCCTTCACGGTCGTCATGATCTGGTTGAGCGGATTCACGATGGCTCGATAGGTGGTGGTGCCCAGAGCGAAGGTAATCACGAAACCCAGCACGACGATCACCGCGATCACCACCGTGAAGACGTTCGTGGTGTTCCGCGCGGTTTTCACATCCTGCTCGGTGTGTTCCTCGGCTTGCGCCGTGCTCTCCTGCAAGGTTTTGAAAAAAGGACTGATCAACACATCGAGGTCGTTGCCGATGAACAGATTCAACTGGCCCCGATCCCGCGCGGTCACCAACTTTTCCAGCTCGGCGAAAGCCTCGTTGACGTTACTTATGGGCGCCTTGAAGGCCGTTTCCCACCGCGTCCGCTCGTCCGTGTGCGAGGCGTCGAGAAATGCCTGCCAGCTTTTCTGGAAGCTCGCCTTGGCCGTCGGCAGCGCGGCGCTCGCCCGCTCCCAGGTGGCGGTGCCGCGCGCCACGTTGTTGACCACGGTCAACAAATCGCCGCGAACAATTTCGCCCAGCCGTATCAGGCTGGCTTGCTCGCTCACGGATCGACCGACCTGGACGACGCCGCCGCCGACACGATTCATGCCCAAATAGGCGGTCAGTCCGATCGCCACCAGAATCACGAGTTGCACGACAATCGTAATGGTTAACCGCGCGTTGATTTTTTGACCGCCCATGACGGCTTTACCTCCTTCGGTGATTGAATCCCGCCTCGCTTGACCGGTTCACGAATTCCCGGCTGTTTCAGTGACGGTTTTTGTGTCCGACGCTGTATCCGGTCCCGCCTGTCTGGCCAGCGCCGCTATTTGAACAGCCCCGCCAGTTCCTGTGGCGTGACGATGACGAACTGACCGTCGCGCAGCACGGTAATCAAAACGAAATCGGAACCCTGGTTGTCGGTGGTGAAATCCACCTTGACGCCGCCGATGTCGTAGGGCTGGCGGCGCGCGGCCTTCAGGAAATTCTCCCGGGTCAACGGCCCCTCGATCGCTTGCATGATCGTCACGAACAGTTTGCCGACGATATAGCTTTCGAGCGATACATAATTCAAGTCGCTGCCCAGCGCCTTGCGCGCTTCCACCACCACCGGCAGCGACGAGTTGGGAGACGGAACGATCTGGGTGGCGATCACCTTGCCCACGATGTTCTGATCCTTAAGCATCTGTTGCAGTTGATTGCCGGCTGCTGGGGACGGCGAACTGAAAATCCAGGTTTCGCCCTTGTAGCGGGCATACGCCATGAAGGCGACCGCCGGATCGTAGACCGCCATGGTGACCACCAGCCGGCAGCGAGTGCCGCTGTCGGTCTCCCATTTCTTCAACGACTGATAGCCCTCGCGCGCGCTCGTGGTATCCCGCTGATAAACGCCGACCGGACCGATGCCATTGCGCTCGGGGTTGTCTCCCGGCAGATTCAGGATATGGTCCACCCTGGCGACGGTCGACTCGGTGCCAGGGTGCTTGGTCAAGGCGACGCGGAGCCCCTTGACGCCCCCCATTCCGTAGGCGTCGTTTTGGACATAGGCGCATACCTCGGTCGGCTTGAGACCCGCCGCCAGCGCCGCGTCGACCACGGTCTCCACTTCCTGGGCGTAACTGGCGCGGAAATTCAGCACATCGCCCGGCCCGGTGAAGGCCGCGCCCGTGTAGAACCCGAACGCCGGCACCTTGCTCTCGGCCAGCACCGGCAACACCGCCCGGGTGGTTGGCGAGCCAAAGCTGTGCACCATCGCAAAAATACCTTGCCCGATCAGTTTCTTGGCAGCCTCGACGGTTTTGGCTGGATCATAGAAATCGTTGATGACAACAAGTTCGATGGAGCGTTTCTGCACCGTCTGGCCAGCCAGCGCCGCCTCGAGCGCTTGTTTCTGCAAAACGCCGTAAACCTTGTAATCTCCGGCCTGTGGGATGGTCGCCCCGATGCGGATGGTTTTGTCGGTGACGCCGGTCTCCTGGGCCCAGCTCCAGGGAACCGCCGCGCACAGCCCCAGCAGCAACCCCAGCACCATTTTATTCTTGGCCCATCGCCAACCCGCCGCTCCGCCGGCGGCGCCATTGGAATCATGTCGTGCGCGCATACGCGGTATCTCCTTTGGGGTTATCTTGCACCAACCCAACTGCATGGGTCTGGTGTTTCTTTTCGTAGCTAATCGGCTCTCCTTAAAAACAATCCTTCGTAGTCCTTATCTTTGAAGGAAGATCAAGAGGTAACCATTCGTCTCTTCGGCGCGATGCCGATCAATCCACGCCGGCCATGCGTCCACCCAGGGCACGAAAAAAACCCTGGTGGTCGAATTCGAGCCATACGACATCGTCCTGGGCATAGGCCTTGGTGACATGGGTCCGCAACGCGGCGGGCAAGGGCGGCAATCGGGAGAGGGCGTGGCCGGCGACCGCCAGCCGGGGCAACCCATCGATCAAGATCCCGACCGCCTTGTCGCCCTGATCAAAAATCAATAGCCGGCGTTTCTCCTCATCGGAGGCGCTGTCCTCCAAATCCAGAAACCGTTTCACGTCGAACACCGGGGCCAGATTACCGCGCAGATTGATCAGTCCCAGCATCCAGGGCGGCGTATTGGGCAGCGGATAAATCAACGACTGCTCCAGAACTTCGCTGACCGTGTCCTGGCCGACCAGCAAGTTGACGCCGCCGATCCGGAAACCGTACCGCGCGCGCTGTTGTTCAGCCGACGCAATACCGGTCGCCACGCTGCTTGGCGGTTTGAAGCGACTCAGCGCCGCGCTGGGGTTGAGCCAGCGCCGGGGGGAAATCCTTGCGGTCTTTTCGTTCATGGTCATTGAAAAGCCACGGGCGGTCTTACAAGAACGCCTTCAACTGGTCGATGATGGCATCGGGCGAATAGGGCTTGGTGACGAACGCCTTCCCGCCCTGCATTTGCGCCCAGAGGCGATCCGCTTTCTGTTTCTTGCTGGTGACGAATACGACTGGAATGTCCTTGGTGGCGGTTTCATTGGCCAGCAGCCGGCAGGCGGCGTAACCATCCATGTCCGGCATGATGATATCCATGAAGATTAAATCGGGTTTTTCCGCCTTGGCTTTCTCGACCGCTTCCTTGCCGTTGGTGGCGGTGATCACGGCACAACCAGCCTCGGTCACGATACTTTTGATATTGGTCAGCTCAGTGGGGGAATCATCAACCACGAGCACTTTTCTCAGGGGCATGGACATCTCCTCTTGAAAAAACCACACCATTCATTTTCAAATCTGGTGCAGGCATTTAAAAATCCGCTTGGGCGGAGGACTACGGAAGCTTCAGATATTTCTTGACGGTCTTCTGGAAGACGGATTGCTTGGCGGGTTTGGTCAGATAGGTATCACACCCAGCCAAGGCGCCCTTGACCCGGTCGAAGGGCGATGATTTGCTGGTCAGCATGATGACGGGTGTTTTTCTTCTGACCTTGTCCTTTTTGATCGTCTTGCAAATTTGATAGCCATCGGCGCCAGGCAGCACCACATCCAGGAAAATCAGGTCATAGCTTTTCCGGGCCAGTGACTCGAACGCCTGCTCGCCGGATTCAACCGCGTCAACCTGGACGCCAAGCAGTTTCAACTCCAGTTCGAGCTGTTTTCTGATCGTGCTGCTGTCATCCACCACCAAGGCTATCGGCGCCGACGGCTCTTCGACGGGGGCCGGCACGGACGCCGATCCACCGATAACCCGTTCTGGAACGGTGCTAGGCGCCTGAACCGCGACTTGATCCAGCACGCCGAGCACGCGGGTGGCGATGAAGGGCCGACGAATGTAATGGGCCGTGCTGCTCGCGGGTGCTTCCTTGGCAACCAACACGGTTGGAATTGGCGATTTGGACGACGAAGACTGATTCGCGCCGTCGCCGCGCAAGGCACGCCATTCCGCCATGGCGCTGGGGTCGTCCGCGTCCACCATCAGGATTTGGCCCGGCTCGTCGAGCGAAACCAGTGTATAGGTGTAAGCACGATACAAGGAAAGCTTGAAGATATTCTTCAGAACATTTCGCTCTTGCTCGGGAATCCCAATGACGGTGACCGCAAACGTCTTCCCATCGCTCATCTTGTTTCTCCACAGGCTGGTGGATTTTTTATTTATAAAATCAATCTATTGTATCGAAAAAATCCCTCAAGGCCAGCCCGGGACGGAATGTGGGGGGTAGCGCACGAACACCCAGGCAATTGTTACAATTTTGTGAGTATAGACCAAAATTCCCGGTTTTTCGACTCTCTTCGCCGAGCCCGTCGCGCACTGGATCCACCATGAATGCACGCGCCGAGATCGACGATGCCGGTCAGGCGCGCGGGCCGGGCGTTTCAAGAACCACGGCGCTCATGGAGCGGAAGCCGACAGTTACGCCGGAGAGAGCAACCATCGTCGGCTTCCAGCCCGTCGCGCTTGGGCGGATCCGATCGCGAAACGCTGATCTTGCAGCTTTCCAGCGTCAGGCAAAAACCCTCATTCTTTACTCAACACTTGGATAACCAGATGTTGCAATACGCTCATTTAGGTTGTGAATTGGGGCGCGATGTAAATATTTTATGTAGAAAGATTGAGCGGAGAAATCAGGGAAACCCTGAGTTTGCAGGAAGGTAAAACCTGATTTTAGGGGCAGTTCATACAGTTTCCGCAGTTGTGGTTCCCAACCGCGGCGGGCTAACTCGTTGAAAACCTTCTCTCGCCCCTGCCCCTCTCCCGCTCATGGGCGAGGGGCTCCCACCCACCTGTTCAATCCGTTGCCGCCGTTGGCGCGGGGCAGGCTCCGCACCCGCCGGCGCCATCGCAGGTGGAGGTGGCGGGCGGGCTGTCGCTGGCTGGAGCGCGGTCGGTCTCGACGACGTTCTTCCTGCCGCCGTTCTTGAAATCGGTTTCGTACCAACCGCTGCCCTTGAGCCGGAATCCCACCGCCGAAATCAACTTCTTCAATTTCGGAAGACCGCAACTCGGGCAATCGCTAAGTTCGGGATCGCTGAGTTTTTGCAAGGCTTCCAGCGCATGGTCGCAGGACTGACAACGGTATTCGTAAATGGGCATGACGTACCTCGCGAACTGACGGAATTTGGGAAATTCAACTGATTTGATCATATGGGAGCGGTGGCGGGCGATTTCAAGGCGCTGGCCCAAACCGCCGCGATTGCGGTTACACTATTTTTCATGCCATCGCTCATTCGTCTGTTGTTCGCCGTATTGCTCACTCTGGGATTGTCTAACTGCGGTTCCTCCACCACCCAGGCCGTCGTGGTGGAGTTTTGGGCGATGGGCCAGGAAGGCGAGCAGGTCAAGGCGCTGTTGCCGGAATTCGAACGCCGCCATCCCGGCCTGCGGGTGCGGGTGCAACAGATTCCCTGGAGCGCGGCGCACGAAAAGCTGCTAACCGCCCATGCCGGTGACGCCATGCCGGATTTGTTCCAGCTCGGCAATACCTGGATTCCCGAATTCGTCGCCCTGCGCGCCGTCGAACCCCTGGATGCGCGGTTGCGCGCCTGGCCGGCGGACGCGCTGGCCGACTATTTCCCCGGCATTCTCGCCACCAACCGGCTGGACGGCCAAACCTACGCCCTGCCATGGTATGTGGATACCCGGCTGCTGTTCTATCGCACCGACTTGCTGGCCGCCGCCGGTTTCGCCGACCTGCCCACGACATGGGAGGAGTGGGTACGGGCCATGACCCGGCTCAAGGCGCGGGCGGGTCCGGAACGCCACGCCATTCTGCTCTCGATCAACGAATGGCAGTTGCCGGTGATCCTGGCCCTGCAACGCGGCGCGACCCTGCTGCGCGACCGGGACCAGTACGGCAATTTCCAGGAACCGCGTTTCCGCGAGGCGTTCCTGTTCTATCTCGGGTTGTTCGAACAGGGCTTGGCGCCACCGGTCGGTAATACCCAGATGGCTAATCTTTATCAGGAATTCGCCAGCGGCGCGTTCGCCGTTTACGTCAGCGGGCCGTGGAACATCGGTGAGTTCGGGCGGCGCTTGCCGGCGGCGGTGCAACCCTACTGGAACACCGCGCCGCTGCCGGGATTTACTGATTTCCCCCCTCTCCCACTGGAAAAGGGGTTGGGGGTGAGGGCGGTGGGCGCATCGCTGGCTGGCGGCGCCAGCCTGGCGCTCAGCCGGACCTCGCCGCGCCGGGAAGCAGCCTGGAAACTGCTGGAATTTCTGGCCGAGCCGGCGCAACAGGCGCGATTTTATCAACTCACCGGCGATTTACCCGCCCGACAGTCGGCCTGGGCCAATCCGGCGCTGGTCGGCAACCGTTACGCACAAGCGTTCCGGCAACAGTTGCAACAGGTCCGGGCAACACCCGCGATTCCCGAATGGGAGCGGATCGCCAACAAGCTGGCCTATCATGCCGAGCGGGCCATTCGCCGGCAGGTCAGCGTGGACGAGGCGCTCGCGGCGCTGGATCGGGACGTGGACCGGATTCTGGAAAAACGACGCTGGCTGCTGAGCCGAGGGCTACAACGATGACCGGTCGCGAACGCCGCGCCGCCCTGAGCGCGGGAATGTTCCTCGCCCCGGCCTTGCTGCTGATCGCGGTGTTTTTCTTCCTGCCGGTGGTGGCGGCGCTGCTGCTGAGCTTCACCGATTTCGACATCTACGCGCTGGGCGATTTGAGCCGGCTGCGCTTCGTCGGTTTCACCAACTATCTGCAATTGCTGCAAAGCCCGCTGTTCTGGATCGCCATCGGCAATACCTTCTACTTCGTGCTGGTGGGCGGACCGTTGTCGGTGGCGCTATCGCTGGGCGCCGCGCTGCTGGTCAACGCCCGTTTGACCCGCTTCCCCGGCTTCTTCCGCGCCGCGTTCTTCCTGCCGGTGGTCACCACCCTGGTGGCGGTGGCGGTGGTCTGGCGCTACCTCTACCATCCGCGCTACGGGCTGTTGAATTACGGCCTGAGCTGGTTGGGCGTCGATCCCATCGACTGGCTGGGCAATCCGGACTGGGCGATGCCGGCGATCATCCTGATGGCGGTATGGAAGAATTTCGGCTTCAACATGATCATCTTCATCGCCGGCCTGCAAAACATCCCCCCGCAGCTTTACGAGGCGGCGCGGATCGACGGGGCCGACGCCTGGCGGCGGTTCCGCCATATCACCCTGCCGTTGCTGGGGCCGACCTTCCTGTTCGTGGCGCTGATAACCATGATCGGTTATTTCCAGGTGTTCGCCGAGCCGTATGTGATGACTCAGGGCGGTCCGGCCAACCGCACGCTCAGCGTGGTGCTGCTGATGTACGAGGAAGGTTTCCGCTGGTGGAACATGGGTTACGCCTCGGCGGCGGCCTTCGTCCTGTTCGCGCTGATCCTGGCCGGAACCGTGCTGCAACTGAAGCTGCGGCGGGAATCGCCATGAGTCGATGGATGCATCGTCTGCTTCCCAGCCTGGTGTTGCACGGCGCGCTGATGGCGGGCGCGGCGCTGATCCTGCTGCCGTTGCTGTGGATGCTGGCGGCGTCGCTGATGCCCGCCGGCGAAGCCAACCATTATCCGCCGCGCCTGTGGCCCAGCGCGGTGACCTTCGAGCATTACGCGGCGCTGTTCACCCGCCTCGATCTCGGCCGCCATCTGCTCAACAGCGCCCTGTTGGCCGGCGCGGTGACCGTGATCGCGCTATTGATCAATTCCATGGCCGGCTACGCCTTCGCCAAGCTCCGCTTCCGCCATCGCGACCGGCTGTTTCAAGGTCTGCTGGCGGCGATGGTGATTCCCGCCCAGGTGGCGATGCTGCCGCTGTTCCTGCTGCTCAAGCAACTTGGGTTGATCAACACCTACTGGGGCGTGATCATCCCCGGCATGGCCAATATTTTCGGTATCTTCCTGATCCGGCAATACCTGCTGGCGATTCCCGACAGCTTGCTGGACGCGGCGCGGATGGACGGGGCCGGCGAGTTCCGCATTTACTGGTCGCTGATTCTGCCGCTGTGCCGGCCGATTCTGGTGACGCTGGCGATCTTCACCTTTCTCGGCGCCTGGAACGATTTCATGTGGCCGCTGATCGTGCTGACCGACAGCACGCTGTACACCCTGCCGGTGGCGCTGGCCAATCTGCTGGGCGAGCACGTGCAGGACACCGAGCTGATGATGGCCGGTTCGGTGTTGACCGTGCTGCCGGTCATGCTGCTGTTCGTGGCGCTGCAAAAGTATTACATTGCCGGGATTTTGCTGGGCGGGACGAAGGGTTAGAAGCCGACCGGGGGGAACCGCGCCGTTGGTGGCATCCGCCGGTCGAGTCGCCAAGCCCGGCGCCGGTTCAGCGCATGTCCAGTTCGTTCAGATGCAAGTCGAAATTCTGGATCATTTCCGCCAGGCTGCGGATTTCCTCCGGCGTGGGCGCGTTCGCCGCCCCCGCGCCGGAACCGGCCCCAGCCAGCACCAAGCGGGCCAACCGTTTGAGTTCGCGCAGGCCATCGTCCTGCTCGTCGATGGCCTCCACGACCTCGCCGCATTGCACCAGTTGGTCGAAAAAATCGTGGCCTTCCTGTTGAGCCCGCGCCAGCGCGCCGATTCCCGCCAGCCAGATTTGACTGGCCAAGGCCAGCGTGTCTTCCATCTTGCGCGTTTCGCGCATGCATTTCCGCAGTTGTTGGTAAGCCATGTTCGCTACTCCTGTATAAACCCAAGAACGGTCATCCGTGACAGCCGATTCCGGGCGTTCCGAACCCTTATGCTGATTCTCCGTGGCGAACCTTTAAAAAGCTTTTTTGAACCGCCAGTTACCATCCGGGTTATGGCGGTTCGAACAGCCGGGCCATCGCCCCGGTCCACCGTAGCTTCCGATGGTAGCGGCCTGGATTAGAATAAACACACTAAAGGCGCGAAATAGCGTCCTTAAGCAATTCGGCCGCGCTAACTATCGCATTGCACAATAAAAATACCGCATTGCGAAACCAGATAACCTGTTGAAACCCTGGGCCGGAAGGCCGCTTGACGGTGGGTTGGCCAGGGAATTTGGCCCATTAGCGCCTCAATCGGCCCGGCGCGGCCAGGCTCAGCGCGAACAGCGCCGTGGCGGCCACCACCACCGAGGGGCCGGCCGGCGTATCCCAGCGCAGCGAGGCCCACAACCCCAGCCCGACCGCCGCGCCGCCGACCAGACTGGCCAGCGCCGCCATGCCTTCCGGCGAGCGGGCGAAGCGCCGCGCCGCCGCCGCCGGGACAATCAGCAACGAGGTGATGAGCAGGATACCGACCACCTTCATCGCCACCGCGACGACCAGGGCGATCAGCAGCATGAACGCCAGTCGGGCC
The DNA here is from genome assembly GCA_029624765.1 of Candidatus Contendibacter sp. Classification (GTDB taxonomy): domain Bacteria; phylum Pseudomonadota; class Gammaproteobacteria; order Competibacterales; family Competibacteraceae; genus Contendibacter. The sequence goes on along the minus strand of JARSSO010000010.1, from coordinate 93,001 downwards.
GGAAACACCGCCACGCCTTCCACGCGCGCCAGATCCTCGTGCACGGTCAGCGCCAGCAGCGGTCGCCACAACCCCGCCAGCGCCCCCAGCGCCAGCAGGCCGCCGCCCCAGATCCAGTACAGATCGACGGTGGTGATGGCGAGGATGTCGCCGAACAGATAGCCGACCAGATCCACCCGCACCGTTTCCAGGAAAGCGAGCGCCACCAACCCCAGCGACAGGGTGGCGTGGGCGAGAATGCCCAGCAGGGTATCGGTGGCCAGCTTGCGCTGGCGTTGCAACAGCGCCAGCGCAAGCGCCATCAGCAGGCAAGTCAGAATCACCCCCAGTTGCGGGTTGACGCGCAACATCGCGCCGAGCAGCACGCCGAGCAAACCGGAATGAGCCAGGGCGTCGCCGAAATAGGCCATGCGTCGCCAGACGACGAAGGCGCCCAGCGGCCCGGCCGCCAGCGCGACCCCGAAACCGCCCAGCAGGGCGCGCAGCAGGAAATCATCCATGCGTCTGGGGCTCCGCGGACTCCACCACGGCGCCGTGCAAGTCGTGACGATGATTATGGCGATGGTGGTAGATCGCCAGGCGGCGGGCGCCGTCGAGGCCGAACAGTTCCAGATAGGCCGGGTCGCGGGCGACGTGGTCGGGATGGCCCGAGCAGCAGACGTGCCGATTCAGGCACAGTACGTGATCGGTGGTCGCCATCACCAGATGCAGCTCGTGCGACACCATCAGAATCCCGCAGCCGCGCCGCTGACGCAGACCGCCGATCAGATCGTACAACTCGTACTGGCCGTTCAAGTCCACGCCCTGAATCGGTTCGTCCAGCACCAGCAGTTCGGGTTCGCGCAACAGTGCCCGCGCCAGCAATACCCGTTGCATCTCGCCGCCGGAAATCGCCTGCACCGGCGCGTCAAGGACGTGAGCGGCGCCCACTTCCGCCAGCGCGTCCCGAACCCGCGCCAGCGAGGCGGGCGTGCCGAGGGTGACGAAGCGCCGCACGCTCAATGGCAGGGTGTCGTCCACCACTAGCCGCTGCGGCATGTAGCCCACCCGCGCGCCGGGTTTGCGCCAGACCTGGCCGCTGTCGGCCCGAATCAGACCCAGCGCCACCCGCGCCAGGGTGGATTTGCCGGCTCCGTTCGGCCCGATCAGGGCGACGATTTCGCCCGCCGTGACCTGGAAACTCACATCGCGCAAGATGGAGTTTCCCCGGATGGCGAGGTTGACCTTCTCAATCGTCAGGAGGGGTTCGAGCGGCATGGGACGTTACTCAACTTAACCGGATTCGTTCCAGGGGCAGGCTTGTCGACGATACGGAAGGACCGGAAGCAATCGATAGAATTGCAAAGTATTTCAAAGTCTTATCGCTGGTTCACCAGCGCCGCTATTTAAATCGAGGCTCTGGCTGCATTATAACGGCTTTCATCACGACAGGGTTTGAGGGGGAGACATGCCGAACGAGCCGCGAAGTTCCCGCAGGGGGTGGATTCTGCTGGGATGGGCGCTGCTGGTCGTCCCGTTGATCGGAGCCGCCGCCCAGCCGGCGGTGGTGGCCAGCATCAAACCGGTCCACGCGCTCGCGGCCGGGGTCATGCAAGGCGTGGGCGAGCCGTTGCTGTTGATTCCCGGCGGCGCCTCGCCGCACGAGTACAGTCTCAAACCGTCGGACACGCGCGCGCTGAGTACGGCCCAGGTCGTATTCTGGATTGGACCGGACCTGGAAAGCTTTCTGGCCAAGCCGCTCGCCAACGCCAAAACCGCGCGCTCCGTGGCGCTGATGGACGCACCCGGCCTCACGATTCTACCGCTGCGGGCCGGTGGCGCCTGGGAAGCGCATGACCATGACGCCGATCACCATGGTCATCACGATGATCACGATCCCGCCGCCAGCCGCGATGCCCACGTCTGGCTCGATCCGATCAACGCCATCGCCATGGTGCGTCGGATGGTCGCCGTGCTTGGCGAGATGGACGCCGCCCACCAGGCCGAGTATGCCCGCAACGGCGCGGCGCTGATCGAGCGGCTGGAACGGTTGGACCGGCAACTGGCGTCCGATCTGGCGCCGATCCGGGAACGACCCTACCTGGTGTTTCACGATGCCTACCATTATTTCGAGCGGCGCTACGGCCTGAACGCGGTCGGCTCGGTGGTGCTCGACCCGGCGCAGCGGCCTGGAGCGAAACGGGTGGCGGAAATCCGGGCGCGCGTCCGCGAGCAGAAGGTTCGCTGCGTGTTCAGCGAGCCGCAGTTTCAACCCGCGCTGGTGGAAACAATCGTCGCCGGTAGCAATGCCCGCCGTGGGGTGCTCGATCCGCTGGGGGCGGATTTGCCGGCGGGTCCCGACGCCTATATTCAATTGTTGCAAGGCTTGAGCGGGGCGTTGCGCGGCTGCTTGGCCAGCGCCTGAATGCCACGGCCGGGGCCGGCGGAAATTCCGCCCCAAATGTTTTATGCTGTTATCCCGACCGTCGGCCACGCACCATTCGCCCAGTGCGGCCGCCGATGGTTTGCTTTTGCCGTTTCGACCGAACGACCGTAAAAAAACCAAAGGTGGATTACCATGACCGAGGCCTTGGCGGAAGCCGCGCCCTACCGCGCCGAGCAGGACGAGGATTACATGAACGACCGGCAGAAGGCGCATTTTCGCGCCATCCTGCTGGCCTGGAAGCAGGAACTGGTGGAGGAAAGCCGGCGCACCGTGCATCACATGCAGGACGATCTGTTGAACCTGCCGGACCCCAATGACCGCGCCAGCCAGGAAGAGGAATTCTCAATCGCGCTGCGGGCGCGGGACCGGGAACGCAAGCTGCTGCACAAGATCGACAAGGCGCTGGCCCGGCTGGCCAGCGACGATTACGGCTATTGCGAAGCGTGCGGCGTGGAAATCGGCCTGCGGCGGCTGGAAGCGCGGCCGACGGCGGAATTGTGCATCGACTGCAAGCATTTGGAAGAGCAGAAGGAGAAAAGTCAGGCGGTGTGAAGCCGCGTCGCTGGCTTGACCAACCCATCATCCATCGCGAGCTTTCCATGATCTGGTGCAAACAGGGTCAGGGAACCGGGCGCGACCGCTATCATCATGGCAATTTGCGCGAGGCGCTGATCGAAGCGGCGCTGGATTTGATCGCCGACCGCGGCCCCGCCGGCTTCACCTTCGCTGAGGTTGCCCGGCTGGCCGGGGTCAGTCCGGCCGCTCCCTACCGGCATTTCCGCGACCGCAACGCCCTCCTCGCCGAAGTGGCCCGCCGTGGATTCGAGCGGTTCGAGGCCGATCTCCTCCAAGCCTGGAACGACGGCCGGCCGGAGCCGCTCCGCGCCCTCGTCAACTGCGGCCGGGCCTATCTGGCGTTCGCCCGGCAACAGCCCGCCTACTATGCCGCGATGTTCGGAGCCGGGCCTCCTCCGGAAACCGACGCCGACCTTGCCCAGGCCGGCGAGCGGGCGCTGGCCGTGCTCATGAAGGCAGCGGAAATCCTCTGGGTCCAGACCCCGAAAAACCAGCAACCACCGCCCCGGATGGTGGCCTCGCACATCTGGTCCCTGGCGCATGGGATCGCATCGCTGTTCCTTAACTGCTGCGAAGGATCACGGCAACCGCTGCCCATGACGCCGGAGGACTTGCTGGAAGCGGGCATTCTGGTCTATCTGCGCGGGCTGGGCCTCGGCGGCGGCAAAGCCGTTCCATCGGAACGTTGACGACTCGCCACCGCTTGACAAGACGTTTTGATGCGCCTAGGATTGTAAATGTGATTAACATTTACATGGAGGACCTATGCTTCTCGCGGCACAACCCCATCCCATCGACAAACTGGCCTGGACCGGGTTGATCGTTCTCGGTCTGGCTTTCTGGTGGCCTCTCGGCCTCGCCATCCTGGCTTATCTGATTTGGAGCGGAAGAATGAGATGCGGATATTCCGATAGCCCGAACCATCCCCGGCGCCATGGGTTCGGGCGATTTGTCCATGCCGCTGGCGAAGGATGCTGCAACTGGCGGCGGTCAACCTCCAGCGGCAACTCGGCTTTCGACGAATATCGCAGCGAAACGCTGCGACGGCTGGAAGAGGAACAGCGGGCGTTCGTGGAATTCCTCGACCGGCTCCGCCGGGCGCGGGATCGGGCGGAGTTCGACCAGTTCATGACCGAACGGAAGCGTGGCGGCGAACACCCCGAGCAACCGGCGGAGCATTGAGAGACGGTCCGAATCCCCCCTCACCCCCCTTTGCCAAAGGGGGGTCTTGCTGACCAAGGACCGTCTGACCTAACCCGCCAACTTGACCAACAGAGCCTGGCCGGCCGGGGAACGCGCTTCCAGCCGGCAAGCCCGTCCCTCGCCGGCGTAGTCGAGCGCGACCTCCAGATCCGCCGCCGGCAGCTCGCCCCGGCCACGCTCCGGCCACTCGATCAACAGCACCGCCTCGCCGTCCAGTTGATCGCGCACGCCCAGGAATTCCAGTTCGCCGGGATCGGCCAGCCGATACAAATCCCAGTGGAACAGCCGCCAGCCATCCAATTGATACGGCTCCACCAGGGTGTAGGTGGGACTTTTCACCGTGCCGCGATGACCGAGCGCATGCAGCAGACCGCGCGCCAGCGTGGTCTTGCCGGCGCCCAGTTCGCCACGCAGGTAGACCACGCCGCCGGGCTTGAGAATCCCCGCCAGCCGCGCGCCGAGTTCTTCGGTGGCGGTGGCGGAATCGAGCGTGAAATTCAGCATGACTCAACCTGGATTGGCCAGTTGCCGCAGGAAGGGCAGCAGATCGGTCGCCAGCAGACCGCGCTCGCCGCCGGCTTGCGCCGCCAGATCACCGGCCCGACCGTGCAGATAGGCGCCCGCCTTGGCCGCCGCGAACGGCGACAGGCCCTGCGCCCGCAGCGCGGCGACGACCCCGGTCAGCACGTCGCCCATGCCGCCGCTGGCCATGCCCGGATTACCGGCATGACACAGCGCCACCAACCCATCCGCCCGGCTGGCGATCAGCGAACCGGCGCCCTTGAGCAGGGCCACGCCGCCGAAACGCAGCGCCAGGTCCTCGACGGCGGCAAAACGGTCGGCCTCGACCTGGGCGGGGGTCATTTTCAGCAGCCGGGCGGCCTCGCCGGCGTGCGGGGTCAGAATCCAGTCGTCGCGGAAGGCCGGTTCGGCCGCCAGCAGATTGAGCGCATCGGCGTCCACCACCAGCGGCCGGTCACGGGCGAGCGCGGCTTGCAACATCGCCCGACCCCAGTCGCCGCGCCCCAGGCCCGGGCCCACCGCGACGACCGTCGCCCGGTCCAACAGTGGCTCCAGCGCCTCGGGAGTTTCGACGCCCTGGAACATCAGTTCCGGTCGAGTCGCCGCCTGCAAGCCGGCGTGAGCAGCGCGGGTGGCGACGCTGACCAGTCCCGCGCCGCAACGGGCGGCGGCTTCGCCGGCCAGCCGCGCCGCGCCGGCCATCCCCAGTTCGCCGCCGATCACCAGCACATGGCCGCAATGTCCCTTGTGGGCGCCGCGGGAGCGGCGGGGAAGCAGCACCGGTAAATCCTCGCCGACGTAACGCCAGCAGGCGGGATGCAGGGCCGGATAAATGTCGGGCGGGACTGCCAGGTCCGCGAAATGGACCTCCCCGCAACAGGCCGGCCCCTGCCCGGTGAACAGCCCCTGCTTGAGGCCGATGAAGGTGATCGTGGCCGCCGCGCGCACCGCCGCGCCCAGAATCGCGCCGGTGTCGGCGTGCAGTCCGGAGGGAATGTCCAGGGCGAAGCGGTCGGCTGGGTGCGCGTTCATGGCTTCGATGGCCTCGCGCCAGACCCCGCTCACGTCCCGTTCCAGTCCCGTGCCCAGAATGGCGTCCACCAGCAGATCGGCGCCATCCAGGCCAGCGGTGGTGAAAACCGTGGTCGGCACGCCGACGGCGCAGGCATCTTGCCAGGCGGTCAGGGCGTCGCCGCGCAGCGCGTCCGGATTGGAAAGCGCCAACACCTGGACATCCAAACCGGCTTTGCGAGCCAGTCGGGCCACCACATAACCGTCGCCCGCGTTGTTGCCGCCGCCGCAAACCACCGCGATCCGGCGCGCGTTCGGCCAGCGCCGGCGCAGCAGTTCGAACGCCGCTTCGCCGGCCCGGCTCATCAGGGTATAACCGGGGATGCCGCGCTCCTCGATGGCGATGCGGTCCAATTCCCGCACCTGCACGGCGCGGTACAATTCAACAGGCAATTCGCGCATGGGAAATCTCCGTGGCCGTGGTGATTGAAGGCACAATACGCCCGTCCCTTCGCCAATTCCAGCCGTCGCCATGACCGTTGTCCACACCCCCGCCCAACTCGCCGAACTGGCCGCCGCCGTCAAGACCTGGGGGCGGGAACTGGGGTTCCAGCGGATCGGCATCACCGACATCGACCTTGGCGAACACGAAGCGCGCCTGCTCGATTGGCTGGCGGCGGGTTTTCATGGCGAGATGCGCTACATGGCCGGACACGGGGTCAAACGCAGCCAGCCGGCGGAACTGATTCCCGGCACGGCGCGCGTTATCGCGGCGCGGATGGACTACTGGCCGCCGGACGCCGCCGAACCATGGAGCGTGCTGCGACGCCCGGAACTGGGTTATGTGTCGCGCTATGCCCTGGGCCGGGATTATCACAAGGTTCTGCGGCAACGGCTGCGCCGGCTGGCCGACCGCATCGCCGCCACCGTCGGGCCGTTCGGCCATCGGGTGTTCGTGGACAGCGCGCCGGTGCTGGAAAAGGCGCTGGCGGAAAAAGCGGGTCTGGGCTGGATCGGTAAGCACAGCAACCTGCTGGATCGGCAGGCCGGGTCGTGGTTCTTTCTGGGTGAGATTTACGTGGATTTGCCGCTGCCGGTGGACCGGCCCACGACCGCGCATTGCGGGCGCTGCACGGCCTGTTTGGACATTTGCCCGACCCAGGCCATCGTCGCGCCCTACCGGGTGGACGCCCGGCGCTGTATCTCCTACCACACCATCGAATTGCCGGGGCCGATCCCGCTGGAATTTCGTCGCGCCATCGGCAACCGGATTTACGGCTGCGACGATTGCCAACTGGTCTGTCCGTGGAACCGCTTCGCCCGCCCGACGGTGGAGCCGGATTTCCGGGTCCGGCATCGACTGGACGCGCCGGGCTTGGTGGAATTGTTTCGTTGGGACGAAGCGGAGTTTTTACGCCGCGCCGAAGGCAGCGCCATCCGCCGAATTGGACATGAACGCTGGTTGCGCAATATCGCCGTGGCGCTGGGCAACGCGCCCCACTCGCCGACGGTCGGGGCGGGCTTGCGGGCGCGGCTCGCGCACCCGTCGGCGCTGGTGCGGGAGCATGTCGTCTGGGCGCTGGCGGAGCAGGCTACCGACCATTCAGCAGCTCCCCCAGCGTGCGGGTCAACAGCCGCAGATCCTGCTCTCGCGACAGGGTGTGTTCCCCGTCCTTGACCAGGATCACCCGCACGTCGGGGCTGGCCAGCTTGCCGGCCACTTCAAGGCTGATTCGCCACGGCACGTCGGCGTCGCTCATGCCGTGAATCAGCCGCACCGGCCCATGGATCGGCAGCGTCGCCCGGTCGAGCAACTGGTGTTGCCTGGCCTCTTCGATCAGGTTCAGCGCGATGATGTAAGGTTCGCCGTAGGGGGAGGGCAGGGAAATCACCCGCTCGCGCCGCAGGCGTTCCCGCAGGCGCTCGTCAAGCCGGTCCCACAGCAGATAGCCGGTGAAGTCCACCGCGCAGGCCAGACCCAGCAGCCCGGCGATCCGCTCCGGCCGGGCCAGCGCGGTCAGCAGCATCAGCCAGGCACCCATGGACGACCCCACCAGGATTTGCGGCCCCTCGGTCAACCGGTCCAGCACCGCGACGGCCTCCTCCGCCCAGCGGCCAATGGTCCCGTCGGCGAACCGGCCGCTGGACGCGCCGTGGCCGGAGTAGTCGAAGCGCACGAACGCCTGCCCCCGTTCCCGGCACCAGTAATCCAGCGTGGTCGCCTTGATCCCGGTCATGTCGGACGTGAAACCGCCCAGGAACAGCACGCCCGGCTTGGCGCCCGGCCGCTGGTGGTAAGCCAGGACCGTCCCGTCGACGAGAGTCAAGCGTTCCGGACGCGCCGCGATCCAACTCATCGGCCGGCCCCCTCGGCCCCGGCCGATCCGTTCCAAACCTGCTCGACCAGGGCCGGCAGAATCGCCCCGGCCGGTCCGTTCAAGCTGAAGGTGACATGGGGGCTGAGCGGGGTCGGCTGGGGATTGACCTCGACCACCGTCGCCCCGGCCCGGAGCGCGGTGAACGGCAGTTCGGCGGCCGGGTAGACCAGAGTCGAGGTACCGATGCTGAGGAAAACCTCGGCGGTGGCGGCGGCCTGTTCCGCCGCGCGCAGCGCGCCTGCCGGCAGCATCTCCCCGAACCAGACCACGTCCGGCCGCAACAGCGCGCCGCAGCGCGGACAGCGCGGCGGGATTTCGGCGCTGTCGGGCCAGCTTTCCACCGGCCGATCCTCGTCAAGGCACTTGGCGCGGAACAGGTTGCCGTGCAGTTCCAGCACCTGATGGCTGCCGGCCCGCCGGTGCAGGCCGTCCACGTTCTGGGTGATCAGCGTGAATTCGGCGATGCGCCGTTCCATCTCGACCAGGGCGAGGTGACCGGGATTGGGTTCGGCTTGCCGCACCCGTTCCTGTCGCCAGGCGTACCATTCCCAGACCAGCTTCGGGTTGCGGCGGAAAGCGTCCGGCGTGGCCAGTTCCTCCGGGTCGTAGCGCGCCCACAGCCCGGTTTGCGCTTCGCGAAAGGTCGGTACGCCGCTCTCGGCGGAGATGCCGGCGCCGGTCAGCACGGCGACCCGGCGCGCGGCGCGCAGATGGGCGATCAGTTCGGTGGGAATCGGGGAGAAGTTCATGGCGGCGCGAGATTTTCACGGGAAACAGGAAGATTTTCAGCATAGCACGCATGGTGCAAGCCGGGCATGGCGCCGACACGCCAAAAACTTTAGTTGCTTTTTGCAACTATAAAATTCATAATAGTGACACTAAGCCGCTAAGAAACCTGTTGAGGAGAGCCGCCATGCGCCTGGAATTTCTGATCGTCGACCCGCAGAACGATTTCAGCGACGCGCCTGGGGCGGCGCTGCCAGTGCCGGGCGCCGGCGCGGACGCCGAACGCCTGGCGCGCTTGCTGGATCGCCTGGGCGACCGCATCGCCGCCATTCACGTCACTCTCGACACTCATCAACTGGTGGATATCTCCCACCCGATCTTCTGGCGTGACGCCAAGGGCCAGCCACCGCCGCCCTTCACCCAGATCACGGTTGCCGATGTGGAGAAAGGTGTCTGGCGGCCGTTCAAACCGGAACACCGGCCGAGGGCGCTGGCTTACGTGCGCGCCCTGCGCGACAACGGCCGCTACACCCTGACCATCTGGCCGCCGCATTGCCTGGTCGGCGCCTGGGGCCAGGGCGTCGTACCGGTGGTGGCGGAAGCGCTGCGGCGCTGGGAGGAAGCCGGTTTCGCCCGGGTGGACTACGTAACCAAGGGCCATAATCCCTGGACCGAGCATTATTCGGCGGTGCGGGCCGACGTGCCCGACCCGGACGATCCCGGCACCCAGATCAACACCCGGCTGATCCAGGCTCTGGCAAGCGCCGACAGGGTGGCCATATCCGGCCAGGCGTTGTCGCACTGCGTCGCCAACACGGTGCGGGACATCGCCGATTGCCTGCCCCGGGACCGCATCCGCAACCTGGTGCTGATCGAGGACACCAGTTCGCCGGTGCCCGGCTTCGAGGACCTGGCCCAAGGGTTTCTCTCCGACCTGCGCGGGCGCGGCATGAGAACCGCCACGGCGGCGGAATTCCAATGCTGACCGCAATCGACGACGCCCGCGCCGGGGCAAACGCCACTCTCCTGCTCGACGCCTACTACACCATCGGCCGCTTGCACCTGTTTTGCGAAGACTATGCCCTCCACGGCTGGGAGCCGGTTCCGCATCTGATCTTGGCCGACGGCTGTTCGGCCGCGCCCGACAGCGACCTGGGCGCGCGCCTGCTGGCATTGAACGCCCGCCGTTTCCTACCGCGCTTCGTCCATGCCGCGAGCGGGAGCGAACGGCTGGCCCGGCACTGGCCGCTGGGCCAGCGCATCGTGCGCCGCGCCGCCCGGCAGGCGCGGGATCTGGGGCTGGACCCCACCACCGTGCTCGACGCCACGCTGCTGATCGCCTGGTGCGATGGCGGGATGGTGCACGTTCATCTCTATGGCGATGGTTGTCTTGCCGTCCGCCGCGCCGATGGCGGGGTGGGGACGATTCGCGTCGAATACGCCGAGAACGCGCCCTATTATCTGTCTTATCTGCTTGACCCGGAACGCTGGGAGCTTTACCAGGAAGCCATCGGGGAGCCGGCGACCGCCCAGAGCATTCATTATCAAATCGACGCCGGGGACAGCATCCGCCAGGAGGCCTTCAACGCCCCGACCGTGTTCGCTTTCGATCTGGCCACCTTTCCAGTGGTGGCGGTCGCCACGGATGGCCTGGATTCGTTCGTGGCGGCCGAAACCGGCGCGCGGCTGGATTTGCGGACCGCGGCGCGGGCGGTGCTGGATTTTCAAAATCTCGACGGCGCCTTCGTCCAACGCCAGTTGCGCCAAGTGCTCGTCGACTATGCCCAGCAACGAGTGGTCAACATGGACGACATCGGGCTGGGGGCGTTCGTCCGCCTGGCTGGCGCAGTGGAGACGGACGCACCGTCGGGGGCGGATGGAATGTCCATCCCAGGGGCTTTTCCATGATCGAACGAGACGATCCAGCGGAACCAGGGAGAATCGGCCCGACGATCCCCGAGCCGGGCGGAGCGGAATTTCTTCGCCGCTACGACGCCACCCGGTACGAAAAACCGTCCTTCACCGTGGATCTGGTGATTTTCACGGTGCGCGACGAACACCTGCACGTACTGCTGGTCAAGCGCGCCGAGCACCCGTTCAAGGGCTGCTGGGCGCTGCCGGGTGGGTTCCTGGACCCGCGGCGCGACGCATCGGTGGATACCTGCGCGGCGCGCAAACTGATCGAGGAGACCGGCGTGCGCGCCCCGTATCTGGAACAACTCAAGACCTACGGCTCCCGCGACCGCGACCCGCGCGACTGGACCGCCACCACGGTCTATTTCGCGCTGATGGCCTCGGAATCGGTGCGCCTGGTGGGTAATCAGGCGGAGGCATGTTGGGTAGGGGTGCGTGGCGACCGGACGGACTTTGAACTGGGCTTCGATCACGCCCGTATCCTGGCCGACGCCGTGGAACGCTTGCGCTCCAAGTTGGAGTACACGCACATTGCCGTGCACCTGTTGCCGGAGGAATTCACCTTGCCGGAATTGCAGCGGACTTACGAAATCATCTTGCAGCAGCCGCTCGACAAAAGCTCCTTCCGCCGCCGGGTGATCCAGGCCGACATGCTGGAAGAGTTGATCGGCAAGCAGCGCGATGGCTTTGGCCGGCCGGCGCAGCTTTATCGGTTCCGCGATTACGATCGGCGCACTTTCTTTCCGCGCAGCATCAGCCGCCACGCCCGCTGAACGCGGTCGCAAAGCCCACAGCCAGGCTCCCGCTTCCTGGAAGCGCCGGAGCGATTGTAAAAACCCGTTTGTCGTCAGAGCTTCCCATACCATAAAATTCATAGGATATTTAACACCGTATGTTGTGAAATTTTTTTGCGATAAAACCATTCAAACCACTTGACGCGAGATGCTTTTTTAAAGCAGCATATGTCTATATTGAGATACTTTTTCTGAGTAATTCCATTGGATAAATCGCCCGACACGGGTCGTGGGGACGACAACCTACTGCGTAGAAAATGGTTTTCTCCTTTTTTCGAACTACTATTTTGATGTTGCGGTGGCTTGAAGAGGCGCTTTGTGAACCAACCAATTCTCAGTAAAGAAGCGATAGCTCTCATGCTCAGGATGCGGTTCCTGATCAAGAATGAATTTGGCGAACTTCTGTCTTTTCAGAGCCAGGACGCGGCGACCAAGTTCTGCGAATATGGCTCAAGATCGAAACAGCCGACTTTGCGAGAGCTAGCGCAGCAGCTCGCCTCGCTGATAGCCAATCCTGTTCCCGAGACGGCTCGACCGCAGGAAAGCGGCATCCTGGAATTACTTGCCTCAAACCTCATCGATCAGCCGGTGCGTCTGGTATTCGCCAGGATTCCAGCGTTCGTGATCGACAAGCCCCGGCGTCGCTGCCTGCTCAATTTTTCGTTCGAGGAATTGCTGGAGGATCTGCGGCCGCTGGGCACGGTCGATCCTGGCCTAAGCCAGTTGGAGCCGATTCCCCTGGGGGAGCTGGCGGAGCTGGAAAAGAAGGCGATCAGCACCTCGCTATATGGATTGATGTGGTTTTGCGGCCTGCAATTTTCGCAAGGGCAATTGCTACCGACGCCGCGGTCGTTCCCCGCCTTCGGCCTCGGTCGCTGGCCGGATTTCGGCACGCTGCCACACACCGCCCAGCATCTCAAGATGGCGACTTTTCTCATGCGCAAGACCGCTTCCCTGGACGGCCTCGCCGCCGGCACCGGGGTCGCCAGGGATGAGGCCATCGCTTTTCTCAACGCCTGCTTCCTCTGTGGCTGGCTGAAAAGGGTGGAGGCGACCGCCCTGCCAGCGTCGGCGGCCCCCAAGTCCGGGCTAAGGGGCGTCATTGGCAGAATTCGGGTGCGGCTGGGGATGGGCGGATGAGTAACGTGACTGAAGTCAAGATCATTTTCACGGGTACGGTGGGCGCCGGCAAGACGACGGCGATCAATGCCATCAGCGAAATCAAAACCATCTCGACCGAGGCCGTGGCGACCGACGAAACCGCCCAGCGCAAGGAAACCACGACGGTGGGCATGGACTATGGCGAGGTGACGGTGGACGAGGGTCTGGTGTTGCGCCTCTACGGCACCCCCGGTCAACGCCGCTTCAGACACATGTGGGAGATACTCGCCAAGGGCGCGCTGGGATTCGTGATTCTGGTGGACAACGCGCGTCCCTCGCCGCTGGAGGACCTCAGCATTTATCTTGACAATTTCAAGAATTACATCGCCGCCTCGGCGGCCGTCATCGGCGTGACCCGAACCGACGTAGCGGCGCAGCCGGATATCGATGCCTACTATCGCTATCTGGCCGAGCGCGAGGAGATGCATCCCGTCATGACGGTGGATGTGCGGCGCAGGGAAGATGTCCTGATGCTGTTGGATACACTGCTTTTAAGTCGCGAATTCGAATGACCGGGAGATCGTAACTCATGAACATAAGCGACGGCGCCAGCCCGGTGGAAAAGCTGAAGGCGGCTCAGGAAAAACAGCAGGTCGAAAAGGCGCTCCAGCGGTTGCTGGACATGTGCGCGGGGGCGACCGGGGCACTGGTGGCTACCGCCGACGGCTTCGTCGTCGCCCGCGTGTTCAAGCAGGACATCGCGGAGAAATCCCTGGCCGCCATCACCAGCTCGGCGATGAGCCTGGCCGAGGCGCTGGTCAACGAGACCGGGCAGGGACCATGCCAAAACCTGATCATCGAAGGCCAGGAAGGCCACGTGGTTTCCCTGCGCATCAATCATACCCGGGTGCTGACCGCCATGGCGACGCGCAACACCCGACTGGGAATGCTGTTAAGCGCGGCCAAGGTGTGCGCGGAACAGTTGGCCAGCACGCTGGGCGAAAAGTGACGAACCAGTACGCGGGCTTGTTGGAGACGGCGCTGTGCCGTCCATGGGAGGCGGGATAGTCCCGCGGGACAGATCAACTCCTAAGAGTGTTTGTCGTTACCAAACCGATAATCGGAGAAGAGCAAATGGCAGATTTAAATTCGCTGTGCAAGGGTCTCGTCAGCAGCGTCAACGACGCGCTGGGCGGAGCCGTCGTGGATTTGGAATCCGGACTGTTGCTGGCGGTGGCCCATAGCGTGCCCTACTTCACTCAATCCTACCTGGACGCCGTGGCGGCCGCGGCGGTGGACATGTTCCGCGGGCCGACCGTGAGCACGGTCGAGGACATGCTGGCCGACCAGCGGGGTACTCCAGGCAAGAAGCATCTGCTCAAGGAAGTCCAGATGGCCACCGATAACACTTATCATTTCATGTGCGTCGTACCCAACAAACCCAACGCACTGTTGGTGCTCATCACCGGCAAGAAGGCCAACCTGGGCATGGGATGGGTGGCCGTCCGCAAGGCGGTCGCCGATGCCGCGCCCTTATGCCCCTGAGGCATTGAGCGGTATCCCGGGCCCGGACATCATGGTTTGCGTCCGGGCCGCCTTGCGCGGGGGGAGCGTGACGCAAATCCAGGCGGCGCTCGCCAATTCTCGCCGGCGATATGGATCGATCCTCCAAAAATCCTGGACATGACCAAGGAAATCGCATCCGAGGCGTTGGCCGCCGCCCCTATCGAACTGGTCTTTTCTCCGGCAAGCCTGGGCGACGCGGCGGAGGACCGCGTGCGCCGTATCCTGAACATTCCCCGCGAGCAGTTGGTTCACGGCGCCTCGTATACCGGGCGTCCGTACACCTGGATCTATCGGGACAGCGAGTATCTCATCAAGGTGCGCGCCGAATATCGCTTCCCAACCCGCGACGCGCGCCGCTGGATCGAGCGTGCCAGGGAACAGGAACAACGGCTGGGCGTCCATCATCCGGCCAAGGGCTGGTTTCTCATCCATGCGGACGAGGTGGCCCTGATCGCCAACATCACCCCCAAGATGACCCCGCTGCACACGCTGGGCGAGGAATATTCCCAGACCGATCGGTGCGCCCTGCTGGAGCGCATGCTCGATCTCTATCTAGGGGTTGCGGCGAATCATAAGCAGCGCCTGGACGAGGGGTTGTCCAACTTCGCCATCGGCGCCGACGGCGAACTGTATTACGTCGACGACGATATCTATCGCTGGGATGAATTGACGTCCCTGACCCAGGCGATGGGGTTCTGGTGTCGCGCGCTGCCCTGGTTCACGGCGGAGGTGGCCGAGCGCATCGGCCAGGTTCTGCATCAATTGCTGGAACGTCATTTCCGCGACCGGCATACCCTGATGGTGGCGGCCAACCTGATCCGCCAGTTACCCCTCGTCAATCCCGAACAGGAGCGTCGCCGAGCCGGACTGCTCCAGGGCCTTGAATCCGCCGCGCCAAGAAAGCCGTCATCCAGACCCAAGACGCTGGGACAAGAGCCCTTTGCCCTGCTGGGCGACATCCACGCCAATTATCCGGCGCTGCAAGCCGTGCTGGCCGCGCTGGACCGCCTGGGAATCCGCCAAGCGCTGGTGCTGGGGGATACCGTTGGCTACGGCCCCTATCCACTGGAATGCATCCGGGCGGTGCGGGAGCGGGATTTTACGGTGATCAAGGGCAATCACGACTACGCCGTGGTCACCGGCCAGTTCATCAAAGGCTTTTCGAAAAATGCCCAAGCCGTCGCGGAGTGGACCCGGAACCGCCTCGACGCCGAGGACTTGGCCTGGCTGGACGAGCTTCCGCCCAGCCTGCACCAAGATGGCTGGCTGGCGGTGCATGGAGCGCCCCAAGACAAACATTGCTTCTTCGGCTACGTCTATCGCATGTCGTATGAAGCCAATTTGGCCAACCTCGCCGAACGCGATATCCCGATCTGCTTTCACGGCCACTCCCACATCACCGGCGTCTACTTCCGCGACCAAGGCGGTGAAAGTGGCTTTTGCAAAGAGAATCAGCAGTCCCTCCAACACTATAGCTACTGTCTGGTCAGTCCCGGCTCGATAGGACAACCCCGGGACAACGAGGGTCCCGCCGCCCCTTTCGCGATCTTCGATCCGCAAACAAGGCAACTTGCGTTCCACCGGGTCGATTACCCGGTGGAAACCACCATCGACGCCATGCTGGCCAACGATTTTCCGGCGGCCCTGGCGCAACGGCTGCGCAACGGCGAGTGAAACGGGCGGCGCCGTGAAGCCGCCGAAACAGCCCGAGTCGGATGAGAACTTTTCTCCCGCCGTCGCTGGTGGATCGGCGAAACGGCCGGCGGGGCGTCGAGCAACCAGTGGGAAGACCAAACTCCATGTCAACGGATAACCTTGAAATCAGAAGCGAAGCCGATTATCAAAACGTCTTGGCGACCCTCTCGCGCCGGGATCGTCCCCACGCCATCCTGCGCTTCTTGATGAGAGCGTTGGAATCCTACCGCGCGGCGCGCAAGATGGGCTGGTCGCGCCCCTGGAACAAGTACGGCGTCGTCAATTTTCAGAGCTTCAAACTCGACCCAGCCCAAGATCATGAACTGCTGGCGCTGGGCCAGGCCGTGCTCGACGCCGAATGCGCGGCGATGCCCGCCCCGGCGCGCGCCTTCGTCGACGATCTGTTCGCGCGCCGCGACCCGCTGATGGGCTTCGTCTTCATTCAAGAGTTCACCGACGGGGGGTGTCGGTTCGAGGGCGGAGTGTTGAGCCTGGGACGGCGGGCAACCGATCAACCCCGTTACCGGGACCGGCTCGACCTTATTCTCGAATCTCCGGTGGTGGAAGGTCACAGCCAGGGTCTCGCGCGCCTGCGGGTTTTCGTCGATCCCTACCTGGGAAAAAAGGAACCGCTGTGGTCGACGACCGTGGAGCCGGCCCATGACGCCGCCAGCGTCCACCTTTTCGAGCGGCTGGCAACGCTGTCCTGGGATTGGCCGCGGTTGCCGGAACGGCTATGGGATCACTGGACCTCGGCGTACATCGACTATTTCGGTCCACGCCAATGGCTGATGCGCAAAAGCTATTTTCACGTCGCCACCGCTCCTTGGGCAAGAATCGATCCGGCCGCGTCCGCCACGCCCAGGGAACTGTTCGACATGGAGTCCTCGGCGCCGTGAGCTTCGCTTTCGCGGTCATCCACGCGGTGGACGACGTAGCGCGGGCCGCCGCCTTTTTCCGCGACGTGCTCGATTTTCAGGAGCACAGCCAAGGTAGGGACTGGGCGCAGGTGGAAAACGGCGCGCTGACCATTCGGCTGGTCGCCGCCGACCGCTTCGCCCGCGCGCCGAGCGACCTGGAACTGGACCTGGCGACCCCGGACGTAGCGGCGGCCAGCGCGGCTTTGCTGGAACGGGAAGGGTTGGAACCGCTCATGGCCGCCACCTGGGTCAGCGCGGAACGCATGGAAGCGCGGCTGCGAGCGCCCCACCGCGTCGTGCTGACCCTGTCCCGTGTCTTCGACGAGGATGCGCGGGGTATTCTGCCGGAGCTGCCCACCAGCCTCGTGTGGGCCGAGGACGCCGCGATGTCCATCAAGCGACTGCTGCGTTTCGTCCCCGTCAGCTTCCGCGAACAGGCCCGGAAGCGGGTCACCGAACGCGCGGAAACCCTGGCGATCACGGCGGGAGACGTTACGGTTGACCAGGATATCGCGTTGCGTGCCCTCATCATGACCACCCCGGCGTTTCAGCATGAGGGGCTGCGAGCGGCGCTCCGGGACGAGGGCATCGATCCCAGGCCGCTGTTCGCGGAGCTTGCGGAGCCATGAGTCGCGCCGCTCTGACCGTGATCAAGCACGCCGCGATGCTGGCCCGCATCGGCTGGGTCGCCAGGAAGGCGCGCGCCAGCTCCGGCGAGACGGAACGCTTGCTCGCCCAGCGCGCCCTGGCCGGATTGTTCGCGGATGCGCGCGGCATCACCATGAAGGTGGGACAACTGTTCGCGGGCGCCGCCGGTGAAACCCCGCTGCGGGAACTGGTGACGGCGGGCATCCAGCCGCGCCCGCTCCGGGAAATGCTGGCGGTGCTTGAAGCTGACCTGGGTCGGTCCGCCAAGGCGATCTTTGCCGTCATCGACGAAGCGCGGGCCGCCGCGTCCCTGGGTCAGGTACATCGCGCGGTGCTGAAGAGCGGCGGCGGCGTGGCCGTCAAGATTCGTTATCCGGACATCGCGGCGGCGGTGGACGCCGAGCTGCGCCTTGCCGGGCTGCTGCCTGGGGTGGGGCCGGTCAAGCGCTGGGGCTTCGACCTGGAAGCGTACAAGCGGACTCTGCGAAACAACATGCGGCGCGAACTCGATTACCGCTCCGAGGCGGAACGGCAACGACGTTTCGCGATAGCGGTACAGACGCCAGGGCTGCGGGTTCCCGAAGTTCACCTGGAATTGTGCGGGGAACGGGTGCTGGTCCAGAGCTGGGAATCCGGCGTGCCGCTGGATCAGGTCATCGGGTGGCCGAAAAGGGACCGCCTGCTGATTGGCCGCACGCTGTTGTTGGCCCTGTTCAAAAGTCTGTTCGTCGCCGGCGAGGTGCATGGCGACCCCAATCCGGGCAATTATTTTTACCGGCGCGGCGACGACGGTCAGCCGGAGGTGGTGCTGCTCGATTTCGGTTGCACCGTGCCGGTGAGCGAACCGCGCCGGCTGGCTTTGCTCAAGCTATTGCTGGCTTGCCGCGAGGGCATGGATGTAGCGCCGCTCCAATGCTTCGCGGCCCTGGGGTTCGACCCCGGCAAGCTTTCCCATCTGAACGAGACGTTGCCCGCCCTGTGTCGAGTTCTGTTCCGCCCGTTTTTGGTGGATGGTGCGTTTCACCCCGCCGACTGGCACCTGAAGCGGGATATCACGGCGCTGCTTGGCGAGCACCGCTGGTGGTTTCGCTCGGCGGGACCCGCGGATTTGCTGCTGCTCATGCGAGCCTTTCAAGGGCTGGCGGCGCAGCTTGGGCGATTGGACGCGGGGTTACCCTGGTGGCCGTTGCTGGAGCAGGCGGTCGGAGCTGAACTCATGCAACGCGCGCGCGCCTGGACATTGCCGGAACTGCCGCCGGAGTTGGCTTCCGGCGCGGTCAGCATCCGCGCCATCGCCCGCCGGCTGTGCGTGAGCGTCACCGAGGGAAACGTACCGCGGGTTTCGCTCAGCATGCCCGCCGAGGCGGCCCTCGATCTGGAAAACATCATTCCCGAGGACGTGCTGGAGCGCATCCGCGCCTCCGGCGTCGCCATCGGCGCCATCGTGAACCGCGTTCGCGCCAGCAGCATCGCGCCCCAGGAACTGTTCGTTCTCGACGAAGGCCCAAAGCGCCATCGGGTCTGGTTGGAATAAGCGCCTGTTGTCTATTCAAAAAAACCGCAGATAGGCTTCCAACACCCGCAAGGTGTAGTCGCCGGTGGCGCCGGTCCGGTACTGCGCCGGATCGCCGGTCATCCACCAGGCGGCGGCGCGCTGCACGGCGACCATTTCGTTCTGCTGGCTCTGGGCGAACTGGTCGCGCAGCACCGGACCCATCACGCAGACCAGCATCGGCCGGGCCAGGGTCGGATCGGCGGTGAACTGTTCGGGCGTGACCTCCTGACCCAGACAGCGCCTGGACCAGCGCGCGATGTTGTCCGGTTTGATCCGCCAGTCGCCGTACAGTCCGGCATCGGCGCTGGCGGGCGGGGCGGCCAGCCGCAGCGCCTCCACCAGCGCCTCCACCTTGGCGTCGGAAAGCTGCGCCCAAACGGCGCATGGCGTCAGCGCCAGCAGGAACAGCGCGATCAGCCACCGGCGCCGGTTCGAAGGAAACCCGATGGAACGGAGAGTCGCGCGGCTTTGGAGCAACATGGTGTCCTCCTGAAGCAAACTTCGGTGGGGTAAGGGCGTCGGCGCGGTTCTCACCGCAGCACCACCGTTTTGCCGCCGTTGAGGAACACCCGCCGCTCCAAATGATAGTGAATCGCCCGGGCCAGGACGATGTTTTCGATGTCGCGGCCGACCGCCGCCAACTGCTCGGGTGTGTGGGCGTGATCCACCCGCTCCACCTCCTGCTCGATGATCGGTCCCTCGTCCAGGTTGGCGGTCACGTAATGCGCGGTGGCGCCGATCAACTTCACCCCGCGCGTATGGGCCTGGTGGTAGGGCCGGGCGCCCTTGAAGCCGGGCAGAAAGGAATGGTGGATGTTGATCGCCCGCCCCGCCAGCGCCCGGCAAAGTTCCGGCGACAGGATTTGCATGTAGCGAGCCAGGATGACCAGCTCGGTGTCGGTTTGCTCCACCAGCGCCAGGATTTGCCGCTCCTGCGCCGGCTTGGTTTCCGGCGTCACCGGCAGATGGTGATACGGGATCGCGTGCCATTCCGCCAGATGCGCCAACTCGCGGTGATTGGACACGATGGCGGTGATCTCCATCGGCAGCGCGCCGGTGCGGTGTCGGTACAGCAGGTCGTTCAGGCAATGCTCGGCCCTGGAGACCAGGATCAGGAGCCGCGGCCGCTGGCGCGGATCGTACAACCGCCAGTCCATCTCAAAGTTCCGGGCCAGTGGGGCGAAATCCTCCAGCAGCGTCGGCGCGGTCGTTTCGTCCAGATCGAACACCAGCCGCATGAAAAACCGGCCCGATTCGGTGTCGCTGAACTGGTTGGATTCGATGATGTTGCCCGCGTGGGCGGCCAGGGCACTGGACACGGCGGCCACGATGCCCACCCGGTCCGGGCAGGCGATGGTCAGGATATAGCGCAGGGTTGGCATGGGCTCCTTCGAAGGGTCGCGCGGAAAAGCGCGCATTGTACGCGAAGCTTTCCGCGTTCAGTCTTCGGCTTCCGGCAAATTCAACACATTCCGCAGCAGCGGCAGGTGCAGCCGGACGCACTCCATGCCGGCGGCGATGGCCTGTTCAGCCTGATCGAAATCCATCAGTCCCAGATGCGCCAGTCGCGGCGCCAGCACCACGTCGGGCGGATCGCCCGCCATCCGCGCCCGGGTAATCCGGTCCTGCATGATGTTGATCGAACCGGCCATGACATCGAACAGCCCTGGCGGCTCGTCTTCTTCCGCTTCGTCCTTGGCGCGGTTGTCGTTGCCCAGCATGGCTTGCAAGCCGGCGCTCAGCCGCGCCAGCAACGGACTCGGCGCCGCCAGGCGCGGTGGCCGGCCGCTGAAATGCTTGCCGACGATATCGCCGTTCAGGTTGACCGCGATCACCCGGTCCGCTCCCAGCGCCCGACACAGCGAAACGGGCAGCGGGTCCACCAGGCCGCCATCCACCAGCCAGCGGCCTTGATGGCGCACCGGACTGAACAATCCCGGCAGGGCGATGGACGCTCGCACCGCCTCCAGCAGCGAACCTTCCTGGAACCACACCTCGCGGCCGGTCTGAAGATCGGTGGCGACCGCGCCGAACGGTTTGGGCAAGGTCTCGATGAGCGCGTCCTCCACCCGCTCGCGGAAGGCGCGCATCAGGCGTTCGCCCTCGACCCCACCAAGCCGTACATCCATGTAGCGGATGATGTCCCACCAGTCGATCTGGGCCACCCACTCCTCCAGCCGGTCCAGCGCGTTGCTGGCGTAGGCTGCCCCGACCAGGGCGCCGATCGAGGCGCCGGACACCACGTCCGGAACGATGCCGGCCTGTTCCAGCGCCCGCAGGACGCCGATGTGCGCCCAGCCGCGCGCCGAGCCACTGCCGAGAGCGATGCCGAGCCTGGGTGTTCGCGTGTGCATGGAAGGGGTTTCCTCGCAAGATCGTTCAATGAACGGCTAACCCGGACCGGTAAGGAGACCCCCATCCGGTCCGTCGCCGTTCATCGCGGCCTAAAAGTAGTGATCGCGATCACTGCCGTCGAAGCGACCGCCGCGCATGCAGCAGTTCTTGAAACCGACGCCCTGACTGGCATGGGCATGGGTCATTGCGGCCGAGACGTTCAAGAAGCTCCTTGTCGCCCTTCACGGCCCGTTCGCCGCGCTTGACGCGCGTCTCAGAGGGGAAACCGCGCTTACGCTTGCTCGTCGCCTCGAAACCGGATGTGATCAAGGTGCTGATTTTTTTGGTCCATGGCATATCTCCAAAGGTCGGGCCCTCGACGAAGGGCGCGCGATTATAGCGGCGGGGGTATGCGCTGGCTAGCGATTCAGCCAGGTCAACTCGATGAATGGTAGGGCGAATCAGCGAAGCGCACCCGCCTTTAGCCGCCGCGGCGGATGCGGCGCAAGCACCTCATCCACCCTGCCCTACCCTGCCCAGCTTGAAGGCGGGCTAGAGGATGTAATCGACCACCGCGTCCAGATCGTCGAACACCCGGCCACCACGCGGCTCGACCTTGGCCTCGTCGCCATGGCGATATTTGCCGGTTCGCACCAACACGCCACGCAAGCCGGCCGCCAGCGCGCCGCACACATCCATTTCGGCGTCGTCACCGATCATCACTACATCCTGCGGCGGCAGATCGAGGCTGGCGACCGCAGCCTGAAAAAAGTCGTCCGAAGGTTTGCCGAGCACCACCGCCTCCAGTTCGGCGGCATATTCCAGCGCCGCCATGAACGGGCCGACATCCAGATTCCAGCCGCCGCTGTCGCGGAAATAACGATTGGAGCCCATCGCCAGCAGCGGCAACCCATCCAACAACAGCCGGAAACACTGATTGAGCGATTCATAGGTAAATTCGGGTCCGGCGTCGCCGAGCAGCACCGCGCCTGGCGTTGGCCCGATCAGGTCGGCAAACTCACCCCTGATGTCGGGATGGACCAGCAGGTGTGGCGTCAGGTTGCGGGCGATCAGGTACTGGCGGGCCGCCACCACGGGGGTGAACAGATGCTGGAGCGACACTTCCAAACCCATGCGCGTCAATCGGCTGACCAGGTTGGCGCGAGTCAGACGGGTGGTATTGGTCACGAAACGCACCGGAATGCCAGCCGCGCGCAGACTGAGCAAAGCTTCGCGGGCGCCGGGCAAGGGGTAGCCGCCGACGTACAGCACGCCTTCCAGATCAAGCAACACGCCATGAATCATGCAATTCCCACCGGATCGGATTCGGGACCGCGACCCAGGGTCACGGACAGGACAGCCGTCGTTTCCAGTGAGTATAGAAGGCGCTGGGTTAAGGAGGATTCAAGTTGGTCCGATTGCCGGATTCAGGCCGCCGCGCCCAAGGCCAGGGCTCGCCGGCGCGTGGCGGCACGTTCGGCAGCGAGGGCGGCGGCATCGTGGTCGGCGGTGAATTCCGGCCAGCCGGCGGCGTGGCGGCCAATGAGGGCGACCAGGGCCGCAATATGGGTGGGGTAGTCGTTCAGGGCTGGAAGATAGCGGTAGCGCTCGCCGCCGCCGGCCAGGAACACCCGACGGTTCTCGATGGCGATTTCCTCCAGCGTTTCCAGGCAATCGGCGGCGAAACCGGGGCAGGCCACGTCCACGCTTTTGATCCCGGCCTTCGCCCAGGTAGCTAGCAGGGCGCTGGCATAGGGTTGCAGCCATTCGGCGCGGCCGAAACGGGACTGGAACGCCACCGCCCATTGATCCGATTGCAAGCCCAGCCGTTCCGCGACCAGTCGGGCGGTTTTATGACACTGGCAATAATAGGGATCGCCGGCCAGCAAGTTTCGCTTGGGCAGACCGTGGAAGGAGAACAAGAGCCGCTCGCCGGGCCGGTCGGCGCGGGCGGCGTGGATTTGAGCGGCCAGCGCGTCCAGATAGCCGGCATCGTCGTGGTATTGGGTGATGAACCGCAATTCCGGCAACCAGCGCCAGGTCCGCAGTTCGGCGGCGACCGCGTCGAAAGTCGAGGCGACCGTGGCGGCGGAGTATTGTGGGTATAGCGGCAGCACCAGCAATCGCCGAACGCCGGCGGCCCGCAACTCCGCCAGCGCGGCGGCGATGGAGGGGTTGCCGTAGCGCATCCCGACCGCCACCTGAATCGGGCCGGGATAGCGTTCCGCCAACGCCGCCGCGACCGCCGCCGCCTGTCGTTGGCTGATCGCCAGCAACGGCGAACCCTCCGGGGTCCAGATGAGCCGGTACTTGCGCGCCGAGCGTGCCGGCCGGACCCGCAGAATAACCCCATGTAAAATCAGCCACCACAGCGGCCGGGGCAGTTCCACCACCCGTGAATCCCAGAGGAATTCGGCCAGATAGCGGCGCACCGCGGTGGGCGTGGGCGCGTCGGGCGTACCGAGATTGGCCAGCAGGATGCCGGCGCGGGCGGGCTGGTCGTGGGTGAAGAGGGAGGAATCGCTCGATTTCATCAGGGGTTCGATTTTAAGTTGAGAACTAGCCGCCGCCGGCGTAAGCAGGAAATGATCTTCATATTCCCATGCCCACGATTGGATTGACGCGAAATGACAAGAACACTCAATCTGTCCTCAGGATAATTAAGAATTTAATACGATTTTACGACTGGCGGAGAATGTTTCTCGGTCCAGTGGGATGGGTAAAACCACCCTGCGGATCCGAATCGAAAATTCCAATCCCATGCCGGCATCGCGCGCCAGGATTACCGCCGGGCCTACTATTATTGATCAAGCAGTACAGCAGTATCACATTGTTCCCAAATCTTGTAGCACCGCCTGAATCCGACATACATCTTGAGAATTGGAGGGTGACCAATGCAGGCTAATATCCGGCGAGTTGCCTTAATGCTCGCCTTGCTTTCCCCGTTGACCGTCGGTGTGGCCACTGGCCAGGACAAGGCCCCGGCGCCCGCTCCAGCTTCGTCATCGGCCCAGGCTGGTGCGTCCGGCCAAATTTTGGAGCCGGGCGCGCTCGATCTGGTCAAGAAGATGAGCACCAAGCTGGCGGCGACCCCGGCGTTTCTGGTCCGGACCCGCAGTTCGACCGAAGCGCCGGGCGGTACCGGGCAATTCCTGACCTTCTTCACCGAATCCGTGGTGGCCGTCAAGCGCCCCAACAAGCTGAGCGCCGAGATTCGTGGCGACGCCCCGCCGTTCGATTTCCACTACGACGGGACCAAGATGACCGCCTACGAACCGACCCACAAGTTCTACGCCACGACCGACGCGCCCAAGACCCTCGACGAACTGGTCCCGTTCGCGGCGAAGACCGCCGGCATCCTGCTGCCGTTCGAGGACGTGCTCTACAGCGATTCCTACGCGGTTCTGACCAAGAATCTGACCAGCGCGTTCTACGCTGGGTTCTCGGTCATTCGCGGCGCCCGCTGCGAACACGTGGCGCTCGCCGCGCCGGGTATCGAAGGACAGATCTGGATCGACGCCAAAACCGATCTGCCCTGCCGGATCGCCGTTACGTTGACGAATGTGCGAGGCGCCCCGCGCTTCGCGGTGGAGTTTTACGACTGGAAGCTGAAGCCGGAACTTCCCGACAAGCTGTTTACGTTTACTAAACCCGAAGGCGCCAAGCCGATGGATTTCCGCGCCCTGACCGGGGCGGGCCGCTAACAATTTTGGAGACGACACCCATGCGGAAACAGCTATTGATCCTTGGAATGACCGGGCTGGCGCTCCTGCCGTTGCGGGCGGACGCCTGGGGCGGTTTTCATGCCGGCGGGGGTTTTCACGCCGGAGCGGGCGGCTTTACCACGTGGCACGGCGCCGGCTATGGCGGCGGCGGCTGGGGCGGCGCGTATCACTCCGACTGGGGCGGCGTAACCCATGTCGGCTACGGCGGCGTCACCCACGTCGACTACGGTGGTGCCTATCACGCCGGCTACGGCGGCGGCGCCTACTACCACCCGACTTACGCGGCGGGCGGTTGCTGGGGTTGCACCACCGGCTACAGCGCCGGCGCGGTGGCGGCGGCCGGCGCGGTGGGGCTGGCCGCTGGCGCGGCCATCGGCTCGGCGGCGGCCAGCCCGACGGTGGTGGTGCAGCAGCCCGTCTACGTTTCGGGACCCGCCATCGGCAGCGAGGTGGTCGCCCTGCCCGGCGGTTGCAATAGCGTCTCCGCCAACGGCGGCACCTACTACAACTGCGGCGACGCCTATTACCAACCGCACTTTGGCAGCAACGGCGTGTATTACACGGTTGTAGCGAGTCCGTTTTGATCCGGCCCAGCCGCTTGCTCCCGTCGCCCACCGATGGAAAGAGGCCAAGATGTTCGAAAGATTGGTCGTCCTTGTCTTGGCGTCCTGGCTCGCGTCCGCCTGCGCCTCTCCCGAAGAGCAACGCGCGGCCGACGCCCAGCATTGCTCCGGTTTCGGCTTTACCATGGGAACCAGGGCCTTCGCCAACTGCATGATCAGCATGGCGAACCAGAGCGATGCGCAGCAGGCGGCCGTCCTGAGTCAGCAAACCGCGCGGGACGCGGAAAGAGCGCAAGCTCGCCAGGCCCGGGACCGGGCAACCCAGGATGCCAGGGATCGGCGCACCGGGTTTGCGACCCCCTTGGCAACGCCCAACGAGCCGACCAGATCCGATCATTCCAAATTCGAGTGCCAGAGGGAGGAAAACACCGTCACGCTACCGGACGGAACGATCCGGATGACCAGTAACGAGCGTTGCTCACCAGTATCGTTTTAGCAATCTTTCTCCAATTTGAAGGAGGTTGGCATCGATGAAAAAAGCCATCTGTCTAGCCCTGGTTGCGCTGACCAGCCTCGCTGTCGGCGGCGCCCGGGCCGCCGACACCCCACACATTACCGGCGTGCTCGGTTCCCCCGACGCCACCACGACGATCGACGGCAAACAGCTCCCACCGCCCGATCCCAAATTCGGCGGCGTGATCAAGGAGGACGCCCTGCAATCGAAATTCTGGTGGGCGCCGCGCATCGTCCCGCCCAAGCAGGCGCCCAACATCCTGCTGATCATGACTGACGACGCAGGCTTCGGCGTGCCGAGCACGTTTGGCGGCGTCATTCCGACCCCGACGATGGATCGCATCGCGCAGAATGGTCTGCGCTACAACAACATTCACTCCACCGCGCTGTGCTCGCCGACGCGCGCCGCGCTGATCACCGGTCGCAATCACCATTCGGTCGGCTTCGGCGTGATTTCGGAGCAGTCCACCGGCTTCCCCGGCTACAACAGCATCATCGCCAAGGACAAGGCGACGGTTGGCCGCATCCTCAAGGAAAACGGCTTCGCCACGTCCTGGTTCGGCAAGGACCACAACGTCCCGGCCTTCGCCGCCAGCCAGATCGGGCCCTTCGAGCATTGGCCCATCGGGCAGGGCTTCGATTATTTCTACGGCTTCGTCGGCGGCGACGCGAATCAGTGGCAACCGAACCTGTTCCGCAACACCACGCAAATCTATCCCTTCCAGGGGAAGCCGGAATGGAACCTGATCACCGGCATGGCCGACGACGCCATCGATTACCTGAACCGCATCAACCAGATCGATCCGAGCAAGCCCTTCTTCCTCTATTACGTCCCCGGCGCCACCCACGCGCCGCATCATCCGACCAAGGAATGGGTCGAGAAGATTCGGGCCATGCACCTCTTCGACGACGGCTACGAGAAGCTGCGTGAGCGGATCTTCGCGAACCAGAAGCGCCTCGGCGTCATCCCGGCCGACACCCAATTGGAGTCCTGGCCGAAGGACGTGATCAAGCCCTGGGATCAGCTCACGGCGGAAGAGAAGAAGCTGTTCATTCGCCAGGTGGAAATTTTCGCCGCCTACGCGGCGTACAACGACCACGAGATCGGCCGGGTCATCCAGGCCGTCGCGGACATGGGCAAGCTCGACAACACGCTGGTCATCTACATCAACGGCGACAACGGCACCAGCGCCGAGGGTGGTCCGCTCGGCACGCCCAACGAGGTCGCGTTCTTCAACGGCGTCAACATGATGCCCGCGGACGTGCAGATGAAGTTCTACGACGTGTGGGGCACCGAGCAGACCTACAACCACATGTCGGCGGGCTGGTCCTGGGCCTTCGACACGCCGTTCACCTGGTTCAAGCAGAACGCCTCGCGACTGGGCGGAATCCGTCAGAGCATGGTGGTCTCCTGGCCCGGCCACATTAAGGACAAGGGGGGGCTGCGCGAGCAGTTCATGCACGTCATCGACGTGGTGCCGACCCTGCTCGAAGTAACCGGCATCCCGGCGCCCGAGTCTGTGGACGGCATCAAGCAGGCGCCCATCGAGGGTACGAGCTTCGCCTACACCTTCGACGCGAAGAACGCCAAGGAACCGTCCCGGCACAAGACCCAGTACTTCGAGATGATGGGCCAGTGGGCGTTGTATCACGAAGGCTGGCTGTTGAGCACCAAGGTGAACCGCGCGCCCTGGGAGGCCTTCGGCGCCGCCAATCCCGATCCGCTCAACAACCAGGTGCTCGAACTCTACGACCTGAACAAGGACTTCAGCCAGTCCCAGGACCTTGCCGCCAAGTATCCAGACAAGGTAAAGGAGATGAAGAAGCTGTTCATCGAGGAAGCCAGGAAGCATCAGGTGTTCCCGCTGGACGCCTCGGTCGCGGCCCGCATCGTGGCCCCGCGCCCGAACATCACCGCCGGCCGCACCGAGTTCGTGTACACGCGCCCGATGGTCGGGTTGCCGCAAGGTGACTCGCCGTTCCTGCTCAACAGTTCCTACACCATCACGGCGGACATTGATGTGCCTCAAGGCGGCGCCGAGGGCATGATCCTGACCTCCGGCGGCCGGTTTGCCGGCTACGGCTTCTACCTGCTCAAGGGCAAGCCGGTCTTCCTCTGGAATCTGATCGACCTCAAGCGCGTCAAGTGGGAAGGTCCGGAGGCGCTGACGCCCGGTCGGCATACGCTGGAATTCGACTTCAAATACGACGGCCTCGGCATCGGCACGCTCGCCTTCAACAACATGAGCGGTCTTGGCCGACCTGGTACCGGCACGCTCAAGGTGGACGGCAAGGAAGTTCAGACCATCACCCTGCCGCACACCCTGCCGATGATCCTGCAATGGGACGAGAGCTTCGACATCGGTTCCGACACCCTGACCGGGGTGAATGATGCCGATTACCAGCCGCCCTTCCCGCTGACCGCCAAGCTCAACAAGCTGACGATCAAGGTGGACCGGCCACAGTTGTCGCCCGAGGACATCAAGAAACTTGAAGAGGGCATGGCGAAGGCTGCTGACGCGAAGTAAGTCGTTTCGGTCGTGAACCGCGCGGGCCGTTCCGGAGAGATCGGAACGGCCCGCGACTCGATCAACCCAGTATTACGAGGCAAATGAGAGGAGAGGAAAAGAAATGATGAAGCGAATCCTGTTCAATTCGGTACTGGCAGTCGGTCTGACGACGGCTGCCTTGTTCGTGTCCAGCGGCCAAGCCAAGGAGAATGCCTTTGAGGCTGTGCCATTGGGTATTGAAGCCTACATTTATGGTTATCCGCTGGTCACGATGGAAATGACCCGGCGCGTGATGACCAATGTCGAGAAGCCGGAAGGCACGCGCGCTCCAATGGGACAGTTTGTCCGGATGCGCGAGTATCCCTCCGCGACGTTCAGAGACGTCACCGCCCCGAACGCCGACACGCTCTACACGACCGCGTGGATCGACGTGGGCCAGGAGCCGTGGGTGTTAAGCCTGCCGGATGCACAGGACCGTTATTATCTCTTCCCCATGCTCGATGGCTGGACGGAAGTGTTCCAGGTACCGGGCAAACGCACGACCGGCACCGGCCCGCAGACCTACGTGATTACCGGCCCCGGCTGGAAAGGCACGCTACCGGAGGGCGTCAAGGAATATAAATCGCCCACCAACATGGTCTGGTTACTGGGCCGCATCTACTGCACCGGCACGCCGGAAGACTACGCTGCCGTCCACAAGCTGCAGGATCAGATTGCGCTCGTCCCGCTCAGCGCCTACGGCAAACCGTACACCCCGCCGCCCGGCAAGGTCGATCCGTCCATCGACATGAAAACCGCCGTGCGGGATCAGGTGAACGCGCTCAGCGCCGACGAGTATTTCAACTTGCTGACCAAGTTGATGAAAGACAATCCGCCCGCCGCCGCCGACAAGCACATCCTGGAAAAGATGGCCAAGATCGGGATCGTTCCCGGTCAGCCGTTCGATCGTAGCAAACTCGCCCCCGTAGCCCACGAAGCGTTCTCCCTCGTGCCCAAGGTCGCCAATGAAAAGATCATGCTTTGGCTGAAGGAAGGCATCGTCGAAGGCGACATGAAATTGGAGAACGGCTGGCTGTTCACCACCAAAACCGGCAACTACGGTGCGAACTACCTTCAGCGCGCCTTGATCACCGCCATCGGGCTGGGAGCGAATCGTCCGCAGGACGCCGTCTATCCCACATCGGAAGGACCATCCGCGATCAGCTCGTACACCGGCGAGAAGAAATACGTGATGCACTTCAACAAAGGCGAACTGCCGCCCGTGAACGGGTTCTGGTCGCTCACGATGTACGACAAGGACTACTTCTTCGTGCCGAACCCACTTAACCGTTACAGCATCAGCCCCCGGCAAAACCTCAAGGCCAACGCCGATGGTTCGGTGGACCTCCACATCCAGAACGAAAGCCCCGGTGCCGACAAGGAATCGAACTGGCTCCCGGCGCCGAAGGACAAATTCATCCTCATGATGCGGCTGTATTGGCCGAAGGAGAAAGATCCCTCCATCCTTGACGGCTCTTGGAAAATTCCGCAAGTCAGAGCGGTGGAGTAAACCTTCGCCTCTATGGTCCGCTCGAACCGTGGTTCGACCAAACTTGGCGGCCGGGCGAGATCGAGGAGGTCAAGTAGCCTTCCTACTGGGGGTATGAAACCACGCGGGCTGCTTCGCAAGGAGCGGCCCGCGACTTCCCTGGCGAAGTGACGCCAAAAACCGCAAGGAGATCGAACACCATGAATCGCATGTTAGTTAGCGCCGCGCTGGCGGTTGCCGTCGCCGCCGCGCCATTCGCCGGCTACGGAGCGGAGAAAGACGCCATCTCCCAGGCCGAGAAGAGCGAGAAGCACCGGCCCGGCATCGTCGAAACCAAGGCTATCGCCGAGGAAGGGTTCATCTACGGGCTGCCCATCGTGATGAATTACGCCGTGATGAACGAGTTCTCCGTGGACAAGAACTCCGGTCAGTACAAGGGACCATTCAATCACATCGCCAACGAGGCGCGCGTCTTCACCTACAAGGACACCGCGGTGGTCACGCCCAACAGCGACACCCCGTACTCGATGCTGTGGCTGGACCTGCGCGGCGAACCGATGGTCATCTCCGTTCCGGCCGTCGAAAAGGAGCGCTATTACTCGGTGCAGTTGATTGACGGCAACACCTACAACTACGGCTACATTGGCAGCCGCGCCACCGGCCATGACGCGGGCGACTACCTGGTCGTCGGTCCGGATTGGAAGGGTGCAACGCCGGCCGGGATCAAGCAGGTGTTCCGCTCCACCACGCCGTTTGGCCTGACCATCTTCCGCACGCAACTCTTCAATCCTGAGGACATGCCGAATGTCGTGAAGATCCAGTCCGGTTACAAGGGGCAGCCGCTGTCCGCGTATTTGAAGCAACCCGCGCCGCCGGCCGCGCCGAAGATTGACTTCGTCCCGGCCAGCACCAAGGGCATCAAGGAGAACTTCTATGAGTATCTCGATGCCGCGCTGGAGTTGATCCCTGTGACCCCGCAGAACAAGGCCATTCGCGACCGGCTGGCGAGCATCGGTATCGGTCCCGGGAAAACGTTCAACTTCAAAGACCTCTCGCTCGAACACAAAGCGGCCATCCTCCTCGCGATGAAGGAAGGCGACGACAAGGTGGACAAGTTTCTCAGCTCCGGAATGAAGAACATCAACGGCTGGAAGGTCGGCGCGATGTTTGGCGACGAGGCCTTTTTCAACGGCGACTGGCTGATGCGCGCGGCCGCCGCCAAGGGCGGCATCTACGGCAACAATGCCGTGGAGGCGATGTATCCGATGGCTCGCGACGATGCCGCCGGCGAACCGCTCGACGGCAGCAAGCACAACTACACGCTGACCTTTGCCGCCGGCCAGCTTCCGCCGGTCAACGCCTTCTGGTCGGTGACGATGTACGACGGCAAGACGCAGTTGCTGATCGAGAATCCCATCAACCGCTACCTCGTCAATTCACCGATGCTGCCCGGCATGAAGAAAAACGCCGACGGTTCGCTGACCCTTTACATCCAGAAGGACTCGCCGGGCAAGGACAAAGAGGCCAACTGGCTCCCGGCTCCAAACGGCCCGATCTATCTGGTCATGCGCCTGTACTGGCCGAAGACCGAACCGCCCTCGATCCTGCCGCCCGGCAAGGGCACCTGGAGCCCACCGCCAGTAGTACCGGCGAATTAGCCGGAGCGTAACCGTGGTCCCCCTCGCCCGCTGGCGGGAGAGGAGTTGGGGGTGAGGGTAACCATTTCAAAGAGTTACCCCCTCACTCTAACCCTCTCCTCCATAAATGGGGGAAAGGGGACGAATGGTTGCACCGGAGCTACCACGTTCATGAGAATCGTTTGAGGCGGCGCTTTCCGTCCCAAATTCATAATTCGACCAGTCTCGCCCCTAAACCGCCCTTACCACCATCCTTGAGGAGATTCGCCAATGACCATTCGCAAGATTGCCCTAGCCCTTCTGATGTCAGCCGCCGTGCCGGCCTTCGCCCAGCAACCCTCGCAACTCGACCAGGAACTTGAGATGCTCCGCGCCTATTGCAAGCCCGACATCGAACGGCTTTGCCCGAACGTGCCGCCGGGCGGCGGCAAGATCAAGGAGTGCCTGATACAACAAAAGATGGGGTTGTCGGTCGGTTGCGCCAAGGCCCTGGAGGAATTGAAGAAGAAATAGCTCGATAACTACCAGTGGGGGCTGGCCTTTGCGCGAGGAGTCAGCCCCTTGGCTCAACCCGGAGGGGGATACGATGATTCGAAAAAAACTATTGCGGGCCGGACCTTGGGTGATGGTTATCGGCGTTCTGGCGTCGGCCGGCGCGGCGTCGGCCGCCGGGGTGGACATGTACGATGGCGAATGGCATTACAGCCTCACGCCGTATGCCTGGTTCCCGAACATCTCCCAGACGCTCCATTTCAGCACGCCGTTGGGGGGAGGCAAAACTGTTGATGCCGAAGTCAAGCCGGACAGCTATCTCAGCGACCTTGATTTCGCCCTGATGGGGACCTTTGAAGCGCGCAAGGGTGACTGGGCCTTCGCGATGGACTTGATCTACAACGATTTCAGTAACCAGAAGGGAGAGATCAAGACCGTGCGGGGGCCGGGCGGCAACCTGTCGCTGCCCGTCGACACCAGCTTGAACGTGGATATCAAGGTGCTGATCTGGGAGGGCATCGGTGGCTACACCGTAGCGCGAAGCTCCGCCGGGACGCTGGATGTTTTCGGCGGCGTCCGTTACCTGGGCCTGGAAACCTCCACGGATTTAAGCTTTTCCGGGCCAGACGGGGTCATCGGACGTTCAGGTAGTACCTCCGACAAGATCAACGTATGGGACGGGATCGTCGGCGTGCGCGGCGAGGCGCGGCTTGGCGACGGCAACGACTGGTTCGTGCCGTATTATCTCGATATCGGCGCGGGTAACTACTCAAACTGGACCTGGCAGGGATGGGCGGGGATCGGCTATCGCTTCGACTGGGGTGATGTCGTGCTGGTGTACCGCAATCTTTCCTATTCGACGGACGGCGATGAGACCGTTGAGGATTTGCGCCTGGCGGGCCCCGCGCTGGGCGCCACGTTCCGCTGGTAGCGACTGAGTCAAGCTTCGATGACCTGCTAACCCTTAATCACACCAGAAATTGCATATAAGGATTGACCCCTATGACGCAACGCTTCCCGATCATCACCATGACACTGCTAGCGTTCCTGATCGCAGCTCCTGGCGTGGCCTGGACCGCCGAGGAACCCGCCAGGAAAACCGAGGCAAAACCTAGGAAGGCGGCGAAAAAAGCCGACTTCCTGTTCGTCCAAAATGCTCGCGGTATCCAATACGCCGATGGCAAATTGACCCTGAAGGGCGTTAGCCCAACCACGATAGTTTTTTCCGACCGCCCGGAGCGCCTCGCCGGTCACATGTCCACTGCGGAATTCATACCGTTCTGGAAAGAGGGGAAGGACAGCTTTCTGTCCGATCCGCCCAACGCCACCCTATCGATCCTCGGCACGGGAAAAATCACCGATGTGGTCGTGGTGTTGCGCGATCCGGTATTGAAAGGCGACGAATTGAGCTACGACATTCGGATTCTGGAAGGGGAAATGCCCGCCGGCGGCGGCGCGGTCTCCCTGTTCATCGACGCCATCGGTAGACCGCTGACACCCATGTCGGTCGCGGGCGCCGATCGCCGGATGTGGCGGCGGGCGGATTACGGCGCCTCGGACAGCGGCGATTCGGGTAGCGGCTGTTCGAACAACGGCGATTCGGATGATGGGTGTTCGAACGACAGTGATTGATTCCAACGCCAACGCCAACCAGCCTCAACCCCCAAGTCCGATGGCGACCAGGAAGCTGTAACCATGCTCCTTTCCCGTCGGCGATTCTTGCCATTCGCCGCATCGTGGTGGTTCCGCATCCTCCTGCTCGGGGGCATGGCCTTGTGCGCTCCTTGGGCCCACTCCGATGCCGAACCGATGGAACCCCTACCCGTCGCGTTGCCGGACCGCCATCCGCCTGTCGCGCCTAGCGGCGGTTACGTCGGCGCCCAAAGCTGCGCTGAATGCCATCAAATGGAATATCGGCACTGGCGGGATTCGCAGCACGCGAAGGCGATGCAACCCGCCACCGAGCAAACCGTGCTCGGCGATTTCAACGATGCGCCTTTCACCTACGCCGACATTACCTCGACCTTTTTCCGGCGTGATGGGAAATTCATGGTCCGCACCGACGGGCCCGACGGGAACCTCCAGGATTACGAAATCGCTTACACCTTCGGCGTATACCCCTTGCAACAGTATCTGATCGGCTTCCCCGATGGCCGCTATCAGGCGCTGGGCATCGCTTGGGACAGCCGGCCAAAAGAACAGGGTGGACAGCTCTGGTTCCACCTGTATCCCGACCAAAATCTGACGCATAAAGACCCGCTGCACTGGACCGGCTTGCAGCAGAACTGGAATTACATGTGCGCCGAGTGCCATTCCACCAACCTGCGCAAGAATTACGATCCGAAGCTCAACCACTTCAACACCATCTGGTCCGAAATCAACGTCTCCTGCGAAGCCTGCCATGGTCCCAGCGCCGCTCATCTCGCGTGGGCCAGGAAGGAAGGCGACTGGCAAAAGCTGAACTCCACCAAGGGGCTGGCCATCGCCCTCGACGAGCGGCGTGGCCTGCGGTTTCAGTTGCGCGAACTGGCCATGCAAGGGCTGAATCTGGCGACCGCCACCCTGAATCCACAACTTGGCGTACTGTTGAATTCCCAGCAGGCCACGAGCGGTCCCCCGAGCGGCATGCCGCGCTCTCCCGGCCGCGAACTGGATCTGTGCGCCCGCTGCCATTCCCGGCGCGGGCAGTTCTGGGGAGATTACGTCTTCGGCAAGCCGTTGCCGGACACGCATCGCCTGGCGCTGCTGACGCCCGATCTTTACTACCCTGACGGGCAGATGAAGGACGAAGTGTTCAATCACGGCTCGTTCCTGCAAAGCAAAATGTTCACCAAAGGGGTGAGTTGTGGCGACTGCCATGAACCGCACAGCGGCAAGCTGCGCGCCGCTGGGAACCAGGTCTGCGCGCAATGCCATCTCGCGGCGAAATACGAGTCGCCACGGCATCATTTTCACCCAACGGGTTCAACGGGAGCGGATTGCGTGGCCTGCCACGCGCCCGCCACGACCTACATGGTGGTGGACCCGCGCCACGACCATAGCTTCCGTATTCCCCGCCCGGATTTGACGGTGAAGCTGAACGTCCCCAATGCTTGCAATCGTTGTCACCAGGACCAATCGGCGCGGTGGGCGGTGGAGCAGGTCCAGCGATGGTATGGCCAGCCCCTGCCGGGTCACCAACGGTTCGCCGAGGCGCTGCACGCCGGCCATACCGAGGCCGCCGGCGCGCGGGAATTATTGCGGGCGTTGCTCAAGGACCCGAACCAGCCCAATATCGCGCGGGCTAGCGGAGCGGCGTTGCTGGGCGAGCGGCTCGATCCCGCCGGATTCGAAACCCTGCGCTCCTTGCTGACGGATCCCGATCCATTGTTGCGGAGCGCGGCGGCGCGAGGGCTGGAGGCGTTGCCGCCGGAGTTGAAAGCGCAACACCTGCTGCCGCTGCTCGACGACCCGGTGCGGCAGGTACGGATCGACGCGGCGCGGGTACTGGCGGCGGCGCCGAAGGAACCGCTTACTGAAAAACAACGGGAGGCGATCCAGCGCGGCGTCGACGAATATATCGCCGCTGAAATGACCAACGCCGACCGCCCGGAGTCGTATCTCAACATCGGACTGGTCTATTCCGACCAAGGCCGGCTCGACCGAGCGGAAGCCGCTTACCGCGCCGCCCTGGACTTGCAGCCGACCTTTACCCAGGCGGTGGTCAATCTCGCGGACTTGTACCGCGCCCAGGGGCGGGATTCGGAGGGCGAAAAGATTCTGCGCCAGGCGCTGGTCCGCGATCCCCACAACGCCACCGCCAACCACGCCCTGGGTTTGCTGTTGATCCGCCAGAAACGACTGCCCGAAGCCATGGCCGTCCTGGGGGAAGCCGCTAAACTGGATAGCGACAATCCCCGCTACGGATATGTGTACGCAGTGGCGCTGAACGGGACTGGCCAAGGCGAAGCGGCGATCCGGACGCTGGAAACGGTGCTGGCGAAACATCCCAACGACCGCGATACACTCATGGCGCTGGTGGCATTCCAACGCAACGCGGGCCATCTCGACATGGCGCGTGATTACGCCCGGCGGCTGGCGATATTGGAACCGGACAATCCAGAAGCGCGGGCGCTGCTGCGACAGGTAGGCGTGAAGACGCCCTGACCGGAAGCGACTTGGAGGAAGCCGAATCGAACCCTCCCGATCCATTGCGACCCGGAGTTGGCCATGGCCCATCGAAGCAATGCCAACTTTGGGTTTCGCTCCCCGACCGTCGTTCGGCAATAGACGGTCAATCCGCTGTTCACGTCGTACTATTTCCAAGGAGAACTCAAAATGATGCAAAGCGTTCGCAAAATAACCGGCGGTATTCTGCTGGCCACCTCGTTGCTGTTGAGCGGTCTGGCGGTGGCGGCGGATATCGATAAACCGGTCGGCAAGGTCACGATTGCCGAAAGGCAGTTCGGGCTGGTGTTGGGCGGCAGCACCGGCAGCGGAACGCTGACGTTCAAGGGCAAGAAATACTCGTTCAAACTCAAGGGCCTGAGCGCCGGCCTCAACGTCGGCATTTCAAGGATGAGCGCCGTCGGTGAGGTGTTTGCCTTGAAGAAGGTCTCTGATTTCCCAGGCACTTATACCGTGCTGGCGGCAGGCGTGGCTGTGGGCGGGGGCGTGGGCGGCCTGCGCTTGCAGAACGAGAACGGCGTGATCATGAACCTGCGCTCGCGAACCAAGGGGCTGAACCTCAATCTGGGGAACGTGACCGGCCTCACGGTCACGATGAACTGAGAGGGCATAAGAATCCACCCTTCCAAAAGGAAAGGGACATTGGAAGGAAAGTCTTCATCCCTGCTCCTCTCCCGCGCGCGGGAGAGGAATTTTGCGCGTCATCTTCCGTTCGGCGTCAATCAGCCCCAAGTCAATCATTCGTCAAAAACCGCGTTCGCCACGCGGCTGGCGTGGTTCCCGACCAGCGCCGGAACGCCCGGGTGAACGCGCTGGCATCACTGTAGTCAAGGGTCGCCGCGATCTGGCAGATGGACATGTGCGTGTTTTCCAGCAACTGGCGTGCAACTTCGTAGCGGACTTCGTTCACCAGCGCCTGAAAGGTAACGCCTTGCTCCTCCAGGCGCCGGTTCAAGGTGCGGCGGTGCATCGAAAACAGTTGCGCGACCTGAGCCAGGGAGGTTCGGCGGGTAACCAACAAGATCCGCAGGATGCGGCGTAATTGACCGGTCAGGTCGCCGCTGTCCATGTCTTCAAGGACGGCGATTTGCTGCTCGATCCGGTAGCGTCGGTTGGGATCGACATTCGGCAGGGGACAATCGAGCCACGTTGCCGGGAATGCCAGCGCGGTCTGTTCCCGGTCGAAGCGAAGCGGCGCCTGAAAGAAACGGCGATACGGTCCAACATCGCCTGGCCGACGATGCGAGAACAGCACCTCGGTCGGCAACCAGGCGGGGCCACACAGTGCCCGCATGATGTTGAAAGTGATGGCGATGGCGCCGTCGTAAATCTGGTCGGTACCTTCCACACCTCCCTGGTAGATTGCGTAGCACAGCATCGCCATGCCCTCCTCGACCGATAACAGGGGCACTCCTCCCTGGTCGTGCAAATGCAGGTTCAAGACCAGGCCGCGCAGCGCCGAACCGACATCCGGCAAGTGTTGAAGCAGTTGACCAACCAGGCCCAGGGAAGCCGGCCCCATCCTCTGTCCGATCAGCAGGCCAAAGTGGGGACATTGGGTCCATGCCGCGCACCGTTTCAACAATCGGCCCATGGTGGCAAAGGAAATCGTGTTTTCGGGATCGTCGAACAGCTTCAAACCGAGGCCGAGGCTGGCCACGACTTTCACCGGGTCGACACCGAGTTCCCGCAGCACTTGGGGAACCTCGACCAGTGGACCGACGCGCAGCCAGCCTTCACTGATTGGATACTTTTGGGTGGAATCGACGGCGCTGCGATCCATGGTCAATCGGCTATAGCTGTTCATGCTTGATAATTAACATAAAGCTGTGACAGCTTGTCAAGTATGTGATCTTTTGATGAGAATCTTGAAAATCGCTCAAAATCGCGAGTCAAGAGCGAATGGATTGTCGTGCGTCTCTTCCGTCCTGTTACCATACGGGTTCAACCCCCCACACCGAGGATCGAAAAATGTTGAAAATGCAATGGCCCCGCAACGTGGCCGCGTGGATCACGCCATTCCGTGTTTTCATGGCGGCGCTGATGGTCGTCCTGGGTTTCGGCTTGCAAGCCTGTTCGACGGCGCCCATGTCCCAATACCAGATCGACGAGCAGCGCGCCGACATTCGCGCGATGGCGAACGAAACCATCGAGCAGCTTTACCAGCAATATCCCGCCGCGCGCCGCCAGATTCAGCAGGCGGCCGGTTACGCCGTCTTCAGCAATTTCGGTTTCAAGGTGCTCTTCATGGGCAGCGCGACGGGCGAAGGACTCGCCGTCAGTCGCGCCACCCGGCGGGAGACCTTCATGCGAATGGTCGAATTGCAGCCTGGCTACGGCTTCGGGGTTCAGCGCTTCCGGCTGGTGTTCGTGTTCGAAACGCCGCAAGCCTTCGACCAGTTCGTATACTCGGGCTGGGAATTTGGCGGCAACGTGATGGCCTCGGCGCAGACCCGCACCCAGAGCATGGGCAACCAGTTAGGCGTGTCGGTCTCGCCGGGCGTGCTGATGTACCAGCTCAGCGATCAGGGCGCCATCGTCGGGATCAGCATTACCGGCGCCAAGTACTATCCAGACGCCAACTTGAACTAGCGTCTCGCCCGCCCGGCGGGGTGTCGATGGCGCTGGCCCAAGCCCAGAGAGTGCGCGTCGATGCGGCGGGGTTGCGCCTATAATGCGGCCAATCGTTCATCGGAGGTTCCCTCGCCATGCTGGGTGTCTTTCTCGACCGCGACTCGCTGGATCGCGGCGATCTCGATTTCGGCGGTCTCGATCGCGTGTTGCCGAACTGGCGCCATTACCCCGCCACCGCGCCGGCCGAGGTGGCGGGACGGGTCGAGTCGGCCGAGGTGGTGATCAGCAACAAGGTTGTGCTGGACGCCGCCGCGATCCGACAGGCGCCGCGGCTGCGACTGATCGTGATCGCCGCCACCGGCGTCAACAACGTGGACCTGGACGCGGCGGCGGCGCGGGGCGTCACCGTCTGCAACTGCCGGGGTTATGGCACGCCGGCGGTGGTCCAGCATGTGTTCGCGCTGCTGCTGGCGCTGTGCACCCGCTGGCCGGAATACCAGCGGGCGGCGCGCGACGGCCGCTGGCAACGGGCCAGCCAGTTCTGCCTGCTGGATTTCCCCATCCAGGAATTAGCCGACAAAACCCTGGGCATCGTCGGTTACGGCGAACTCGGCCGGGGCGTGGCGCGGGTGGCCGAGGCATTCGGGATGCGGGTCCTGGTCGCCCAGCGGCCCGGCACGGTGGAGGCGCTGGTGGATCGGACGCCGCTGCCCGTGCTGTTGCCGCAGGTGGACGTGCTCAGCCTGCATTGCCCGCTGACGCCGACGACCCGTGGCCTGATCGGCGCCTGGGAACTGGCGCTGATGCGGCGGGACGCCATCCTGATCAACACCGCCCGGGGCGGGCTGGTGGACGAGGCGCTGCTGGCCGACGCGCTGCGCCGGGGGGCGCTGGGCGGGGCGGGCGTGGATGTGTTGAGCCTGGAGCCGCCGGTGAACGGGAATCCGTTGCTGGCCCCCGATATCCCCAACCTGATCGTCACCCCGCACTGCGCCTGGGGCAGCCGCGAATCGCGCCAGCGCCTGGTCGGGCAACTGGCGGAGAACATCGCGGGGTTCCTGACCGGAACGCCGGTGCGGGTGGTGGGTTGACCCCTACGGCAAGTGCGGCCGCTCCAGGTATTCGTGCGACTGCATTTCCTGCAACCGGCTGGCGGTGCGCTGAAACTCGAACCTCAGCTTCTCGCCGGTGTAAAGTTCCAGCACCGGCGCGGCGGCCGACAGAATCAGCTTGACGCCCCGGTCGTAAAACTCGTCCACCAGATTGACGAAGCGCCGCGCCTGATTTTCCATCTGCCAGTCCATCATCGGCACGTTGGAAATCAACACGGTGTGATAGCAGCGGGCGATTTCGATGTAGTCGGCCACGCCGCGCGGCCCGTCGCAGATCGCCCGGAAGCTGAACCAGACGATGCCGTCCGCCTCGCGCAGGGTGGGAATGAATCGACCCTCGATTTCCACGTCGCCGCCGCGATGGCCCGGTTCCGGCGCGATATGGGTGAAGGCGTCCTCCAGAACCTGATCGGCCCGCTCGTCCAGCGGGTAGTGATAAATCTCCGCCTTTTCCAGATAGCGCAGCCGGTAGTCCACGCCGCCGTCCACGTTCAACACATCCATATGTTGCTTGAGCAACTCGATGGCGGGCAGGAACCGGGCGCGTTGCAGACCGTCCTTGTACAGACCGTCCGGCTCGATGTTGGAGGTGGTGATCAGGGTGATGCCTCGGGCGAACAATTCCTTCAGCAGACCGTACAGCAGCATGGCGTCGGTGATGTCGGACACGAAGAACTCGTCCAGGCAGATCACCCGCGCCCTTTCGGCGAAGTGGCGGGCGACCACCCGCAATGGCTCCTGCTGGTGGCGCAGTTGCTTCAACTCGGCGTGGACCGACCGCATGAAGCTGTGGAAGTGGATGCGCTGCTTGCGCTCCAGCGGCAGGGCGTCGAAGAAGGTGTCCACCAGATAAGTCTTGCCGCGTCCCACGCCGCCCCACAGATACAACCCGCGCACGGTGGAACCGCGCGTCGTGGCGGAAGGTGGATCGCGCCCGACCAGACGGGTGAACAGCCCCGGCTTCCTGCTGGAAACCGGCTCGGGTTGAACCCGTAGTTGCTCGTAAATTTTTTGCAGGTGCTGGATGGCGCGTTCCTGGGCGGGATCGTGCCGGAAACCTTCCCGTTGCAAGTCGCGGCGATAACGTTCGTAAGGCATGGCGGAACTCGACGACGTGGAATGCTAATGGCTGGGCAGGAACAGCGGCCGCCCGCGTGGATGGGGCGGGGGCGGCAGATACCGCGCCCAGTCGCGGGTGGGATCGCCGAAGGCGAAGAAATCCGGGTTGATCAACACAGGCCGGGCGTTGTAGCGCAGCGGCCGAAGCTGGGTGTCGGTCAGATAGCCGCCGGCTTCCTCCAGCAGGATTTGAGCGGCGGCGGTGTCCCATTCGCCGGTGGGGCCGAAGCGCGGGTAGAGATCGGCGTTGCCCTCGGCGATCAGGCAGGATTTCAGGGCGCAACCGAGGGCGATATGCCGGTGCGGGCCGAGCAGGTTGAGATAATCCTGCAAGCGCCGGGTGCGATAGGAACCCTGGCTGCTGACCACCCGCACCGGATAATGGCAGACCCGCGCGGCCCGGATGCGCCGGGGCGCCTCGCTGGCGGGTTGCTTGAAGGCGCCGCCGCCGCGCCAGGCGTAGTAGCAGGTTCCATCGACCGGCGGCAGAATCAGTCCCAGCACCGCCTCGTGGCGGTGAATCAGGGCGATGTTGATGGAAAACTGGTCGCTGCGCTGGATAAACTCGCGGGTGCCATCGAGGGGGTCCACCAGCCACAGCCATTCCCAGTGGCTGCGCTCGGCGAAACCGACGTCGGCCGCTTCCTCGGACAGGATCGGGATGCCGGGCGTCAGTTGCGCCAGGCCACGCAGGATGCAGCCGTGAGCGGCGAGATCGGCTTCGGTGACCGGACTCTGGTCGGCTTTCTCGGTCACGCTGAAGCCATTGGCGTAGACGTCCAGAATGCGATGCCCCGCTTCCCGGGCGATGGCCTGAACCGGCTCCATCAGAGCGGCCAGGGCGTTGTCGGGAACGGTAAGCATGACGTGGAAAACCTCAGGGACGATGGGTGCGCGCATACGGCGCGATCTGCTTTAATTCTACAACAATCCAACCCCACGCCGTTTAGTGGTGAAGTTTCCAAACATGACTCCACAGTTGCCCTGGCCGCCAATTCGCACCGTCCTGCTCGACATGGACGGCACCTTGCTGGATTTGCGGTTCGACAACCAGTTCTGGCGGGAACTGGTGCCGACGCGTTACGCCCAGCGCCACGGCCTGCCGCTGGCTCAGGCCCGCGCCGAGGTGGCGGCCCGCACCCGGGCGGTGGAAGGCACGCTGGCCTGGTATTGCCTGGATTACTGGACCCGGGAACTGGCGCTGGACATCGTGACCCTCAAGCGCGAAATCGAACACCTGATCGCGGTCCATCCACACGTACTGGAATTTCTGGACGCCGTGCGCGCCACTGGCCGCCGGGTGGTTCTGGTGACCAACGCCCACCAGCAAAGTCTGGCGCTGAAGCTGGAGAAAACCCGGCTGGCCGGCCATTTCGACGCCATCGTCTGCGCTCACGATCTCGGTCTGGTCAAGGAGCAGCCGGAATTCTGGCCCCGGTTGCGCGAGCGAGAACCGTTCGATCCGGCCACGACCCTGCTGGTGGACGACAATCTGGCCATTCTGCGCGCGGCGCGGACCTGCGGAATCGCGCATCTGGTCTCGGTGTTGCGGCCGGATTCCGCCGATCCGCCCAAGCTGCCGGGCGAATTCCCGGCGATTCACGACTTTTCCGAGTTGTTGCCCGTGAGCGAATGCGCTTGAACCGGGATGACGTGAGGTAACAAGGTCATGCAGGAACTTCAGCCTGGACAGAACCGCCCGCTCGGCGGGGGGCGCGTGAAAATCGGCGTGGCGGGCGAGCCGCGCGAGGACTTCGTCGCCCGCACCCAAATCGGCGCGGTGCTGCTGGCCGCCGATGGGCGGGCGCGGGATCTGGCCGACCTGATCAGCGCCGATCAGCCGCGCTCCCGCGATGGCGCGGTGGCGTTCGCCGACCCGACCGGCGGGTTCGAGATCGATCTGGACGCCGTGCCGGTGACGGTCGCCGGCATCGCCCTGGTGCTGACGGTCAGGCCGGGGGTGCCGCTGGGCACCACCTTCGGCGTGTTCGCCGCGATTCGCGCCTGGGTGACGGACGCCGCCGACGCGCCGCTGCTGGTGTTTCCGCTGCCGCCGACCAGTCGCGGCGAGACCGCGATGATCCTGGCGGAACTGTACCGGCGCCAGGGGCAATGGAAATTCCGGGCGGTCGGGCAAGGGTTCGCGGCGGGCCTGGCGGCGCTGGCGACGCATTTCGGCTTGCCCGCGCCGGAGCCGCCGGCCGCTGATCCAGGGGCGCGGAGCGGGGCAGGCCAGGCGCGGGAAACCGCCTTCAGCGGCACCGGGTTTTGCGTCCATCCGGACGGTTATGTGCTGACCAATCACCATGTCATCGAGGGCGCGCGGGAAATCCTGGCCCGTTCGCCGCGTCAGCGGTGTGCCCTGGAGCCGGTGTTCGCCGATCCGACCAACGATCT
The DNA here is from genome assembly GCA_029624765.1 of Candidatus Contendibacter sp. Classification (GTDB taxonomy): domain Bacteria; phylum Pseudomonadota; class Gammaproteobacteria; order Competibacterales; family Competibacteraceae; genus Contendibacter. The sequence goes on along the minus strand of JARSSO010000010.1, from coordinate 49,296 downwards.
GGCGCTGTTGCGGGCCGCCGCGCCCCTGGCCGGCGTGGCGGTGTTCCGCGATGGACCGCAGGCGCGGCTGGGTGAAGCGGTGATGGTGGTGGGCTATCCGCTGGGCGGGCTGCTCGGGTCCGGGCCGCAGGTGACCACGGGCAACGTCAGTTCGCTGATCGGTCTCGGCGACGATACCCGCTCCCTGCAATTCACCGCGCCGACCCAGTCCGGCAACAGCGGCGGCCCGTTGCTGGATGGCGATGGCGCGGTGGTGGGGGTGGTCAGTTCGAAGCTGAACGTGGTCCGCGTCCATGAGATGACCGGGGATATTCCGCAAAACGTCAATTTCGCCATCAAGGCCGCGCTGGCGCGCGGCTTCCTCGAAGCGGCCGGGGTGGATTATCAGAGCCGGTTGCCGCGCCCTACCCGCGCCACCGCCGACATCGCCGCCGAGGCCCGCGATTTCGTGGTGAAGATCGAGTGTCGGGGCTAGGCGCGCGGTTACCAATGAACGAAGATGCAATCTTTCGGAGGCATCGCATGTCCCTGCAACCCAAACCGTATTTGAGTCCCGAAGACTATCTCGCGCTCGAACGCGGCGCCGAATTCAAGAGCGAATATTTCGACGGCGAAATCTTCGCCATGGCTGGCGCGAGCGAGCCGCATAATCTGATTACGATCAACACCATCCGTGAATTGAGTATCCAGCTTAAGAAGCGCCCCTGTAAGACCTACGCCAACGATATGCGGGTCAAGGTCAGTCCGACCGGACTTTTCACCTACCCGGATGTCGTGGTGATCTGTGGCCATGCCCAGTTCGACGATAGCCAACGGGATACGCTGCTGAATCCGACCCTGATCGTCGAAGTGCTGTCGGATTCCACTGAAGCCTACGACCGGGGCAGGAAGTTCGAGCATTACCGCAAGCTGGAATCGCTGACGGAGTACGTGTTGATCGCTCAGCACCGCCCGCACGTCGAATCCTATCGGCGGCAGCCCGATCAACGCTGGGTGTTGACGGAGAGCGACAGCCTGGAGGGTCGCTTGCGGTTGGATACCATCGACTGCGAACTGGCGCTGGCGGAGATTTACGACAAGGTCGAGTTCCCTGGCGCGGCATAGTCCCAGCGAAATGCCCCGCTCAGCACGAAAGGGGCGGATCATGCAATGCGCCAAGCTTCCCCCTTCATCGCACTTTACCGGACGGTCCTGATGGAACCACTCACGCGCATCGAGCAGCACTTCGCCGCCAGCATCGCGGCCAAGCAGCGCACCCTCGCCACCCTGGGGCCGCGCATCGTTCAGGCCGCCGAGCATCTGGCCGAACAACTGCGTCAGGGCCACAAGATTCTGGTGTGCGGCAACGGCGGGTCCGCCGCCGACGCCCAGCATTTCGCCGCCGAGCTGGTCAACCGGTTCGAGATCGAACGGCCGGGACTGGCCGCCATCGCGCTGACCACCGACAGCTCGGCGCTGACCTCCATCGCCAATGATTACGCGTTCGAGCAAATCTTCGCCCGGCAAGTCCGCGCCCTGGGCCGTCCCGGCGACGTCTTGCTGGCGATTTCGACCAGCGGCAATTCACCCAACGTCCTGACCGCCATGGCCGCCGCGCGGGAGTTGGGGCTGTCCACGGTGGCGCTGACGGGACGCGACGGCGGGCGCATGGCCGCTGGCCTCGGCGCGGGGGATATCGAACTGCGCGCGGCGGCGACGGCGACCGCGCGGATTCAAGAGGTTCACATCCTGATCATCCACTGTCTGTGCGATCTGGTGGACCATCGGCTATTCGGCGGAGAGGAGCACTCATGACTACATGGCCAATCCATCTAACGGCGGCGGTTCTGGCCACGACGCTGTTGACCGGCTGCATCCCGCTGCTGGTGGGCGGCACGGCGGTGGGCGTCGGCGTGGCGCACGATCGGCGCACGGCCGGCACGGTGGTGGACGATCAAACGATTGAATTGAAGATCTACAGCGCGCTCGACCAGCAATTGCCGCCAGGCAATCACATCAACGTCACCAGCTACAACGGCGCGGTGCTGTTGAGCGGTGAAGCCGTGTCGGCGCAAGCGCGGGAGCAGGCCGAGCAGATTGCCCGCAATCTTGGCGAGCCCCCCGTTCGGGAAGTTTATAACGAACTAGTGATCGGTCCGCCCAACGCCTTGTCCAGCCGTGGCAACGACGCCTTGCTCACCACCAAGGTCAAAACCGCGTTGCTGCGAATCGACAACATCCCGGGTTTTGATCCCAGCCGGGTCAAGGTGGTGACGGACCACGGGGTGGTCTATCTGTTGGGATTGGTGCGGCCGCGGGAAGCGGACGCGGCGGCGGACGTGGCCAGCCAGGTCGGGGGGGTGCGCCAGGTGGTGACGCTGTTCGAATACATCCGCTGAGCGCGGCTATTTCACGATCTTCAGCGCCGGCCTGCGGTCGGGGCGGGCGGGTTTGTCCGGCTTGTCGGGCTTCTCCGGCGGTGGCGAACCGGGCGGCGGCGGTTCGTCCCCGCTCTTCTCCTCGCCGAAGGCCATGCCCTGCCCGTTCTCGCGGGCGTAGATGGCCAGGACGGCGGCCACCGGAATCTGGATCGCGCGGGACACGCCGCCGAAACGGGCGCTGAACTCGATCCAGTCGTTGCCCAGCCGCAAGTCGCGCACCGCCGCCGGGTTGATGTTGAGTACGATCCGCCCCTCGCGCACGTGCTGCCTGGGCACGCTGACCCCCGGCGCTTCCGCGTCGACCAGAATATGCGGCGTCAGGCCGTTGTCTTCAATCCACTCGTACAGGGCGCGGATCAGATAGGGACGGGTCGATGTCATGGCGAAGGGTTCGTGGGCAAGGCGCGGAGAACGGATTTTCCCCGCCAGACGCGGGGAGCGGTTCAAGGAACGCCAGCGAAGAGCGGTCGGCTCTCCGCCGGCGGCGGCGTCAATGCACGTCCTTCCAATACTCTTTCTTCAGCAGGTAGAACACGACGCAGAGCAGGCCCAGGAACAGCAACACCCAGATACCGATCCGCTGGCGTTCAAGCTGGATGGGCTCGCCGACGTAGGCCAGAAAATTCACCAGGTCCGCCATGGCCTGCTTGAATTCCGGCGGGCTCATGCTGCCTGGCTGCGCCAGTTCGAAGCCCTCGAGAACCTTGGTTTCATGGCCGTCGCGATCCTTGTGAACCTTGTAGACGGGCTTTTGCATCCCCTGCAATTCCCACAGCACATGCGGCATCCCGGCGTTTGGAAACGCCGCGTTGTTCACGCCAAAGGGCCGGGTGGCGTCCTGATAGAACGTCAGCAGGTAGGTATAGAGATAATCCACCCCGCGCGATCGAGCGATCAGGGTCAGATCGGGCGGGACGACGCCAAACCACTGTTTGGCCTCGGCCTTGGGCATGGCGTTCTTCATGGTGTCGCCGACCTTGGCCCCCGTGAAGATGAGATTTTCCTTCACCTGCTCGTCGGTCAGGCCGATGTCGCGGGCCATGCGGTTGTAGCGCTGATGCTCCAGCGAGTGGCAGCCCATGCAATAGTTGACGAACAGCTTGGCGCCCTTTTGCAGTGAAGCCTTGTTGTGCAGGTCGATGGGCGCCGTTTGCAGGTGAAACCCTTCTCCGCCGGAGGCGGCGGTCAAGCCGGGCAATGCCATGAAAGCCAGTGCGACGATGATTTTTTTCATTTTCCGGTCACCCTTTCCGGTACGGGCCTGGTTTTTTCGAACGTCGGCAGAATCGGCAGCACGACGAAAAAGGCGAAGTAGAGGATGGTGCAAATCTGTGCCAAGGAGGTCCGGGCCGGAGTGGTCGGCAACGCCCCCAGATAGCCCAGGATCAGGAAGGAGATCACGAAGGCGGCCAACGCCAGCTTGAACGACAAGCCGCGATAGCGGATGGATTTGACCGGGCTTCGATCCAGCCACGGCAGGAAGAACAGCACGATGATGGCGGCGAACATCACCAGCACGCCCCAGACCTGGGTGCCGGCAAAGGACGGCACCGCGCGCAGCATGGCGTAGAACGGCGTGAAGTACCAGACTGGCGCGATATGCGGCGGGGTCTTCAGGGAATCGGCCGGATCGAAGTTCGGGTGCTCCAGAAAGTAGCCGCCCATTTCGGGCATGAAGAAGATCACGGCCGCGAAGAACACCAGAAACACCGCCACGCCGACCAGGTCCTTGACGGTGTAGTAGGGATGGAACGGAATGCCGTCCAGCGGCCGGCCTTTGTCGTCCTTCAGTTTCTTGATCTCGACGCCGTCGGGGTTGTTGGAGCCGACTTCGTGCAGGGCCATGATGTGAGCGACGACCAGCCCCAAAAGGACCAGCGGCAGGGCGATGACGTGCAGCGAGAAGAAGCGGTTCAGGGTAGCGTCCGAGATCACGTAGTCGCCGCGAATCCAGACCGCCAGATCCGGACCGATGCCGGGAATCGCGCTGAACAGATTGATGATCACCTGCGCGCCCCAGTAGGACATCTGGCCCCAGGGCAGCAGATAGCCCATGAACGCTTCGGCCATCAGGCACAGGAAGATCAGCACGCCGAAGATCCAGATCAGCTCGCGCGGTTTCTTGTAGGAGCCGTAGATCAGGGCGCGGTACATGTGCAGGTAGACCATGATGAAGAAGGCCGAGGCACCCGTCGAGTGCATGTAGCGGATCAGCCAGCCCCAGTCCACGTCGCGCATGATGTATTCGACCGAGGCGAAGGCGTCGGCGGCCGAGGGCTTGTAGCTCATGGTCAGCCAGATGCCGGTCAGAATCTGGTTGACCAGCACCAGCAGCGCCAGCGAGCCGAAGAAGTACCAGAAGTTGAAATTTTTCGGCGCGTAGTATTCGGTCAGATGCTCGCGCATCATCTTGGTGAGCGGGAAGCGCTCGTCGATCCAGCCGAGCAACCCGGTCGTGCCTTGTGTGTTCGCCATTACGCAACCTCCGGATCAACGCCGATCAATACGCGGGAATCGCTGAGGTACCGGTAGGAAGGCACCTCCATGTTCGAGGGCGCGGGAACGCCTTTGTAGACGCGCCCGGCCAAATCGAAGCGAGAGCCATGGCAGGGGCAGAAGAAGCCGCCCTTCCATTCCGGCCCCAGATCGGCGGGCGCCGCGTCGGGCCGGAAGGTGGGCGAGCAGCCGAGGTGAGTACAGATGCCGACCAGCACCAGCACCTCGGGCTTGATCGACCGGTTGGCGTTCTGGGCGTACTTGGGTTGCTGGCTGGCCATCTGCGAGTTGGGATCGAGCAGTTGATCCTTGAGTCCGGGCAAGTCGTCCAGCATCTTCTTGCTGCGCCTGAGCAGCCAAACCGGCTTGCCGCGCCATTCGACGGTCATCATGGCGCCGTCCTCCAGTTTGCTGATGTCCGCTTCCACCGGAGCGCCGGCAGCCTTGGCGCGCTCGCTGGGCGACCAGGACTTCAAAAAGGGAACGGCGACGAACGCCACGCCGACGCCGCCGACCACGGCAGCCGTGGCGGTCAGAAACCGGCGTCTGCCGGGATCGACGTCCTCTACCGTACTCATACGCAGTCTCCTGTTTTAAATTTATCGTTGGATTTGAGATGGATTGGCAACGCAAACGGTTTGCACGAGTTTCGTGTGCGCCGGAGCCGGACTGGGAGCTGTTATTGTGTCGAAACCAGCACGCTTCGGGGATACGCTGGACGGTGCGCGAACTCCATCGGTATGAACTCCCGCCGTTTTCGCGGTACGGCAAAACTATACCTCAGGGAGGGTATTAGGGTCTATGCGCTTGTCGCCCGAAGCCGCGAGGTTGGCGTGGCCCGAACTGGCCGGCGCGGGAATCAGACCGGATTGTCGATGTCGACGAAGGCGAAATTCAAGGCGAATCGCTCGGCCAAATGCGCGCCCAGTGCCGGCACCCCATGGCGTTCGGTGGCGTGGTGACCGGCGGCGAAAAAGTGCAGGCCGTTCTCGCGGGCGACGTGCACGGTCTGCTCGGACGCCTCGCCGGTCAGGAAGGCGTCCGCGCCGGCATTCAGGGCGATCTCGATGAACGACTGCGCGGCGCCGGTGCACCAGGCCAGCCGCTGGATCGGCGCGGCGTCGCCGGAAACATGCAGCGGCTCCCGGCCCAGGCGGGCGGCAACATGCGCGGCGAAGGCGTCTCCGCTCATCGGTTGGACCAACTCCCCCAGCAGCACCAGCCCCGGCGTTCGCCCATTGCCGCCAGCGGTCCCGGTGATGGTGAGCCCGAGCACCCGGGCCAGTTGGACGTTGTTGCCCAGTTCGGGATGAGCGTCCAGCGGCAAATGATAGGCGATCAGGCTGATCCCGTGACAGAGGAGGGTAGCGAGCCGCCGCTGTTTCATGCCGACGATGCGCGGATTCTCGCCTTTCCAGAACCAGCCGTGATGGACCAGCACGGCGTCGGCCCCGCGTTCGACCGCCGCTTCCAGCAATGCCTGACAGGCGGTGACGCCGCCGACCAGGGTTTTGACTTCCGCGCGGCCCTCGACTTGCAAGCCGTTCGGGCAGTAGTCGCTGAAATTCTCGACCGCCAGCAGGCGGTCCGTATACGCCACCAACTCGCTCAGTCGCATTGTCGGCGCTCCGCCAGGATTTGCCCGAGCGCGGCGAGCAGGGCGGCGTTCTGTTCCGGACCGCCGACCGTGATCCGCAGAAACTGTTCGATGCGCGGCAGGTGGAAGTGGCGCACGATCACATGGCGTTCGCGCAAGGCAGCGGCCAGCGCGGCGGCGTCCCGGCGTGGATGACGGGCGAAGACGAAGTTCGCCGCCGAGGGCAGGACTTCAAACCCAAGCGCCGCCAGCGCGGTGACCAATTCGGTGCGGTTGGCGATCACCAGGTGTCGAGTGCGCTCGAAATACTCGCGGTCCTCGAACGCGGCCACCGCCCCGGCGATGGCCAGCCGGTCGAGCGGATAGGAATTGAAGCTGTTCTTGATCCGCTCCAGCGCCTCGATCAGTTCCGGATGACCCACCGCCAGCCCGACCCGCAACCCGGCCAGCGAACGCGACTTGGACAGGGTTTGCGTCACCAGCAGGTTCGGATAGCGGTCCACCAGCCCGATGGCGGTCTCGCCGCCAAAGTCGATGTAGGCTTCGTCCACCACGACCACCGAGTTCCGGTTGCGTTGGAGTAGCCAGTCGATGTCGACCAGCGGCAGCGGACAGCCGGTGGGCGCGTTCGGATTGGCGAAAATGATGCCGCCGTTCGGGCGCAGGTAGTCGGCGACGCGCAAGGTGAAATCCCCGGCCAGCGGCACGGTTTCGAAGTCGATGCCGTACAGGCCGCAGTAGACCGGGTAGAAGCTGTAGGTGATGTCGGGAAACAACAGTGGGGCGGGATGCTGCAACAAGCCCTGAAAGGTATGCGCCAGCACTTCGTCCGAACCGTTACCGACGAACACTTGCGCTGGCGTGACGCCGTAATAGTCGGCGACGGCCTGCTTGAGCCGCTCGGCGTTCGGGTCGGGATACAGGCGCAGGGCGTCGGACAATTCCGCCTGGATCGCCTCCAGCACCCACGGCGACGGTCCATAAGGATTCTCGTTGGTGTTGAGCTTGACCAGGTTGCTGATCTTGGGCTGCTCGCCCGGCACGTAAGGGGTGAGCCGCCGCGTCACGGGACTCCAGTAAGGATTACCCTCGTTTTCGGAACTGGCGGTACGCATGGATGTTTTTTCCTCCCTGAATCAAGGCTGGGAAAAGGGTCATGAAGCCGTCCATCTCCCCGCTCGCCGCTTCCCTTGGACTGGGAAGCATGGGACACTGAGAACGACTGGCCGAGTTGGATTTTACAACGCCGAGGCGCTCGCGCGAGCATGGTTCGCCCCAAGCAGACAACCTTGCCGCCCCAAGCCAAGCCGCGCGAACCATGTCAGCGCCGCCCGCGTCGCTGGTCGCGCTGCCCGTGGAACGGCGGACAGTTCGCGTAATAGAGCGAGGTTCCCATGCGCTGGAAAAATGGTAGAGAAAGCGACAACGTCGAAGATCGGCGCGGCCTTCGAGCCGCGCCCACCATCGCGGGCGGTGGCATCGGCACCATCATCCTTGTACTCGTCGCCATGTATTTTGGCATCGATCCGAGTTTTCTACTTCAAGGCGGAACGCCGAACAGCGTGTCGACCCAGCAGTCGGTTCAGCGATCCCCCACCGATGACGAGTCACGCAAGTTCGTCTCGGTGGTGCTGGCCGACACCGAGGATACCTGGCGCGACTTGTTCCGTCGCATGGGCGGCACTTATCAAGATCCAAAACTGGTGCTGTTCACGGGCGCGGTGCAATCGGCCTGTGGCTTTGCCCAGGCGGCGGTCGGTCCGTTTTACTGCCCGGCGGATCGGAAGGTTTATATCGATCTGGGATTTTTCGACGAGCTTAAGAATCGGTTCCGCGCTCCCGGCGATTTTGCCAAGGCTTACGTGATCGCGCACGAAATCGGGCATCACATCCAGAACCTGCTGGGTATTTCCAACCAGGTCGAATCCTTGCGTGGCCGTTCCAGTCAGGGTGAAGCCAACGCGATGTCGGTGCGCCTGGAATTGCAAGCGGACTGTTTCGCCGGCGTCTGGGCTTTTCATGCCAATCGAGCGCGCCAGATTCTGGAGGCCGGGGATGTCGAGGCCGCCTTGAACGCCGCCACCGCTATCGGCGACGACCGCTTGCAGATGCAGGCCAGGGGTTATGTGGTGCCCGACTCCTTCACCCACGGCAGTTCCGCCCAGCGGGTGCGCTGGTTCAAGCGCGGCATCGCCGGCGGGGACTTGCGCCAATGCGATACCTTCAATGCCGCGCAACTCTAGCCAAGTTCCGCCATCATGCCGATCCATCCCGACAAGCTGAAGGAACTTGCCAACCGGGTTCTGGCCATCGAGGCCGAAGCCATCGGCCGGCTCGCCGCGCGCATCGACGACCGTTTCGTGCGGGCTTGCCAGTTGATGCTGATCTGCGCGGGCCGCATCGTGGTGCTCGGCATCGGCAAGTCCGGCCATATCGGCGGCAAGATCGCCGCCACGCTGGCCAGCACCGGCACCCCCGCTTTCTTCGTTCATCCCGCCGAGGCCAGCCACGGCGACATGGGCATGATCACCGCCCAGGACGTGGCGTTGGCGCTGTCCAACTCCGGCGAGACGGATGAACTTCTTACCCTGCTGCCACTGATCAAGCGGCTGGGCGCACCCTTGATCGCCCTCACCGGCAATCCCGCTTCGACTTTGGCCACAATGGCGGATGTTCACCTCGATGTCAGCGTGATCCAGGAAGCTTGTCCGCTGGGCTTGGCGCCGACCGCCAGCACCGCCGCCACTCTGGCCATGGGCGATGCGCTGGCGGTGGCGTTGCTGGAAGCGCGCGGCTTCACCGCCGAGGATTTCGCCCGTTCCCATCCGGGCGGCCGGCTGGGGCGCCGCCTGCTGCTGTTGACCGACGACGTCATGCACACCGGCGAGCGGATGCCTCGCAACGCCCCTGACGATCTGCTCAAGGACGCCCTGCTGGAAATGAGCCGCAAGGGCCTGGGAACCACGGTGGTGGTGGATGAGGAGGATCGCGTTTTGGGGGTCTTCACCGATGGCGACCTGCGCCGGGCGCTGGATCGGCAGGTGGACGTGCACACCGCCCGCGTCGCCGAGGTCATGACCCGCGACTGCAAAACCATCGCCCCCAGCGCCCTGGCCGCCGAGGCGCTGCAAAAGATGCAGCGCTACAAGATCAACGCCCTGCCGGTGGTAAACTCCGCAGGAAAACTGACCGGCGTGCTGAACATGCACGACCTGCTGCGCGTCGGCGTGTTGTAATCCCTGACGCCTGGCGAGAACCCGACGATGCGCGATGTACTCAGCAAGGCCGCCCAGATTCAACTGGTGATTTTCGACGTGGACGGCGTACTGACCGACGGTCGGCTGTATCTGGGCAACGATGGCAACGAATACAAGGCGTTCCATATCCGCGACGGCCACGGCATCAAGATGCTGCTCGAAGCCGGCGTGGAAGTTGCGATCATTTCCGGCCGCCGCGCCGCCTCGGTGGAGCGGCGCATGGCCGATCTCGGCATCCACCACGCCTATCTGGGCGTCCAGGACAAGCAGGCGGTGTTCAACAACCTGCTGGCCCGGCTCGGGCTGACCGCCGAGCAGGTTGCCTATGTCGGCGACGATTTGATCGACCTGCCGGTGATGACCCGGGTCGGCCTGGCCATCGCGGTGCGGAACGCCGATCCCTTTGTCAAGCAGCACGCCCACTGGCAAACGCCCAGTCGGGGCGGGCGCGGCGCGGCGCGCGATGTCTGCGAGCTGCTGTTGGAGGCGCGCGGTCAACTGGCGACCCTGCGCGACCGGTATCTTTGAAAAACGCGAGCGGCGGCGTAACGGCGCGTGGCATTCTCTCCCTGACCGGACTGGCGCTCCTGGCCGGCCTGAGCCATGGCTTGTTACGGTGGGTGGAATCCTCGTTGCGGGAACCGGCGTCGGCCGAAAGTCAGGCTCCGGTATTGACCGTCGAACAATCCCGGGCGGTGCGTCTGAATGTCGCCGGGGTGCGGGAATATGTGGTGGAATCGCCTCGATTGTGGCAGTTGCCTGGGCCGGGCGGCGTCCGGATCGAGCAGCCGGTGCTGGACTGGTACCAACCGGACGGCCAGACCAGGGAGTGGCGGCTGCAAGCCGAACAGGGCTGGATCGCCGCCGACCATCAGGTCGCGCGCCTCGACGGCAAGGTGGTGATGCGCCGCGACGCCGAAAGCGGCAAACCGCCGGTCACCATCATCACTCGCGACGTGTGGCTCCACCGGGCCGAACGCTATGCTGAAACCGCCGCGCCGGTTCGAGCGATAATCCCTGGCGGCGAATTAAGCGCCATCGGCGCCCGCGCCTGGCTGGATCAACAAGAACTGGAACTGCTTTCCGAGGTAAGAGGTTTCTATGAACCACCCCAGCGCTAGGCTCGGGTTGGCGGCCGCGCTGACGCTGGCGTCGCCGCTGGTCGCCGCCCTGCCGGAAGACCGCGCCCAGCCGATCCAACTGGAGGCCAATCGCGGCCAGTTGGACCAGAAAACCGGCGTCAGCGTCTACGAAGGCAACGTGATCATCACCCAGGGCTCGATGCGGTTGACCGCCGACACCGTCACCATTTACGTCAAGGACAACAATTTCCAGCGCATGGAGGCAACTGGCGCTCCGGTAAACCTGCGCTATCGACCGACGGCGGACAAGCCCGAAATCCAGGGTGCCAGCCCGCGGGTCGAATACGATGTCGTGGGCGCCAAGGTGATCATGAGCGGCGGCGCCAAGCTAACCCAGGGACAGGACACCTTTACTGGCGAGCGGGTGGAATACGATCTCAAGGGCGACGTGGTGCGGGCGCGTGGCGCCGGCGACAACGGCCGCATCCAGTTCACCATCCAGCCCCAGGCGAAAAATCCGCCGCCGGCAGCCCGGAAGCCCTGAGCGTGGCGCAACTGATCGCCAAGGAAATCGTCAAGTGTTACCGCAAGCGCGTGGTGGTGGACGCGGTGTCGCTGACGGTCGCCAGCGGCGAGGTGGTCGGACTGCTGGGACCGAACGGCGCCGGCAAGACCACCAGCTTTTACATGATGGTGGGGCTGATCCATTGCGACGAGGGCCGGGTACTGCTGGACGATCTTGACCTGACCCATCTGCCGATGCACGCGCGGGCGCGGCTGGGCGTCGGCTATCTGCCCCAGGAACCGTCGGTGTTCCGCCGGCTGACGGTGTTGGACAACGTGCTGGCGATTCTGGAAACCCGCCGCGACCTTTCCCGTTCCGAGCGCCGGGCGCGGGCCGAGGACCTGCTGCACGAACTGCATGTCGGCCACCTGACCGACAGCGTGGGCATCAATCTGTCGGGCGGCGAGCGCCGCCGGGTGGAAATCGCCCGGGCGCTGGCGGCGGATCCGGCGTTCGTGCTGCTGGACGAACCCTTCGCCGGCGTGGACCCCTTGTCGGTTCTGGATATCCAGCGCATCATCGAGCATCTGCGCGAGCGCCGCATCGGGGTGCTGATCACCGATCACAACGTCCGGGAAATGCTGGGTATCTGCGATCGTGCCTACATCCTGAACGAAGGCCGGGTGATCGCCGAGGGCGATCCCGCCGCGATTCTCGCCAACCGGCAGGTTCGCCAGGTCTATCTGGGCGAATCGTTTCAATTGTGACCGGCCGCGCGGCGGTCACGGCGCGGCTGTCATGGCGCGCAAAACCGACTAGAATGAGGGGTGGATTGCGTTTCCCGAGTTCGGGCCGAGCTTAAGATCAAGTTTCCATGAGACAGTCACTGCAACTGCGCCTGGGTCAGCAACTCACCATGACCCCCCAACTGCAACAGGCGATTCGCTTGTTGCAGCTATCCAGCCTGGATCTTCAGGTGGAGGTGCAAACCATCCTCGACTCCAACCTGATGCTGGAACGGAGCGACGAACCGCAGGAGCTGCCGGTGCGGCCGGAGACCCTGGCGGCCCAGGTGGCGGCGGATACCCGCGCCGAAACCGAGATCAACCCTGCCTCGACCGACGCCACCCTGCCCGACGAGCTGCCGGTGGATAGCGCCTGGGAAGACATCTACGAGTCGTATGATGGCGAGACCCGCTATTCGCGGGGCGAGGACGAGGACTGGGACCCCTACGAGCGCTACGCCGGCGGCGGCGAATCGCTGCGCGACTATCTGTATTGGCAAATGCGGCTGACCCCGTTCAACGACCGCGACATGGCGATCGCCACCGCGATCATCGACGCCATCGACGAGTCCGGCTATCTGACGCTGTCGCTGGCGGAAATCGGCCAGGGACTGCGCGGCGAATTCGCGGTGACGCCGGCCGAGGTCGAGGCGGTGCTCAGGCAGGTTCAGCGTTTCGATCCCCAAGGCGTTGGCGCCCGCACGCCGGCGGAATGCCTGCTGCTGCAACTGGATGTCCTGCCGACGGACACGCCGTGGCTGACCGAAGCCCGCCGGCTGGTCGAACAGCATCTGGAACTGCTGGCCGACCACGACTTCAGCACCCTGATGCGACGCTTGAAGGTTTCGCGCGAGGCGCTGCAAGCCATCGTCGGCCTGATCCAGTCGTTGAACCCCCATCCCGGCGCCTCCCGGTCCGACGCCGCGCCGCAATACGTCGTTCCGGATGTGCTGGTCTACCGCCAGCGCGCCGCCTGGCGGGTCGAGCTGAACCCCGAGAGCACGCCCAAAGTGCGGATCAACGCCCGCTACGCCGCTCTGGCGCGTCAGGCCGGTCAAAGCGGCGACGGCGCCTGCCTTAGAAACCACTTGCAGGAAGCGCGCTGGTTCCTGAAAAGCCTGCAAAATCGCAACGAGACCCTGCTCAAGGTGGCGACCTGCATCGTCGAGCGCCAGCGCGAGTTTCTGGAAAAGGGCGACGAACACATGAAGCCGCTGATTCTGCGCGACATCGCCGAGGTGCTGGGCATGCACGAATCCACCATCTCGCGGGTAACCACGCAGAAGTACATGCACACCCCACGGGGCCTTTACGAGCTGAAGTATTTTTTCTCCAGCCACGTTGGCACCCGCGACGGCGGTGAGTGTTCCTCCACCGCCATCCGCGCCATGATCCGCAAGCTGATCCAGGCCGAGGATCCCGGCAAGCCGCTCAGCGACGACAAAATCGCCAAGCTGCTCGAGGCGGAGGGGATTCAAGTGGCGCGACGGACGGTGGCAAAATACCGGGAAGCGATGGCCGTTCCCTCGTCCTCGGATCGCAAGCGGCTGGTCTAGAAACGGCGCGGTCGTCGGCATCGACGACCGATCCGGCACGGCTGGCCACCGTAACGGCCCCGCCGGCGGCCAATGCCCCGGCAACGTAGCGCGCGCTGGGCGGCACGCCGTCCAGCGTCGTGAAGGTCACGCCTGTCAGACCCGAAAACCGCGGGCTTGGGAATTCGGGGCAGGAATGGAACGTCAAACTCCTTTGTTCACTTTCTCGAAGGCAGTTCATGCCATGCAAATCAAACTGAGCGGACACCATGTGGAAATCACCCAGGCGCTGCACGATTACGTGCACGGCAAGCTGGAGCGCATCGAGCGGCATTTCGACAACGTCACCAGCGCCCAGGTGATCCTCAGCGTCGAAAAACTGCGCCAGAAGGCCGAGGCCACCATCCACGTGGCCGGCAACGAGATCTACGCCGACGCGGTGGACGAGGATCTGTACGCCGCCATCGACGCTCTGAGCGACAAGATCGACCGGCAAATCAAGCGGCACAAGGAAAAGATGACCGACAAGCATCGCGGCGAAAAAGCGCGCGATTATCCCCAACCCTGAGGGCGGGGGCCCGGCGATGGACATCACGGACCTGATTACCCGCGAGCGGATCGTCTGCGACAGCGAGGTGACCAGCAAGAAGCGGGTCATCGAGGTGTTGAGCGAACTGCTGGCCAAGGGGCAGGCCGATCTGACGGCTCGACCGATTTTCGACAGCCTGATCGGTCGAGAACGCCTGGGCAGCACGGGTCTGGGCCATGGCGTCGCCTTGCCCCACGGCCGGTTCGTTCAAAGCCAGCGGGCCATCGGCGCCTTCGTCAAACTCAAGCAGGGCGTCGATTTCGACGCCATCGACCGGCAACCGGTGGATCTGGTGTTCGGTCTGCTGGTGCCGGATCACTATACCGACGAGCATCTCAAGATTCTTGCTTACCTGGCGGAGATGTTCAGCGACCGGGCTTTCTGTCGGCGGCTGCGCGAAACCGTCGCCGACCAGGCGCTGTTCGAGCAATTCCGGGACTGGAAACCGACTGCGGCGATTCCGCCATGAACCTGCCCTTGCGTGCCCAGGCGGTCTTTCAGGGACTGGAAACCGTGCTGGACCTGCGCTGGATCGGAGGCATGGCCGGGGCCGATCGCATTCTGTGGTCTCCGGTCGAGGCCAGCGCGCCGCTGTATGGCCGGCTCAACTGGGTCCAGACGGCTCGATTGCAGATTCTCGGCCCCGACGAGCGCGCCTTTCTGAACCGGCTGGGATCGGCGACCCGCCTGGAATTGCTCGACTGTCTGTTGGGAGCTGCGACTGGCGCCATTCTGGTGTGTGGCGAGTTTGAGTTGGTTGAAGTATTACGGCCCGGCGCCGACGCCGCCGGCGTTCCGCTCTGGTATAGCCCGGCCGCCCTGGCGGTCGTTCTCGACCGGCTCGAAAGCTACCGACACGGGCTGGAAGCCTCCACTGTCGTCCACGGCGAGTTGCTGGAAGTATTCGGCATGGGGCTGTTGATCACCGGCGGCAGCGGCGTGGGCAAGAGTGAACTGGCCCTGGAGCTGATCAGCCGGGGCCATCGCCTGATCGCCGACGACACCCCGACCCTGACCCGGGTGGCGCCCGACATTCTGGAAGGCGCCTGTCCGCCCACCTTAAGCGACTTGCTGGAAGTACGTGGGCTGGGCATTCTCAACATCCGCCGCATGTTCGGCGACAGCGCCATCAAGCGCAACAAACGGGTGCGGCTGATCATCCATCTGGTCAAGCTGGAGGATATCGCACCGCCGGCCGAATCCCGCTTGCGGGGCTTGCGCGACACCCGGGTTATCCTGGGCGTGGGCGTGCCGGTGATCACCCTGCCGATCGCACCCGGTCGCAATCTGGCGGTATTGGTGGAGTGCGCGGTGCGCGACCATATCCTGCGGCTGGGGGGCTATTGCGCCGAACAGGATTTGATGGCGCGGGTGGAAAAAACCATGGCCAGGGCCGCGCCATGCGAATAATCATCGTCAGCGGCCTGTCGGGATCCGGCAAGACCATCGCCTTGCAGACCCTCGAAGATCTGGACTACTACTGCGTCGACAACCTGCCGTTCAAACTGATCCTGCCGCTGGCGCGGGAAATCCTCGCGTCCGGCGACCGTCCGCCGCCGACGGTGGCGGTGGGCGTGGACGCGCGCAATTTCATCGACGATCTGGACCGGTTTCCCGCCACGCTCGCCGACCTGCGCGCCGGCGAGTTCAACGTCGAGGTGTTGTTCCTGCAGGCGAACGACGAGATTCTGCTCAAGCGTTACAGCGAAACCCGCCGGCGGCACCCCCTGGACGTGGGCAGCATTCCCCTGCGCGAGGCGATTCGCCGGGAGCGACGCCTGCTGGAGCCGATCGTCGCCAGCGCCGATCTGATCATCGACACCAGCGAAACCCATATCTACCAATTGCGCGAACTTCTGCGCGCCCGCCTCCACGAGACGCCGCGCGAAGTGATGTCGCTGCTGTTCGAATCCTTCGGTTTCAAGAACGGGGTACCGGCCGACGCTGATTTCGTCTTCGACGTCCGTTGTCTGCCCAACCCCCACTGGGAGCCGTCGCTGCGCCCGCTGACCGGGCTGGACCCGCCCGTCATCGAATTCCTCGCGCGCCAGCCGGAGGCGATGGCCATGGTCGCCGATCTGTGCCGGTTTCTGGAGGCGTGGCTGCCGCGCTTCGAGGCCAGCGACCGCAGCTATCTGACGGTGGCCATCGGCTGCACCGGTGGCCAGCATCGCTCGGTCTTCGTCGCCGCCGCCCTGGCCCGCCGCTTCAACGCAACGCGCGACTATGTCATGGTTCGTCATCGAGAACTAAAATAATGAAGAGCCAGACCACGACGTCATGTCGACCGCCGATCAGGAGGACGCCGGGGTGTTGAAACGGGAAATCGTCATCATCAACAAACTGGGATTGCACGCCCGCGCCGCCGCCAAGTTCGTCACCCTGGCGGCCGGTTTCGATGCCGAGATTCGGCTGCTGCGCGGCGGGCGCGAAGTCAACGGCAAGAGTATCATGGGGGTGATGATGCTGGCCGCCGCTCGCGGCGCCCGGCTGGAGTTGTGCGCCAGTGGCCCTGAAGCCGAGCAGGCGCTTGAGCATCTGGACGATCTGGTCCGTCGCCGTTTTGACGAAGACGAATGAGAGGGCTGCTCCGTGCCGTTTTCGCTGCATGGCATCGGCGTTTCCCGGGGATACGCGATCGGCAGAACGTATCTGCTGGAGCGCAACCAACCGGAAATCACCGAGTACACCATCCCGGACGCCATCGTTGAGGATGAGATTCAACGCTTTCTGAGCGGTCTGGCCATGGCCCGCCAGCAGTTGCGGGATATCCGGACGCGGATTCCGGCGACCGCGCCCAGCGACGTCACCGCTTTCATCGATACCCACCTGCTCATGCTGGAAGACGCCACCTTCACCGAGGCGCCGATCCGGCTGATCCGCACCCACCGCTGTAATGCCGAATGGGCGTTGAAAATCCAGCGCGATTCGCTGGTGCAGGTGTTCGACGACATGGACGATCCCTATCTGCGCACCCGCAAGGACGACGTCGACCATGTGGTGCGGCGAATTCAACGCATCCTGCTGGCCGAGGACCCCGCCTATCTCAACGATCCTGGCTATGCCGAACTGGTGGCCAGCCGGCTGGAAGGCCGGATCGTGGTCGCCGACGACCTGACGCCGGCCGACACCATCCTGATGCAGCATCAGGGCGTGCTGGCCTTCGTCACCGAGTACGGCGGTCCGCTGTCGCACACCGCCATTCTGGCGCGCAGCCTGGGCATTCCGGCGGTGGTGGGCGCCCGCAACGCCCGCGCTTATCTGGGCATCGACGAGCCGGTGATCGTGGATGGCCGCCAGGGGGTCATCCTGGTCGGGCTGGACGAACGCATCCTGCGCTATTACCGCCACAAGCAGCAGCAGGAGCGCCGCGAGCAGCGCGAGTTGAACAAGCTCAAGGGCCAGCCGGCGGTCACTCGCGACGGCGTTTCGATCCACTTGCACGCCAACATCGAACTACCCGAGGACGCCCTTGCGGTGCGGGAGGTGGCGGCCGACGGCATCGGTTTGTACCGAACCGAATTTTTGTTCATGAACCGTACCGACGTGCCCGACGAGGAGGAACACCTGGCCTCCTACCTGCACGTGATCAAGACCCTGGAGGGCAAGCCGGTCACCATCCGCACCGCCGACCTGGGCGCGGACAAGCAGGTGGACGGCGTTCGCAGCGGGCCGGTCTGCACCAATCCCGCGCTGGGCCTGCGGGCGATTCGGATGTGCCTGAAGGATCTGGCGATGTTCCGTCCGCAGTTGCGGGCCATTTTGCGAGCCTCGGCCCACGGCCCGGTGCGCATGATGATCCCGATGCTCTGCGCCATCCACGAGGTGTTCCAGGTCTTGCGGCTGGTGGCGGAGACCAAGCAGGAACTGCGCGACCGCGGCCTGGCGTTCGACGACAAGTTGCCGGTCGGCGGAATGATCGAGATTCCGGCGGCGGCGGTGTGCGCGGACCAGTTCGCCCGTTATCTCGACTTCCTGTCCATCGGCACCAACGATCTGATTCAGTACACCCTGGCCATCGACCGGGTGGACGACGAGATCAACTATCTGTACGACCCGTTGCACCCGGCCGTGCTGACCCTGATCCGCAACACCCTGCGCGCCGGACGCCGGGCCGGCATCCCGGTCAGCCTGTGCGGGGAAATGGCCGGCGATCCGCGCTACACTCGCCTGCTGCTGGGCCTGGGCCTGACCGAGTTCAGCATGCATCCCAGCAACCTGCTGGAGGTCAAGCGCGCGATTCAGGACAGCCATGTCGGCGCGCTGGCCGAGACGATCCAGCGTCTGCTGCGCACCACCGACGCCGAAAAATACGCCGAAATCCTCAAGGACATCGCGCAGAACTAGGCGCTTTTCGGAGCGGGGCGGATAGGACGCCGCGCGGCGCGACCCATCGCCCACCCGGCGAGCTTTTCGCCGGAAATCACCCGGGAACTCCAGCGGCTCCGGCGCCGCGTCGCAGCTCGTCGATCAACGCATCCTTCTCGGCCCAGATCCGGCCGACCCAGTTTTGCATCGCCGTCCGAAACGCGGGATCGTTGCGGTAGTCGCCGCCAAGCAGCGGGGCGGGAATCGGCAGCGAGCGAATCCGCACGACCACCCGGCGGATGCGGCCCATGAACAAATCCAGGAAGGTGGAATAACCGTCCGGGTAGACCAGCGTTACGTCCAGCAGGGTGCCCAACCGGTCGGGCAGCGCCTCCAGGGTAAACGCCAGCCCACCGACCTTGGGGCGCAACAGATGGCGGTAGGGCGATTGCTGCCGGGCGTGCTTGTCAGCGCGAAAACGGGTGCCTTCCAGGAAATTGAGGATGGCGGTCGGCGTGTCGCGGAACCGCGCGCATAGCCGGCGGGTGGTTTCCCAGTCCTGGTCGCGCGCTTCGGGATGCCGGGCCAGGTAAGCCGCCGAGTGACGCTTCATGAACGGAAAATCCAGCGCCCACCAGGCGCCGCCCAGCACCGGCACCCAGATCAGCGGCTGCTTGATAAAGAACTTTAGGAAGGGGATGCGGTGATTGAAGACCCGTTGCAACACCACGATGTCCACCCAGGACTGATGGTTGGAGCCCACCAGATACCATTCGTCGCGTCGCAATCCCTCCAGACCCGCCATGTCCCATTCGATGCGTTGAGTCAGATCGATGATCAGATTGTTGCCATCGATCCAGGCCTCGGCGATCCGCGTCAGCAGGCGGGCGTGGAACTCGCGCCAGCCGGACCGGGGAATGGCGAGCTTGAGCAGGAGCACGAGATAAAGCGGCGTACACCAGAGCAGAGTGTTGAGAACGAACAGCAGAAAACCCAGCGCCCCGCGAAGGGGGGCGGGCAGAAAGGCAAGCATGGGAATGGAACCTGTCAGGGTTTAGGAGTTTGATTCGCCAGCCAGTCGCGGACGGCGGCGTGACTTTCCATCGGTTCCGACGACTGGCCGCGCCGCGCCGTCAGCCAGTCGCGGACGGCGGGGCCGGTCCCGATGGTCCAGGGTTTCAACCGGTCGACCGGTACCCGCCTGAAATCGGCCAATTCCTCGCCGAGAACGATTTCGCCGCGTGTCGGGACATGGTAGGCCAGAATCAACTGGTTCATCTCGAAAAAGGCGTAGTTACCGATGAAATGGGCGGCGACGGCGTCCAGCCCCAGTTCCTCCCGTACCTCGCGCCGAACAGCCGCGTCCGGCGCCTCCCCCTTTTCCAGAAAGCCGGTGATCAGCCCGTACATTTTCTCCGGCCAGCTCTTGTTGCGGGCCAGAATGACCGTCCCATCGAGTTCGACGATGGCGGCGACGACGGGGACGGGATTGTCCCAATGAACGTAACCACAGTCGATGGCGATACAGCGCTGGCGGGGTTGACCGTTGACGTTGGCGGCGTGGAGCGGCTGGCCGCATTGCGGACAGAAATTGGCTGGCATCGAGCGATATCCTGGGTTTGGACGGAGGCATCATGGTCGTGGTCGAGCGCGCGGCCGCCACGGATACGGACCACCGAAAAAAAATTAGCCTATAATCTTTTCTTACGCGGCAGCTCAACTCGATGCTGCCGTTTTGATTTTAGCGAACGGCTTGCGGACGAATATTAATGAAACCACGCCATTTTCTCAGCCTGTTCGATCTGACGCCCGCCGAATTGCAGCAAGTGCTGCGGCGCGCCAGCGCGTTGAAAGCCCTGTACCGGCGCGGGGAGCGTTACGCTCCGTTTCCGGGAAAAGTGCTGGCCATGATCTTCGAAAAGGCGTCCACTCGCACCCGGGTTTCCTTCGAGGCCGGCATGGCGCAACTGGGCGGCAGCGCCATCTTCCTGGCGCCGCAGGATACCCAACTGGGGCGAGGCGAACCCATCGAGGACACCGCGCGGGTGCTGTCGAGCATGGTGGATCTGGTAATGATCCGGACCTTCGAACATGCCAGGGTGGAACGCTTCGCCGCGCATTCCACGGTACCGGTCATCAACGGTCTGACCGATTACAATCATCCCTGTCAACTGCTGGCCGATCTTCAGACCTTCATCGAGCATCGCGGCGACATTCGCGGCCGCACCGTGGCCTGGATCGGCGACGGCAACAACATGTGCAACAGTTATCTCAAGGCCGCCATTCAGTGCGATTTCCAGTTGCGCATCGCCGTCGCGCCGGGCTACGAGCCGAACGCCGAATTGCTCAAGCAGGCCGCTGGCCGGGTAGTCCTGCTGCGCGATCCGCGGGTCGCCGCCCAGGATGCCGATCTGGTCGCCACCGACGTATGGTCGAGCATGGGCAAGGAAGCGCAGCAGCAGCGGCGAGCGCGAGATTTCGCCGGTTATCAGGTCACCGCCGAGGTGATGGCCCAAGCCAGGCCCGACGCGATTTTCCTGCATTGTTTGCCAGCGCACCGGGGCGAGGAGGTCAGCGCCGAGGTGATCGACGGGCCGCAAAGCCGGGTGTGGGACGAGGCCGAGAATCGCCTGCACGCCCAGAAGGCGTTGATGGAGTTCTTGTTGCTGGGCGAGTCCACGCCGGCCGCCTAACGCGCGTCAGGAAGACGAAGACCCTTTTTCCATCGCTGTTTCCAATCCCTCCTTTCCTCGAAGGGAAGCGATCAAGGAAGGGGGGCGAGTCGCCGTAGACCGCGCTCCAGATCGCGCTGGATATCCGTGACCTCTTCCAACCCCACCGAAATCCGCACCAGCGACTCCCGGATCCCGGCGCGTTCCCGTTCCTGGGGCGTCAGCCGGCCGTGCGTGGTGGTGGCGGGATGGGTGATGGTGGATTTGGCGTCGCCCAGATTGGCGGTGATCGAAAGCAGCCGGGTGGCGTCGATCAGCTTCCAGGCGGCCGGCCGACCGCCACGCACCTCGAAGGACACGATCCCGCCGAACGCATCCTGCTGCCGCTTCGCCAGTTCGTGCTGAGGATGCGAGGGCAAGCCCGGATAGTAGACTCGCTCCACCGCCGGCTGGGCTTCCAGCCACCGGGCCAGGTGCAGGGCCGCCGCGCTGTGGGCGTGCATGCGCAGCCGCAGCGTTTCCAGACCCTTGAGAAACACCCAGGCGTTGAACGGACTCAGGCTGGGGCCGGCGGTGCGCAGAAAGCCGAAGATATCGGCGCCGACCCGCTGCCGGTCGCCCACCACCGCTCCGCCGACGCAGCGTCCCTGCCCGTCCAGATACTTGGTGCCGGAATGAATCACCAGATCCGCGCCCAACCGGAACGGTCGCTGCAAGGCCGGGGTACAGAAGCAGTTATCCACCACCAGCAAGATATCGTGGGCATGGGCCAGATCGGCCAATGCTTGAATATCGGCCAGTTCCATCAGCGGGTTGGACGGTGTTTCCAGATAGAACAGCCGGGTCTCCGGGCGAATGGCCACTTCCCACGCGCCAAGGTCGCTCAGCGGCACGTAAGTGGTGGCGACGCCGAACTTGTTTAGGTATTGGTTGAGCAGGGAGATGGTGGTGCCGAACACCGCGTTGGCGCAAACAATGTGGTCGCCGCTTTTGAGCAGCGTCATGCAGGTCGCCAGGATCGCCGCCATGCCGGAAGACGTGGCGATGCAGGCTTCACCGCCTTCGAGCGCCGCCAGCCGATCCTGAAACAGCCGCACGGTCGGGTTGGTGAAGCGGGAATAGATGTTGCCCTCGCCGGCGCTGAAACGGGCGGCGGCCTCGGCGGCGTCCGCGAACACGAAACTGGAGGTGAGAAAAATCGGCTCGGCGTGTTCGCCCTCGTGGGTCCGGACCTGGCCGGCGCGCACCGCCAGGCTGGCGAAACCAAGTTCGGCATCGTCGTCGATGGGATTCATGATCGGGTGTCTCCGCGCTGGTTGGAAGAATCATCGCCGCGGAACCCGAGGGCGCCGCCCGCGCGGGCGTGAAAAAACCCGCTCGGCGAGACGCCAAAGGCAGGTTGGACCCGCTTTAGCGATATTTGTTAAGCGCCCGCAAGCTGAGAACTCAAATCGGCGCTGGGATCAAGCTTAGAGCGTTGCCGCCGCGCTGTCAAAACCGGGCGGCGCGCTCGGGCATTCACTGGTTGTGCAGATCGATGATGGCGTTGTCGGTGCTTCTTCGACCGGTTTTGCTGGCGTCGGACCGGGTGCGCGCCAGGCAGTCAAGATAATCCCGGTCGATATCGCCGGTCACGTACTCGCCGGTGAAACAGGACGCATCGAATCGGTTGAGCGCGGGGTTGCCGCGCCGCACCGCTTCTTCCAGATCGGTTAGGTCCTGGAAGATCAGATGATCGGCGCCGATGGCCCGCGCCACTTCCTCCTCGGTGCGACCGTGGGCGATCAACTCGCGAGCGGCGGGCATGTCGATGCCGTAGACGTTGGGGTAACGCACCGGTGGCGCGGCCGAGGCGAAATAGACCTTGCGGGCGCCGGCCTCGCGGGCCATGCGGATGATTTCTCCGGAGGTGGTGCCACGCACGATGGAATCGTCCACCAGCAACACGTTCTTGCCGCCGAACTCCAGATCGATGGCATTCAGCTTTTGCCGCACCGATTTCTTGCGGATCTTCTGGCCCGGCATGATGAAGGTGCGGGCGATATAGCGGTTCTTGATGAAGCCTTCCCGGTACTTGAGGCCCAGGATCGAGGCCATCTGCAACGCGGCGGTGCGGCTGGTGTCGGGGATCGGGATCACCACGTCAATGTCCTGATCCGGCCAGACCCGCAGAATCTTCTCGGCCAGGTACTCGCCCATGCGCAGCCGGGCCTTGTGCACCGAAACCTGATCCATGATCGAATCGGGCCGGGCCAGGTAGACGTACTCGAAAATGCAGGGGGAATAGAGAGGATTTTCAGCGCACTGGCGGGCCTGCATCCGGCCGTCGAGATCGAAGATCACCGCCTCGCCGGGCGCCACGTCGCGGGTCCGCCGAAAATCCAGCGCGTCCAGCGCCACGCTTTCGGAGGCCGCCATGTATTCCATGCCCTCCTCGGTCTCGCGGCGGCCGAACACCAGCGGCCGGATGCCATGCGGATCGCGGAACGCCACCAGCCCGAAGCCGACGATCAGAACCACGGCGGCGTAGGCGCCCCGCACCCGCCGGTGCATCGCCGCCACCGCGGCGAAGATATCGTCGGCGTCCACCGACAGCCGGCGGCGCTGCTGCAGTTCGTGGGCGAACACGTTGAGCAGGATTTCCGAGTCGGAGTTGGTGTTGATGTGGCGCCGGTCGGAACGGAACAGTTCGTCCTTGAGTTGGGCGGCGTTGGTCAGATTGCCGTTATGGGCCAGCGCGATGCCAAACGGCGAGTTGACGTAGAACGGCTGCGCCTCGGCGGAATCGGCGCTGCCGGCGGTCGGGTAGCGAACGTGGCCAACGCCGGTGTTGCCGTGCAGGTCGCGCATGTGACGGGTGCGGATCACGTCCCGGACCAAGCCGTTGTCCTTGCGCAGGAACAAGCGACCGTCGTCGCAGGTGACGATACCCGCCGCGTCCTGGCCGCGATGTTGCAACACCGTCAACCCGTCGAACAGACTTTGGTTGACCGGACCCCGCCCCGCAATACCGATGATTCCACACATCCGCGCTTACCCGCCGCAATGGACGGCGATCGCCGTCGTTGGGAAACACGCTCAAAAACGAAAGTGCTGGGCTAGTTCCCGTGGCAGGACGCCCCGCAACTGGAGAGCGATGTTCTGGAAATAGGGCAACAGTTGCGATTGCTGCCACCAGGGATCCTTAGGCAAGGGCGTCAAACCCGCCGCCAGCACCAGAATGGCGATCACGACCGCTCCGCGCCCCAGCCCGAAGGCCATCCCCAGCACCCGGTCGGTACCCGTCAAGCCGGTGTAATCCACCAGTTGCGAAGCAACGATGCCCACCAGGCCGCCGATCAGCAGGGTAGCAAGGAACAGGCCGCCGAACGCGGCCGCGATGCGCAGCGAGGGAACGTCGAGGTAGGGCATCAGATGGGCGGCGCCATCCTCGGCGAACAGGAAGGCGATGGCAAAGGCGGCGATCCAGGTTGCCAGCGAGATGACTTCGCGCAGCAAGCCCCGCCAAAGTCCAATCAATACGGAGAGGGCGATGACGATGACGATAAGGTAATCCGCCCAGTTCATGGATCGCCGTGTCCCGTCCCGAAAGGTTCGCTCACCTGGTTGATTCAGCCCGCCAGTGGCCGGCTTTTTAGGGAAATCATCTTAACAGAATCGAATTCGAGCCGAAACGGCGACTCCGGTAGGATTCAGCGCCAGATCCGCACCCGATACATTGCCCGGCCGTTGGCCATGACCTCTTCCACCACCGCGCGGATTTTCTGACTGCGATAGTAATCGCGCAGCGCGTTGGCGTTTTCCCGCAAGGCATAGCTGCCCACCACGGCGCCGGCGGGCGTTGGTTGGGAGGATGGAGGCGCGGGCGGCGCGGGCGGGCGCGAAACCGTCGACGGTGCCTCGGATCTAGCGATCAGTTCGATACCGGGCAGAGCGGCAGGCGATTTGGGGCGGGCATCTTCGGTGCGATGTGCCTCGGATCGCGCACGCGCGCCACCACCCTGGGTCGCTTCCAACTGGGTCTTACGGCGGGCGGCCTCGGCGCGGGCGGCCTCGGCCAATGCCGCTTTCCGGGCCGCTTCCTCCTGAGCGGACTTGCGGGCGGTTTCGGCGCGAGCGGCCTCCCGCCGCGCCGCTTCCGCCGCGCGGCGAATTTCGGCCTGGGCGGCCAACGCCTCCGCCGGCGAGGACTGATGCGGCGAGGCTGCTTCGTCCTGAGCCGCTTCAAGACGGGCGGCCTCCGCCCTGGCGGCGGCGCTGCGTTCGGCTTCCGCCTTGGCGCGGGTTCTGGCAGCCTCGGCTTGCGCGGCTTTCTGTCTGGCTTCGGCACGCGCCTTGGCGGCGCTGCGCTCGGCTTCGGCTCTGGCTTTGGCCGCGGCTTCCTGGGCCGCCTGGCGCCGCGCGGCCTCCTCCAAAGCGGCTTTGGCGGCCTCGGTTTGAGACGGCGCGCTCACTACGGGGGGTGTCGGCGGCAGCGCCGATTTGGGGCGAGCGGCAGGCATGACGGCGGGCGCTGGCACCGGTCGCGCCGGATCGACCACGGCGGGCGCTGGCACCGGTCGCGCCGGATCGACCACAGCGGGCGCGGAGGGCGGTCGCACTGGCTCGACCACGGCGGGCGCTGGCGCTGGTCGCGCCGGATCGACCACGGCGGGTGCCGGAGTGGGTCGCACTGGCTCAACCACGGCGGGCGATCCCCCTGTTTCCGACCGTTCTTTCGGCGTGGGGGCGGAACCAGAGGGGGACGGCGGGGGAGGCGGTTGGGAAAAAGTCAGGGTTGGCGGGGGCGAAGACGTCGGCGGCTGGGCCGCCGGTGGCGGAGCGACGACCGGCGCAACCGACTCATGCTCCTGTTTCTGCAATATTCTCGGTACGAAAATGACCGCCAGCGCCGCAATGACAGCGACGCCCACCAAGCGTTGAGTCAGGCGATTGTCCAAGAGCAAGTCTCCCGTAAGTGCGGCAACGAGGAATCGGGAATCCAAGGTTGGGCGGCCAGCACGGGAGCGACCAGGTGGAACGAGCCAAGCACGACGATGCGGTCGCCGATGCTGGCCCCCGCGCGAGCGACTTGGCAGGCTCCGACAATGTCGTCGTGAGGGGCGACCGTTCGAAGATCGGCCGAGCGCAGGCGAGCGGCCAGATCGGCCCCCGGACGCCCCCGCGCGCCGACCAGGGTGACCGGATGCCACTGGTCCACGACACCCGCCAGCGCCTCGATCACACCGTCGGCATCCTTGTCGGCCAACAGACCCATGATGGCCCAAGTACGTCCGGCGCAAGCCCGGTTTCGTAGCTGATCGGCCAGCGCGGCGGCGGCGGCGGGATTATGGGCCACGTCCAGAATCCACTCCACCGGGCCGGGCACGACCTGAAATCGACCTGGCAGACACGCCTGCTCAAGGCCGGTATGAATGGCGGTGACATCGACCGGCAGCCGGTCGCGCAGGCTGGTCAAGGTCATCAGCGCGGCGGCGGCGTTGCCCAGTTGATGCTCGCCGGCCAGCGCCGGGGGTGGCAGATCATCGAACCGCGCTTCGTCCGACCGCCAGCGCCAGGTTACGCCCGCGCGGCCAAAGTCGTAATCAAGACCGACCCGCAGCAGCCGCGCCCCAATGGCGCGAGCATGTTCCAGCAACCGTGGCGGTGGATCGGGGTCGGCGCAAACCGCCGGACGACCGGAGCGGTAGATGCCGGCTTTCTCATGGCCGATGCTGTCGCGATCCGGACCCAGCCAGTCCGTATGGTCGAGGGCGATGCTGGTCACCAGCGCGGCGTCGGCGTCCACCGCGTTGACCGCGTCCAACCGCCCGCCGAGACCGACTTCGAGCACCGCGACCTCAACGCCGGCTTCCCGAAAGCATTCCAGGGCCGCCAGGGTGCCAAACTCAAAATAGGTCAGGGAAACGTCGCCGCGCGCCGCGTCGATGCGGGCGAACGCCCGGCACAACGTTTCGTCGTCCGCCTCGACCCCGTCGACTCGAATGCGTTCGTTGTAGCGCAACAGGTGGGGCGAGACATAGGCGCCGACCCGATAACCGGCAGCGCGCAGGATGGCGTCCAGCAACGCCACGCAGGAACCCTTGCCGTTGGTGCCGCCCACCGTGACCACCGCGAACGGCGGCGCGGCGGGTCGTAGGCGGCGCAGCACGGTTCGCACGCGATCCAGACCCAGTTCGATGGTCCTGGGATGCAGGGTTTCCTGCCAGCGCAACCAGTCGTTCAGTGTAGTAAACCGCATCACCGCTCCAGTCAGGCCACGCTCCGGCTCCGCTCACGCCGCCGGCGTGGGACGGCCGGTCAACATCGCCAACAGTAAGGCCAGCCGGTCGCGCAGCTCGCGGCGGTCCACGATCAGGTCGAGCGCACCGTGCTCCAGCAAGAACTCGCTGCGCTGGAAACCTTCCGGCAATTTTTCCCGCACCGTCTGCTCGATCACCCGTGGGCCGGCGAAGCCGACCAACGCCTTGGGTTCGGCGATGTTGACATCGCCCAGCATGGCCAGGCTGGCGGACACACCGCCGGTGGTGGGATGAGTCAGCACCGAAAGATAGGGTACGCCGTGTTCGGCCAGCCGGGCCAACGCCGCGCTGGTCTTGGCCATCTGCATCAGCGACACCAGTGCTTCCTGCATTCGCGCCCCCCCACTGGCGGAAAAGCAGACGAAGGGGATGTGCTCGTGCAGGGCGGTCTGGACTGCCCGGACAAAGCGTTCGCCAACCACCGAACCCATCGAGCCGGCCATGAATTCGAACTCGAACGCCGCCGCCACCACCGGCATTCCCTTGAGCAAGCCGCGCATCACCACCAGGGCGTCCTTTTCCTCACTGGTCTTCTGCGCCTGCGCCAGCCGGTCCCGGTACTTCTTGCCATCCTTGAATTTCAGGAAGTCGGTCGGCTCGATGTCGGCGCCAATTTCGACCCGATCCCGCTCGTCGAGAAAACCGTGCAGGCGCTGGCGCGCGCCGAGATACATATGGTGGCCGCACTTGGGGCAGACCCGCAGGTTGCGCTCCAGCTCGGCGCGGTACAACACTGCGTTGCACTCTTCGCACTTGCTCCACAGCCCCTCGGGCATCTGCCGCTTGTTGCGGCCGTCGGTGCGAATCCGCGTGGGAACGAGTTTTTCGTACCAGCTCATGAAGGACGATCAGGGATAGTGGAATGAGGCAGGGGGCGTTGGGGATACGCTAGCCTTCGGTGGGGCCGGGTCGATCCATCGCTTCCCGCATGGCGCCGATCATCTGGCCAACTTCCCGAAGCATCCGCTCTGGGTCGTCGGCCAGTTCGCCCATCCTGGCGACCAGGGCGCTGCCGACCACCACGGCGTCGGCGACTTGGGCGACGGCGGCGGCGGTCGGCGGGTCCTTGATGCCGAAACCCACCCCCAGCGGCAGATCGGTCAAAGCGCGAATCCCGGCCAGTTTGTCCGCTACCTCGGCGACGTTGAGAGCGGCGGAACCCGTCACGCCTTTCAGCGAAACGTAATACAGATACCCTTGCGCCAGTTCGGCGGTATGCCGGATCCGCTCGGCGGAACTGGTCGGGGCCAGCAGAAAGATCGGGGCAATGCCGGCGGCCTTGAGCGGTTCGGCCAGTTCGGCGGCTTCCTCCGGCGGCAGGTCCACGGTCAGCACCCCGTCCACCCCGGCGGCGCGGGCGTCGGCGACGAAGGCGTCGTACCCCATGCTTTCGATGGGATTGAGATAGCCCATCAGCACCACGGGGGTTTCGGCATCGGCCTGGCGAAATTCGCGCACCTGTTCCAACACCCGCCGCAGGGACATGCCCTGGGCCAGCGCCCGTTCGCACGCTTTTTGAATGACCGGGCCATCGGCCATCGGGTCGGAGAACGGCACGCCCAATTCAAGGATATCCGCTCCGGCCCGCACCAGGGCGCGCAGCATCGGCACGGTGAGCGCCGGGCGCGGGTCGCCGGCGGTGATGTACGGGATCAGGGCCTTGCGGCCCGCGCGGCGCAAGTCGGCGAAACGGCGGGCAATGCGATTCATGCGATGAAACTCGTTCACAGTTGAATGCCTTCCAGTTTGGCAACGGTGTAGATGTCCTTGTCGCCACGCCCGGACAGGTTGACCACGATATGTTGATCGGGGCGCATCGTCGGGGCCAGTTGCGTAACGTAGGCCAGGGCGTGGCTGCTTTCCAGCGCCGGGATGATGCCCTCGATACGGGTAAGGTCGTGAAAGCCGCGCAGCGCTTCGTCGTCGGTGACGGCGACGTAACGCGCCCGGCCGATGTCCTTGAGCCAGGCGTGCTCCGGCCCGACGCCTGGATAGTCCAGTCCGGCGGACACCGAATGGGTTTCGATGATCTGACCGTTTTCGTCGTTGAGCAGATAGGTCCGGTTGCCGTGCAATACGCCGGGCCGACCGGCGCAGAGCGTGGCGGCGTGGCGGCCGGTCTCGATGCCCGAACCAGCGGCCTCGACACCGTAGATCGCCACCTCGCCGTCGTTCAGGAATGGATGGAACAGGCCGATGGCGTTGGAGCCGCCGCCGACGCAGGCGACCAGGGCATTCGGCAGGCAACCGTAATCGCTCAGCATCTGCTCGCGCGCCTCGCGGCCGATCACCGCCTGAAATTCGCGCACCATCACCGGGTAGGGATGCGGGCCGGCCACCGTGCCGATCATATAAAAGGTGTTGTCCACGTTGGTGACCCAATCCCGCAAGGCTTCGTTCAGGGCGTCCTTGAGGGTGCGCGAACCCGAGGTGACGGGCTGGACGGTCGCGCCCAGCAGCCGCATTCGGTACACGTTCAACGCCTGGCGCTGAATATCCTCCGACCCCATGTAGACCACGCATTCCATGCCCAGCCGGGCGGCGACCGTGGCGGAGGCGACCCCGTGCTGACCGGCGCCGGTCTCGGCGATCAGCCGGGTCTTGCCCATCCGCTTGGCCAGCAGCGCCTGGCCGACGGTGTTGTTGATCTTGTGCGCGCCGGTGTGATTGAGATCCTCGCGCTTCAGATGGATTTGCGCGCCGCCGAGTCGCCGACTCCAGCGCTCGGCGTGATAGAGCGGGGTGGGGCGACCGACGTAGCGGGCCAGATCGGCGTCCAGTTCCGCCAGAAATTCGGGATCGTTGCGATAGGCCCGCCAGGCGTCGTCCAGTTCGTGCAAGGCTTCCATCAGGGTTTCGGCGACGAATCGGCCGCCGTAGCGGCCAAAATGGCCGGCGCGATCGGGGAACTGGCTGAAGTCCACCGGGTTACGCAGGGCTTTCGCGGTCATACACACCTCTTAAAAATGCGCGCATCAGTTCAGCGTCCTTGATGCCCTTGGTCGATTCCACCCCACTGCTGACATCCACCGCGTAGGGCCGAACCTGGCGGATCGCCTCGGCGACGTTGCCGGGATGCAGTCCGCCGGCCAGGATCAGCGGCTTGCGTCGGTCGGCGGGAATCCGGGTCCAGTCGAAGCCCTGGCCGGTGCCGCCCATTCGGTGGCCGCCGTGGCTGTCCAGCAAGAGGCCCGCCGCCGTGGCGAACCGTCGTTGGTAATCCAGGACGTCGGCATTGGCGCCCATCGGCACGGCCTTGAGGTAGGGCAAGCCGAACGAGGCGCAGTAATCGGGGTCCTCGTCGCCGTGAAATTGCAATAGATGCGGCGGCGCGTGGTCGATCACGCGCCGCACCGCCGCCAGTTCCGCGTTCATGAACAGGCCCACCACGGTGATGAAGGGCGGCAACGCCGCGGCGATCCATTGCGCGGTTTCCACGTCCACGAATCGAGGGCTGGGTGGATGGAACACCAAGCCGATGGCATCCGCGCCCAGTCGGGCCGCGGTCACGCCGTCCTCGCGACGGGTGATGCCACAAATCTTGACGCGGGTGCGGGAAATCGAGGTCATGGGTCGAAAGCGGGTGGCGGGCCGGCAGGGGGTCAAGGGGAACTAAGACTATCAGAAATCCGGCTGGTTGGTAGAGCGGGAAAAGGCGAACGCGCCACCTCCCCGCGACAGGAGGATCGTCACGCGGAAGGTTCGGTGGAGTTATCCCTCGTCACGGTGGGGTGGAGCGGTGCGGGGGCTCGGTCAACGGCGCGGTTCAGGATCGCCTCCAGATCGGTGGCGAGGGGGATGACCCGTTCAGGTGGCAGGCAGGCCGCGTCGAAGTTGACGTTCATCGTTTGCGCCTCACGCCTCACGCCTCACGCCTTGCGTCCTGCCCACCGCCACAGTGAAGCCGCCAGGGCGATGCCGCCGCCGCTGGCGCAGAACAGCACCAGCGATCCCGGTTTTGGGCCTTTGCCTTGGGCGATGGCGTCATCCAAGGCCATGGGATGGCGTCATCCAAGGCCATGGGAATGCAGGCCGAACCGGTGTAGCCCCACTTGTCCATGATCCAGTGCGTTTTGTCGAGCGGTTGTCCCAGTGCCGCCATGGTTGCTTCGATGACGCGCAGGTTGACCTGGGTGAAATAGTAATGGTCCACGTCGTCCGGTCCCAGCCGGGTTCCGGTCGCGGCGCTGGCCCTGACCAGCAGGCGCTCGATCAGCGGCGGCCATTGCTCGACATTGAATCTCGACCAGCAGGGGCAAGTGGTGGAACTGTTCGAGCAAACCCCGGCCTTGGCCAGCGCCTACGTACCGCGCACGCTGCCGACGGCCATCTTCGACCACAACCCGGATCGGGCGACCGACCAGACCCGACCCCAGCTCTGGCCCGAGCAGGTCAAGGCGTCCGGCCTGAGTTGTTTTGACAAGTTCCTCAACACCTTGCACCACTGGCAGGACGGGATTCTCAACTATTTCAAGGGCGGGCATACCAGCGGTTTCGTCGAAGGGCTCAACAACAAACTCAAGCTGCTCAAACACCGCTGCTTCAAGCTGGATGATCCGGTCGAGCTGTTCCGTCGGCTGTGGTTGGATATCGAGGGCCCACAGCTTTGGGCATAACCCTCATGCCACTACATCTTGTGGCTACCACGGGAACCCTCATTGAACCCACAACTTTAGCAGTCGATCCAGCCAATCGGCGGCCTCGTCCGCGCCGGTCGGCGTCACCGGCGGCTTGGCGGGCTGGGTCAGCAGTTCCCGCAGCGGTTCCGTCAACTCACCGCTCGCCAGTTGTCGGCGGTTGATCTTCACGCCGTTCCCATGTTCCAGCAGCCAATCGCTCAACCACGGTTCTTCCGGCCAGTCGTCGCGTTCGACGTAAAGTACCCGCGTCCCGTTGCAGGCTGCCTCGGTGAACGCGCCATAGCCAGGCTTGGTGAACAGCACATCGCACGAACGGATCAAATCCAGCATCTCGCAATCGCCCAGCACCGCCCAACTCGCCATGTCGGGCCGCGCCACGTTCCAATCCGGCGGGGTGAGCCAGCGCACCCCCGGCCATTCCGGCCACGCTTCCAGCGGCGGGCGCATGGCCACGCCACCCAATCCCATCAATACCAGCGTTTCATTACCACCCAGACCGAGCCGGCGATTGATCTCCACGCGCCGATCCCGGCCCAGGGCGGCAACGGGACCGATGGATCGGGCATTCGGCAACTCCGGCATCGGCATGGACGGCATCGGGCGCAGGAAGGCCACGGCGCCGCGATAAGCGGCCAGCATCGGCGCGCGCAACCCAGCCAGATCCGGGGCATCCGGGCAGTAGCCGGCCAGAATGTCCGCCCAGTTCAGCGAACACAGCGCCAGCGCGGGGATGTCCAACCGGGCCGCCGCCGCCAGACTCAGGTAGGGAATATCGGCCAGCACCAGATTCGGCGCCGCCTCCCGCAATGCACCCTCCTGCCAGGCCAGTCGTCTGTCCCATTCAGCGTGAAAGGCCCGATACCCCGCCAGACTTGCGGTCACATCGGCATCCAGGGCATCCACCATCACCATGCCGAAATCGGCCGCGCCGCCCACCCGCGCGAACGCGCCGACGATGCGCTCGCGCAACACCGCCTCCGGCAACGCGCTTTGGAGGGTCAAGCGCGCCGCCGGCCACCGGCGACGCCACTGGTTCAACACCGGCGCCACCTGCGCCAGATGACCGAAACCGTGCCCGGACAGGGCGACGTACAGATGAGGCATCGTGGACATGCGATACAGTTCCCTACTTGGCGACACGGACGGGATTGTGGCGCCAGCCGGCGCTTAAATGACAACTTCAGGTTGTTTGTTTAACTAAAATCTTCTAGACTAAAATACAACAATCTGTCTCGCTCCGACAAAGAGTTGTTTCGACGATACAGCCTTGGACGAGCGGTTTCAGGTCGACTTGATTCACCCATGCGAGGGCATCGTTATGGCGCGGATGCTTACCCCTGAAATGTTGGAGGCCGACAACCAATTGTTCGCGGGCACGGGCGGCGTCAGCGCGGAAAACCAGTGCCGTGGGTTCACTCCCGGTTTCCTGGACCAGGAAACCGGCACGATT
This sequence comes from Candidatus Contendibacter sp., assembly GCA_029624765.1. Lineage (GTDB taxonomy): Bacteria > Pseudomonadota > Gammaproteobacteria > Competibacterales > Competibacteraceae > Contendibacter. The sequence goes on along the minus strand of JARSSO010000010.1, from coordinate 15,658 downwards.
TACTGCTCGTGCTGGGCGGACGGCCGCCCCGCGCCCTTTCACGCGCTGGACGGCTTGCCCGATCATCTGGTTCGAGCGCGCGATCACGGCGGCCACATCACCGCGATCAAGACCAGCGTGATCGCCGGTTTCATCCGCCAAGGCTGCTTCTACACCCGCGAACAAGCCGCGCATTGCCTGGACTGATCCCACGTCCGCCCGAATTCCCGCCCACGCCCGTTTCCCGCGTCACCGTCGGCTCCGGCCGGCGCCTTGCATTTGGAAACAACCCGGCTATTGTTGTTCATGAGGTTCGCGGCAACCAACGCATAAACCATACCAATGCCACGGTTTGCGGCTGAAACCACCAAGACTTGTTCGAAGGTAACCACTTAGTCCTTCTTCCGCCAGGGGGAGAGGTTCAGGGTAAGGAGGTCGCGACCCCCTTCGTCCCAACTCCTCTCTCCTGCAAGCGGGCGCGGGGAACGAGCGGTTGCGGTCGAAGCCATCCGGCCCGGTTTGGGACGCCGGGTGTTTCCAATTCCCCAAGCACACCTCACGGACTCCTATCACCATGACGATCAAACTCCTGGAAAGAAGCACGCCCGCCTCCTGGCTGACCGAACTGCCGCCCCTGGGCATGGACGCCAAGAGCATCGCCGCTGACTTTCGCCGCTACTTCAGCCACACACTGGGCCGCGACCGGCATACCAAGTACGCCTACTACATGTACGAGGCGCTGGTGCTGACCTTGCGCGACCGGTTGTGGGAGCGCTGGAAGAATACCCGCTACGCCTATGAACAGGATGGCGGCGTCCGTCGCGCCTACTATCTGTCGATGGAATTCCTCATGGGGCGCGCGTTGAGCAATGCGATGCTGAATCTAGGCGTGACCGAATCGGCCAGCAAGGCGCTGTACGACATGGGACTGACGCTGGAAGAACTGGCCGAGTGCGAAAATGACGCCGGCTTGGGCAATGGGGGCCTGGGGCGCCTGGCGGCTTGCTTCCTGGACAGTTGCGCCACCCTGCGGCTGCCAGTGGTCGGCTATGGCATCCGCTACGCCTACGGCATGTTCCGCCAGCGCATCGAGAACGGCTACCAGGTCGAGGAGCCGGACCACTGGCTGCGCAGCGGCAACCTGTGGGAACTGGAACGCCCTGAGTACACTCAGCGGATCAAGTTCGGCGGGCGCACCGAAGGCTACCCAAAACCCGACGGTGAAACGGGCTGGCGCTGGCTTGACACCCACGACGTGCTGGCCGTGCCCTACGACGTGCCGATTCCCGGCTATCAGAACGGGACGGTCAACACCCTGCGGTTGTGGTCGGCGGCCGCCACCGACGAATTCGATTTTGAGGATTTCAACTCCGGCAGTTATACCGAGGCCGTGGGCGCCAAGAACATGGCGGAAAACATCACCATGGTCCTCTATCCCAACGACGCCACCGAGAGCGGCAAGGAACTGCGGCTGCGCCAGCAATACTTCCTGGCCTCGGCCAGCCTGCAGGACGTGATCCGGCAGTGGGTGCGGGTCCACGGCGAGGATTTCAGTCAGTTCGCCGCAAAAAACTGCTTCCAGCTCAACGACACCCACCCGACCATCGCGGTGGCTGAACTGATGCGCATCCTGCTTGACGACCACAACCTCAAGTGGGACGACGCCTGGGCGATCACCAGCCAGGTCATGGCCTACACCAATCACACCCTGCTGCCGGAGGCGCTGGAGCGGTGGCCGGTGCGGCTGTTCCGGCAATTGCTGCCGCGCATCCTGGACGTCATCTACGAGATCAACGCCCGCTTCCTGGCCGAGGTCGCGCGCCGCTGGCCCGGCAACATCGACCGCCAGCGCAACATGTCGCTGATCGAGGAAGGCTACGAACAGCAGGTGCGCATGGCCTACCTGGCCATCGTCGGCAGCACCTCGGTGAACGGTGTGGCCGCGCTGCACTCGGAGCTGCTCAAGCAGGGATTGTTCCGCGACTTCTACGAACTGTGGCCGGAGAAGTTCAACAACAAGACCAACGGCGTCACCCAGCGGCGCTGGCTGGCCAATTGCAATCCCGGCCTGAACGCGCTGATCACCGAAACCATCGGGCCAGCCTGGGTCACCCAACTGGACGAACTGCGCAAGCTGATTCCCCACGCCGACGACGCCAAGTTCCGGGCGAAGTGGCGGCAGGTCAAGCAGGACAACAAGGTGCGGCTGGCCAGCCTGGTCGAGGCCGATTGCGGCGTGACCTTCAACACCGGCGCCCTGTTCGACGTGCAGGTCAAGCGCATCCACGAGTACAAGCGCCAGTTGCTCAACATCCTGCACGTGATCCACCTGTACGACCGGATCAAGCGCGGCGACACCGCCAACTGGACCCCGCGCTGCGTGCTGATCGGCGGCAAGGCGGCGCCGGGCTACTTCATGGCGAAGCTGATCATCAAACTGACCAACAACGTCGCCAAGGTCATCAACAACGATCCCGACATCGGCGACAAGCTGAAGATCGCCTTCCTGCCCAACTACCGGGTCTCGGCAATGGAGGTGATCTGCCCCGGCACCGACCTGTCCGAGCAGATTTCGACCGCCGGCAAGGAAGCCTCCGGCACCGGCAACATGAAGTTCATGATGAACGGCGCGGTCACCATCGGCACCCTGGACGGCGCCAACATCGAGATTCGCGAGGAGTGCGGCGACGAAAACTTCTTCCTGTTCGGCCTGACCGCCCAGGAAGTCGAGGCGCGGCGGCACAATTACAATCCGGGGGCGATCATCCAGGGTGATTCCGACATCGCCCGGGTCATGCAACTGCTGGAAAGCGCCCATTTCAACCAGTTCGAGCAGGGCGTCTTCGATCCGATCCTGCATTCGCTGGCCAGCCCGCACGATCCATGGCTGACGATCGCCGACCTCCGCGGCTTCATCGACGCCCAGAAGCTGGCGGCGCAAGCGTATCAGGATCAGGAACGGTGGACCCGGATGAGCATCCTCAACACCGCCACCAGCGGCAAGTTCTCCACCGACCGCACCATGTTGGAGTACAACGCCGAAATCTGGAAACTGAAGCAACTGCCGGAGATGCCGCTGGGCTGACCATCAGCCACTCCGCGTTTCCCAGCGCATCCAATCCCCCCGCCAGGGGGGATTTTTCGTTCTGCCTTCACCGCAGCGGCGGAACCAGCAGGGCCGGATCGATGCGCGCTTCGCGCCAGTTCATCCGCCAGTCCAGATGCGGCCCGGTCACCCGGCCGCTCCCGCCCACCGTGGCGATCATGTCGCCCTTGCGCACCCGCTGGCCGACCCGAACGTCGATCCGGTCCAGATGCATCAGCGTGGAGCTGAGCCGATAGCCGTGATCGATGATCACCGTCGCGCCGGAATAGTACAAATCGGGCTCGGCCAGGGTCACGATCCCATCGGCCGGCGCGCGCACCGGCGTTCCGATGGGCGCGGCGATATCGACGCCATAATGTGGCTGACGCGGTTCGCCGTTGAGGATGCGCTGGCTGCCGTACACTCCGGTGATGCGACCGGCCGTCGGCCAGGCAAAGCCACCGAGAAACCAGACTTGTGGAATGTCACGCCGGCGGGCATCGTCCACCAGGGCGGTTTCGCGGCGGATGCGCTCCAGCAGCTCCGGGGGTGGCGTCACTTTTTCTGGCGGCAGACCATCGAGACGCTGAATAGCGTACTGACGCTGGGCAATCGCCAGCCACCGCTCCTCGCGGGCACCGTCGGGGGCGATCACGTTCAACCGCGCCCGCGGCGACGCGTCGCGGCCAAAACCGAACACGAACGCGCCGTCCGGCCCTACCGGCACCGGCTGGCCGTCCAGCTCCAGCCGGGTTCCCGGCAAGGCCCGGCCCATGATCAAGCCTCCCTGGGTCAACGATCCTTGCCAGTTCAGTTCGCCGGCTCCCCCGCTCCACGGCCACAGCAATAATCCGAGCAACCCCATCCATCCCATCCGTATTCGCATGGTCATCTTCTCCAAAATTCCGTCACTCCATACCACCCGGACAGACACGACCGCCGGCTACACGCTATAGTAACGGCAACCCGAGAACTTGCCGCTTCCCACGCGGACCCGATTGGAGACAACCCGGAGGATTCATGGCCCAGCATTACGATCTCATCGCCATCGGCGGTGGCAGCGGTGGCCTGTCGGTGGCGGAACGGGCGGCTCGACACGGCACCCGCTGCGCCCTGATCGAAACCGCTCGACTGGGCGGCACCTGCGTCAACGTGGGTTGCGTACCCAAGAAGGTGATGTGGCATGCCGCCCATCTTGCTCATGCGCTCGACGATGCTCCAGGTTATGGTTTCCGGCTGGATTACTTCGGTTTCGACTGGCAAAAGTTGAAAACGGCGCGCGACCGCTTTGTCAGCAACCTGAACGAGTGGTATCTGGGCTATCTGGCCGAAGCTGGAGTGACGCTGATTCGCGGCTTCGCTCGATTTACGGACGCCCGCACCCTGACGGTCGGCGGCGAACGCTACAGCGCCGATCATATCGTCATCGCCACCGGCGGCCGACCCCGGATACCCGACCTGCCCGGCGCCCAGTTCGGCATCACCTCGGACGGATTTTTCGATCTGAACACCTGCCCGGCGCGAGTCGCCATCGTGGGCAGCGGTTACATCGCGGTGGAACTGGCCGGCATGTTGCAAGCGTTGGGGGCCGAAGTGAGCCTGTTGGTTCGCAGGGATCAGGTTTTGCGCTCCTTCGACGCCATGCTGCGCGAACAATTGATGGAACGGTTGCGCGAGGACGGCATTCGCGTCATGACCCGTACCCAGGTGCGCGCGGTGGCGCGACTGGCCACCGGCGCGCTCAGTCTCCACTGCGAAGGCGCGGACCCCGTGCCGAACGTCAACGTCGTGCTCTGGGCCATCGGCCGCCAACCCAACACCGCCGCGCTGGAACTGGCGGCGGCGGGCGTGACGCTGAATCCGGACGGCTTCATTCCCACCGATCCTTATCAAAACACCAACGTGCCCGGCGTTTACGCCATCGGCGACGTGACCGAGCGTTTCCACCTGACCCCGGTCGCCATCGCCGCTGGTCGCCGGCTGGCCGACCGGCTGTTTGGCAACCAACCGGAACGCCGGCTGCCCTATGAAAACATCCCCACGGTGGTCTTCAGTCATCCGCCCATCGGCACGGTCGGTCTGACCGAGGAGGACGCGCGGCGGCAATACGGCGATGCGACGCGGATTTATCAGACCCGGTTTCGCTCGATGTATCACGCTTTCACCACCCGCCAACCGCCCACGGTGATGAAACTGGTCTGCGTTGGACCCGAGGAAAAAATCGTCGGTTGCCATCTCATCGGCCAGGGCGCGGACGAGATCCTGCAAGGGTTCGCGGTCGCCATCCGCATGGGCGCGACCAAGCGCGATTTCGACGACACGGTCGCCATTCATCCCACCAGCGCCGAAGAGCTGGTGACCATGCGCTGAGCGCGGGGGACCGACATGCAACGCGCGCTGTTTCCGATCCTGGCCCTTCTCCTGCTGGCCGCCTGCGCCAACCGTCCCGGCGACGGCGAGATCGAGCGGCAGATCACCGCGCGGCTGCTGCGCGAGGGCGGCAGCCTCTACATCGTCGAAAATTTTCGAAAAACCAATGGGTTCGAACCGAGCCAGAACGTCTATGTCGCCGAGGTGGAGTACGATCTGGTATTCCAGCAAAGTCTGGCCGACCTGGCGCTGAACCTGCGCGACCGTGGCGATCCCTTGTTGGCTGGATTGGATCTGGTGGCGCTGGGGTTGAAATACGGACAGTTCCAGGCCGGCGAACGCCGTCATCGCGCCGAGAAGGCGACTTTCCACAAAACCGAGCGGGGCTGGCTGCTCCAAAACGACCGTTGACTTTCCTACCACGAGAATCTCGCCATGCCGATTCGTCCGTTCGAGCATCATGCCCCGCGCGTCCATCCTTCCGCCCATGTGGACGACACCGCCGTGGTGATCGGCGATGTCGAAATTGGCGAGGACAGTTCGGTATGGCCGCTATGCGTGATTCGCGGCGACATTCAGGGCATCCGCATCGGCGCGCGCACCAGCATCCAGGACGGGACCATCATCCACGTGACCCACGACAGCCGGTTTTGTCCGGGTGGCCAACCCACCGTGATCGGCAACGATGTCACGGTCGGTCACCGGGTGATCCTGCATGCCTGCGCCATCGAGGATTACTGCCTGATCGGCATGGGCGCCATCGTGATGGACAAGGCGGTGGTGCGGTCGCGGGTGACCATCGGCGCGGGCAGCGTGGTGCCGCCCGGCAAGGTGCTGGACAGCGGCTATCTCTACGTCGGCAGCCCGGTGAAGCCGGTGCGTCCGCTCAACGACCGCGAACTGGAATTTCTGGAATACTCCGCCCAGAACTACCGGCGGCTGAAGGAGCGATACCGTTCAGCGTTCGCCCTGTCCCCAGCGGACGGCTCCTCGAAAGGGTAAGGTTGGCGGCCAGCGCCCACGGGAACCCCTCGCGGCTATTCCTGATAGGCCGCCTGGATCGCCCGCAGGCTCGCCGCCGCCCCCGAGGCCAATTTATAGTCCACGAATCGGGTGACGTTGGTATCGGTGGGATTGATCTCCACCGTGGGAATACCCATCTGGCTGGCCTGCACCACCGGCCCGGCGATGTAAGGAAACACGCTGGTGGTGCCGACGCTGAACACCAGGTCGAAGCCCCGGTCCAGTTCCGCGTACAAATGCTGGATGGCGTGAGACGGCAACACCTCGCCAAACAGCACGACCTTGGGCCGCACCAGAGCATGACAGCGAGGGCAGGACGGCGGCAGGTCCAATGTGCTGTAATCCACGACCGTGACCGTGTAATCGCAGCGCGTGCAGTACAGATCGTGGATGTCACCGTGAATCTCGATCAGGTTGCGGCTGCCGGCGTCGCGGTGAAACCCGTCGATGTTCTGTGTCAGCACGCACACGTCGAACTGGTTCTGCCACCCGGCGATGATGGCGTGCGCGTCATTGAAGCGCGCGCCCCGGCAAGAATTCTCGATCTGATGCAGGTACTTCCAGGTGATGGCCGGATTGGCTTCCAGCATCGATCCCGACAGGGCGGTTTCAATGGAGAAGTTGTCCTCGGTGGCCTGGTCGTTGTACAGCCCGCCGATGCCGCGATAGGTCGGCAGACCGGAATCGGCGGAAATACCAGCGCCGGTGATGAACAACAACCGGCGGGCACGCCTCAGCTCCTCGGCGACGCGGGCAACGATGGTGGTGTCAGGGGCGATCATGGCGCGGCCTCGCTGCGATGCAAAGGTTAGAGAATGGGATCAGGCGGCCAGCAGACGATAAAGCGCCTCGAATTCCTGGCTCAGCTTGTGCTTGGGATCGAGGTGGATCATCGGCAGCGCCTGGGCGTGCGATTCGCGGATCTTGATCGAGGCGGACAGGAACGCCTCCAGCACCGGCAAACCCTCGGCGCGCAATTCCTCGACCAGCCGCGTCGGCAAGTTGGCGCGGGCCTGAAAATGATTGACCACGATGCCTTCCACCCGCAACGCGCGATTGTGGTCGGCCTGGATTTCGCGCACGCTGTCCATGAGCGTATAGAGGGCGCGGCGGGAAAAATCGTCGCAATCGAAGGGAATCAGGCAGGTATCGGCGGCGATGAGCGCGGAACGGGTGTAAAAATTCAGCGCGGGCGGCGTATCGATGAAAATCTCGTCGAACTCCTTGAAGGTTTCCAAAGCCTCCCGCAGCTTGTACATCTTGTAGCGCGACTCCAGCTTGATTTGCAAGTCTTCAAGCCGGGGATCGGATGGCAACACCCCCAGATTGGCGAAGCGGGTCTGGACGACATAGGCGGCCGGCTTGTCGGCGAACAGCTTATAGGCCAGGATGTCGTCGAAAAAGTGGGCCAGGGTTTTCCTTTGCTCCTCCAAGGCAGCGCCCAGCAGGTAACGGGAAGCGTTGGCCTGCGGGTCGAGATCCACCAGCAGGGTTCGCCGCCCGCGCGCGGCGCTGATGGCGGCCAGATTGCACGCGATGGTGGATTTACCCACCCCCCCTTTTTGATTGAACACGACTCGGCGCATGGTGGTTTCCATGGGTTTTGTTGGGGCTTCAACCAAGTGTAGTCAACCCATGGGCAGGCGTCGAGATGAATCCATGCGAATCCGGCGGAACCCTCACCCCCCCGGCCAGGGGGTGAGGGTTCGGGCGAAGGGATCGATCAGCCTTCAATGGCGATCCTGCGGGGCTGCGCCGCTTCGCGCTTCGGCACGACCACCTCCAAAACGCCGTCCTTGCACTTGGCGCTCACCTTCTCGGCGTCGGCCACGTCCGGCAACGAGAACCGCCGCAGGAAGGTGCCACGCACCCGCTCAACCCGGCGATACTGTTCGGTTTCCTCCTTTTTCTCGCTCGCCCGTTGACCCTTCAGGGTCAGCACGCCGTTCTCCAGCGTTACCTCGATATCCTTGCTATCCACCCCCGGCAGGTCGGCGTGAATCACGAACTGGCTTGGCTCTTCCTTGATATCCACCGCCGGTATCCAGTCCGCCAGCGTGTGGCCGGTTTCCTCGTCGCCAAACCGGCTGGTTTCGAACAGGCGGTTGACTTCCCGCTGCAACTGATTCAACAAATTCAAGGGTTCATAACGCATCAGAGCCATGACGGCGCCTCCTCGCATTTCAGGTGACGACATTCCAGGAACGTCTTTTCAGGTTGATTTTCAAATGGGGGCAAGCCGGCCAATTTCAAGGGCGACGACCGGTCGTTTTTTGCGCTAAGCTATTCATCGCTTTAACCTTCCCTTGCCGCCTTGGAATCCCTGATGGCCGCTACCTCTCTGTTCATTTGCCACGCCCGGCCCGATGCCGCCTTCGCCGAGGATTTGGCGGTAGCGCTGGAAACCTGCCGCTTGAATGTCTGGCGCGATACCCGCAACCGGCGCGGCGGCGACCAACTGGCGTTGGAAGTGCGCTGGGCCATCGAGCAAGCCCGCCAGGTCATCGTGGTGCTCAGCCTCAACACGGGCGAGGCCGGCTGGATGCGTCGGGAGATCGAACTCGCGCAAGAAATGGAACGACGCCGCGCCAGCACTTATCGGGTTATTCCGCTGCTGTTGCCGGGCGTCGACAACACCCTGCTCGGTTCCTGGTTCACCCCTCCACCGCAAACCCCACCAATTCAATTGCCGGCCGATGGTCTGGGCGCGATTCTGCCGACGCTGCTGGCTGTCCTGGGCGAGCCACCACCCAGCGACGCGGTTGCCGAACTCGGTTCGCCGCCGCTGACGGAGCTGGAGTTAACCCTTGACCGCGCCGCCGTGTCTCCCGTCAACGCATGGCCGATCACCGCCCGCCTGAACTATCGTTCCGAGCCCGCCCCGGTCTCCACCCATCTGACCCTGGGTCCGCTGCCCCGTCCCATCGATCCAGACCTGCCACGCTGGTATCTGCGGGGCCACCTTGCCTGGCCAACGGATGCGGTTCGACAAGTCGCCCAGCGCGTCGGCGCCTGGCTTGAGGCTTGGGGCCAGGCCCTGTATCAAGCCACGCTGGCATCTCCCGACATGACTGCTCTGACCGCCGAGTGGCGCCAGGCCCCGGACCCCAGCCAACGCCGATTGACGCTGCGAACCGATGGCGCCGATCCCATCGCCGCCGGGCTGCTTGATCTGCCTTGGGAACTTCTCAGCGATAGCGCCGGTTTTTTGCTGCGAGGCAAGCAACCGGTTCAGTTTCAGCGTCGGCTGGCTGGCGGGGGCGAAGATTTCCCCCCGACGCCCCCTCCCCTGCGGATCTTGACTCTCAGCCCGCGTCCGGATACCGAACCCACCGGCCAGCCCGATTATCGGCGCGGCGCGCTGCCCTTGCTGGAGGCGCTGGAAGGGCTGGGCGCCCTGGTCGAAGTCCAGGTGTTGACCCCCCCCACCCTGGCGGCGCTGGAAAAACAGTTGAACGATGCCTGGTCCGCGGGTCGCCCTTTCACCGCCGTGCATCTGGATGGGCGTTTCCGCCACGATCCCGAAGAGGGCGTTCCCCTGTTTGGATTCGAAGCCAGCTACGATTTGCACGTCCCGCTCTGCCGCGACGCCCAGTTCGTATCCGCGACGGCGCTGGCGACTCTGCTGGCCACTTATCGCATCCGCCTGGTCGCGCTGATCCGGCCGGAGGAAACGACCCGTTCCATCAGGCCCGCGCAATTGGCGTCCGCCTTTCTGGCGGCCGGGATCGCGGCGGTGATCACCGTTCATCCGAACGCACCGGCGGAAACCCTGCGCCGATTCTGGGCCGCCTTTCACGAAGAGTTGTTGCGGGGCGCCCGCATCAGCCAAGCGCTGTTCGCGGGCCAGCGCCGGCTGGCCGGCGACAGCTACCGCGGTCCCGGCCTGGGCGGCGGCGATGTCCATTTGCGGGACTGGTTCGTCTTCACCGTTTATCTGGGCCAGCACGATCCCCGCCTCATGCTGCGCCCCGCGTTGGAGCTTTGGCGTCGGCTGGCGGGCCAGTCGCGATCCATCTCCGTGGGTTCCATGCCCTCCCTGCCCCCGAACGGGTATCTGGCGCGGACGCGCGAGTTGCTCATCGCCGAACGGCTGCTGGAAAACCGGCCCACCGTCTTCATCAAGGGTCCCGGCGGCAGTGGCAAAACCACCCTGGCGGCGGACCTGGCGGGCTGGCTGGCGCGCACCAACCGCTATCGCCATGGCGCCTATGTCCACGCCGACGACGCCGGCAACCCGCGCGCCCTGTTGGAAACCCTCGGCCGGCAACTGCTTCCCGCCGGCGACCACTGGACGGTCGGACAATATCCGACCCAGTGGCAGGCACTCGATCATCTTCGGCAGGCACTGCGCCCGGTTCCGGTCCTGCTGGTGCTGGACCAGATCGAACGCTGGCCGGCCGAGCACGATGAAGCTTTCGATCAATTCTGGAAGGACCTGATGAGCGAATGGCCGACGTTGCACCTGTTGGCGCTCGGCCGCGCCGGACCACCATCCTTCGCGCAGCCCTGGGCTGAAATAAAGCTGGTGGCGCTGGATGAAACCGACGCTGTCGCCCTGCTCGGCCAGATGCTGATCGCCGCTGGCGAAGCGCCTCCCTCCACCGACAACGGCGCCAGTTTTCGGCAGCTGCGCGAGCTGGTGGCCATGGCCGGCTGTCATCCCGGAGCCCTGCTCCGCCTGGCGCGGGAAGTCAGCGCCCAAGGCGTAAGCGCGACCTTGACCCTCCTGCGCCCACTCCAAGCCGACCTGTTGCGTCGCCACGACGACGATTTGCAGTGGCCGCTTTACCTGGGGCTGGAATTGGAATTGCGGCGGCTATCCCCCAGCGACCGGGATTCGCTGACCGTTTTGGGGTTCTTCAAGGACGGCGTTCATCGCATCGCGCTGGGCCACGCCCTGGAACTGGACACGCTCGCCACCCAGACCTTCTGCGCGCGGCTCATCGCTCTGGGGTTGGCCGAGGATCGCGGTCATGGCCACCTGCGCTTCGATCCAGCCCTGGCGCGCTACCTGTTCGGCCGGCTGGACCCGAACGCGCGGGCGACGTGGCGGGAGCGCTGGCGAATCGGCATGGAACAGTTCCTGGCGGAACTTTACCAGCAGCACTTCAAGGACAGCGCCCGCGCCAAGCGGCTGCTGCGGTTGGAATTGCCCAACCTGCTCGCCCTGCTGCGCGACAACCAGCAGGGCATCCCCACGGAACGGATCGCCCGCATCGCTGCCCAGATAGAGCAGTTGCTGGCCAGTCTCGGCATCGACACCGCGCTGGACGAAGCCAAGGCCGCTCGCGAGCGGGCCAGTCAAGCCCTGCTTGGCTGGAGCCGGGCCCGCTTCGAAACCGAGCGGCTGCGAATCGAGCGCCTGCGCGACAACGAAGCACTGGAAGAGGCTCTGCAAGCCGCCCGGCAACTCCTGCGTCAATGCCAGGAAGCGGGAGCCGACGCCTACCCCGGCGCCGCCTACGATCAGGCGCGCGCGCATTTTCAGTTGGGCAAGCTGCTAAAAATGGCCAGCGCCGCTGAACCGGCGGCTCGCGAGCTGAATGAAGCCCGCCAGCAATTCCAGATTCTGGCCGACGCCGGCAATGCCAGCGCCGCCCGCATGGCTGCGGTGGCCGGCGCCGAAACCGGCGACTGTCTGAGCTATCTGCGGCGGTTGCAGGACGCGGCGACCGCCTACGAGGCGGCGCTCGCTCATGTCGCGCCGAACACCATTCATCCCATGGTCGCCGCAAATCAGTTACAACTGGGACTGGTGCGTCAACGGCAAGGCCGGTACTCCGAAGCCGCCACGCTTTACGACGCCGCGCGGCAAGCTTTTGAATCGCTGGGCGAACCGGAAGAAGCCGCCCAGGCCTGGCGGCAGCTCGGCCTGGCCCGCAAGCTGCTTGGGGAGATCGATCCGGCGCTCAAGGCCTGCCAGCAAGCGCTCTATCTTTACGAGCAGCTTCGCAACCGCGCCGGGATCGCCGAGGCGTTGGGCGAACTTGGCCATTTGCACCATGTGTCCAACCAACTGGAGGAAGCGGTTTTGGCTTACCGGCGCATGGCCGACTTGTACGCGGAACTGGGCGATGGCCGCGGCGAGGAAGCCAGCCGCAACAAGCTGGCCAACGTGCTGATTCAACTGCGGCGGCATGACGAAGCCCGCCAGGAGCTGTATCGCGCCAGCGAGTGCAACCTGCCCGAGAGCCCCACCGCCCGCAACTGGGCGATCCGCCGCGGTCTGCGCGATGTTGGCCAGGCGGTCGAAACCCCTGGCGTAGCCGATGAAGCCCGGCGACAATCGATCCAGAAATATCTGGCCTACCGGCGGGCTGGTGGTGACAACGCCAATCCAGGTTCCCGGTTGTGCGCCCAGATCGGGCAGGCCATTCGCGTCGGCGACACCGCGCCATTGGCCGCCAAGCTGGCGCAAATCGTGGCCAGCCCCAACGTACCCCCCGCCGGCAAACTGTTGATCACCAAATTGCAAGCGATCCTGGCCGGTTCGCGCGACCCGGCATTGGCCGCCGACCCGAACCTGCATTACCAGTATGCGGCGGATATCCAGTTGCTGCTGGACGATCTCGCCAAGCCCTGAGTTCAGGGCGCCGCCATGGCGGCGCGCGCCCGCAACCGCTCCAGGCCGCGCTCGAACGCGCGGCTGATGTGGGTCGCGTTGCGGATGCGCTCCAACTTCGGCCAGACGGCTCGTTCGCCGGTGCGCATGAATTCGGCGATCCGTTCCGGGGTGGGGTTGGAGAAAATGTCCCGCAGGGTACCCAGCCAGGTCGGCGGAAAGAGGGTGATGTCGCCGCTATAGTTCTGGTTGGCCACCGAATAGGCCTTGTCCAGCAGTAATCCCAAGGCATGGGAATCGACGTTCCGCCGGCTCACGTCGAGAATATGCTTGACGTAGAGATGAACCGTCGAACTGACGATATCGCGGGTGAACGACAGCAAACCCTTCTCGCGCGGCTTGGGTTCGGACAGAAACGGCACGATATGCGGGTTGGTCTGACTGACGATGTAATGGTTCACATTATGCATCCGCGCCACCCGCAGCATTGGTAGGTCGCTGTTCAGACTCCCATCCACCCATTTGTCATTGGGCATGTAGGGCACGATGGCGCCATTGAAGTCCTTGGCTTCCAGCATCACCGCCGGAAAAACACCGGGAATGGCGCTGGACGCCAGCGCGGCGCGCCGGATCATGACGTTTGGCGCGGTCAGATAATTGAGCAACCGCGAGTGCTGATGCGCCCGGCTCGGCGACACCGGAATATTGATGATCCGACCCGTGCGATCAAAGGCTTCCTCGAAGGTGAACGCGCCGACGTTTTGCTCGATGCAAAGTTCTAACTGGCCGCTGTCCATCAGCGTGCTGCCCTTGAGCAGACTTTTGAACCCGAGGCTGCGCCATGCTTCCGCCATGAATCCATCCGGGCTGAATACCCGCGCCAATTCGGCGTCGGTATGGGTACCGATCGTCGCCGCGGCGATGGAGCCCGCGCTGGATCCGGAAATGACCCGCGGCAACAATCCTTCCGTCCACAACGCCTTCATCACCCCCGAATGAAATAACCCCAGGGTAGCGCCGCCGCTGAGCATCAGCGCCGAGCGCCCGAAACTTTGGCTCGTGCGCTCGAAAAAGCGCAGTTTGGCGGCCAAGGGAAAATCAGGAAAATCCTGGTCGCACAGTGCGTCGAGGGTAGTGGCGACCTCGTCAAGATACTCGGTCAACAACCGCTTGGCGCCGAACAGGCAGTGGGAATAAAGCGCCGGGTTGGCGATGTTGCCGAGGTTGCCGTGCAGGCCCTCGTGCAGGGAATACACCAGCCGGGCGACATCACCGTGCCGACGCAGCGCACGCAACTCGTGCAACCGTTCCTGGATCAACCGATAATCGTAATCGGGCGATTCGTCCCGTTCCCGCCAGTCGGCACCGCCGGACAAGCGGTCATGCTCCTGCGCCGCCGCGCGCCAAGCCGCGTAGTCGGTCGCATGCGCCATGGCTTCCTCACAGCGTCTCAAGGCTCTTTTATCCATAATTCACCGCACGCCGCCATGATTTCGGGATGGAGATTCACCGACCCACGCTGTCATGGCGAGCCGATCCCGCGGTCAATCCAACTTCGATCAGATAGCAAAAACCAAGCCGGATGGCATGTAAAAATCGGCTTACCTTGGCGCCATCACCGGCTCCGGCCTTGACGAGAACGATGCTCCATGATGCTCCCTACGCCCGTCCGCTTCATATTTCACCATCCAATCGCTTTCGCCAGCCGCGTATTACGGCGTTTTTATGCGAACCAGGGGGTACTGCGGCGGGCGCGGTCGCTTATTACGCCCTGCTCTCGCTGGTACCGTTGCTGATTCTGCTGCTGGTGGCACTTTCGCATGTCGTGAACGAGGCGGAACTGCTGGCATCGGCGCCGTTACCTGGAGCAGTTGGTGCCGAGCGAAGTGGAACTGCTTATGGAACAAGCCGCGCTGTTTCTCGGTCATCGGCGAACATTGGGCTGGACAATGGCGGGAACCCTGCTGTTTTTCAGTTCGCTGGCTTTTAGCGTCCTGGAAAACGCCATGGCGGTGATCTTCGCTCATCAGCACGCCGTTCATACCCGGCACGCCCTGACTTCCCTGCTGCTACCGTATCTGTACGTGCTGCTGCTGGGACTGGGCCTGTTGGCGGTGACCGTGTTGATCGGGGTCCTGCAAACGCCGATGGCTGGCGACATTTACATGTTCGGGTGGGAATGGTCGCTGGGCGGTCTGAGAGCCACCCTGCTTTACCTGATCGGTCTGCTGAGCCAGATTGGGATTCTCACCCTGTTTTACCTGCTGATGCCAGTGGGTCGGTTGCCATTGCGACACGCCTTGGTTGGCGGCATCGCCGCGGCTTTATTATGGGAAGGAGTTTGCTATGGATTGTTGTTGTATTTCAACAACCTATCGTTGATCAACAACGTGGTCTATGGGTCACTGACGGGCGTCGTTATTGCTTTGCTGACATTGGAAGCAGCGAGCATCATCATCCTGTTGGGCGCGCAGCTCATTGCCGAGTATGAACGGTTGCTGCCGGAATTTGGCGCGATCAACGGGGTGCAGCCAACGGACGGCTGAAAAACGAAAAGCCCACTCATAAGTGGGCTTTTTGAGTTAGGAAGCCTGGCGATGACCTACTTTAGCATGAGTAGCTCTCACACGATCATC
>JARSSO010000009.1 GCA_029624765.1 Candidatus Contendibacter sp. | reverse complement strand
GGCGGCCTTCCTGGCGGCCTTCCTGGCGGCCTTCCTGGCGGCCTTCCTGGCGGCCTTCGGTAAATACCTCCTGATAAAACCGGGTCTGTTTCAAATCCACGTCAACCAGATTCAACATCGCACGAATCTCCTCGCGGCCAAGTTTCGGCAGCCGGTATACCAGCAGAGTTTCCACCAAATCCACCAGTTCCGCCCAGGCCACTGTTTTTCGCTGGTCGGGCGTGGTGGGTTGCACCAGTTCTTGCGCCTGAGCCATCGCCTGCGCCGGTTCGCCGATCAACAGTTGCAGCAGCCGCAGCCCCAGGCTGGACGACGCCGGTTGGCGGAAATCCTCCAGATACACCCGCCGTACCTGCGGGATGGTCAGCAACGCCGCGTAATGCTGGCCAGCGTCCCGTTCGACGCGGCGTTCTGGATAGATCACCACCGCCCGCCAGGGATGTATCGGCGGATGCAGGTATAGATACAGAAAAATCTCCGCGAAGAACCGGCGATAGAACCGGTCGTCGGGCTGGTACTGCACCTCGACGAACACCATCGGTCGTTCGGTCGCTTCCGCTGGCGGCGTCAACACCC
This sequence comes from Candidatus Contendibacter sp., assembly GCA_029624765.1. Classification (GTDB taxonomy): domain Bacteria; phylum Pseudomonadota; class Gammaproteobacteria; order Competibacterales; family Competibacteraceae; genus Contendibacter. The sequence goes on along the minus strand of JARSSO010000009.1, from coordinate 28,276 downwards.
CATCCAGGCGAAACGCCGTCTGTTTGATTTCCTCCGACCGGAACCGGTAACCGGTGATGTCGGGCACCGGCCAGCCCGCCAGTTCGAACACCAGTTCCGGCAGGCGTTGGAACAGTCGATAGAACACACTGTCCGTTTTCAGGTTGCGCCTCCTTTACGTCGGCGGCGATAACAGTCCACGCAGACCTTCAAGCGGAATTTCGACCCAATCGGGGCGGTTGTCCAGTTCGTAGCGGAGTTCGTAGCACGCCTTTTCCAAGGTGAACAGTTCCAGCAGCGCCTCCGCCTGATCGGGATCGGTGGGATATCCTGGACTGCCGGCGGCGGCGGCGAGGCAACCGTCCAAAAACGCCGCTCGGGCTTGTCGTTGCCAATCGTCCAGATGCGGCGACAGCGCCGCTCGGTCGCGGGAGCCATCAGCGGTGGCTTGACGCAGGGCGGCATGGGCGGCGTAGTCGAACGAGCGCAGCATGCCGACCACGTCCCGCAGCGGCGAATGCTTGGCCCGTCGTTCCGCCAGCGACCGGGATGGTTCGCCCTCGAAATCGATGATGATGATGTCGTCCCTGGCCACCAGCACTTGGCCGAGGTGATAGTCTCCATGATAGCGGGTCTTCATGGCTCGCGGCGCGAGCGTTGCCACGCTCGCAAGTCGCGCCGTCACCGCGCCACGCGATTTCAGCACCTGTTCGGCCAGCGACCGTGCCGGTTCCGGCAACTGAAATCGCGTTTGGTCCAGTCGCTCGAACGTCGTTTTCGCCTCCTCGCGAATCCGGTCCAACCACTCGGCCATATCGGCCGCCGTGATCGGCTCGGGATCGAAGGCTGGATCTGGATCGCCGGTGGTTTGCGCCAGTGCCCGATGCAATTCCCCGGTGCGTCGGCCCAGGGTGCCAGCAAACAACAGATAGACCGCATGCACGTTCTGGCCGGCGTCTCGAATCGCGTTCGGTTGCTCGAAGCAGTCGGTCAGAAACCGTTTCAAGTAATCCAGGGTGAAACTCCACGCATCGCCCTGGTTGGGCACGAAACCCTGTAGAAGCACCAGGGTCGTGCTGTCGCCCTCCTCGCTGTCGTATTCAAGCGCGCCGGCCAGCGGCGCGATGTTGGGAAAGCCGATTTCCGTGAGGAAACGGCCCATTTCCAGTTCGGGGTTCATGCCGGGCCGTATGCGGCGATAGGCTTTCATCAGCAGGCGGTCGCCGATGGCGATGGTGGTGTTGCTGCTGTCCAGCGCCAACCGCCTGGCCGGCAACGATTCCGGGGTGTCGCCCGCCAGTTCGGCGAAAATCCGCGTGGCGGAGAATCGCAACCAACCCTGGCCCAGCGGAAGCCGGGCGCCGCGCCCGATCTGGCCGACCAGATGTTGACAGAATCGTTCGTCGGCGAAGGCGCCGTACAGCAGCCCCATCCTGGCCCGAACCCGAACCTTGGCCAGAGCGTAAGGCCACAGTGGCCGGAGCTTTTCGTCGCCGTCTTCCTCCCACGCCAGTGCCAGCGGCAGCGCGTAGTCCTGCGGCTCCGGTCGTCCGACCAGCCAGACCCGGATCCGCGCCAGCAACCACTCGTTTCGGTCGGGCCAGATATCGTACTTCTCGAACTCGACCTTTTCGATGCGGCCTCCCTTGCCGGCGAACCAGCGCTGGCTCGGAAGATACTCGGGCAACACCTGCCGGACCAGCCGCTCGTACAGGGACGCCGCCATCGCTCGTCGCCCTGGCTCGACCTGATCGACGAAGAAGCTTTTCCAGCCATGAAACAGGACCAGCACCCGCAATTCCAGGCCCGGCAGCGCGCCTTCGTGCCAGGCGGGCGGCGCGGTCTGGGTCAGCCGGAACCAGTAAAACCCGTGGCGGGGCAGCGTGAGCAGATACGGCAACTCGCTGATCGGCGGAAATGCGGTCTGGCCGAGCATTTCCACCGGCACCAGGCCCTTGTATGCCTTGAGATCGAGTTCCACCGGCTGGGCGGAGCGGGACAGATTGGCGACGCACAACACGATCTCGTCAGCGTAGGTTCGGACGTAAGCCAGTATCTTGCGGTTGCCGGGTCTCAGGATATGGAGTTGGCCGCGCCCGAGCGCCTGACAGGACCGGCGCACCGCGATCATCCGCTTCATCCAGTTCAGCAGAGACGCCGGCTCGCGCTGCTGCGCCTCGACGTTGACCGCCTGATAACCATAGATCGGATCCATGATCGGCGGCAGGTACAGCAACTGCGGGTCGGCGCGAGAAAAACCGGCGTTTCGGTCGGGACTCCATTGCATCGGGGTCCGCACACCGTTGCGGTCGCCCAAGTAAAAGTTGTCGCCCATGCCGATTTCGTCGCCGTAGTAAATGATCGGGGTGCCCGGCATCGACAGCAACAGACTTTTCATCAGCTTGATCTTGCTGGAGTCGTTGTCCAGCAGGGGCGCCAGTCGGCGACGGATGCCGACGTTCACCCGCATGCGCGGATCGGCGGCGTAGGTGCGATACATGTAGTCCCGCTCCCGGTCGGTGACCATTTCCAGCGTCAATTCGTCATGGTTGCGCAGGAAGATCGCCCACTGACAATGATCGGGAATATCCGGCGTCTGTTCGAGGATTTCAACGATGGGATAGTGATCTTCCTGAGCGATGGCCATGAACATGCGCGGCATCAGTGGAAAGTGGTAGGCCATGTGGCATTCGTCGCCGTCGCCGAAGTAGTCGCGCACGTCCTCCGGCCATTGGTTGGCCTCGGCCAGGAACAGGCGACCGTGGTAATGGGCGTCCACCACCGCCCGCATTTGCTTGATCACCGCGTGGGTCTCGGGCAGGTTCTCGTTAGGGGTGCCCTCGCGCACGCACAGGTAGGGAATGGCGTCCAGCCGCAGCCCGTCCACCCCCAGGTCCAGCCAGAAACGCATGACCTTGATCACCGCTTTCACCACCGCCGGATTGTTGTGGTTCAAATCCGGCTGGTGGGAAAAAAAGCGATGCCAGTAGTATTGCTTCGCCACCGGGTCCCAGGCCCAGTTGGAGGTTTCGGTGTCGGTGAATATGATGCGAGTTTCTGGGAATTTCTTGTCATCGTCGTTCCAGACGTAGAAATTTCGTTCCGGCGAGCCGGGCGGCGCGCGGCGCGCGGCTTGGAACCAGGGATGCTGGTCGGAGGTGTGGTTGATGACCAGTTCGGTGATCACTTTGAGGCTCCGGGCGTGGGCCTCGCGGACGAAAGTCCGGAAATCGGCCAGCGTGCCGTAGTCAGGGTGGACATCCTGATAATCGGAGATATCGTAGCCGTCGTCTCGCAGGGGTGAAGGGTAGAACGGCATCAGCCACAGCGTGTCCACCCCCAGATCCTGGAGATAGTCCAATCGCTGGCTCAAGCCCCGGAAATCGCCGAAACCATCCTGGCTGCTGTCCCCGAACGCCTTCACGTGCAACTGATAGATGATGGCGTCTTTAAACCAGAGCGGATCCTGGACACCGGTCCAGCTTTTGCGGTCGCGAGCCATGTGCGCCTCCCGAATTGTTCAAGCAAATCGAAATCGTGCTCCCAGAACGGTTTTACGGATTTGGATGGGCGGGTGAACCGGCAGTCGTCAGGATTTCGGACAGCGCGGCCAGCAATTCGGTCAAGGCGGCGGGATCGGGGAGCCGATAAGCGGCTTCCGCCGGCGGTTCCGGCCCAATGCCGAGCGCGACGCCGCCCCGCTCTGCGGCCGCCGCCAGCGCCAGCGCATCGTTGGCCGCGTCGCCGGCGTACAGCACGGTGGCGGGTTCGCCACAGGCGGCGACGATGGCGCGCAACGCCGTGCCCTTGTCCCGCTCGATGGCTGGCACCACCTCGATGGCGAGCGGTCCGTCCAGAACGTGCAAACCGGCGGCGTGCGGTTCCAGCAAATCCGCGATCTCCGCGCGGAGCGGATCGATTCGATTCGGCGCCAGTTGTCGATAGTGGACGGTAAAGCCGAACGGTTTGTTCTCCACCCAGGCGCCCGGATAAGCCGCCAGGCGGATTTTGGAGGCGGCGCGCAGGGCATCGAGCAGGGCGCGGCTTTCCAGGGCTTCGGTGGGAATGCGGCGTTCGCCAGCCAGTTCCAGTTCCAGACCGGTGGAGCCACCGTAGCTCAGCCCCTCCAGCCCGACCATGCCAATGAGATCGTCCAGCCCCCGTCCGCTGACCACGCCCACCGTGACGCGCGGCGTGGTCGCCAGCCGGGCCAGCACGTCGCGCAAGGCCGGATTGAGGTGCGCCAGCCGGGGATGCGCGACCAGCGGGGTCAGCGTCCCGTCGTAGTCGAAGACCAGGACCAGTCGCTCGTCCCGTTGATAGGCGGCCAGCAGGCGTTCGAGAATCGTGGAACTGGTCGGCGGCATCAGGCGGTCTCCTGGGTGGGCGGATTCGAGATCGGCACGGCGGTCAGATCGGCCAGGAAGTTGGCGGCCCAGCGGTAGATGTTGTGTTCCTCCACCTGCCGCCGCATTCGCGCCATCCGCTCCTGGCGTTCTTCCGGCGCCATGTCCAAGGCTCGCCGGATCGCTTCGGCGAACTGTTCGGTGTCGTAGGGATTGATGATCAAAGCGTCCGACAACTCGCGAGCCGCGCCAGCAAACTCGGAAAGAATCAACACTCCGGCCAGATCCGCCTTGGCGGCGACGAATTCCTTGGCCACCAGGTTCATGCCGTCGTGCAGCGAACTGACGATACCGATCTCGGCCATGCGCAGGAAGGCATGCACCGTGACGCCGTCATGATGCCCGACCAGGAAGCGGATCGGTTTCCAGAACTCGGTCTGGAACCGCCAGTTGATCTCGTCGGCCAGCGCTTCCAGTTCGTTGATGTAATTGCGGTAGCGGGGAATGTGGGTGCGGCTGGGAGCACCCAGTTGCACGAAGGTTAATTGCCCCCGGTATTCCGGGCACCGTTCGAAAAACCGGGCCACGGCGCGGAATCGCTCGGTCAAGCCCTTGGTGTAGTCGATGCGATCCACGCCGACGGCGATCCGCGCATCGGTTAGCTCGTACCGCTTCTTGAGTTCAGCGATTTGTTGCACGAGCGCGTCGCCGGCCAGCGCATGACGCTCGTCCCAGCTTTCGACGCTAATCGGGAACGGCCGCGCCCGCGAGGCGTGCCCCTGTAACTCCACGGCGAAGTGGTCCCAGTCCAGGCGCGCCTCGATCATCCGGTCCACGGTATCGAGGAAGTTGTTGCAGTGCTGCTGGAGATGGAAACCGATCAGGTCGGCTCCCAACATACCGCGCAACAGGTCGGCGCCCCAGGGACAGATGCGGAACGCTTCCGGATTGGGCCAGGGGATGTGCCAGAAGATGCCGACCGCCAGATCGGGGCGGGCTTCCTTCAGAAAGCGGGGAACCAGCGCCATTTGATAGTCCTGCACCAACACCACCGCCGGGCCGGAACCGGCTTCTTCGAGCGCGGCTTCGGCGAAGCGGCGGTTGGCGCGCACGTAGTGTTCCCAGTCGCCGGCCCGGAATATCGGTCGCTCGTGAGCCAGATGGCAGAGCGGCCACAAGCCCTCGTTGGCGAAGCCGTAGTAATACCCCTGCTCTTCTTCCCGGGTCAGCCACACCCGCCGCAAGGTGTAGGTCGGATCGTCCGGCGGCACCGCCAGCCGGCCTTTGGCGTCGCTCATCTGCCGGTCGGCCTCGCCGGAACCGTGGGCGACCCAGACCCCGCCGCAGGCTTGTAGCACCGGGTCCAGCGCCGTCACCAGCCCGCCGGCGGGCACGATCAGCCGGGGCTTGCCGTCGCGCAGTTCGTGCATGTACGGCTCGCGGTTGCTGACCACCAGGAGTTGGCCGCCGCGCAGGCAATCGACTACATGGGCGCGCAGCCGATCGCGGGTCCAGATGTTGTCGGCGCGCACCACCGCTCGCGCCTGCGCCTGATGGGCAGTGCGGGCGGCGCGGAACGAAGCCGCCAGCCGGTCGCTTTCGCTGGCCAGCCGCGCCACGGGCAAAGCGATGGGCGGTGTTTCGGCGGCGTCGCCGGTGCGTAATTGCCGCATCCATTCGGCCAGCCGGTTGAGCGGCCGGTCGTACAGCAGCCAGGCGCCAGCCACGGTCAGGAGCAGCAGGGATAGGACGATGAACCCGATCCAGAACCCGAACAACGCCTGCCGGTGCGTGGCCCGTTCGTCCAGGCCCACCAGATCGTGCAGCACCGCCAGCGCCCCCTGCGGCTTGCCATCGGGCGCGCGGATCACCGAGACGAGCAGGTGAAGGTGGGCATCGGCCGTGCGTTGGGTTTCAACGGTGTCCTTCGATCCCGCCAGGGTCTGGCGGACTGCCTGCTGCAACAGGCCGGCAAAATCAGTGATGCCCTTTCCGGCGGCGACCAGCCGGCCATCGGTGCGGTAAACCGCCAGTCCGATCAGGCGCCGGTAGCCTTCCAGCATGGAGCCGAACGCGGTCGCTGCCTCGCTGTCCGGCAGTTGCAACGCCACTTGCGCCGGATAGGCCATCTGATGAGCGAGGACATAGGCGCGGCGATCCATCTCCTCCAAATCGTTGCGACGCTCGCGTTCGATCTGAAACCAGGCCAGCGCGCCAATGAACAAGCCGATCAGCACAGCGATCAGCAGGCCCATCCGCAGCGAATTGGGCAGTTGAAATGAGAATTTATGCGCCATAGGCGACGGCTCCAGAGACAGGGAAAAGAGGAGATAATGGCGCTACTGATTTGAGGACGCGCCGGAAAGATTTAGGTAACCCGACCCACCGATTATTGCTCGGCAAGCCGGTCGAGGGCGGCGATATCCTCGGCGCTCAGATTCAGATCCATTGCTTGCAGGCTGTCGCGGATGCTGGCGATCCGGCTGGCGCCGGGGATCGGCAGGATGTGCCGGCCCTTGTGCAACAGCCAGGCCAGGGCGATGCGGTGCGGGGAGGCCTGATACTTGGCGGCCAGTTGTTGCAGCAGGGGTTCCTGGCCAAGCCGGACGTGACCGTGATGCCCGCCGACCGGGCTGTAGGGGATGTAGGTAATCCGCCGCGCCCGGCAGAAGTCGATCAGACCGTTGTGGAAGTCCCGCCGGTCGAAAAGGTTGCAGCGATTCTGCACCGAGGCGATCACGGTGAATTCCAGCGCCTGTTCCAACTGCTCGGGGCTGACGTTGGACAGGCCGAGATGCAGGATATTGCCCTCTTCCTTCAGCGCGACCAGCGTTTCCAGCGAGCGACGGAAGTCCACCTTCGGATCAATGGCGTGGAGTTGGTACAGGCTGATGCAATCGGTTTGCAGGGCCTGCAAGCTGTGCTCGCAAGACTGCCGCAGCCAGTCGGGGTCGCCATCCACCACCCAGGCTCCGCCCGGGCGGCGCAGGCCGCCCTTGGTGGCAACCATGACCTTGTCACGCACGCCGAGCTGGTCCAGCGCCTGGCGAATCAGGCGCTCGTTGTGGCCGATATCGTTATCGTCCAGACTGTACACGTTGGCGGTATCGATGAAATTGCCCCCATCGGCGACGAACGCTTCGATGACCGCGAACGCCTGTGCTTCGTCTGGCCGGCCGCTGATGGACAGCGGCATGGCGCCCAGGCCGATGGCCTTGAACATCAATCCGGTGTTGCCGAGTTCGCGTTGTTGTTTCATAGGTTTATTCCCCCGTGGGTTGCGGTCTAATAACCTTGATTTCCGGGTTCGATGTGCCCGATTCTGAATTTGACTAGATGCTTGATCTGCTTGGCTACGGAATGGAACGCAGCCGTCCCCCCTTTTAGCAAAGGGGCGAGGGGGATTTGAAGCTTGTGCGTTGATACCGCCTGTCGAAATCCCCCAGGCCCCTTTTTTCAAAGGGGAGAGTTCAAACAACCTTATTCAGGAAATCACCTTGGTTGGATGCGGAATCGCTTCGTCAGCGCCAGTAGAAATTCAACTGAGATTGTCGAGCGCCGACCCGTGCCTGTTGCCGTTGGGTTTGACCCAGCACGCTGACCTCCACCGTATAGTTGCCGGTCGGTAATTGAGCCAGGAAGTATGGACCTTGTGACGTGGCGTTTAGAATCGCCGCGCCGCGCGAGTCGAAAATGCGCACCTGAATGTCGGCCAAGTAGTCGCCGCTGCCTTGCATGGCGAACATGAGTTGCAAATTGAATTGACCGGACAGAGTTCGAAGTTCGTCGCGTTCGCTCAAACCAATACCGCCTGACACATAGCGGATGCCCTGATCGGTTTGTATCTGCAACGAACCGCCGGGTGGCAGCCAACCCCCCTCACCGTATTCGGGGGGCTGTGAAGTGTAATATCGAGGTTGGGGTGGCGCACCGTAAGCCGGCGGAGCATCGTCAGATTGTTGAGCGCTGGCCCGTGGCGGCAACCCGCTACCCAACAACCCCGCCAGCGCGGTCACGCTGAGTGCGGACATTTTGATCGTGGTAAGCATTCTGGTCATGGCTTAACTCCTTTACATCACGGACCTCGGATTTTGAAATTTTGGGGTTTGGAGGTAGTTCAACTACCCCAGCGTTCGGCGAGAAGCTCCAGATTGCTGGCGGCAGTGATGATGACCACCTCGTCAGCGGAGGTGAGTCGGGTATCGTCGTCGGGAAGCAACCACTCGTCGCCGCGATAGAGGCACACGACCCGGGTTTTTTTCGGCAGTTCCAGTTCGCTCAGGCGCCTGGGGTCTTTTTCCTGGATTACGAACGAAAAGATGCGGGCGTCTCCCCGAATCTTGGCGGAGATTTCGAGGGGGTCGTGTCCTTCGAACATTTCCCCCAGATGCCGGGCGATGGTCAGCGAGGGGATGATGGTGTCGCGCAGCCCGAGTTCGATGCACACATGCACCAATTCCGGGTCCTGGATCTTGGTCACCACGCGCTGGAAGCCGAGCGAACGGCCGACCAGGCTGGCGAGGATATTGGCCTGGTCGTGGTCCGTCAGGCAGTAGAGCACGTCGCTGCGCTCGGGACCGACCTCGCGCAGGATCGCCGGCTTGCCGCCGTCACCGTGCAGGAACCCACAATCAAGTGTGGCGGCGAGCGCCTCGATGCGTTCCTTGTCCTGCTCGATGATGACGACTTCATGACGGCGTTTCAGCAGCATTCGCGCCGTGGCGACGGTCGTGGTGCTAGCCCCGACGAAGATCGCTCTCATGCCCGCATCCTCCTTCTGCCGAACCAGGTTTGCGGTGCGAACAGCACCAGCACAGCGATGATTTCCAGACGGCCGAGCAGCATGTCGGCGCAAAGTATCCCTTTCAGCAGGGGGTGCAGGTCGGGGCTGGCGATGCCCGCCGAAAGGCCGGTGGTGGCCAGGGCCGAAACGACCTCGAACAGGGCGTTCATGGGATCGCAGCCGAACCAGAGAAAGGGGAACCAGGAACATAGCACCACCGTCGCAAACAACAGCATGAGCCACAATCCTCGCGTCAATTCATCGGTTTCGATGACGCGCCCGCCCAAGCGCAATTCCACCACTGCATGGTCCGGCATGGCGATGCGGCGAAACACCAGTTGGCTCAGCCGCAGCAACAGAAGCAGCCGCCAGAGTTTGAACCCGCCGGCGGTGGAGCCAACGCTGCCGCCCACCAGCATGGACAGGATCAGGACGAGTTTGGCGGTCGCGTCGAGGTTGTTGACCGGCAGACTGGCGAAACCGGTCGTGGTTTGCGCCGAGGTCGCCATGAGTACGGCATGACCGACGAAATCAGCTTGCCAAGTCCCTTGCGCATGGTACAGCAAGAGCGCGAGCAGCGCGCTGGATAATCCACACAGGACCAGCAAGGCGTGGAGTTCCACGTTGGCGGCGAGCATGCGCCAGCCGTGCCGCCAGGCGAGAAAATAGAGGGGCAGTGCGACCGCGCCAGCTAGCGAGAGGCCCATGGTGACCAGGCGCGGCGTCCAGCCGGAAAAAGCAGCGAGGCTGGCGTCATGGGTGGAGAATCCGCCGGTGGAGATAGCCGCGAACGCATGCGTCAGGGCATCGAACAGGGGCAAGCCGGCCAGCCACAGCGCAGCGATGCCGCCGAGCGTTAGCGCGACGTAGGTCGCGGATGCCCGCCGGGCGAACAACTGGGCGCTGGTATCCAGATTCTCAAGTCTGGCCTGGGGATCGAGCAACTGGCGAGCGGCGGCATCGTAACTCGCCAGCAGCGCCACGGACAGCACCACGATCCCGAGACCGCCGTACCATTGTTGCCAGGCACGGGCGAACAGGAAGTAACGGGGCTTGTCCTCGACGCTGGCCAAGGTGGTAAGGCCCGTAGTGGTAATCGCCGAAGTGCTTTCGAACACAGCATCCAGCCAGTCCAACCCCGGGCTCATCAGCGGAAAAGCCATCATGAGCGCCCCCATAATGAAAGCGAGCGCTGCGATTACGAGCGCCTCGTTCCCCTGGATGAAGGCGGGGGTCGGGCGTCGCGCGAACGACAGGCCGATACCCAGGAGAGCGGCCAGCACTAGTCCGTAGCGCAGGGTCGCTGCCACATCGCCGTCCATGGCTGCTGCTGCCAGGGGTGGCAAGGCGAGCACCGCAAGCACGATGGCCAATTGCCCGAGATACTTGCCGATTACGGAAAATCGAATGGCGTACTTCAATGTCCCGAGGAGCATGGCTGTGATCAAGAGTTCAATTCGATGCCGATATCTCCGGGGCGCAGTCTGGGCGGTCGCGCTCCTCCAGCCATCGCGTGCCGATCCCGGCGGGCAGAATAGCGACAAGTGTCAAGGTAATATCGTCGCGCATGGTGTGAGATGGCAAGGTTAGGGGTTCGTGATTCGGGACGCATGGCGCGTTTCGGTTCTCAAGGGCCCGTTGAGGCGTGCTTGACGCGATACATGGCCTGGTCAGCGGCGTGCAGGATTTCTTCGGTGGTTTGTTCAGAGCCACAAACCGTGATGATGCCGATGCTGATGCCGATGGGCCAGCGCCGTTGGCTGATTTTACCAGCCAGGGCCTGCTTGATACGTTCGGTAATCAGACGGCAATCCGCTTCGTTCGTGTCGGGCAGTAGCATCACGAATTCGTCGCCACCGATCCGGGCGGGCGCATCCATGCGTCTGGATTGAGTCCGCAAAATCTCGGCCACAATTTGCAGCGCCTCGTCGCCGACGGCATGGCCCAGCGTATCGTTGAGCGTTTTGAAGTGATCAATATCGAGATACAGCACCGAAAAGGGTGTGTTATTCCGGCTGCTTCGATTTTGTTCGGCTTCGAGCAATCTCACGAAATACCGACGGTTGATGAGATTGGTCAGAAAATCGTAGCGCGATTGCCGCATTTCGGTTTCCAGAGCCAGCAGCAAATGAGTTACCACGGCCAGAATGCCGAAACGCATCAGCAGGTTCCAGGCGATTTGCAGAGGATTAGCGGGGAAACCTCCGCTCCATTGCGCCAGGGTCCAAACGCAGGCTGCCGATCCCGCCAAAGCAAAGCCCGTCATCCGGCCCAGAACGTGCGTGGCGAGCAACACTGGGAACAAGTAAAACAGCGAAAGAGCCAGCGTATAGCCGGTAACATAATCGGCAAAGCCAATCACGCCGATCAGACCCAGCGCGACGCTCGCTGTACGCCCTCGCGATTCGGGCGCCCAGTGCATCAGTCGTTCGAGGGTAGAATGCATAGTAGGGTGTCATCCATATTCCGAAGCCCGCCGGCCTTGGGAACCGGCTAGTACGCCGTTTCCCCTCAGCGATAGGCCGTCAGGGTGTAGGAAAAGACGATACCGTCATCGACCGAAGCCGGCGGATCGGCATCCTCATCGAACCGGACGAAGACCGCGATGTTGTCCGCGCCTTCGTAATCTGTGTAGGACTGCCACAATCCCACGGTGTAGGGCAGGCTGCTGACGATGTCGGAGATCAGCAACGATACCCGGTTGGCGTAATCCACCGGCGCGTAGCGACGGTAGCGAGCGGGGTCGCGATTGGACTGGATCAGCGCAAAATCAGCCACCTTGCCGAAATCGGCCAGCAACGGCGGATCGGCCGGATCGACCGGGATGGCGAGCGGTTGTTCGATCCGCCGACCATCCGAATACCAGGCGATGAACCGGTCGGCGTCGTGTGCCTCATCCTCCGAATCGTCCGGCGTGGCGCGGCTGTCCTTCCAGAACATCGAGCTCAGGCCCAGGGGCCCCAGACTCGGTTCGTCGGCTACCCGTAGCGGCTTGCGCAGGAAGATGTGCAAGGTGACCCGCAGGGTGCTGGCGGCGCCCGGTTGCAGCGTGGCCGCCAGCGCCGCCGCGTAGGCTTCGCAATCCACCAGTCCCAGCAACCGGAAGGCTCGTTGGTTGATGGGTTGGAGGTATAACTTGCGGAGCTTGACGAAATCTTCGCTGGGTTGTCCCACGCCGTGCACGCCCAATCGAAACGACGTGCCGAATTCCAGCGGCGGAAAGCCGGTCAACCGGCCATAGCCATTACCGCCTAGATGGAGAATTTGTGGCCAGCTTATCGGATTGCCGCGCTGGAAACCGATGTCGACCGCGCTCAAATAGCGAGCGGCGGCGGGAAGGGGATCGGGCAGCGGTGGCTGGATTTCGGGATGTCCGTAGTCAAAATCCTTCGCGCTATAAGCCACGGGAGCGTAGCTCTCGCTTTCGGGCTGGTACATCCAAATTTCCAGTGAATCCTTCTCAAAATTGCCGCGCGGTTTGGCTCTCAGCCACCAAACGGAGTCGTCGTGGAGCAGTTTTCCTGTCAGCCTGCCGTACTCGACGAAATCGAGCCCCAGCGAATCGTTGCCTTCCGGAGGATCGATTTCCACAACTGGCGCGGGGGATGCCGGGTCCCAGGGTAACCGGGAACGATCGAAGGCTTCCTGGGCCAGGCTGGAGAAGGTGGTGGCGGTCGCGGCATGGGTGCCCAGGACCAACGCATACAGCCAGCTACTGGCCAATCGGCGCAACCACCCGACGGTAGGTGGAAGAGGCACGGTGGTTTGAGGGTTGGCGATTGTAGTGGTCACGATATTGGTTCCGTTGCTGGTGTTGATTCCGGTGGCGGTGTCAGACTGATGAGGGTCCAGCCGGGTGACGGTTGCGGCGATTCTCCCGTCGAGAACACCCGGAGTATTCCTTTGGGATCGAGCGCGAACAGTGGAATGGCCAGGTCGCCCCATTTGTCGCGGAAAGCGGCGAGGTCGAAATTGGCGGTCAGCGGCGTGGCGCGGAGGGCGTAACCCTGATCCAGCCCTTCCTGCAAGCAGGTCAGGGTAATCTGCTCGCCGAACAGACGAGGGATGCGGTAGGACGGCATCATCCGGGCGCGGTCCTTGTCGTCGTGCTCCTCGTCCAGTCGCAGTGTATAAACCCGGTCGGCACCGAACAGGGGCCGGTAATACAGACTGGCCAAGGTGTTGCGCTCGGGCCAGCGCGACATCGCCAGCAGGGTGCCGATCCCGGTAAGATCAAGATGAGTGTCGGCGTGCTCGGAAAGAATGTTGCCATGGTAGACGGGAATACCGGCCATGCGGGCGGCGCGGACGTTTTCCCAGATCGAGTCGGCCAGGATGACGGGAATATCCCGCTCGCACAGCGTTTGAGCGACGGCCCGCGCCACCGGATTGCCGCCCACGATCAAGACGCCGCGCGGCGGCGGCGCGGCCACACCGAGCCGGCGGACCACGGTCTTGGCGGTAAGGCTTTGCAGGATGACGCTGACCACGATGACCAGAAAGGTCAACGCCGCCAAGGTCCGGGCTTGAACATGGCCCAGCCGCTCCAGTTCCAGGGCGAACAGCGCGGAGACCGCCGCCGCCACGATGCCGCGCGGGGCGATCCAGGCCAATACCGCTTTTCGTCGCCAGTCCAGCTTTGAGCCAGCCGTGGCCAGCCAGACAGCGGCGGGGCGGGCGATGCACCCAATAGCCAGCAGCATGCCGACCACTCCCCAACCCATGCCAGCGAACGCGCCGAGATCGATCCGAGCCGCCAACACGATGAACAGTACCGAGATCAAGAGCAAAGTCAGTGTTTCCTTGAAATCGAGAATGTCGTCAAGGGCGAGATCGCGGGTATTGGCCAGCCGAACTCCCATGACTGTGACCGCCAGCAAGCCGGATTCGGTGGCGAGGGCGTTGGACAGGGTAAATAGACTCAATACCAGCGCCAGGCTGGCTACTCGGTGCAGGTAGTCGGGCAACCATTGCTGGCGCAACAGGGTAGCGAGTAGCCAAGCGCCGGCCAAGCCGAGCAGGATGCCGACGATCACGGTGATGCAGAACATCATGACTGTGTGCTGGTGTTGCTTGGAGACGGTGAACTCGAAGACCAGCACCGCCAACAGGGCACCGATGGGGTCGATCAAGATGCTTTCCCAACGCAGGATATTGGCGATTTCGCGCTCGGGACGAACGGTGCGCAGCAAGGGAGCCACCACGGTCGGACCGGTCACCGTGACCAGCGCGCCGAACAGCAGCGCCAGTGACCAGGGCAGACCAGCGCACAGCCGAGCGGCCAGGGCAATAAGCAACCAATTGACCAACGCGCCGAACGAGACCAGGTTGCGGACCACTCGTGCCTGACCACGGATTTCCGCAAACCGCAGCGTGAGCGCCCCTTCGAACAGGATGACGGCAACCCCGAGCGAAACCATCGGGAACAACAAACGGCCGAACAGGCGGTCGGGGTCAAGCCAACCGGTGATCGGACCAGCGAGCAGGCCCACGGCGAGCAAGGGAAGAATAGCGGGCAAGCGCAACCACCAGGCCAGCCATTGGGCGCCGACCCCGGCGAGCAGGATGGAAGCGAGCGTTAGAGGAATGTGGTCGTGCATGCCTCGATCCGATGGTGCGGCAAATGATCCGGCTTGATCTTGAGGTTATTGCCCATCTGGTCGAACGATGGCGGGTGCTGGAGCAAGACTTGGCGCTCAAGGCCCACGACGCTTGCGCTGATCACCTGATCCGTTCCGTGCCCGGCATTGAGTGCATCCTCACTTTGGTAATCCTCCATGTCATCCTCCGCAAGCGGCAACCTTTTGATCGGGAGCACTTTAAGGCCAGCCTATATGAAAAAAGCCCTTATAAATCAAGAGGCCGGGAATTGCTGGCATCAATCGACTTCTTAACGCCACCCTCAAACCGGCGATATGCAACGCTTCCGTTTTGAGTGATGAGCAGGACCATGGCTGCTCCGTGCCATTCCCCGACATACGCGGCCTTCTCTTGGGGGACGGGCCTGGAACAGGCCAAAAGAGCGAAACCCAGAACGAAGGTGAGAAGCGATTTGAGTACTCGCATGGTTGAGAGTTTGATGCTTAACGGGGCGCGAGTTGAGCGATACCCGCGCGTGGGTGGAGCGCACGCAGTGCGCGATACTCCAAGCAGACGTAATGGTGAAGCCGTGTCGCTCGAATAAGGGTTCGACGGCGCCCGCGCCGACGAACGACGAAGCTCAGCGGCGCGCCGCTTTTGGCGCGTCCGCTGGAGCGCCATGTTGGGCATGCAATCGTTTGATGTAGACGCCATACGAGACACCGAGAATTGACGGTGCCTCCCGCTCAAACATGAACCCCATGCGTAAGTACATAGGCAAAGCGACCTGCATGATGGGGCTGGTATGCAGCGCAATGACTGAAGCGCTATCGCGCTGTGCGCGATTGATGCACTCCTGCGTAAGTACGCGCCCGATGCCTTGACCTCTATGGGCCGGATCAACCACCAGCATGCGTAGAATGGGCCACTCAATAGAAAAGAATTCGCGCTTGGGCTTATGCGGCCCGACATAGACGACGGCCCCAACGATGCGATCTTGGTCGCTTGCGACAATCAGCTCTCCAGATGTAGACAGCGACGCCATGCTGCCGATGTTGCGCGAGAAAGCCTCCCAATCTGAGTACTCGCCACGAAACTGCTCAAAGGCGCGTAACGCAAGCCTATTGACAGCGTCAGCGTCAGAGGGACTGAAGTTGCGAAGGGTATGGCTCATAGGGTTTTTGATGCCCAACGGGGCGCGAGTTGAGCGACACCCGCGCGTGGGTATCGCGCACGAAGTGGGCGATACCCCAAGCGGGCGTAGCGGCGAAGCCGTGTCGCTCCAACGAGGGTTCGACGGCGCTCGCGCCGGAGAACCCGAAGTTGGCTCAACTCGCGCCCCGTTCGTCGGCGCGAAGCGCCGACGAACGTTTGAGTTCACCCGAAGCCGGAAGCGGGCGAAGCCCGCTGTAGGCTTTCGGGTGCAACGAAGGGTTAGGCCTCACAGTGCGCCACCCTTGGCTAGCATGCTCTTGAGGTACTCCCGGTTCTGCGTTGAGCGAGCTACATCGAGCGGCGTTCTACCGGCGTTGTCGCGTGCGACCAGGCTGGCCCCGGCCTCCAGCAATGCGCGCAGTGTGTCGACGTTGCCGTGGCTAGCTGCCCAGTGGAGGGGTGTGTAGCCCTGTGCTTCGCCGAAGTCCTGCCTTGCGCCGAGAGAAAGAAGACAGCGAACAACTTCAGTGTGACCCCAAGCGGCAGCGCCGAACAGTGCTGATTCTCCAGCGGAGTCGCACCAGTTGACATCGGCGCCGCCCTTCACCAAGCGCTTGACGAGAGCGAGATCGCCGGCCCACGCGGCGGCATGAAGCTCCGACTCGGATGCACCGTCCTTTGCGGTGGGACGCTCGTTCATGGTGTGAGGCCTAACGTTTGAGTTCACCCGAGTGCGGAAGCGGGCGAAGCCGTGTCGCTCCAACGAGGGTTCGACGGCGCTCGCGCCGGAGAACCCGAAGTTGGCTCAACTCGCGCCCCGTTCGTCGGCGCGAAGCGCCGACGAACATGAAATAGACTTCCTAAACAACGCCTTATCTTACGTCAATCTTGACGTATAATCACGATAAATATTCACTAACTTGTTGTTAAATATAACAAGTTGTACTCTAACAACAGTCCAGATTGACTTATCGTAAGAGTCACCACTGGCACTCAACAGTGCGCGGTCCTTCCGTCACGAAAGCGCGCCACCGCTTGCCGTGAAACATTTAAATAACAGCGGTTATGAATGTCAAGCCGAGGTTGAGCAGTTCCTGTCCCATCTAGCCACGGAGCGCAACGTAACCGCTTCCACGCGGAATCAGGCGCTTGGCGCCATCCTGTTCTTGCCCAAGGAAATGCTGGAAAGGACATCGGCGGCGATTCTACGAACCGCCCAGCACTCTCAGCCGTTTCAATTCGGCCAGCGCCTGTTCCGGGGTCAGCGCGTCCAAATCGAGCGCCGCCAGCGCGGCGACGACTGGATGCGTGGCTTCGCCGAACAGCGACAGTTGCGACGTCGCCGTCGCCGCCCGCCCCGGCAATTCCCGCCGCAACATTTGTCGTTCCAGCAGGCGCAACCGCTGGCGAGCCTGTTGGATCACCACCGGCGGTACGCCCGCCAGCGCCGCGACTTGCAAGCCATAGCTGCGGCTGGCCGGCCCGTCCTGGACCCGGTGCAGGAAGACCAAAGTCTCGCCGTGCTCCACCGCGTCGAGATGGACGTTGGCGATGCCGGGTTGTTCGTCCGGCAACCGGGTCAGCTCAAAATAATGGGTAGCGAACAGGGTAAAAGCACGCACTTTTTCGGCTAGATGCGCGGCGCAGGCCCAGGCCAGCGCCAGCCCGTCGAACGTGCTAGTGCCGCGTCCGATCTCGTCGATCAAGACCAGACTGCGCGGGGTGGCGTTGTGCAGGATGTTGGCGGCCTCGCTCATTTCCACCATGAAGGTCGAGCGACCGCCGGCCAGATCGTCGGACGCGCCGATGCGGGTAAAGATGCGGTCAATCGGTCCGATCACCGCCCGCTCGGCCGGAACGAAGCTACCCAGGTGAGCGAGCAACACGATCAGCGCGGTTTGGCGCATCAGGGTGGATTTGCCGCCGGCGTTCGGCCCGGTGACGATCAGCATTCGCCGCCGTTCGGGTTCCAGCGTCAGGTCGTTGGGGGTGAAGGTCTCTTCCAGCGCCTGTTCGACCACCGGATGGCGGCCGGCCTTGATCTCGATCCCCGGTGGGTCCACCAGTTCCGGCGGGTTCCAGCGCAGCGCGGCGGCGCGCTCGGCCAGATTGGCCAGCACGTCCAGTTCCGCCAGGGCGGCGGCGCTGGTCTGCAAGGCGGGCAAATCGGCGATCAGACGATCCAGCAGGGCGTCGTACAGCGCCTTTTCCCGCGCCAGTGCCTGTTCCTGGGCGCGCAACGCCTTGTGCTCGAATTCCTGCAATTCCGGAATGATGTAGCGCTCCGCGCCCTTGAGGGTCTGGCGACGCAGATAATCGGCCGGGACCGCCTGCGATTGAGCGCGGGTGACTTCGATGTAGTAGCCGTGCACCCGGTTGAACCCGACCTTGAGATTGGCGATGCCGGTGCGCTGGCGTTCCCGCGCCTCCAACTCGACCAGATAGTCGTCGGCATGCTCGCTCAGGTTTCGTAGCCGATCCAGTTCGGCGTCGTAGCCGGGGGCGATTACCCCGCCGTCGCGCAAGACCTGCGGCGGATTGGGGATGATCGCCCGGTGCAAAAGATCGCAAACCTCGGGATGCGCGCCGACGCGGTGGGCGAGGTCTTGCAGCAACGCCGCGTCCAGCAGGCCGAGAAACCGTTGCACGGTGGGAAGGCGAGCCAGGGCGTCGGCCAGGGCGACCAGGTCGCGCGGTCGGGCCGATTTCAGCGCCACCCGCGCCAGAATCCGCTCCACGTCGCCGGTGCCGCGCAACAGACCGCGCAGGTAGTCGTAGCCGCCGTTTTCCAGCAATTGCCGCAAACACTCTTGCCGGTGGCCGATCACGGTCCGGTCCCGCAACGGCCGGTGGGTCCAGCGGCGCAACAACCGCCCGCCCATCGGCGTCACGCAACGGTCGAGAATGCCGATCAAGGTGTGGTCGTGGCGACCGCTCAGGCTGTGCTCCAGTTCCAGGTTGCGGCGGCTGGCGGCGTCCAGAATCACGCTGTCCTCGTGGCGCTCGACCCGCAGCCCGGTCAAGTGGGGGAGCGCGCCGCGCTGGGTGTCCTTGACGTATTGCAGCAGGCAACCGGCGGCGGCCACCGCGACCGGCTGGTCGGCGCAGCCGAAGCCGTCCAGGTTGCGCACGCCGAACTGGGCGCACAGGGCGCGTGTGGCGCTGTCGCGGTCGAAATGCCACGGCGCCTGCCGACGCAGGCCGGGATGCTGGCGCCAGCCCTCGGGTGGCTCGGACTCCTCGTTGATCAGCAGTTCCGCCGGCTTCAGTCGTTCCAACTCGTTGAGCAGCGCCGCTTCGCCGTGAACCTGCGTGATCGCGAATCGGCCGCCGCTCAGGTCCAGATGAGCCAGTCCGTAGACATGCTTGGCCTGGTGCAGGGCCAGCAGCAGGTTGTCGCGGCGCTCGTCCAGCAGCGCCTCGTCGGTCAGGGTGCCGGGCGTGACGATCCGGATCACCCGCCGTTCCACCGGTCCCTTGCTGGTGGCGGGATCGCCGAGTTGTTCGCAGATCGCCACCGACAGGCCGAGCTTGACCAGTCGGGCGAGGTAGCTTTCCACGGCGTGGAACGGCACGCCGGCCATCGGAATCGGAGCGCCGGCCGACTGACCTCGGGTGGTGAGGGTGATGTTGAGCAGCTCGGCGGCGCGGCGGGCGTCGTCGTAAAACAGCTCGTAAAAATCTCCCATCCGGTAGAACAGCAGGATGTCGGGATGCTCGGCCTTGATGCGCAGGTACTGCTGCATCATCGGGGTGTGCTGGTCAAAAGGGTCCAAGCGCGGTCGGCCTCGAAAAATTCACTTTACCCAAATTCGGTTTGAGACTATTTTCCGCGCCATTTCGCCAGTCGCGCAAATCCCATGATCAATGCTTTCGAATTGCAAAACGGCCGCCTGCGCCAGATTCAGATCGAAGATGGGACCGACCTTGAGCGCGTCAAGCCGATCTGGATCGATTTCGACGCTCCGACCGACGAGGAGCGACTGCTGGCCAGGGAGTTGTTCAGCCTGACCCTGCCGGACGAAGACGACTTCGGCGACATCGAGGCCAGCGCCCGCTGTTTTGAGGACGCGACCGGCGCCCTGCAAATCCGCTCCGATTTCCTGCTCGACAAGGCGGACGAATCCCGCAACGTGCCGGTGGCTTTCGTGCTCAAGCAGGACATCCTGTTCAGCCTGCACGAGGAAGACCTGCCCGTCTTCCGCCTGCTGCGCATGCGCGCCCGGCATCAGCCCGGCTATCTGGAGGATTGCCGGGACGTGCTGCTCGACCTGTACGCCACCGACGCCGAATATTCGGCCGACGCGCTGGAAGGTGTTTACGCCAGTTTGGAGGAGATCGGCGGGCGCGTGCTCAAGGCCCATCTGACCGACGAGGCCGCCGCCGAGGTGCTGGCCAGCATCGCCCGCGAGGAAGACCTGAACGGGCGCATCCGCCGCAACCTGATGGATACCCGCCGGGCCATTTCCTTCCTGATGCGGCGGCGGCTGCTCTCCCCCGACCAGATCGAGGAGGCCCGCCAAATCCTGCGCGACATTGAATCGCTGGATGGGCATACCTCGTTCCTGTTCGAGAAGATCAACTTCCTGATGGACGCCACCGTCGGTTTCATCAACATTAACCAGAACAAGATCATCAAGATTTTTTCGGTGGCTTCGGTCGCCTTGCTGCCGCCGACCCTGATCGCCAGTATTTATGGCATGAACTTCGAATTGATGCCCGAATTGAAATGGGCGCTGGGCTATCCGTTCGCGCTGGGGATCATGGTCGCGTCAGTGGTCGCGCCGTTCTGGTTTTTCCACCGCAAGGGCTGGTTGAAATAGCCAAGGGTTCGGTCGGCGCTGATCGCGCCGGTTCAAGCTTGAAATCTTCGATTCTGGTATCTTGAATTGAGCGTCGCTTCAGGCGAAATTGCCCCACGCATGCTTGTTCACACCAGAAAAACATCAGGGAACAGCCTTGTCGGCATCGAATCGAACCCATCGAAATCTTTACGAACTGGCCGTTCATGTAGGCGTGGCCCTGCGTGCGCCAGGCTGGACCCTGGCGGTCGCCGAGTCCTGCACCGGGGGTTGGATCGCCAAGACCGTCACCGACATACCGGGTAGTTCCGGCTGGTTCGACCGGGGTTTCGTCACCTACAGCAACGCTGCCAAGAGTGAACTGCTGGGCGTGCGGGAGGTGACCCTTGCCGAGCATGGCGCGGTCAGCGCCGAAGTCGTGGCCGAGATGGCGGTCGGCGCCCTGGAGCGCAGCCGCGCTAACCTCGCCCTGGCGGTCAGCGGCATCGCCGGTCCCGATGGCGGCGGCCCGGACAAGCCGGTCGGCACGGTCTACCTGGCCTGGGCGTCGCGGGAGGGTCCAACCCGGGTCGAACGCCGGCATTTCAAGGGCGGTCGCGACGCCGTGCGTCGGGAAACCGTGGTCGCCGCCCTGCGAGGGGTGCTGGATGTCCTCACCCTCCAATCCTGACGCGCCCCGGCGGCTGTTTCTCGCGTTGTGGCCGGAGGAAACCGAGCGCCGGCAACTGGCGAGTCTGGCGGTGAATATTGCCGGTCGGCGACGGGTGCGCGATGACAACCTGCATCTGACCCTGGTGTTCCTGGGCGCGACCGACGCCGCCCGGCTGGCGGAGTACGAAGCCGCGCTGGCGGACTTGGCGGCGCTGGAACTGGAATTGGTCCTGGACCGCTACGGTTACTGGCCGCAATCCCGCATCCTGTGGCTGGGGTCCAATCGCACCCCGCCGGAACTGTACGAATTGGTGGCCGATTTGCATCAGCGGTTGCGCGGCCGTGGTTTTACCCCCGAGCGGCGGGCGTTTCAGGCTCATGTCACCCTGGCCCGCAAGTTTCCCGGTCCGGTTCCGGCCCAACCGCCGGCCGCGCCGGTATGCTGGCCGATCCACGACATCGCCCTGGTCGAGTCGCTGCGGGAGGAGGGCGGCGCGCGCTATCGGGTGCTGCGCCGCTGGCCGGGTCTAGGTTAGCCGCCGGTTCTGTGGAACAATTGCCATTGGCGGCCGGTTTCGGCGGGATCGGCTGGTTTGGTCATCATCACACAGAGGGGGTGCGCGGAATGGACGACAACAAGAAAAAGGCGCTCGCCGGGGCGCTGACCCAGATCGAACGCCAGTTTGGCAAGGGCGCGGTCATGCGGCTGGGCGACGCCAGCGTGGCCCGTGACGTGATGGTTGTGTCCACCGGCTCGCTGGGGCTGGATATCGCCTTGGGCATCGGCGGCCTGCCGCGCGGGCGAGTGACCGAAATCTACGGCCCCGAATCCTCCGGCAAGACCACCCTGGCCTTGCAGGTTATTGCCGAAACCCAGCGGCAGGGTGGTTGCGCGGCGTTCGTCGACGCCGAGCACGCGCTGGACCCGATTTACGCCGCCAAGCTGGGCGTCAACGTGGACGATCTGCTGGTGTCGCAGCCTGACACCGGCGAACAGGCCCTGGAAATCGCCGACATGCTGGTACGGTCCGGCGCGGTGGACATCGTGGTGATCGATTCGGTCGCGGCGCTCACGCCCAGGGCCGAAATCGAAGGCGACATGGGCGATTCCCACGTCGGCCTGCAAGCGCGGCTGATGAGCCAGGCTTTGCGCAAGCTCACCGCCAACATCAAACGTTCCAACACCCTGGTCATTTTTATCAATCAAATCAGGATGAAAATAGGCGTCATGTTCGGCTCCCCGGAAACGACCACCGGCGGCAACGCGCTCAAGTTCTATGCCTCGGTGCGGCTGGACATTCGCCGCACCGGCTCGATCAAGAAAGGCGACGAGGTGATCGGCAACGAAACCCGGGTCAAGGTGGTCAAGAACAAGCTGGCCCCGCCCTTCAAGCAGGCCGAATTCGAGATTCTCTACGGCGAGGGCGCGTCCCGGCTGGGCGAGATCATCGACCTCGGCGTCAAGGCCGGGCTGATCGAGAAATCCGGGGCCTGGTACAGTTGTGGCGGCGCCCGCATCGGCCAGGGCAAGGACAACGCCCGCGCTTATCTCAAGGAAAACCCCGAATTGGCCCGCGACCTGGAGAACAAGGTCCGTACCCACTTCCTGGCCCGTCCCGATGCGGTGCCAGGCGTCGAACCTGGTAGCGCCGGCGATGACGAGGCCAACGATTCCGCCGCCGATGAACTGGACGCGGACCTCTGAGAAAACCGTTGCCGCCGATTCGGGGACCCTTCGCGCCAAGGCCATGGAATTGCTGGCCCGGCGCGAGCATTCCCGGCTGGAATTGCGTCAGAAACTGATTCAGCGCGGCTATCCGGCCATCCAAATCGATCCGGTGCTGGATCGGTTGGTCGAGGAACGCCTGCTTGACGAGGGCCGCTACGCCGAGCTTTACGCCAGCGCGCGCGCCGACAAGGGCTACGGACCGTTGCGGATCGCCCGCGAACTGCGCGAACGCGGCGTGTCGGACGAGCAGGTGGCCGCGAGCCTGGCGGCACTGGATCCGTTTTGGCTGCCCAAGCTGCGGGAACTGCACCGCAAGCGATTCAAATCCCGCCTGCCCGGCGATGTCGCCGAGCGAATCCAACAAACCCGGGTGTTGCGCCAGCAAGGGTTTACCCTGGATCAGATCAAGCGCTTATTCGAAGCTGTCTAACTCGCACCGAAACCGACCAAAAGCCTGACCATGACCCGTAGCGCCGAACTTCGCAAACTCTTCCTGGATTACTTCCGTGACCGCGGCCACGAGGTGGTGGCCAGTAGTCCACTGATCCCGCTCAACGACACCACACTGTTGTTCACCAACGCCGGCATGGTTCAGTTCAAGGACGTGTTCACCGGTCGCGATCACCGCTCCTACAACCGGGCCGCGACCGCGCAGCGCTGCGTCCGGGCCGGCGGCAAGCACAACGATCTGGAAAACGTCGGCTACACTGCCCGCCACCACACCTTTTTCGAGATGCTGGGCAACTTCAGCTTCGGCGATTATTTCAAGCGGGACGCCATTCATTTCGCCTGGGAGTTTCTGACCGGGGTCTTGAAGATGCCGGTGGACAAGCTCTGGGTGACGGTCTACGAAACCGACGACGAAGCCTATCAGGTCTGGGCCGACGAGATTCGAGTGCCGAAGGAGCGCATCGCCCGCATCGGCGACAAGCCCGGCGGCAAGCGTTACGAGAGCGACAACTTCTGGGCGATGGGCGACACCGGCCCCTGCGGCCCCTGCTCGGAAATCTTCTACGATCATGGTCCCGAAATCGCCGGCGGTCCACCTGGCACGCCGGATGCCGACGGCGATCGCTACATCGAAATCTGGAATCTGGTGTTCATGCAGTTCGACCGAACTCCGGATGGCGTGCTGCACCCGCTGCCCAAACCCTCCGTGGACACCGGCATGGGCCTGGAACGGCTGGCGGCGGTGATGCAGGGCGTTCACAGCAATTACGAAATCGACCTGTTCCGCAATCTCATCCAGGCCGCCGCCGAAGCGACCGGTACGACCGATGCGCAGTCCAGTTCGCTGCGGGTGATCGCCGATCACATCCGCGCCACCGCATTCCTGATCGCCGACGGTGTCTTGCCGTCCAACGAGGGGCGCGGCTACGTGTTGCGGCGGATCATGCGCCGCGCCCTGCGCCATGGCCACAAATTGAATGTCGAGGGCAGTTTCTTCCACAAGCTGGTCGCGCCGCTGGTCGCGGAAATGGGTTCGGCCTATCCCGAACTGGCCCAGGCTCAGACCCAGGTGGAGCGCGTCATTCGCCAGGAGGAAGAACGCTTCGCCGAGACGCTGGCCAACGGGATGCGAATCTTCGAGGAGAAGACCGCAACCCTGCCCAAGGGCGGGATCATTCCCGGTGAGGTAGCCTTTCTGCTCTACGATACCTACGGTTTCCCGGTCGATCTCACCGCCGACATCGCCCGCGAGCGTGGTCTGGAAGTCGACAATGTCGGCTTCGAGCGGGAAATGGCGGCGCAACGGGAACGCGCCCGCGCCCACAGCCAGTTCGGTTCGCGCCAGACCGCCGATCTTGGCATAGAGGGCTGCACCGAGTTCCACGGCTATGATCGTTTGGAGGAACATGCCGTCGTGGTGGCGCTGTTCCGCGATGGCAAGGCAATGGAAGAACTGAATACTGGCGATGAAGGTGTGGTGATCCTGAGCCACACCCCGTTCTACGCCGAGTCCGGTGGCCAGATCGGCGATACCGGCTGGCTGCGGGCCGATGGACTGGAGTTCGAGGTTCGCGACACCCAGAAGCAGGGCGAAGGTGTGTTCACCCATATCGGCGTGCTGAAGCAGGGGCAGTTACGGCGCGGTGACCGCGTGCTCGCGCAAGTGGACGCCGCCCAGCGTCAGGCGACCGCTCTTCATCACTCCGCGACGCATTTGCTGCACGCGGCGCTACGCCGGATATTGGGCGCGCATGTAACTCAAAAAGGCTCGCTGGTCGATCCGCAGCGGTTGCGCTTCGATTTCTCCCACTTCGAGCCGATCAGCGCTGAGCAACTGGACGCCGTTGAGCGATTGGTCAACGCCCAGATTCGCGGCAATGTCGCGGTCGAAACGACAATCATGGCGCCGGAAGAGGCTATCGCCGCCGGCGCGATGGCGCTGTTCGGCGAAAAGTACGGTGATAAGGTGCGGGTGCTGCGGATGGGCGAATTTTCCACCGAACTATGCGGTGGCACTCACGTCCGCCGAGTTGGCGACATTGGCTTGTTCAAGATCGTGGCCGAGGGCGGCGTGGCCGCCGGGGTACGGCGCATTGAGGCCGTGACCGGGGAGCGAGCACTGGATTACGTCGCTTCCCTCCAGGACCGCGCCCGGCAAGTGGCGCAACTGGTCAAGGGCGATCGCGACAACTTCTCCGACAAGGTCCGGCAACTGGTCGAACGTGCCCGCCAACTGGAGAAAGAAATCGAGCAACTCAAAGGCCGGCTGGCCAGTGGTCAGGGCGCCGATCTGCTGAGCCAGACGGTGGAGGTGGATGGCATCAAGGTGTTGGCCGCCCGGCTGGATGGCGTGGACGCCAAGACCCTGCGGGAGGCGGTGGATCGTTGCAAGGATCAACTCAAGGCAGCGGCGGTGGTGCTGGCCACGGTCGAGGATGGCAAGGTGCGGCTGGTCGCGGGCGTGACCCCGGCGGAGACTCAGCGGCTCAAGGCCGGCGATCTGGTCAACATGGTTGCCCGGCAGGTGGGTGGCAAGGGCGGTGGCCGTTCCGACTTGGCCCAGGCAGGCGGTATCGATCCCACCAAACTGGACTATGCTCTGCGTTCGGTGCCGGAGTGGGTGCGCGGCCAACTGGCTTGACGCCGAACGAGGCAATGCGGGAATCGCTTGGAGATTTTCCGCCTTTCGCTATAATCACCACCTTTACGTCCGACCCGGTATTTTCCGGCTGGGAATGAGATTAGCCTTTGTTTCAATAGGGAAATCATGGCGCTTATCGTACAAAAATACGGCGGTACCTCGGTGGGTAGCCTTGAACGTATCGAGAACGTGGCGGAAAAAGTGATCGATTGGCGCGCGCGTAACCATCGCTTGGTGGTTGTGGTGTCGGCCATGAGCGGTGAAACCGACCGGTTGATCGGTTTGGCCAAGGGTATAACTTCTCGCCCCGATCCCCGCGAACTGGATGTGCTGCTGGCCACCGGCGAACAGGTGACGATCGCGCTTCTGTGCATCGCCCTGGAAAAGCGCGGCTGTCCGGCCCGCTCCTACACTGGCGGTCAGGTTCGCATCCTTACTGATAACGCCTTCAACAAGGCTCGCATCCAAGAGATTGAAGCCAGCGCCATGCGCGCTGATCTTGACGCCGGCCGGGTGGTGGTGGTGGCGGGGTTTCAGGGCGTGGACGAGGATGGCAACATCACCACGCTGGGCCGGGGTGGCTCTGACACCACAGCGGTGGCCTTGGCCGCCGCCTTAAAAGCCGACGAATGCCAGATTTACACTGACGTGGACGGGGTTTACACCACCGATCCCCGCGTTGTGCCGGAAGCCCGCCGGCTGAATCGCATCTTTTTCGAGGAGATGCTGGAAATGGCCAGCCTCGGCTCCAAGGTGCTGCAAATCCGCTCGGTGGAATTCGCCGGCAAACATAATGTCCCATTACGCGTGCTTTCCACCTTTCAGGAAGGCCCAGGCACGTTGATCACCTTTGAGGAAGCGATCGAGGCGGAAACCGTGGAGAAAGAACTGATTGCTGGCATCGCCTTCAACCGCGACGAAGCCAAGCTCACCGTGCTGGGGGTGCCGGATCGGCCAGGTGTGGCCTTTAGCATTCTGGGGCCGGTATCCGACGCCAACATCGAAGTGGACATGATCGTCCAGAATGTTGGGCGCGACGGCACCACCGACTTCACCTTCACGGTGCATCGCAACGACTACGAACGCGTACTGGATATCCTCAGGCAACATGCCGCTCAACTCGGCGCTCGCGAGGTATCGGGCGACGCCAAGATCGCCAAGCTGTCGCTGGTCGGCATCGGCATGCGATCCCACGCCGGCGTCGCCAGCAGGATGTTCCAAACTCTGGCGAAGGAAGGAATCAATATCCGCATGATCTCAACTTCCGAGATCAAGATTTCGGTAGTGGTGGACGAGAAGTATCTGGAACTGGGGGTTCGCGCTCTCCACGAGGCTTTCGATCTGGACAAGGCCGCCTGCCCCCCGGATTGCGCTTAGGCGTGGGCCAGGGCAGGGGTGGGTTTGAACACGCGAAAAAATTCATCGGCTGAAATGGACCGTTTACGAATGCGGACTGTCGAAAACCGCAACGACCTGGTGCTGTTATATGGAGAACAAGGAGTAGCTTGACATGTTGATTCTGACGCGCAGAGTTGGGGAAACGCTGATGATCGGTGACGAAGTGACCGTGACCGTGCTTGGCGTCAAAGGTAATCAGGTCCGCATTGGTGTCAATGCGCCCAAGGATATTGCGGTGCATCGTGAGGAAATCTACGAACGGATCAAACGCGAGCAAGACGCTGCCTCCGGCGCCGCGCAACCGCCAGCCAGCCACAACGCTTGAACGGAGCTTTACGTTGGTATTGACAAGCGGTATGCTAAGCAGCTTTAGCGTTCATATGGATGTGCATCATCCCGGAGAGATGGCCGAGCGGCTGAAGGCGCTCCCCTGCTAAGGGAGTATGGGGTCATAAAGCTCCATCGAGGGTTCGAATCCCTCTCTCTCCGCCAGTTTTCCCATCGATCACGGCGCTTCTCATGGTGATGGCGACCATCCAGGGCTTACCACCTATCGGCTTCTTACGACTGGGTGGATGGGAAGGACGGATGGTAAAGACTATTGCGTCTTGACGCGCCGTTGAAGCGGGCGCAGGTTCATGGCGATGAGCCGTAACCCCTGATGGTCCTGCCTGTGGAGAACCCGACTCTGTGGCATGTAAGAGGCAGGCCCTCTCTTGACGTTCATCATTCCGTGCCTATAATGCGCGTCTCCCTGGTTGG
>JARSSO010000008.1 GCA_029624765.1 Candidatus Contendibacter sp. | reverse complement strand
GTGGCTTCGGCGGCGGCGGCGGCTCTGGCGTCGGCAGCAGCAACGGCGGCTTCGGCGGCGGCGGCGGCGGCGGCGGTGTTGGCGGCGTCGGTGGTTTCGGCGGCGGCAGCGGCAACAGCGGCGGCAGTGTCGGCGGCGGCGGCGCGGGGCTGGGGGGGGCGGTGTTCTCCATGTATGGACCGGTGACCGCCGTCAACAGCACCGTCACCGGCAACCGCGCTCTGGGGGGCGCCGGCCACGGCGGCGGCAGCGGCCACGGCGGCGGCCTGTTCAACCTGGACGGCACGGTCACCCTCACCCACGTCACCCTCGCCGCCAACCAGGTCCAGGCTGGCGCCGGCACCCTGAACGGCAGCGCCACCGGCGGCGCGGTGTACAGCCTGGCTCATGCCAACCGCCCCGACGGCAGCGCCGTGACCGCCAACCTCATCCTGACCAACAGCATTCTGGCCGGCAGCACCGACGGCGCCAACCCGGTCAGCGACCTGATTATCAACCTGGATCAGAGCCGCAACAACCCGGGCCAAACCAATTACGCCGGTGTGGCTTTCACCATGGACGGCACTACCCGAACCAATCTGGTGCAAAGCTACGCCTTGATCGGCGATACCGGCGGTACTCCCCCACGCCTCCTCCAGACGGGGGCTCCCATCGACCCCTATGCTGATCCGCAGTTGGGACCACTCGCCAACTACGGCGGCCTGACCCAGACCCTGGCCCTGCTGGCCGGCAGCCCCGCGATCAACGCCGGCACCAACAGCGGTTGCCCCGCGACCGATCAGCGCGGCGTCACCCGCCCGCAACCCAGCGGCGGGGCTTGCGACCTTGGCGCCTACGAACTCGTTCCCACCACCACCGTACTCGTCGCCGCGCCGTCACCGGCGGCCCTTGGCCAAACCGTCGCCCTGACCGCCACGGTCAGTCCCAATGCCGCCACCGGCACGGTCAATTTCCAGGAAGGCGGGTCGCCGTTGACGTGCGCCGAAGGCGCGCAACCTCGCCCCCTGAGCAGCAGCAGCGCCACCTGCACGGTCACCGGCGGCTTCGGCCTCGGCCCGCACACTTTCACGGCGGACTACACCAGCGACAACGGCTATGGCCCCAGCCAGGGCACGACCAACCTGACGGTCAACCAGGCCACCACCACCGCCATCACCAGCGACATCCCCGATCCGTCGGCGGTTGGCCAGGCGGTCCCGATCAACTTCACCGTCACCCCGGTCAGCGCCGGCACTCCGACCGGCAACGTGACGGTGAGCGACGGTACCGTGAATTGCATTGGCACGGTCGCGGCGGGAACCTGCAACCTCACCTTCACCAGCGCCGGCGCCAAGACGTTGACGGCGACCTACGCCGGCGACGGCATCTTCAACGGCAGCGCGTCCGCCGGCGAGCCGCATGAGGTTCTCGCCACGACCGCGCAAGGCAATGCCGGCGGCGGCCTGGTGACCGCCGTCATCACCGGCGGCACCTGCATCGGCTTCGCCAACGGCTCGACCAGCTTCCCCGCCGCGCCCACCCCGCTGCCCCCCGACGTCTTTTTCCCCTACGGCCTGTTCGGCTTCACCGCCGTCTGTCCCCCCGGCGGCGCGATCACCCTCACCATGACCTATCCGAACCCGTTGCCGCCAGGGACGCAATACTGGAAATACGGCCCCACGGCGGGCGACCCCAGTAACCATTGGTACGTCTTGCCCGCCACGATCGCCGGCAACACCGCCGTCTTCACCATCACCGACGGCGGCCTGGGGGACGACGACCTCGTCGCCGACGGCGACATCGTGGACCAGGGCGGTCCCGGCGTGCCGCCCAGTGTTGGGGGCGACGCGGCGGGGATTCCCACCCTGAGCGAATGGGCGCTGCTGCTCTTTGGCGCGTTATTCGGCGGCCTGCTCTGGCGGACGCGGCGGCGCTTTGGGTAAGCGCTCGTTCTCGGTTCTCGTTCCCACGCTCCCGCGTGGGAATGCCGATTGGGCTGCTCCAGCGGCCCGCGATGCCGGCGCAGCGATGGAACGGGGCTCCCACGCTGGAGCGTGGGAGCCAGACCAACGGGGCGCCAGGGGCAGTCAGGCGCTAGAATGCACGGGACATCTCCCGCCCCCGGACGCCGCCCATGATCCGCCAGAAGCTGCCCATCGGCATCCAGACCTTCGCCAAGCTGCGCGAGGACGACTGCTACTACGTCGACAAGACCGGTTTCGCCCTGCAACTGATCCAGTCCGGCACGCACTACTTTCTCTCCCGCCCGCGCCGTTTCGGCAAATCGCTGTTCCTCGACACCCTGGCCGAATTGTTCGCCGGCAACGAACCGTTGTTCCGGGGCCTGTTCGTCCACGACCGCTGGGACTGGGCGAAACGCTACCCGATCATCCGGTTCAGCTTCGGTGGTGGGCTGGTGCAAAGCCTGGAAGACCTGGAGCGCAAGATTCGGGAGCAACTCCACGTCAACCAGGCCGCCCTGGGCCTGAGTTGCACCGAACCGGGGATCGAAGGCTGTTTCGCGGAACTGATTCGCCAGGCCCACGCCGCTGCCAGCCAGCGGGTGGTCGTGTTGGTCGACGAATACGACAAGCCGATCCTGGACAACCTGACGCGCCCGGATACGGCCTGGATCGTCCGCGACGGACTGCGGAACCTGTATTCGGTGATCAAGGATTCGGATGCCCACATCCGCTTCGCGTTCCTCACCGGGGTCAGCAAGTTCAGCAAGGTGAGCCTGTTCTCCGGGTTGAACAACCTGAACGACATCACCGTGGACGCCAGCTATTCCGCGATCTGTGGCTACACCGACGCCGATCTCGACGCGGTGTTCGCCCCGGAGCTGGCCGGGTTGGATCGCGAGCGGATTCGCCATTGGTACAACGGCTACAACTGGACCGGCGAAGCGGTCTACAACCCGTTCGACGTGCTGCTGCTGTTCGAAAAGCGCCAGTTCCGGCCCTGGTGGTTCGAGACCGGCACGCCGACCTTCCTGATCGACCTGTTGACCGAGCGCCAGACCTGGTTGCCGAATCTGGGTCAACTGGAAACCGACGCCGCGCTGCTGGCGGCCTTCGACGTGGACCGGATTTCGACGGAGGCACTGCTGTTTCAAACCGGCTATCTCACCATCGACCTGGAGGAAGAGATCAGCGACAGCTATTTCTACCGGCTGCGCTATCCGAACCACGAGGTTTACCAAAGCCTGAACATCGCGCTGCTGGCGGCCTGGACCCCCGCGAACCAGGCCGACGTCCAGCATCGCAAGTCGCTGTACCGGCTCTTGCTGGCCAACGACTTCGCCGGGCTGGAACGGCTGTTCACTGCCTTCTTCGCCAGCATCCCCGCCGACTGGTACCGCAACAACCCCATCGCCCGCTACGAAGGTTATTACGCCAGCGTGTTCTACGCCTACTTCGCCGCGCTGGGGCTGGACCTCACGCCGGAGGACGCCAGTTGTCAGGGTCGCCTGGACCTGGCGGTGCGGTTCAACGGCCAGATGTATCTGTTCGAGTTCAAGGTGGTGGAACTGGAACCCGAAGGCCAGGCCCTGCGGCAAATCCAGGAGCGGGGCTATGCGGACAAATATCGGGCGGAAGGCCAGCCGATCCATCTGATCGGCGTGGAGTTCAGCCGGGAGCAGCGCCGGGTGGTGCGCTTTGAGGTCGAGACGCTCGCGCCATAGCCGCTCACAACGCCCGCCACACCACCCGCTCGAAACCGATGGCGACCACGGCGAACGCCCGCAGGTCAGCCAGGCCGTAGCGTTCCCGCAGCGTCGCGCCGTAGTGGCGGGCCTGGCTTTCGGCTTCGTCCAGTTTCGCCGCCACCGCCGGGAGTGTGGTCAGTTGCTCGCGGCTTCGCTCGCGCGCCTGTTCGCCGGTCAAATCCAGCTCCTTCAAGCCCAGATATTTGAACTCCACAAGAAGGTCGAGAGCCTGGAATCGCCGCATGTCGGGTCGGACGATCAGGCTCAAATCGACGTAACCGCGATCCATTTCCAGCTCCGACACCATCATGTACAGCCGGTCGTTGAACAGCAGCGTGAGAAACGCGATTTTGATCGCCAGTTCGTTGCTCCAACGGTAATCGCGATTGGAGAGGACTTGGAAATACCGTTGTTCGACGAAATCGCAGAGCGGCTGCAAATCGCCCGTCTGACAGAAATGTTTGCTGACCTGCTGGATGCGGAGTCGATCCTCGTACTCCGGCAACCACGACTCCTGCAAACGTTCCACGTACAGCGACTTGGCCACGAGATTCGGGATTTTCAGGACGCATTCGTTGAAGGGCGTCAAACCGACCCATGTCAACACCCCGAAGTAGTACAGCAGGGAGGCCATGAACGGCTGATCCTTGACCGCGTTCAACATGTCCTGCACGCCGAAGCGCCGAGCCAGTTGCGGGACGGTCACCACGTCGTCGCCGCGCAAGGCGTCGATCAGCAACGCCTCACCGTGCGGCAGGCGGGAGATATACGTCAGCTTGTTGCGATCCATCGCTAGGTTCTCATCCAACATCTCGCGAGGATACCGGCCATGATTTTGCAAATACTTCAGGAAATATAAACTCAGTGTTGGGTTGTAGAGGCTCTCCTGGGCTTCTTCGCTAAAACAATAGCCGTTGTAGAAGGTGCGCATCGTTTCCAGCGCTTCGGCGGCCGGCCACGCGCCGCCTTCCCCGGCCATCCGTGCCAGCACGGCGGCGATTTCGGCCTCGGTGAAGCCGCACAGGTCGTTGAAGGCCGGTTCCAGATAGATGTTCTCGCCGACGTTGTAGCCGCTGGTCATGTCGCTCATGACCACGGGCGAAACGCCGGTGATGAACGCTCGATCCAGACCTTGCCCGCCCGCCGCCGCCTTGACCGCCTTGAACACGGTTTTCAGCAGCCCTTCGCCATAGAGCAGCGATTCGTAATGGCCCCGTCCTTGCCCCGCCATCAGCACTTCGTTGGCGAAATTGTCGTATTCGTCGATCAGCAGGTACAGGCGATGGTCGGAGAGCCGGATCTCGGTCAGCAGGGAACCGAAGGAATCAATGGCGTCGTCTTCGCGGATGTCGACGTCGAGTTGATAGTCCCGCGCGCAGCGCCGAATGCACAAATTGATATGCCGATGCAGGGCCGCTTCGATATCCTTCACCTCGCCTTGCGCCTTCACCAGCGAGAAATCCCACTTCATCACGAAATATTGGTTATGCAGCGGCGTGGGATTTTGGCTGATGGCCAGCGCCCCGAACAACGTCTCGAATTGACTGGCCCGGTTCAGATCGTAGTAGTGTTCCAGCATCGACAGCAACAGGCTTTTGCCGAAGCGGCGCGGGCGGATAAAGATCAATTGATCTCCCGCCGCTTCCAGAAGCGGAATCCGCCCGGTTCGATCCTGATAAAAATAATTGCCGAGGATGATTTTGCTGAAATCGCTCAAACCATAGGGAAATTTCATGGTGTTGCCTGCTTCTACTTGTCGTTTACCTCATGCTTCACCCGCCGATAGCGCCGTCGACCCGGTTCGCCCACCTCGCGCATTTACTCCACTTCCCGCCGCTCCACCAATTCCCAACCATGATACACCAACAACAAGCCGTGCAGCCGGGTGGAACCGGCGCGGCGGCGCAGATCGGCATCGGCCAAATAGCGGCGCAACTGGGCTTCGCCGTCGGTGATCAGGGTCGCCCGCCGCTCCGGCGCATCTTCCCCGCGCCGCAGGTATTTCAGTTCGATGAGATAACTGTGCCGCAGGTCGGGGTACTTCATCAGGAACGGTTCGAGGAACAGATCGGGAAAACCCTTGCTGGCTTCGCGTTCGCTGCGAGTGAGATAGAAGGGCAGCACGTTGAGATAAGCCAGCAGAAAACCCTGGATCACCTTCTCGCCCTGAAGGTAATCGCGGACGCTGGTCTGCTCGGCCACCTGTTGGGCCAGATAGTCGAACAATCCCGCCCATTCGCCCCGATAGGCCAGGGCGACCAGATGATCCTGCAACAACCACAGGGCCGGGGCGAAGATATTCACTTCCCAGTAGGCATCGCGCAGGTAGCTGTAATGCAACTGCCAGACGGTCTCGTTGGGCACGATCAGCCGCACTCGACCCTCCTTCACGCCGCCATGGGTGAGCAGACCCAGGTGATACAACAGGGAAATGAAATGCTGCGGTTCGGTCAGCCGGGCGACCGGGAAGCTGCCGATGATCGGACCGTGGGCTTCGCCCTCTTCCAGCACCGCCTTCAACCGCGCGAAGTTGCCGTTCAGGCTCTGGCCCATCTGCACCAGATAGCGCAGCTTCGAGTAGTCGGTGCGGACGTTGATGTCGATCAATTCGTCCGGCGCCTGGCCCCGCTCGTACAGGGTCAGGGCGAAATACAGCACCATGTCGCTGTTGAACACCCTCCGCTCGGACCGTGGATCGAAGCAATAGCCGTCGTACCACTGCGTCAGCAGCGGCCACAGGGCGGCGCTGTTCGGAGCGCCGGGGCGTTCGCTGATCGCGGCGAAATGATCGATCAGGGTCCGGGTTTCGGCCTCGGTGAACCCCGCCATCTCGGTAAAGGCTGGCTCCAGGGTCAGATTGCGCAGGATGTTGAACCCGGAGGTCACGTCGTCCAGCGCCAGCGGCGACACCCCGGTCAGATACAGCCGCTTCAACCCGGAACCGCTCTGCCCGGTGGCGCCCTTGAGCAGGGTGAAAAAGTGCTTGAAGAACCCCCCGCCGTGCGTCAATCGCTGGTAGGACTCCCGCCCTTCCGTCGCCAGCAGGTTGTTAGCGAAGTGGTCGTATTCGTCGATGAACAGATAAAGCGGTAGATCGATTTTTCCCAACTCGGCCAGTAGTCGCCCAAATCGATCCACCGGCTGGACGCAGGCGCGAAGTCGTTCAACCCACCCATCCGGGAAATTCGCCGCGTAGCGATCCAGAAAAACATCCAGCGCGATGTCAAGGTGGGTAGCGAACGACGCTTCGACCCGGTCGCTCTGGGCGAAGACCATCGAAAAATCCAGCCGCAACACCAGGTATTGCCCCTGCTCCGGCGTGGGATGGTCGTAAATCCACGTCCCCTTGAACAACCGTTCGAATTGGTCGCGCCGGTTCCGGTCGTAGTAGCACTCCAGCATGGAAACCAGCAGCGACTTGCCGAATCGCCGGGGACGGAGAAATCCCAGAAACGACCCGACCCGTTCCAGCCGGGGAATGAACGGCGTTTTGTCGACGTAATAGCTCTCGTCGGTCCGCACCCGCACGAAGTCGGCGAGGCCGTAGGGGATAGGCGAAGCATTGGGTTTCATGGGCTGAACAATACCGTGGCGCGCTGACGAAACAGCTTGGCCGGTTTACCGAAAGTCGTCAAATGACCGGTGGAAAATCCGGCCACCCGCCACCGTTCGGAGCCGGCGCGGTTGCCTGGCGGGATCGTTCGCTATACCTTGAACGAAATTTCTCCCGCCAAGGATATTCCGTCATGAAAAACCGTTTGTTGGCCGCCATCACCGCCGTCGTCCTGCTCGCTTTTCTGCCGCCACTGGTCCACGCCCAGAACGCCAACCAGCAACTCGCCGCCGGCAGCGTGGTGGAAACCATCAAGAAACGCGGTTCGATCCGGGTCGGCATGTCCACCTTCGTCCCCTGGGCGATGCGGGACAAGAACGGCGAATTGATCGGTTACGAAATCGACGTCGCCAAACAGTTGGCCGAGGACATGAAGGTCAAGATCGAATTCGTGCCCACCGCCTGGGACGGCATCATTCCCGCCCTGCTGGCTGGCAAGTTCGATGTGGTCATCGGCGGCATGACCATCACCCCGGAACGCAACCTGACCGTCAACTTCACCCAGCCCTACGCCAATTCCGGCACGCACCTGGTCGCTAACAAGGAACTGGCGGCCGGTTTCAAGTCGCTGGAAGACTTCAACAAACCGGACGTGGTGCTGGCCGCGCGGCGCGGCGCGACCCCGGCCACCGCCGCCAGGCGGCTGATGCCCAAGGCCACGCTGCGCCAGTTCGACGAGGACGCGCTGGCCTTGCAGGAAGTGCTGAACGGCAAGGCCCACGCTTTCGTCACCAGCACCCCGA
This sequence comes from Candidatus Contendibacter sp., assembly GCA_029624765.1. Lineage (GTDB taxonomy): Bacteria > Pseudomonadota > Gammaproteobacteria > Competibacterales > Competibacteraceae > Contendibacter. The sequence continues at coordinate 21,014 of JARSSO010000008.1, read as the reverse complement.
CCCCGGCCTTTGAGGCGCTCAAGCATCCCGACAAGCTGTTCCTGCCGATCCCCGAGCCGTTCGTGCAGGGCGCGGAAGGCTTCGCGCTGCGCAAGGGCGACCCCGACGCGCTGAACTTCTTCAACAACTGGATTTTGCTGCGCCAGCAGGACGGCTGGCTGAAGGAACGCCACGACTACTGGTTCAAGACCCGCGCCTGGGCCGGACAGGTGGTGGAATAACTGGGAGGCTGTATGAAAACCCCTCGCCGGCGAGCGGGAGAGGGGCAGGGGTGAGGGTTGTTTTTCAATCAGTTAGTTCACCAGAGGTTGTATAAGAGCGCCTCTAGCCGAAAGTGAGAATCCGCCCCATGGCGCTTGGCGAAGCTCTGATCATCCTGCTGTTGATCGCGCTCAACGGCTTCTTCGCCATGGCCGAGCTGGCGGTGGTGTCCGCGCGCAAGGGCCGGTTGCGGCAAATGGCCGAAGCCGGGCAGCGCGGCGCGGCGACGGCCCTGCGCCTGGCCGAACAGCCGGGCCGGTTTCTGTCCACGGTCCAGATCGGCATCACCCTGATCGGTATCCTCGCCGGCGCGTTTGGTGGCGCGACCCTGGCGCAACCGCTGGGCGTCTGGCTGGCGGCCGCCTTCCCCGCCATCGCGGCGCACAGCGCCAGCCTGGCGCTGGGCCTGGTGGTGGCGACGATCACCTATTTGTCGCTGATCGTCGGCGAACTCGCGCCAAAACACCTGGCCCTGCGTGACCCTGAACGGCTGGCGGCGGCGGCGGCCTGGCCACTGTGGGTCATGGCCTGGATCGGTTCGCCGCTGGTCTGGCTGCTCGATCTGTCCACCCGCGCGGTCTTGCGACTCCTGGGCGGCAGTTCGATTCCCAAACAGCGCGTCACCGACGAGGAAATCAAGGCTCTGCTGACCGAGGCGGCGGCGGCGGGGGTGGTGGAGCGCGCCGAGCAGGCGATGATCAGCGGCGTCATGCGGCTGGCGGATCGGCCGGTCGGCGCGGTCATGACCCCGCGCCCCGCCATCGTCTGGCTCGATCTGGACGACTCGCCGGTCGTGTTGCTGAACACGATCCGCGCCCACCGCTTTCCCCGCTTCCCGGCCGGACGCGGCGCCATCGATGAAGTCCAGGGCGTAATTCGGGCCAAGGATGTGCTCGACTGTTACCTCGCCGGTCGGGAGCCGGATTTCGATGCGCTGCTTCAAGATACGCCGGTGGTCCACGAGAGCACCGATGCGTTGCAGGTGCTCGACGTGCTCAAGCAATCGCCGGCCCGGCTGGCGCTGGTTCGCGACGAATACGGCGGCCTGGAAGGGCTGGTGACGCTCACCGATCTGATGGAAGCCATCGTCGGCGCGCTGGCGGAACCCCGCGCGACGGCGGAACCACCGGTAGTGCGGCGGGAGGATGGTTCCTGGCTGGTGGATGGTGGGCTGCCGCTGGATCAATTGTGGGAATTGCTGAATCCGCGCGAAATTCCACCCGAGAACGGTTATTACACCCTGGCCGGGCTGGTGCTGGCGCGGCTGGGCGAAGTGCCCGTGACCGGCCAGTGGTTCGTCTGGGGCGACTACCAGTTCGAGGTGGTGGACATGGACGGTCCGCGGATCGACAAGGTGCTGGTCAGCCGCAAGTCCACTGCCTGATATACTCTGATACTCCATATCCAGTCTGTCGATGGAGTGCAGCGAATTTTGCAATACATGCAATACACTTTTAGTTAAACACCGTCCATCGCTTGCTTTTCAAGAGAAAAACCTAATGAAAGCCCAACACCTCCGCTCCGATCGATTCCCAACCCCCGACGGTCTGGCCATGTCACGCGTTTTCCTTCGCCGTCACCTCTTGTTCGCGATGATCCTTTTCGCGTTATTCTCTCTGATCCTCCCGACCCAGCCCGCATTGGCCATAACGGTATTGAGCAATCCCGCGGGTGCCTCCTACGGAAACTATCAGCTCATAGATTCTCAATTTTACGCCGTCAAATTCACTGTTCCCGCTTTTTCCCCAGGGACGTACCCCGGTTATCGCATCGACAGCGCCACCGTCGACATCATTAACGATGTCGATTACAACAATTCCAACACGCCCTTTGATGTCACCGTCGATATTCATCAGGATGGCGGAACGCGACCGGGAGCGTGGGTGGGTCGGCTGGGCACGACGACGACGACACCCACAAGCGATCCCGTCCCCTATCTCTTCGATGACAATCCCTTGCCCGTGGAAGCGGGCAAAACCTACTGGTTGGTGGTCAACGGCCCACCGGGGAGCGGGGGCGCGATCATGGGCATCGAACTCACCGATTCCACCCCCAGCGGACTGTTCACCTACAACGGTTGTTTTTTTTACGACGCCGGCAATCCCCATCTTTTCCCTTCGGGGTGGAGTGGCAATGCCTGCTCCATCTTCTCGATCGAAGCCACGCCCGCGATCGGCCCCACCGGAATGACACTGAACAACCCCTCACCCAATGCCCTGTCTTCGGTGACATGGACCGTCAGCTTCAGTGGCAATGTCTTTGGGCTCAGCACTTCCAATTTCACCCTGGTCCCGGGAGGCGGGATTAGTGGCGCTTCCATCACCAACATCGGCGGCGGCAATCAGGACTGGGAGATCACCGTCAATACCGGATCGGGCAGTGGAACCCTTGGACTCAATCTCAACACCACGGGCCTGTCCGGCCAATTAAATTTACCGGTCTTTGGTAGTTTCACCGGACCGGTCTACACCATCGACAAAACGCCGCCGACGGTGACCAGCATCACGGGTTCGAGCAACAATCCAACGAATCAAGGCAGCGTGCAATACGCTGTCCAGTTCAGCGAAGCCGTGACCGGAGTTCAAGCCGCCAACTTCAGTCTTACAACCAGCGGCGTCAGCGGCGCTTCCATCGGCACGGTAAGCGGCAACGGCACTGACTGGACCGTCACCGTCAACACCGGCAGCGGCGATGGCACCATCCAGTTATCCATGGTGAACAGCACCGGCGTCACCGACCAGGTTGGCTACGCCGTTTCAAATCTGACCTTCGATGGCTCCATCTACAACATCGACAAAACACCGCCGACGGTGACGATCAATCAGGAGGCGGGACAAGCTGATCCGACCAACGCCAGCCCCATCGTGTTTCAGGTCTCTTTCAGCGAACCAGTTGAAAATTTTGGCGAGCCCGACATCGACTTGTCGAACTCCACCGCGCCCGGCCCCCTCGTGGCGCAAGTGTTCGGAGCTTATGCGCTCTATACGGTGGAGGTCACCGGCATGACCGGTAACGGAACCGTGGTCTTGAATATCGCGGCGAACGCGGCCAATGACCCGGCGGGAAACCAGAGTAGTGCCCCAACTATCATTGACAACACGGTGACCTACATGATCACCACCACCACCACGCTTGGAGCCAGCCCCTCATCGGCGGTTTACGGCCAAACCGTCATCCTGACCGCCACGGTCAATCCCACCGCCGCCACCGGCGCCATGACCTTCCAGGAAGGGGGATTACCGTTGGCGTGCAGTGGCGGACAACCCCGCGCGTTGAGCGGTGGCAGCGCCACCTGCACGGTCACCGGCGGCTTCGGTCTCGGCCCGCATAACTTCACGGCGGACTACAGTAGCGACAACGGTTATGCCTCCAGCCAGGGCACGACCAGCCTGACGGTGAACAAGGCCAACACCACTACCACGATCACCAGCGACAACCCCGATCCGTCAGCGGTCAGCAATCCGATAGCGGTCAACTTCGCCGTGGCGGCCACCGCGCCAGGGACGGGTACCCCGACCGGCACCGTCACGGTCACAGCGAACTCGGGAGAGAGTTGCGGTCCCACCCCACTTAGTGGAGGAATCGGGTCCTGCAACCTCACCTTCACCAGCGCCGAGACCAAGACACTGACCGCCACCTACGCCGGCGACGCCAACTTCAACGGCAGTTCCGATACCGAGAACCATGAAGTGCTTGCCACGACCGCGCAAGGCGATGCCGGTGGCGGCCTGGTGATCGCCGCCATCACCGGCGGAACCTGCACCGGCTTCGCCAACGGCTCAACCAGCTTCCTCCAGGCGCCCCCACCACCGTTTCCCGGCATCCTCTTCCCCTATGGCCTGTTCGGCTTCACCGCCATCTGTCCTCCCCAAGGCGGCACGCTCACCCTCACCATGACCTATCCGAACCCGTTGCCGCCGGGCACCCAATACTGGAAATTCGGCCCCACCGCCGACAATAACAGTCCCCACTGGTACGTCTTGCCCGCCACCCTCGCCGGTAACACCGCCACCTTCACCATCACTGACGGCAGCATGGGAGACGACGACCTCGTCGCCGACGGCGACATCGTGGACCAGGGCGGTCCCGGCGTGCCGAATTTCGTGGATACAGCGGCGGGGATTCCCACCCTGCACGAATGGGCGCTGCTGCTCTTTGGCGCGTTATTCGGCGGCCTGCTCTGGCGGATGCGGCGGCGCTTTGGGTAACCACTCGTCTCGCTCCCACGCTTCGGTGTGGGAGCGAGACCACCAATGCGCCAGGGGCGGTCGGGGGCTAGTGGTTTGTCATTCCAGTTCTTATACCATTTCCGAATGGATATTGAGCTTTTGGTGGCTTTCGACAGGTTGGGCTGAATCCAAACCCGGCGCTGTTCCGGCTGGAGAACAGCCGGGGACCGGCGGAACTGAAACAGGTGGTGGCGACGCTGGTCGAATGGTTGCGGGTGCACAAGCCAGTTTGCGGCGGGCGTTCGCGACCTGGTTGCGACAGGTGCTGTTGCCAGCGCGGCTGCCGGGTTTGCAGCAGGGCTTGCGGCAGGGTGAGGCGGAAGTGCTGTTACGGCTGTTGCGACGGCGGTTTGGCGAATTGTTGCCCGAGGTGGTGGAGCGGGTACGCCAGTGCGACAGCGAAAGGTTGCTGGTTTGGAGCGAACGGGTGTTGGACGCGGAGTCGTTGATGGCGGTGTTCGGGGATCAAGCGAACTGACTATGAGCGGTTTGAACGTATCACGATTGAACCGGGCCAATGCGGCGGTCCGCCTTGCGGAGGATAAGTGTTCGCTGTGCCCAAGAAGATTAGGCAGCTCAAAGAGATGCTACTAAAAGCGGGGTGCAGGCGCGACGCGGCAAAAGGGAGCCATACGAAGTGGTCTCATCCGAAAGTCGCGGACAAGCTGATCCTATCGGGCAAGGATGGCGACGATGCAAAGCCCTATCAGGAAGATGCTGTCCTGCGATATCTTCTTGCGATTTCGGAGGAATCATGAAACTGCATTACAGCATTTTGATTCAGTGGTCTGAAGAGGATCAGAGCTACGTAGCATCTCTTCCGGAATTTGGTCCTTATGCGCTGACCCATGGTGCAACTTACGAAGAAGCATTGCAAAATGCGAGGGAAGTTCTGGACTTGTTGATTGAAGACACCATGCCATTGCCTAACCCTCTAACCTTCCGTAGGGCTATCTCGCAAGTTGCCTAACACTTGAAAATTTCGACAGATAGATCACTGACTGATGAGCGGCATCGCAGGCGTCATCCATTTTGATGGGAAACCCGTCGAGCCGGGGCTGATCGAGAAGATGACCAGTGCCATGGCCCATCGCGGGCCGGATGGCATCCACCACTGGGTCAAGGGATCAGTGGCGCTCGGCCAGTGTATGTTGCGCACCACGCCGGAATCGCTGGAAGAGCACCAGCCGCTGACTAACGAGGATGAGAGTCTGGTGCTGGTCATGGACGGGCGGGTGGATAATTGGGAGGAGTTGCGTCGGGAATTGCTGGGGCGGGGTGCGGTGCTGCGGGATCGCTCGGATGCTGAATTGGTGCTGCGGGCCTACGAAATCTGGGGCCATAGCTGTCTGTCGCATATTGACGGCGATTTCGCTATGGTGATCTGGGACGCGCGACGGCGGGAGGCCTTTTGCGCACGGGATCGCATGGGCAATAAGCCGTTCAATTATCACTGGAACGGCAAGACCTTCGTTTTTGCCTCTGAGCTGCATACGATTCTGGCGTTGCCTTGGGTGTCACAAATCCTCAATGAAGGCATGGTCGCGGAATTTTTAGCGGCTGAGTGGTATTCCCGCGATGAGACGTTCTGGCAGGGGATAATGCGACTGGTGGCGGCTCATCGGATGGTGGTGGGTGCGTCGGGGCCATGCTTGGAACAGTATTGGGAACCTGATCTTTGGGCGACTCTGCCGTATACCAAAGACGAAGAATACATTGAGCACTATCGCCAGTTGTTTGCGGACACTGTCAGGCGTTTATCCCGGTCACACAAGCCTGTTGCCTATGAGGTAAGCGGCGGCCTTGATTCTTCGGCTGTTTTCTGTATGGCAGAACACCTGCGCCGCTTGGGTAGGTTGCCTGCGCCTGGTATAGAGGGCTATACGCTTGCCTTTACTGACGACAGCGAAGCTGACGAGCTGGAATATGCGCGACTGGTTGGCAAACATCTTGATGTTAGAATCCAAGAAGTTTCCCCTGCAATCTTACCTCTATCGTCATATGCCGAATGTGCTCGTGTGGAACGGGAATTTCCGGGCTTTCCGAATGGGTCCATGTTTGTGGATATGCGGCGACAAGCCGCATCACTTGGTATTCGTGTGATGCTTAGTGGTGAATGGGGTGATGCTTGGTTACAGGGTTCCCGAGTATATTATGCTGAAGCACTGGCGTGTTGGGATTTATGCACCCTTTTTCAGTCTCTGGCAATAGATGCTTCGTTGTTTGGTAAGCGACAGACATTGTATTGGCTTATGCGGCATGGACTATTCATGATACTTCCTCCTACTTTTCAGGAGTTGCTGCATCAATTAGTACGATGGATCCGCAAAGAGGGAACACGAGATACTTATTGGCTTTCTTCGGAGATGCAGGAAGCAATTTTGTTGCGTCGTGCAGCAAACCGGACACAATATATCAAGCGGATACGAACCATTGGTCAAGTGGAACTGCTCGGATTCCTCTATCAGGCTTTAGGAATTCAAGTTATGGAACGGCTTGAACGACTTAGCTCATCTGCCGGCATTGAAATCCGACATCCTTTAGGAACTCCTCGATTTGTTCAATATGCATTCTCAACGCCAGAGCGGCTGCGCCTACGTGGGGATAGAACCAAGTTTATTCATGTGCAAGCCATGCAGGGGATTATGCCTCAAGCTATCCTTAAGCGAAAAAATAAGGCAGTATTCGATGTTGTATTTCGCCACCACCTGGACAAGATGGAGAAGGATTTTACTGGGATTTTGCCTCGGCAGCGGTCAACATGGGTAACGTCGGATGGTATGTGTAAACTATTTCTGGTGTACCAAAGTGATCCTCATCTCGGTTGGCCATTATGGACTTTATGGGGTATCTTTGGGTGTAATAAAATTCTAATATGACCCTGAATTGTTGACTTCTTAAACTGGTCGACTGTTGGAGCTTATTGAAATGAGCGATGAGCAGAAATTAATCGATGCGTGTGAGAAAAGCACCTTTCAAAAGAAGAGATTCTCGTATTTGACGCCGGTACTTACTCGGTATGACACCGTAAGCAGATTGACTATGGCTAACGGTGGATCACACACTGACGGGAATAGTATGAATCCGGGTAATATGGGAGCATCTGATCGGCTATTAAAGCAAAATATTGTGTCTATTGGCACCCATCCCATCAGCATCGGCATCTACCTCTTCGACTACAAACCCGAGTTCCGTGATGCCTATGGCCATGGCCGCCAGTTCGGCGTGATGGCGGACGAGGTCGAAAAGGTCATGCCTGAGGCCGTATCCGTGCATCCGGACGGCTACAAAATGGTCAATTACGCCATGCTGGGGATTAGCCGTAACCTGCATTAACGGGAACGGCGGGCCGGGTGGGGTATGCAGTGCGTATCCTGCCTGGTTGTTTGTTTTTCTCGATAATGCTGGCAAACGACAAGCCAGTTTTCCGGATGGCGTTGGACTGGTGGACATAGGATAGGGTGAGCGATGAACTGATGAATTCAAACCACATGGCCTTGGAAGAAGTTTGGGCGCTGTTTCGCGAAACCGACCGCAAACTCAAAGAGTTGGCGGAAGAGGCGAAGGAAAGCCAGCGGGAAACCGACCGGCAGCTTCGGGAACTGGGCAAGCAGATCGGCGGGCTGGGCAACAAGTTCGGCAGTTTCACCGAGAGGTTGGCGCTGCCATCGATGGAGAAAATCCTGCGGCGGCGGTTCGGGGTGGATACCATCGCGCCCAGCGTGCGGGTATCGCGCGGTGGCCAGCCTCTGGAACTGGACGTGCTGGCCTACGCCAACGGCGAGGTCAACACCGCCTACATGGTGGAAGTGAAAAGCCATCTACGGGAAGAGCATATCCAACAACTGCTGGAAATCCTGGAACAGTTCGCCGTCTGGTTCCCGGAACACCGCGACAAGCGGCTCTACGGCATCCTGGCCGCCGTCCACATTCCTCAGGCCCTACGCCCGCGCGTGCTGGAACAGGGGCTTTATCTTGCCCACATCCACGATGACCTGTTCGAGTTGGAAGTCCCCGACGATTTCCAGCCGCGCCGTTTCGACCACCCCGCCATCCAGCCCGTATGATGGTTTACTGGAGCCGGCTTGGCCCTTACCGAAATCGGCGCCTCCCCGGCAGCAATCGTTGAGTGGAAGCTCGTAGGGTGGATAAGCGCAGCGCATCCACCGATTCCCCATGAGCAATTACCGAAGAGCCTTTCTTCCCGGTGGGGTCTTTTTCTTCACCGTGGTGACCCATGATCGCAACCCGTTGTTTTCTTGCGGGGAGCGGATTGAGGTGTTGCGCATGGCTTTTCGGAAAGTGAAAGCCGTGCAGCCGTTTGACATCGACGCGATGGTGGTTTTACCTGATCATCTCCACTGTATCTGGCGTTCTACCGGCAGGCGATAGTGATTTCTCCGGCCGCTGGCGGGAGATCAAGAAAGCAACTTCGCGGGAGATCGATGCTCGTACCGATGAATGTCGCGAGCGGTCGGTATGGCAGCGACGATTTTGGGAGCATGCCATCCGTGATGAAGTAGATTGGCGCACCCATATGGATTAAATCCATTACAATCCAGTCAAGCATGGGTTGGTGGCGCGGCCGAGTGAATGGCCGTGGAGTTCCTTCGGGCGGGCGGTCGCAAGTGGATGGTACGAGCCATCCTGGGGTGCCAGTGAGCCAGCGGTGATAGCCGGGATGGGGTTGGAATGAGGTTAGCGGTCATGAGTGGTTTTGGTGGATGCGCTACGCTTATCCACCCTACCATTACCCCGCTGGGTGCAACTGATTGAATCGGAATTTCATGCTCGAAGAACACCTGGGCTACGTCGCCGACCGCATCCGGCTTGAACAATTCCGGTCCGCCATCGCCCAGGTCATCAGGGCGGGAGACCGCGTCACCGACTTGGGCTGCGGCTCCGGCATCCTGGGTCTGCTGTGCCTTCATGCCGGCGCGGGGCGAGTGTACGGCATCGACTCGACCGCCATGCTGGAGGTCGCCCGCGAGACCTTCTCGCGCGCCGGCTGGACCGAGCGGGCGACCCTGATCCGGGGCCATTCCCATCGTGTCGAACTCCCGGAACGGGTCGATCTGGTCATCTGCGACCATGTCGGCTATTTCGGCTTCGATTACGATATCGCGCACACGCTCCAGGACGCGCGGCGGCGGTTCCTCAAGTCCGGCGGCGCCCTGATTCCCGCCCGCATCCGGCTCCAACTGGGCGCGGTCGAATCGGAGAACTGTCGCAACAAGGCCGAGGGCTGGCGGGCGGCGGGCGTGCCGGCCGAGTTCCATTGGTTGCGCCAGCATACCGTCAACGCCAGACACGCGGTCGAATTGCCGCCCGAAGCCGTGTTGGGGGCACCAGCCGGGTTGGGCGACATCGATTTGCGCGCCGACCACCCGGATTTCTTCTCCTGGACCGTGGAATTACCCATCGAACGCGATGGGGTGATGCACGGCCTGGCCGGCTGGTTCGAGTGCGAACTGGCCGAGAACGTGTGGATGACCAACTCGCCGTTGGCGGGGCGGCGAATCAACCGCCATCAAGCTTTTTTGCCCATTGACGAGGCGGTTCCGGTGCGAGCGGGCGATACGGTCAAGGCGAGGGTCATGGCCCGGCCCACCGACCACCTGCTCGCCTGGATCGTGGAATTTCCCGCCACCGGCCGGCGCTTCGGTCACTCGACCTGGCAAGGGATGCTCCTGGCGCCGGAGGATTTGATCCGCTCCCAGCCGGGCCGCGTACCGTGCTTGAGCCGCGAGGGGGAGGCGCGACTCGCGGTACTCGGTTATTGCGACGGCCGCCGCACCGCCCGAGAGGTTGAACAGGCCGTGTTGCGCGAGCATCCGAATCTGTTCCCGTCCCCGGAGGAAATTTCCCGCTTCGTGGCGCAAATCCTGGGTCGGGATACTGACTAATGGTCGAACTCCACTTGCGGCCCGCCCGGCTTCAGCCACCGGTCGCGCATCCCCCGTTCCACACCTGGACGTTCCCGGACGGCGCGCTATGGACCGAGTTCCATCGCGCCAACGGTGGGTATCTGCTGCGTTTTCCCGACTTGGCGGATTTCCAGGTCGCGGCGGACGCACTCCACGTCACCGGCTTCCCCGCGCCCGAGGTTGCGGACGCCACGATGCAACATCTCTATCTGAACCAGGTGCTGCCGCTGGTGTTGAGCAAGCTCGGCAAGCTGGTGTTTCACGCCAGCGCGGTGGAGATCGGCGAGGGCGCGGTCGCCTTCGTCGCCGAATCGGGGCGCGGCAAGTCCACGCTGGCGGCCAGTTTCGCGGTCAATGGGCATCGGTTCCTGACCGACGATGGCCTGGTGGTCGAACCGGGCGTTCGCGGCTTTGATGCCCTGCCCAGTCATCCTTCCATCCGCCTGTGGGAAGACAGCGAGGCGGCGCTGGTCCCGCCGACGGCCCGGCGCGCTCCGCCGGTGCATTACACGTCCAAGGCGCGGTTTCTGGCGGATGACGATCTGGTATTCTGCGAACAGCCCCGGCCCTTGCGGCGGGTGTATTTTCTCGGCGAGGGCAGCGCCGCGACGCTGGAATTGCGACCCCTGACCCCGGCCGAGGCCATGATCGAATGGGTGAAGCATTCCTTCCTGCTGGATATCGAGGAAAAGCCCCGGCTGGCTTCCCATTTCGATCAGGTGGCGACCTTGGCGAACCAGCCGATTCATTACCGCCTCGATTACCCGCGGCGGTTCGAGGAGTTGGCGCGGGTTCGGGAGGCGATTGTGGAGCACGCGCGATTTTGAAGTGATAGGGTAAAAAGCCCTACCTGATTTTTAGGAGATCACCATGGGGAATCCAGCCGTCCAAACCGCTTTCGATGCCGAAGCCTATCTGGCCTGGGAAGAGCGGCAGGTGGAAAAGCATGAGTTCATCGCCGGCGAGGTATTCGCCATGGCGGGCGCGCGGCGCGACCATGTGGTAGTGTCCGGCAACCTCTACGCCGCCTTCAAGCAACGGCTGCGCGGTGGGCCGTGCCAGGCGTATGTCGCGGATTTGAAAGTGCGAGTGGAGGCGGCCGACGCTTTTTTCTACCCGGATGTCGTCGTCTCCTGCGATCCGCGCGATCATGCGGCGGACCAGTTCATCGCTCATCCGACCTTGATCGTGGAGGTGTTGTCGGAATCCACCGCCGCCTTCGACCGTGGTAAGAAGTTCGCGGCCTACCGCACGTTGCCGTCGCTGCGGGAATACGTGTTGGTGGATATCGAAGCGCGCCGGGTGGAAACGTTCCAGCGCATGCCGGAGAACGACTGGCTGTTGCACGAATCTCTTCCCGGTTGTGGGGAATGCAGGTTCCCGGTGGTGAACGTCTCGATTCCATTCGACGAAATCTTTGAAAATATCGCTCCTGGGGCGGAATAAGGGGATTTTCCGCGCTCTAGCGATGGATGGAGGGTGCATGTTGACGCGTGACGCTCGGTTGAAGGTTCCCGAACAGGTGGTGACTCGCCAGGTCGGCGACGAAACCGTCCTCCTCAATCTCGAATCCGGAACCTACTTCGGCCTCGATCCAGTGGGCAGCCGCTTCCTTGAATTGCTCCAGGCGGAAGGCGCATTAGTGACGGTCATTGCCCGGATGCTGGAAGAATTCGAGGTGACCGAGGCCCAACTGGAGACGGACCTGTTGCGGCTCGCGGAAGAGATGCTCGCCAGCGGATTACTCGAACAGGCGTAGCGGTCGGGAATGAAAGGTGGCTGGCTGACGCTTGGCGCGGAGCGCGAATGACGGTTGCGAATCTGGAATCCCTCGCGCTCCATCGGCTGGCCCTGGCGCCTTTTCGCGCCGACGCCGACGCCGATGCTGTTCGCCAATCCATGGGTCGGGGGTTGAAGGCGGGCGAGGATCGTTTTCTGGAATTTCTCGGAGAAAACGGGTTGGATGCCCTGTGGTACGAGGTTTTGAAACGGCATGATCTTGCGGCGGCGACGCCGGAACGTGTTCTAACCGCGCTCAAACAAGCCCGCCAGGTCGCCGCCGTCAGGTATCTGGCCCAAAGACATGCCCTGGAACGGATTGACGCGGCCTTTGGGGCGGCGTCGGTGCGGTACGCCGCGTTCAAGGGCGCCCACGTTCGCGAACTGGTGTACGACGACCCTTCCCTTCGGCCGGCGGGTGACGTGGACATCCTGATTGCCCGGAACCAGCGCGACCTGGCCGCGCGAACCCTGGTTCGCCAGGGCTTCGCGCTGCATCCCGACGCCGACGTCGTCAGTCACGAGGCTGCTTTTCATGATCGGAATGTTTCCGTCGATCTGCACTGGCAGATCCTGCGTCCGGGGCGGACCCGCGTCGACATGACGGACGCTTTTCTGGCAAGGCGACGCCGCCAAGGGTTTTTTTGGGGGCTTGATCCCGCCGATGCGCTTTTCATCCTGCTGGTCCATCCCGCGTTCGCGAAATACGTCACTTCCCCTTATGCGCTGCTGTGCCGGGTGGTGGATTTGAGCCGCTGGCTGCGAACCGGTGAGATGGATTGGGATAAGACCTTGGCCCTGCTGGGCCAGGCTGGCTTGAAAACGGCGGCTTGGGTGGTGTTGCGCTGGGCTTCCTGGCTCATGGGACCCGTGGCGCCCCCCGACGTTTTGGAGCGGTTGGAACCGGGTCGTTGGCGGGCGCGCTATCTTGGCTACTGGCTGGAACAAAACCTGCCGTCCCGTTGGCTCCGTTATCCGCTCCTCGTTCAAATCGCTTTCACCCTGGCCTTGCACGATTGCCCAAACGATGCCATGACGGCCATCCAGGGATGGCTCCGTCATAAATGGAAGATGCGGGACGAGCAGGAAACCCTGCTGGCCGCGTTGAGCGATGCGCCGCCCGGGCGCGGATGATTCACAGGTTCCTGCTTCAAGCGAAGACGATCTCGGCGCCCGAACCGATGTCCACCCGCACCGCCTATCTGGCCGAACGGTTCCGCAAGGCGCTGGCGCAGTTGCCCTATCTGCCATGGGCGTTGGGGCTGATCTGGCGGGCAACCCGGGGCTGGACGCTGGCCTGGGCGGCGCTGGTGATCGTTCAGGGCTTGCTGCCCGTCGCCGTGGTGCTGTTGACCCGCACCCTGGTGGACAGCCTGGTCGTTGCGGTGCAAGCGCCGGACAACGGGCCGGCGCTGCGGCAAACCCTGCTCTGGGTGGCGCTGATGGCGGGGTTGTTGCTGCTCGGCGAGGCGCTGCGCGGCGTCGCCGCCTGGGTGCGCGCCGCTCAGGCCGAGTGGCTGCGGGATCATCTCGACGATTTGCTGCACGCCCAGGCCGTCCGCCTGGACCTGAGTTACTACGAAACCGCCGAATACTACGATCAGTTGCACCGGGCGCGGGTGGACGCGCTCAGTCGCCCGCTGGCGTTGCTGGAGAACCTCGGCCATCTGGCGCAGAATGGTTTGACCCTGTTGGCCATGGCCGGCGTCCTGTGGAGTTACGCCCCCTGGCTGCCATTGGTGTTGATCGGCGGCGCGTTGCCGGGGCTGGCGGTGGCGGCGTGGTTCATCGCGCGCTTCCACCGTTGGCGCGTTCGCAATACCGGCAACGAGCGCCGCGCCAGTTACTACGACTGGATGCTGACCTGGGACCGGGCAGCGGCGGAACTGCGGCTGTTCGATCTCGGCGACTCGTTTCGAACCGCCTATCGCGCCGTGCGGGGCCGACTGCGGGGCGAGCGCCTGCAACTCACCCGCCAGCAGATGCTGGTCGAGCTGGGCGCGGACGCTGTCGCCCTGCTGGCCATGGGGCTGACCATCGCCTGGATGGTCGGGCGGCTGGCCCAAGGTTTGGCCACTCTCGGCGATCTGGCGCTGTTCTATCAGGTGTTCAGCCAGGGCCAGCGACTGATGCGCACCGCGTTGAGCAGCGTCGGCGAGATGTACAGCAACCTGTTGTTCCTGGAAAACCTCCACGAATTCCTGACGCTGTGTCCCAAGGTCACCGACCCGCCCCGTCCCGTGCGTCCGCCGCCGGACGGGTCGGGAACGATCCGGTTGGAAAACGTCCGCTTCCGCTATCCCGGCAGTCAGCGGCTGGCGCTGGACGGTTTCGACCTGACTCTTTCCGCCGGCCAGATCGTCGCACTCGTCGGCGAGAACGGCGCCGGCAAGAGCACGCTGATCAAGCTGCTGTGCCGGTTCTACGACCCGGAGGCGGGGCGGGTGAGTCTGGATGGGGTGGACCTGCGCGAGTTGGCGCTGGCCGACTGGCGGCGGCGGATCACGGTGCTGTTTCAGGAGCCGGTGCATTATCACGATACCGTCGCCTACAACCTGGCCTGCGGCGATCTGACCACCGCGCCGGATGCGGAGAGAATCGCCGCCGCTGCCCGCGCCGCTGGGGCCGAGGGGCCGATTCAGCGTCTGCCACAAGGCTATGAGACGGTGCTGGGCAAGTGGTTCGGCGGGGCGGAATTGAGCGTGGGCGAATGGCAACGGCTGGCGCTGGCCCGCGCCTTTCTGCGGCGGTCCGCGCTGGTGATTCTGGACGAACCGACCAGCGCCATGGATGCGTGGGCGGAAGCCGACTGGTTGGCGCGGTTTCGCGCGCTGGTCGCTGGACGCACCGCCCTCGTCATCACTCACCGTTTCACCACCGCCCTGCACGCCGATGTCATTCACGTCATGGGGCAGGGCCGTATTCTCGAATCGGGCAGCCACGCCGAATTGCTGGCGCTGGGGGGACGGTATGCCCAGTCGTGGGCGCAACAATGGCGGGAAGCCGAGGCAGGCCAGGGTGTCGGCGTCCGCTGAGGGAAAGCTTGCTTCTAAAAAGTAGTACAAGAACCCCTCTCCCGCGGGTGGGAGAGGGGCAGGGGTGAGGGCTGGGCCGCCCCGGTTTAACTCAGGCGACGGTCACGCTGGCGTCAAGATACACATCCTGAATGGCGTTGAGAATGGCGGCGCCATCCTTCATCGGCCGCTGGAACGCCTTGCGCCCGGAGATCAGACCCATGCCGCCGGCGCGTTTGTTGATCACCGCCGTCATGACCGCCGCTTCGAGGTCGCCGGCGCCCTTGGACTCGCCGCCGGAGTTGATCAGGCCGGCGCGGCCCATGTAGCAGTTGGCGATCTGGTAACGGCACAGGTCGATGGGATGATCGCTGGCCAGCTCGGTGTAGATCTTCTTGTCGAACTTGCCATAGCTGGAGCCGCCCATGTTCAGGGCTTCAAAACCGCCGTTGTTCTCGGGCAACTTCTGCTTGATGATGTCGGCTTCGATGGTCACGCCCAGGTGGTTGGCCTGGCCGGTCAGATCAGCGGCGACGTGGTAATCCTTTTCCTTGGTCTTGAAGGCGTTGTTGCGCAGATAGCACCACAACACGGTGGCCATGCCCAGTTCGTGGGCCTGGTGGAAAGCTTGCGCGACCTCGACGATCTGGCGGCCGCTCTCCGGCGAGCCGAAGTAGATGGTGGCGCCCACCGCCGCGCAGCCCATGTCGTGCGCCTCCTTGATGGTGCCCCACATAATCTGATCGGCCTTGTTGGGGAAGGTCAGTAGCTCGTTATGGTTGATCTTGACCATGAATGGGATCTTGTGGGCGTACTTGCGCGCCACCATGCCCAGCACGCCGAAGGTCGAGGCCACTGCGTTGCAGCCGCCCTCGATGGCCAGCTTGACGATGTTTTCCGGGTCGAAGTAGATCGGATTCTTGGCGAAGCTGGCCCCGCCCGAGTGCTCAATGCCCTGGTCCACCGGCAGGATGGACAGGAATCCGGTGCCGGCCAGCCGGCCGTGGCCAAACAGGCGTTGCAGATTGCCCAGCACCCGGTTGTTGCGGTCGGACGCGGCGAAAACCCGGTCCACGAAATCCGGTCCAGGGAGATGCAGGGAATCCTTGGGAATGGTCTTGCAGACGTGGCTCGTCAGGTATTCGGCGTTGGCGCCCAGGATTTCAGCGGTTTTGCTCATGATGCGAAAACCTCCTTCGGTTGGGATGAACGGCCATCTTGTTATTATTGAATTATTTTGGGCCAGCGCCTACCGGCGTTCAATCCACGGTAAGGCGATTTCCGAAAAACATTTTCCCATCATACCGGCTGAATCAGGATGTCCCATTTGGGCAGGAGGGGTTGCGCTCCAATCGGGCCTCAACCTCCCGCATTGCCTTTTTGGAGAGTGAAATGCCCTTTTGGTAGACCGTCCGGCTCAGTTTGACGATAGGGCGGATGCCTTTCCAAGTCATGCTCTTCGCCCATTCCAGCATGGTGTCGACATCCACCAGCTTGGTACCATTCCAATGTTGCTCCAGGATGCCCCAGCAGCGTTCGATCGGATTGTATTTGCTGTAGTAGGGCGGGTAGTACAGCAGGTGGATGGGCTTGCCGATGTGATCGGCGAAGTCCGCCGGGCGCTTGAGGAATTGGGTCCGCACCCCGCTGCTTTCCGGGCCATTATCGACCTTGAGTTGGCTATGCGCGATCGTGGTCCGCCCGGGCACGGGGATGTCGTTCCACCAGTCCCGCCATCTGTCGACGATGAAATCGCTGGTTTTGCTGGAGTTGCCAAAGGTCAGATGGATCTGTCCGCTATCCTCACTCCACCAGCCCGAACGGGATGTACTTTTCCTCACCGCCCCTGTCGTGGTCGGCGGCCCGATGGTCGGCCCGGGTTTTGCCCCCGCGCGCATAGTCCCCGATTCGCGCAGGCCGAGTTCCGGCAGAAAGGGTCCTTTTGCCCCCGCGCGCGTAGTCCCCGAGACCGTTCCTCGCGGTCGCGCAGGGTCAGCGTAGTTTTGCCCCCGCGCGCGTAGTCCCCGATCTTCACTGTGGCTTTTAAGCGGTCATGTCATGATCTCCGTGATCTGGGCCATCGATTGGGTGCCCCTGGACGGGGGATGACGGGGAAACGATGGTACGGTCTTAAATGTAATGGGGGATATATAAAGCAATATTGCGATACCTGGACAAATCGAATTGGATTACTGGAACAATCATGTTGCTTGAAAGCCTATTTCAGACACCGTAAACCGCCAAAATGTAACTTAATTTTTCATATGTTCTATTGATGTCTGCTCCTTGGAGAATTCTAAAATGCGCTTTTTCAACACCGCCGGGCCGGTCAATCCGGCGCTCCACTACTGCCTCGACCCGTTGCGCCGGCTGGAGCTGGATGCCCTCCTGCTACTGATCGAGCAGCAGAAATATTTCATCCTCCACGCCCCCCGCCAGACCGGCAAGACCAGTTGCCTGCTGGCGCTGGTGGAATTTCTGAACGGCACTGGGCGCTATCGCTGCGTCTACGCCAACTGGGAGATCGGTCAGGCGGCGCGGGAAGACGTGGCGGCCGCCATGCCGGCGCTGTTGAACGAACTCGCCGAGCGGGCGCGGCTGATTCTGGACGACCCCTGGCCGGCCGGTCGCTGGCTGACCTTACTGCGCGAGGTGGGGCCGTTCGGGGCGCTGAACGGCCTGCTGACCGAATGGAGCCTGCAAGACTCCCGACCGTTGGTGGTGCTGCTGGATGAGGTGGACGCCCTGGTGGGCGACACCCTGATCGCGGTGCTGCGGCAACTACGGGGGGGCTACGACAAGCGCCCCCGGGCCTTTCCCCAGACCGTGATTTTGTGCGGGGTGCGCGACGTGCGCGACTACCGGATTCATTCCGGCAGCACGAAGGAGATCATCACCGGCGGTAGCGCCTTCAACATCAAGGCCAAGTCGCTGCGGCTGGGCAATTTCACGGCGGGCGACATGAGGGCGCTGTACGCCGAGCACACCGCCGCGACCGGCCAGCGGTTCACCAAGGACGCGCTGGAACGCGCTTGGGCGCTGAGCCGGGGGCAACCGTGGCTGGTCAACGCCCTGGGCTACGAAACGTGCTTCGAGTTGCCGGGCGGGCGGGATCGTGCCCAGCCGATCACCGCCGACTTGCTGGACGAGGCCAAGGAGGCGCTGATCCTGCGGCGGGAAACTCACCTGGACCAGTTGGCCGACAAGCTGCGCGAACCGCGCGTGCGGCGAGTGATCGAGCCGCTGTTGAGTGGCGACGATCTGCAAGGTCAAGCCAGCGAGGAGGACATCCAATACGTCCTGGATTTAGGGTTGATCGACCGGATCGAGGGGCAATTAGCCATCGCCAACGCCACCTACCGGGAAATCATTCCCCGGCAACTGACCTATGTGCAGCAACTCGACTTGGAAGCGGCCCAGAAAACCGCCTGGTACCTGCGCCCGGATGACCGGCTGGACGAGGACAAGCTCTTGGCTGGTTTCCAGGATTTCTTTCGCGAGCACTCCGAACACTGGCTGCGACGCTTCGACTATCAGGAAGCCGGTCCGCAACTGCTGCTGCAAGCCTTCCTGCAACGGCTGGTCAACGGCGGCGGGCGGGTGGAACGAGAATACGGCCTGGGGCGGGGGCGCACCGATCTCCTGGTGCTCTGGCGCCATTCCGGCGGGGTGCAGAAGATCGTGATCGAACTGAAAATCCTGCGCAAAAGTCTGATGCGCACCTTGGCCGAGGGGTTGGAGCAGACCTGGCAATACTTGGACCGAGTGGGCGAAGGGTCCGGCCATCTGGTGGTCTTTGACCGTGGCGACCGGTCGTGGGACGAGAAAATCTACCGCCGCGAGGAAACTTATCAGGGCCGGCGCATCGTCGTTTGGGGGTGTTGAGCGAAAAGGGCCCGCCGAATGTTCAACGGGCCCTTTCTTTTCAAGCCAACTGCTTTGAGCCAGCGGCGCGCCGCCGTTATTTTACAACGCCAACGATTTGCCCTTGGAACCCAGATCCTGGAACGCCTCGTTCAGCCGAGCCACCATGTTCTGCTCCGCCAGGCGCAGGTATTTGCGCGGGTCGTAGAACTTCTTGTACGGCTTGTCGGTTTCCGGGTCGACCTGATACAGGAATGCCTTGGGATTCTCGGCGACGAACTTGCCGATGGCTTCCGAGTAGGCGAATTGCAGGTCAGTGTCGATGTTCATCTTGAACACCCCGTAGCTCACCGCCTCGGTGATCTTGTCCTTTTCCGAGCCGGAGCCACCGTGGAACACCAGATTCAGCGGCTTGGCGCCGGTCGCGCGCTTCTGCTCGATCAACGCCTGGGAGTTTTTCAGAATTTCCGGACGCAACTGGACATTGCCGGGCTTGTACACGCCATGGACGTTGCCGAACGAGGCCGCAACCGAGAAATGACCGATCGGCGCCAGCCGCTCGTAAGCCTGCAACACGTCTTCCGGCTGGGTGTAGAGATGCGAGTTGTCGGCGCTTTCTTCCAATTCACTGCCGATGCCGTCTTCCTCGCCGCCGGTGACGCCCAGCTCGATCTCCAGGCTCATGTCCAGGGGCGCCATGCGCTTGAGAACGCGGGCGCATTCGTTCAGGTTGAACTCCATGCTTTCCTCGGAAAGATCCAGCATGTGCGAGCTGAACAGCGGCTTGCCGTGCTGTTTGAAATATGCCTCGCCGTGGTCAAGCAGGGCGTCGACCCAGGGAATCAGGCTCTTGTTGGCGTGGTCGGTGTGCAGCACCACGCAGACCCCGTAATGCTCGGCCAGCAAGTGAGTATGGAGCGCCGCCGACACCGCGCCCAGCACCTTGGCCTTGGCGCCGTCCTTCATGCCCTGACCGGCGTAGAACTGCGCGCCGCCGTTGGAAAGCTGAATGATCACGTCAGCTTGGTTCTTGGCGGCGGCTTCCAGTACCGCGTTGATGGTGCTGCTGCTGGAGACATTGACCGCCGGCAGGGCGTAGCCGCCCGCTTTCGCGGCGGCCACGAGAGTCAGATAGTCCTTGCCAGTGACGACGCCGGGTTTGAGTTGCGCCATGAGCAAAATCCTCTGGGGTGGTAAGTGTGGGGTGTAAGAGTGCGATAAGGGCGGTAGGCTTCCGCGATTGCGACAAAGGCTCGGGCAGCGCCACCCAAACCCTTGACTGATCTGGAGCTGGCGAGGGGACTCGAACCCCTGACCTGATGCTTACAAGGCAACTGCTCTACCGGCTGAGCTACGCCAGCCCGCGCCAACTAAAGATTATAATAGATTCAAGGGTTCGTTTTGCAAAAACTTCGTGTCGGCGATTGACAACCCTGCTGCTGACCATCAAAATGCACGACTCTAAACTTTGTGGAGGGGTTCCCGAGCGGTCAAAGGGAGCAGACTGTAAATCTGCCGGCTCAGCCTTCGAAGGTTCGAATCCTTCCCCCTCCACCAAACTTCGAAAGCCAGTGTTCGGTCGGTTCATGGCGGTGGTCGAGGATCGCGCCTGGCCAGGCCGAATCTGGGAAGCGCAGGGCGGGTGTAGTTCAATGGTAGAACCTCAGCCTTCCAAGCTGATGGTGTGGGTTCGATTCCCATCACCCGCTCCACCCGACATAACATAAATTTTCGCAACAGAACGCCTAGGCCCATATAGCTCAGTCGGTAGAGCGCATCCTTGGTAAGGATGAGGTCACCAGTTCAAATCTGGTTATGGGCTCCACTCGATTTGAGACCTGGTCTAAAATCCTTGGCCCTCAAGCTTTACAGGGGAGTGTTTGGATGTCCAAAGAAAAGTTCGAGCGCAACAAGCCGCACGTGAACGTGGGGACGATTGG
>JARSSO010000007.1 GCA_029624765.1 Candidatus Contendibacter sp. | reverse complement strand
ACGTGCGGGCGCGGGCGGTGACGCAGGGGAAGATCGCCGACGTGTTGCAGGCGCGCGGCGAGCTGGACGAGGCGCTGCGGATCCGCCGGGAGGAGGAACTGCCGGTCTACGAGCGGCTGGGGGACGTGCGGGAGCTACTCATCTGCCGCGCCAAGATCGGCATCACGTATCTGGCGCGCGGCGCGGCGGGAGACCGCGAAAAGGCATTGGAACTCTTAACCTTGGCGTTGCAAGACGCCCAGCGCTTGAGGCTTCCCGAAGCCCGGCAAATCGCCGAGATCATCCGGCAGGTGCAAACACCGCCGGATTCGCCCGCATCCGCTGGTTAGCCCCGTCGCCAGGCGTGGAAGCGTTCCACCCAGGCCAGCAATTTTTGGGGAGCGTGCGCCTTTTTCCAGACGCCGGCGGCGTATTTGTTGGCCTCCGCCAGGGTCGGGTAGATGTGGATCGTGCTCAGGATTTGGTTCAGGCCGATGCCGTGGCGCATGGCCAGCACGTACTCGGCCAGCAGGTCGCCGGCGTGCTCGCCGACGATAGTGACTCCCAAAATCTTGTCCTTGCCGGGCGCGGTCAGCACCTTGACGAAGCCGTGCGCCTCGCCGTCGGCGATGGCCCGGTCCAGATCGTCGATGCCGTACACCGTCACCTCGTGGGGAATGCCTTTCTCTTTCGCTTCCTGCTCGTTCAAACCCACCCGCGCTACTTCGGGATCGACGAAGGTGGACCAGGGAATCACCGAATAATCGGCCTTGAACGTCCTGAACGGCCGGAACAGCGCGTTGACCGAGGCATACCACGCCTGATGAGCGGCGGTGTGGGTGAACTGGAACGGCCCGGCCACGTCGCCAGCGGCGTAAATATTGGGATAGAGCGTCTGTAAATACGCGTTGGTTTCCACGGTGCGAGCGCGGGTGAGCGGAATCCCCAGTTCCTCCAAACCGTAGCCGGCGGTGTTCGCTACCCGCCCGACCGCCACCAGCACCGCATCGAACGGAATCCGCGCATCCTGGCCCTCGTGTTCGGCGATCAACACCTTTTCGCCGTCCTCCACCACGAACTGTTTGGCCTTGTGGTTGACCAGAACGCGGATGCCTTCCCGCCGGAACTGCTCCATGACCAGCGCCGAAACCTCCGGGTCTTCCCGGATCAGGATGCGCGGCGCCATTTCCACCTGGCTGACCTGGCTGCCGAGACGAGCGAAGGTCTGGGTCAGCTCCGAACCGATGGGACCGCCGCCCAGCACCACCAGCCGGTTCGGCAACTCGCGAAGATTCCAAACGGTGTCCGACGTGAGATAGCCGACCTCCTCCAGTCCCGGAATCGGCGGCACGAACGGCCGGGCGCCGGCGGCGATCACGATGGCGCGGGTGGTCAGCGTCCGCGTACCCTCGGCGGTGGTCACCTCCACCGTCCACGGCGAGGTGATTTTCGCCGTGCCCTCGATCACCTCCACGCCCAGACCGGTGTAGCGCTCCACCGAATCGTGCGGCGCGACTTCGCGGATCACTCGTTGCACCCGCTCCATGACTTCGGCGAAATCGAACCCGGCTTCGGCCTGACGGATGCCGAACTCCGAAGCGCGCCGGACATGCGAGAGCAGCTTAGCGGAACGAATCAGCGCCTTGGACGGCACGCAGCCGGTGTTCAGGCAGTCGCCGCCCATTCGATGCTTCTCGATCAGCGTCACCTTGGCCTTGACCACCGCCGCGATGTAGGCGGTCACCAACCCGGCCGAACCGGCGCCGATCACCACCAGATTGCGGTCGAAACGCTTCGGCTTGGGCCATTTCGCATAGACCCGCCGCGCCTTGACCGCCGCCACGATTTTCCTGGCGATCAACGGGAAAATGCCCAACAGCGCGAAAGAAGCCAGTAAACCGGGCGACAGGATGCCCTTGAGCGAGTCGATCCGGGCAAGCTGGGTGCCGGCGTTCACGTAGACCACGGTCCCGGCCAACATCCCCACTTGACTGACCCAGTAAAAGGTCCAGGTCCGAATCGGCGTCAGGCCCATCGCCAGGTTGATGACGAAGAACGGAAAGATTGGAATCAGCCGCAGGGTGAACAGGTAAAAGCCCCCTTCCCTTTCCATCCCCGCGTTGATCGCCTTCAATCGGTCGCCGAACCGGCCCTGCACCCAGTCGCGCAGCACGAAGCGGGCGGCGAGAAAGGCCAGGGTGGCGCCCATCGTCGACGCGAAGGAAACGATCACCGTGCCCCACAACAGGCCAAAGATCGCGCCTCCAACCAAAGTCAGAATCGCCGCGCCGGGCAGCGACAGGCCGGTCACCGCCACGTAAACGGCGAAGAACAGGCCGGCGGTCAGGCCAGGCCGCGCCGCTCGCCAGGCTTCGATGGCCGCCTGCTGGGATTTGAAATAGTCCAGGTTGAAAAACCGCCCGAGATCGAAGGCGAAAAAGGCGCCCACCAGCAGGGCGAGCGCCAGGAGCAGCAGGAGTTTTCGAGAATTCATTGAGCCCGAACCCCATGGCGCCGGGCGATCCAGTGATCGAGCGAAATCACTCCCGGCCCCTTCGCGATCAGATACAACAGCACCGCCGCCCAGACCCCGTGCGTCGGGTAGGCGTCCGGATAGACGAAAATCTGAATCACCAGCGTCATGACCAGCAAGGCCAGGGCCGAGAAGCGGGTGGCGAGGCCAAGCAGAATCAGGATGGGAAAGACGTGTTCCGCGAGAGCGGCCAGCGGCGCCGCCAGTTCCGGCGAGACCAGCGGCAACCGGTATTCGTCCCGGAACAGGGCCACGGCGGATTCGGACAGTCGCGGCAGCCCCAGGGTGAAAGTCCCGTCGATGAAGTCGATAGCCAGACCTTCGATCTTGGTTTGCCCGGATTTCCAGAACACGGCGGCGATGGAAAATCGGCCGATGAAGGCGATGAGGGAATCGGGAATCCGCTGGAACAGGGCGATGAGCGGCAGCACGAAGCCCACCCAGCGCGGTAGTGACGCCGGCGTGGCGGAGGCAGGCGCGGACCAGGCTGAGGTTGGCGTCGTCATGGTCAGGTTTCCGTAGGTTGAGCGAGAGCAGTCAGGGCGCCTACCCGCAACAGCATAGCGAGTTGGGCGGTCAGATCGAAGTCTTCGCTGGCGGCCAGGGCTAGGGCCGCCGCCTGGCCGAGCGGCAAGCCGTCGGCCAAACCCGCCGCCAGCGCATCGCCGCCTGACGGCAGGGCGATAACCTGCACGTCCAGTCCAACCCGAACGACCAGGGCGCTTTCCGGGACGAAGGGATCGACCTGGGCCAGATCGCCGTGGCCTTGATGCGCCGCCCACAGCGACGCCACCGCATAATCCGAGCGCAGGACGCTCAGCGAAGGGTGACAGGTCACGCGCAGCGTCGGCAACCGTTCCGGATTCGCCAGTGCGCGGGCGATCCGCTCCGGGGAGATCGGATCGGCGTCGGCGGCGTGGAACGCCCGGACGCGCAGCCGCTCCAGCCGCGCCACGTCGGCCAGGTAGGGCACGCTCCGGGCCGGCTCGAACCGCTCGATGAAGTCGGGGAATCCAGCCCCGTATTCCACCAGCAGGACCGATCCAGGCGGCGCAATGCGCACGAAAACTCCGGCCATTGCCCGGAAAAATTCCTCTCCCACCAGTTCCAATGTCACTGGAAAAGTGTCGGCCAGGGCGTCGATCAGGGAGACCACGACGTTGTTGCGATAGACGGCGAAGCGCCGGGCCGGATCGGAGCCGTTCCAGGCGATCAATCCCGCCGGGCAGGGCGCGTCGGGATCGAGCAGGGCGGCGGCGAAAAGCCGTTGATCGCTCATGCCGAAACCTCCAGCCGGTCGGGCCGCGCGGATCCGATCCACCGTTCGGCGCACCGGGCTTCGGCAACCAGGACGGGCAGCGGCGGAATGTCGTTGTCGCGCTCGATCAAGGTGGGCGTCGGCCCGAGACGTTCCAGCGCGAAGGCGTAGAGTTCCCACACCGCCGCCGCGATGGGTGCGCCATGCGTATCGATCAGCAAGGGCGCCCCGGCGGCGTCGCGATCCTCGGCGAAACCCGCCAGATGGATTTCGCCGACTTCGGACAATGGCAGGGCGGCGATATACGCTTGCGGATCGCGGTGGTGGTTGACGCCCGACACATAGGCGTTGTTCACGTCGAGCAACAGCCCGCAACCGGTGCGGCGGACAACCTCGGTGATGAACGCGGCTTCGTCCAGCGTGGACGCGGCGAATTCGACGTAGGTGGCGGGATTTTCCAACAATATCCGCCGGCGCAGGCGCTCCTGAACCTGGCCGACGTGGTCGCAAACGCGGTTCAGGGTGGCAAGGTTGTAGGGCAGCGGCAGCAAGTCGTTGAAAAACGCGCCGCCGTGGGTCGACCAGGCCAGATGCTCCGAAAAGGATTGCGGTTCGTAGCGGTCGAGCAACGCGGCCAGGCGGTCAAGATGGGTGGCGTCGAGCGGTCCTTCCGCGCCGATGGACAGCCCCACGCCGTGGATCGACAGCGGGTAGCGGTCGCGAATCCGGCGCAGGTAATGATGAAAGGGGCCGCCGGCGACCAGGTAGTTCTCGGCGTGAATCTCGAAGAAGCCGAGATCCGGCCCGGTGGCCAGAATCTCGGCGAAGTGCTGAGGCTTGAGACCCAGGCCCGCCCGGTCGGGCAAGCCATCGGGGTGCGTTCGCCGGACTGGAGCGCCACGCGCCGAAGAGCCATGGGAGAATTGCATCGTCATCGCGGGCGCTCCAGCCGAACCGGCGGTTATGCTCAGGTCTTCTTTTCCTTGAACGCCGCCAACTGGCCGAAACCGGTCGGCGAGGTCGGCGAGGCGGTCTTCTCGCAACTGCCCTTCGGCACGTATTTCCAGGCGCTGCCCTGATGGTCGGTCTTGGAAGTGCCGGCGCAGGTGGTGCCCGGCCCGGCGGCACAGTCGTTCTTGCCTTTCATGGCGACGCCGTAGCATTTTTCTTGGTGATCGGCGGCGGATGCCGGCGCGGCGGCCAGGGACAGCGCCGTACTCAAGGCTAAGGACAGCGCGGTCGCGGACAGGGCGGTCGAAGTCAGGCTCTTGCTCATGGTGCATTCCTCATCGTCGGTTGTGGGTCAGGCTCAAAAAATCTCCTCCGTCGGCGGAGGAGCAAGGGGCGAACGCGCGAGCCGCGTTCATGAATGGTTCGTCGAATCCGCCGCGCGCTTCTTCATGCCAGCGACGAGCTTGCGCGTTTTCGGCGGCTTCAGGAGTGCTTACGCGGGCCGGTCGACTTTGGATGCGGGTCTCGCAAAAAAATTTGCTGGGCGATCCGGCGATTCGCCCGCCCTGGCTCCAAAACTTAAGGAACGAAATTTAGAACGGCTGCGAAGTTGGACGAGGTCTTCGCCGCGTGGGATTGGAAAGACTGAAGCCAGAATCCACACTTGAAAGCCAAGGTCGACGGCTCCCAGCGGGTATCGGCTAGGAGGCAAAGGCGTCGAACCGCCTGGCAATTTTTTGCGAGACCCGCATCCACCGTCCGTCGAACCGCGTAAGCACTCCTGAGCCTGTCGAAAACGCGAAACCTCGAACCCGACGACACGCGGGGATTCGTTTCATGGCTTCTTGATCCCGCCTATAATCGACGCCCATACGCCCCGTGGAGGAGGGCGCCGGCGGCGGACGATCCCGGAACTGGCGGATGGGCGGGCGGGAACAGCAGTTCGGGTCGTCCGGCGCCGTGGTGCGAACGGCGGACGGAGAGTCGCGAGCGCGGTTTGCGCCTGGCCGCCCGCCGGGGTTGGCGCACGCTCCACGGCCTTGACCCAGACACCGGACCGAGCGCCCCTCATGACCCCTGGCGAATCACTGGCCGCGCTTCTGGCCCGCTGCGCGCTGCACGACCGGCGTGCCTTTGAGGCCCTTTATCAGCAGACGGCGCCGACCCTGTACGGTCTGCTGCTCAAGTTGACCCGCGACCGCGAACTGGCCGCCGATCTGTTGCAGGAAGGTTTCGTGCGGGTCTGGCAGCGCGCGGGCGATTACCGACCGACCTTGGGCCAACCCCTGACCTGGCTGGGCAGCATCATCCGCCATCTGGCCATCGACCGGCTGCGGCGCGGCGATCATCGCCGGCGCGGGGAATTGGACGACGACGGCTGGGCGCGCCTGGCCGACGACGGACCGGGACCCGAAGAGCGCCTGCACGGCGAACAAGGCGACGCCACGCTAGCCGGTTGCCTGGAAACCCTGGACCCGGAACCGCGCCGCGCGGTGTTCCTGGCGTATTACGAGGGCCTGACCCACGACGCCATTGCCGCGCGGCTGGAGCGTCCGCTGGGGACCGTCAAGGCTTGGGTACGGCGCAGCCTGCGGCGCTTGAAAACCTGTTTGGAGGAGGATGCATGAACATTCACGCGCCCCCCTTACGCGACTCGCTGGCCGCCGAGTACGTGCTGGGCACTCTGCGCGGCGCGGCCCGCCAGCGCTTTGAGCGGCTCCTCGCGGCGCACCCAGCGCTGCGACGGGCCGTGGCCGAGTGGGAACGCCGCCTGAACCGGTTGGCGGTGGCCAGTCTTTCCGTCGCGCCACCGCCCGAGGTTTGGCGCGGTCTGGAGCACCGGCTGTTTCCGGCCCCGGCCCGCCGGCCCTGGTGGGACAGCCTGACTCTCTGGCGCGGCCTGACTCTGGCCAGCGTCCTGGCGGTGGTCGTCATCCTGGCGCCGCAACTGGCGACGCCGCCGGAAGCGGACGCCGGTTTCGCGGCCATCCGCAACCGGCAACACGAGGTGTTGTGGACCGTGGCGCGCGCCGCCGATGGCCGGCTGCACGTCAGCAACCTGCGCGCCATGACGATGCCTCCCGACCAGCAGTGCCTGTTGTGGCTGAAGAGCGGTGACGGACCTCCGGTCATGCTCGGCACGTTGCCCGACGATGGAAGCGTCCGCACTCTGCCGATGCCGGCCAGCGTGGCGCCACCTGTTCAAGGCGAACTGTGGGTCACCATGCAACCCGTCGCCACGGCTCCCCAGCCTCCGACCCAACCCCTGTTCCAAACCCGCTGGCAAGCGCTTTAGCGGTAAGCGGCTGTCTGAAAACCAACTCATCTACTGTTTCCCGATAGACTTTTATGACTTGGAATGGTAGGGCGGGTTAGGGCGCCAACCCGTAACCCGCAGATTTAGCTGCGGTTTCGTCGGATTACGCTTCGCTAACCCATCCTACATCAGAAGATATAAAGCTTGATGAGAATTGGTATCATTCATCAACGGCGCGGGGTAAGACATGAATGGGATGATCGGAGACACCGGGCGACGACGCGGCGGCCCGTGGGCGCTTCCGGTGCTGGGCCTGATGGCGATGGGGCTGCTGCCTTCCGCCGCGCCCGCCGCAAGCTGCCGGGCGCGAAGCGGGCCGACCCAAGCCGCCTTGATCGAGCTGTACACCTCCGAGGGATGCAGCAGTTGTCCGCCAGCGGACCGTTGGCTGGCGGCGTTGGCGGCGGAACCGGCGCTGAGAGGCAAGGTGGTGCCGCTGGCCCTGCATGTGGATTACTGGGACAGCCTGGGTTGGCGCGACCGCTTCGCCCAATCCGATTTCGGCGCCCGGCAACGCGCGCTGACCGCCGCGCAGGGTAGCAAGACCATCTTTACCCCGCAGGTGATGATCAACGGCCGCACCACGCTGAACTGGGGCCAGGACGCGGCGTTTCGCCAGCACGTCGCCGCGATCAACGCCCGCCCGGCCGAAGCGGAGCTTACCCTGGAAATCGTCCCCGCCACCGATACCTGGCTGACCCAGGTTCAAGGCCGGTTGCAACCTGGCGCGGCGGCCGCGCGCGTCGGCGTGTTCGTGGCGTTGTATCAGGACGGCTTGAGCAGCCAGGTCACCGCCGGCGAAAACGCCGCGCGGCGGCTGCGCCACGAACGGGTGACGCGGGAGCTGATCGGGCCGCTATCGGTAGCGGCGGACGGCCGCTTCGCGCACCCGCATCGGTTTCACTTGCCCGAGGACGCCCGCCCCCGCGATCTTGGCGTCGTAGCGTTTGTCCAGGACCAAACCGACGGACAGGTATGGCAGGCGCTGGCGCTGGCCGCCTGTCCGGAGTAAATCGAATCGATGGGATGCGGTCAGGCAGTCGCTTGAGCGAGGGATGCGGCGTCGAGCGCCCCGCCGCAACTGCTGCCCTGCCCGGCGGTGCAACCATAGCAGTGATCGGCGACTTGAATCCGGGCGCCGGTCAGATCGCGGTCCAACAGTTCGCTCAGATGGGTGCGGCCCGGTCCGTCGCCACCCAGCGGCAGCTTGAGCATCTGGTTGAAATCGCAGTCGTAGACGTAACCCCGCCAGTCCACGGAGACGAGATTCCGACACATCACCGCCTCCAGGTTCTCATCCCGGTGGGCGGATTTGAGCAGGTCCATGTAGGGCTTGAACTGCCCCTTGGATAGCAGTTGGCTGCCGAACCGCTGGATCGGCATGTTGGCCAGGGCTAGCAAGCGATTGAAGACTATGCCGTGGCGAACGGCCAATTCGCGCTTGTAAGCCGCTTCCAGGCCGGTTTGATCGGGCGGCAACACGGGGCCAAGCGGGTTGTAAACCAGATTCAGCGTCAGGCCGCTGCCGGCCCGGCCGTAACCCAGGGCATTGAGTTGCCGCAAGCCGGCGAGGCTGGATTCGAACACGCCCTTACCCCGCTGCTGGTCGACGTTTTCCTCCAGGTAGCAAGGCAGGGACGCGGTGATCTCGACCGCGTGGCCGGCCAGGAAAGCGGCCAGGTCCTCCTGGCCGGGCTCGTTCAGGATCGTCAGGTTGCAACGGTCGATGACTCGAACGCCCTGGTCGCGGGCGCGGACGACCAGTTGGCGAAAATACGGATTCAGTTCCGGGGCGCCGCCGGTCAAATCCAGGGTCGCGACGCCCCGCGCCGCAAGATAGCGCAGCAACAGCTCCATCGTCTCCCAAGCCATTTCCTCGGTGCGCTGGGGACCAGCCGCCACGTGGCAATGGGTGCAGGACTGGTTGCAACGGTAGCCCAGGTTGGCTTGCAACGTATCGAGGCGGTTGCGATGGATCGAGGGAAAGTCAGTCTTCGCCAGCAGGGGAAACGTGTCGCGCATCTCGGATTCTCTCGCGGAAGGGGTTTTGCCATCGGTTCAGGCCATGCAAGGCGCCTCTCAGTACGGCCGCACGCCAAACAAGTAGGGATGCAGCAGCAGCAAGAGCGCGAACAACCCCAGCCCCCACAGCACCGGCTGGAGGAATTCGGCCGCCACCCAGCGTTGGCGACCGCCCAGCAGCGCCGCGAAGGGCACGAACGAGGTGACGGCGGCGAAGCGTTGCCAGCGTTCGCCCTCGGACGCCGCCATGCGCCGGTCGAGATGCCAGGCGCCGCCCAGCGCGGTCGCCAGCAATCCGCCGAAGAACCACAACGACGCCAGATCGCCGTTGGCGACGATATGGATCGCCGCCCACAGCCCAACCCCCCACATGACAGGGTGGCGAGTCACGCGCAGTATGCCCTGGGCCGGTTCCGGCCGGTCGAGCGCGCCGGCCATTCCAACCGCCGAGGGATTGGGACTCAAGACGCCGCCGACGATCAGGATCAGGGCCAGCGGCATCACCAGCAACGGCAGATGGCGCACGCCCGGTCCGGGCGGCCACAGGTAGACGTGATGCGAAGCCTGGCTGTAGGCGGCGATCATCGCGCCCAAGGCCACCAGGGCCACCAGCCCGTACAACACCTGGAACCCTTTCTCGCCCAGGCGGGCAACCAGCCGGCCGCGCAGCGGGGCGCTGGCCAGACCCAGGTGACTGACGACGAAAGCGGCGCTGGTCAGCGCGGTAACAACGAGCGCGGTATCCACGATCACTTCTCCACGGTTGCGATAAGCCACGGCGGCGCTATGCTAATTCGGTCACGCCGCTATCGTTCGATGATTCGTCATGATCCGACCTTCAAATCCATGAATGATTTCTGGACCGGCCTGGAACAACACATTGGCACGGTCACCGGCCAGCCGTTCGCCATCCGCCAGCGCCATTCCGTCGGCGGTGGCTGCATTCATCAAGCCTGGCGGGTGTGCGACCGGGACCGGGAATATTTCGTCAAGCGCAACGAAGCCGCCAGCCTGCCGATGTTCGAGGTCGAGGCGGCGGGATTGGCGGAGCTGGCGAAGACCGCGACCGTGCGGGTTCCCCGACCGCTCGGTCATGGTCTGGCCGCCGGACAAGCCTTTCTGGTGTTGGAATACCTGCCGCTGGGGGAAAGCCGTCCGGGAACGATGGAGCAACTGGGCCGGCAACTGGCGGCCTTGCACCGTCGGCCGCAAGCCTGCTTTGGGTGGTGGCGGGACAATTTCATTGGTTCCACCCCGCAACTCAACCCGCGCGGCGCGGACTGGATCGAGTTTTGGCGCGAGTCGCGACTGGGGTTTCAACTGGAATTGGCCGCCGCTCGCGGCCACGGCGGCGCGTGGCTGCGCCGGGGCGAGGCCCTGCGCGCCCAGCTGGACGGCCTGTTCGTCGGCTACCGGCCGAACCCGGCCCTGCTGCACGGCGACCTTTGGGGCGGCAACGCCGGCTGCGCGGTGACCGGCGAACCCGTGGTGTTCGATCCGGCGGTCTATTACGGCGACCGCGAGGCGGATCTGGCGATGACCGAGTTGTTCGGCGGGTTTTCGGACCGCTTTTACGCCGCCTACCGGGCAGCGCTGCCGCTGGCGGACGGCTACCCCCAGCGGCGGACGCTCTACAATCTGTACCACGTGCTCAATCACCTCAACCTGTTCGGCGGCGGTTATCGCGCCCAGGCCGAACGCATGATCGATCAATTGCTGGCGGAGTTGAACGGTTAGAGCTTTTTCCGATGACGATCCCGCCCAGTTGGCGCCGACTGCCGCTTCCTTCCATCGCCACTCATCGTAAAGGAGCCGTTCGTGTCAGCCCCCTGCCCCGCCAATCGCTATTGGGTCGAGCACGCGGAACGGCTGCGCCGCGCGTTCCATGCCCTGACCGGACGCGACCTGATCGACCCGACGCTGTCGCCCGAGGCGGCGGCGGAAACGCTTTTTCACGCTCCGTTCGTGGTTCTGTCGCACGACGCCGCGCCCGACCCGATCTTGACCTACGGCAATGCGAAAGCCCTGGAACTGTTCGAACTGACCTGGGAAGAGTTGACCCGAATGCCGTCGCGCCACACGGCGCAAGCGCCCGACCGGGCCGAGCGCGAACGATTGCTCGCGCGGGTCACGGCTCAGGGATTCATCGACGACTATTCCGGCGTGCGGATCTCGCGCGCGGGCCAGCGGTTCCTGATCGAGCGGGCGACGGTTTGGAACCTGACCGACGACGCGGGCCGGCGGTGCGGGCAGGCCGCGACGTTTCGGGAGTGGCGGTATTTGGAGGCTTGATTCACCCGACCACGAAGTTCGCGACATCCACCCGGATCGCCGGACGATCCAGGGACACCGCAACCGCGATCGCGTAGTTCCTGGCCCACTCGCCACCGTTCTCGAAACATTCCTCGCCGGCGTACTTGGCGACATTCAGGATCATGTCGAGCAGCAGGATCTTGCCCACTGGATTCGACGGCACGCACTCCAACTCCTCGAATTCTTGAGCCAGCCAGGTGCGCGCCTGCTCCTTGTCCATGCCCCGCGTGTCGCCATCATGCAGCATGATTTCGTATTCCCTGTCGAGGTCGAACGATACGGTAACGGCGTGGCTCACGGTGATCTCCTTGGGCGTCGGTCAGGTCTTTGAGGGGAATTATACGACTCTCGCCCGCCCGTCACCCTCGGTTGTAAAAAAACTTCAACGAAATGAGCCAATTTTCGCATGGAGGGCCACCCAAACACGCTCTAAACTTACTGTCAGCTCATCCGCCTCGACGGCGCCATCCGCATGAGCGCCAAATAGCCCTCGCCCGGACAAGGAGCGAAACATGATCCTCACCCAGGAACAGGAAATGATCCGCGATACCTTGCGCCAGTTCGCCCAGGAGCGGCTGGCCCCCAACGCGGCCGAATGGGAACGCACCCGGACGTTCCCGCGCGAGGCCCTGCGCGAACTGGCGGAACTGGGGGTCATGGGGATGGTGGTACCGGAACGGTGGGGCGGGGCCGGTCTGGATTATCTGTCGATGGTGCTGGCCATCGAAGAAATCGCCGCCGGTCACGGCGCCACTTCCACCATCGTCTGCGTGCAGAATTCGCTGGCCTGCGGGATCACGCTGAACTACGGCACCGATGGGCAAAAGGAACGCTACCTGACCCGGCTGGCGCGGGGAGAATGGCTGGGCTGTTTCTGCCTGACCGAACCCCACACCGGCTCCGACGCCGCCGCCATCCGCGCCACGGCGCGGCGGGATGGCGACTGCTGGGTGCTGAACGGCGCCAAGCAGTTCATCACCACCGGCAAGGAAAGCCAGCTCGCCATCGTCTTCGCCGTAACCGATCCGGCCGCCGGCAAGAAAGGCATCTCCTGCTTCCTGGTCCCGACCGACACACCAGGGTACGTCGTGACCCGGCTGGAGGAAAAGATGGGCCAGCACGCCTCCGACACGGCCCAGATTCTGTTCGAAAACTGCCGGGTGCCGGGCGAAAACCTGCTCGGCCGGGAGGGGGAAGGCTACAAGATCGCCCTGTCGAACCTCGAAGCCGGGCGGATCGGCATCGGCGCCCAGGCCGTGGGCATGGCCCGGGCCGCTTTCGAGGCGGCGGTAAGCTACGCCAGGGAACGAGAGACGTTCGGCGGGCCCATCGTCCAGCATCAGGCGGTGCTGTTCCGCCTGGCCGACATGGCGACCCAGATCGAAGCGGCTCGACAAATGGTCTGGCACGCCGCCAGTTTGCGCGACGCCGGCCGGCCCTGCCTGAAGGAAGCGTCCATGGCCAAGCTGTTCGCTTCCGAAATGGCCGAGCGGGTTTGCTCGGACGCCATTCAGATTCACGGCGGTTACGGTTACAGTATCGATTTTCCGGTGGAACGCCTCTATCGGGACGTCCGGGTCACCCAGATCTACGAAGGCGCTTCCGATATTCAACGTCTGGTGATCGGGCGGGCGGTGGCGGCCGGCTGATCGTTTGGAAATTTTCGATGGGACCCTTGCACGGCCTCAAGATCGTCGAGTTCGCCGGAATCGGGCCAGCGCCCTTCGCCGGCATGATGCTGTCCGATCTGGGAGCGGAGGTGGTGCAAATCGACCGCGCCGCGACCCCGAACGCAGCGCCGGCCAAGCTGTTCGCGCCGGACAAGGACATTGCCAACCGGGGACGGCGCGCGCTCCGGCTCGACCTGAAAACCCCGGACGGCGCGGCGGCGGCGTTGCGGCTGATCGAACGGGCCGATGCGTTGATCGAAGGCTTCCGGCCCGGCGTCATGGAGCGGCTGGGACTGGGACCCGAGGTCTGCCTGGCGCGGAACCCGCGATTGATCTACGGTCGCATGACCGGTTGGGGCCAGACCGGGCCGCTGGCCCCCACCTCTGGCCACGACATCGACTATCTGGCGCTGTCGGGCGTGCTCCACGCCATCGGCCGCGCCGACAGCGGACCGCCGCCGCCGCTGAACACGGTTGCCGACCACGGCGGCGGGGGCATGTTGCTGGTCGTCGGCCTGCTGGCCGCCCTGCTCGAAAGCCGCAACTCCGGCCAGGGTCAGGTGGTGGACGCGGCCATGATCGATGGATCGGCCCTGCTGCTGGTCAGCATCCTGACCCTGAAGGCGATGGGATGCTGGACCGATCGGCGGGAAAGCAACCTGCTCGATGGCGGCGCCCATTTCTACGACACCTATGAATGCGCCGACGGCAAATGGCTGGCGGTGGGCGCCATCGAACCCCATTTTTACCGGATTCTGCTCGAAGGTTGCGGCGTGACCGACCCCGCGCCCGAGAAACAGTGGCATCCCGAATCCTGGCCGGCGCTGAAGGAACGGCTGCGGGCGGCGTTCCGAACCAGGAGCCGCGACGAGTGGTGCGCCCTGTTCGAGGGTAGCGACGCCTGCGTCGCGCCGGTGCTCGACCTGGACGAAGCGCCCGCCCACCCGCACAATCGGGCCCGGCAAACCTTCGTCGAATCGGCCGGCCTGATGCAACCGGCCCCCGCGCCGCGCTTCAGCCGCACCCCGGCCGCGATTCAGGGTCCGCCGAACCAGCGGGCTGATCCTTCGGGCGACTGGCTGGCCGACTGGGGATTTTCCGAAACCGAGATTGCCCGGTTCGTGTCCGCCGGGGCCAGTTGAGAGCGTCCATCCGCCATGAACTTCACTCCGTCGAATCCCGATTTCGCCACCGTGGTGCGAGAGAGCTTTGCGCGGCAAGGTCTGATGCAGATGATGGGGGCGACGCTGGATCGCGTCGAACCTGGAGCGGTCGACATCTCGATGCCGTACAACGAAAGTCTCACCCAGCAACACGGCTTCATGCACGCGGCCGCCATCACCGCCATTGCCGATACCGCCAGCGGCTATGCGGCGCTGTCGCTGATGCCGGCCGGCAGCGAGGTTCTCACCATCGAATTGAAGGTCAACTTGCTCCGGCCGGCCGCTGGAACCCATTTTGTCGCGGAAGGCCGCGTGATCAAGCCCGGCAAGACAATTACGGTTTCGCGCGCCGACGTATTTGCCCGCGCCGACGACGGGGTCCCGACGCTCGTCGCGACCCTGACCGCCACGATGATTTTGCAAGCTGGGCAGAAAAATTAAGAAAATCGTCTCCCGAAATTTGCAACCCACCCAGGAGCCATCATGACCGCTGCTTACGAAGACATCCTGTACGAAGCCAAGAACGGCGTCGCCACCATCACCATCAACCGCCCCGACAAGTTCAACGCCTTTCGCGGTCAAACCTGCGAGGAGATGATCCATGCCTTTCTGAAGGCCGGCTGGGATCATTCGATCGGCGTCATCGTCCTGACCGGCGCCGGCAACAGGGCATTCTGCACCGGCGGCGACCAGTCATCCCACGCCGGGCACTACGACGGGCGGGGCGTAATCGGCCTGCCGCTGGAGGAATTGCAGAGCGTGATCCGCGACGTGCCCAAGCCGGTGATCGCCAAGGTGCGCGGCTACGCCATCGGCGGCGGTCACGTGCTGGCGCTGCTGTGCGATTTGACCCTGGCGGCGGAGTCGGCCAAGTTCGGTCAGGTCGGTCCCAAGGTCGGCTCGGTCGATCCTGGTTTCGGCACGGCGTACATGGCGCGGGTGATCGGCGAGAAG
This sequence comes from Candidatus Contendibacter sp., assembly GCA_029624765.1. Classification (GTDB taxonomy): domain Bacteria; phylum Pseudomonadota; class Gammaproteobacteria; order Competibacterales; family Competibacteraceae; genus Contendibacter. The sequence goes on along the minus strand of JARSSO010000007.1, from coordinate 145,331 downwards.
AAGGCGCGGGAGGTGTGGTATCTGTGTCGGCAGTACACAGCGGCGGAAGCGGTGCAGATGGGGCTGGCGAACAAGGCCGTTCCCGACGACGAGCTGGATGCCGAGGTGGATCGCTGGTGCGCGGAGATTCTGGAGAAAAGCCCGACCGCGCTGGAACTGGCCAAACGCTCGTTCAACGCCGACACCGCCCATATCGCCGGCATTTCGGCGCTGGGCCTGAAGGCGGTCAGCCTGTTCTACGGCACGGAGGAATCCAAGGAAGGCGTGCGGGCGTTCCAGGAAAAGCGCAAGCCGAAATTCCGCGATTGAGGGACTTTATGAGAACCCCTCGCCCGCAAGCGGGAGAGGGCGGTTTTTCAAGGCGATTTCCAGAAATGAAATGACCTGGCCTGGCTCCCACGCTCCAGCGTGGGAGCCCCAACCGTCCCGATGTTGCGGCGTTGTGGGCCGCTGGAGTGGCCCGAACGGCGTTCCCACGCTGGAGCGTGGGAACGAGATATCGGTAAGGTCTTTGCTGGAAATAGCCAAGGTGAACGGTCATGGCGCGCATCTCCCAGGCGGAATTCGAACAACTGGCCCACGAACACGTCCCCTTCGTCGGGATGCTGGGCATTCAGGTGGAGAGCCTGGAAGCCGGCAGGGCAAGCATCCGAGTGCCCTTTCGCGAGGATTTCATCCGCCCCGGCGGCACGGTGTCGGGTCCGGTGCAGATGGCGCTGGCCGACATCGTGATGTACGCGGTGGTGCTCAGCCTGATCGGGCGGGTGGAATTAGCCGTCACGACCAATCTGACCTGCAACTTCCTGCGCCGCCCCAAACCGGCCGATTTGATCGGCCGGGGCCAAATTCTCAAATTGGGCAAGCGGTTGGCGGTGGGTGAGGTGTTGCTGTACTCGGAAGGCGAGCCGGAGCCCGTGGCGCATGTGACCTGCACCTATTCGATCCCGCCAACGGCTCAGGAGCCGGTGGCTATTTCAGCCTTGCCTTCGTCCGGTGGGGGAAAATAAGGATTGAGGTGTGGTTTCAAAAGAGCAACGTATCGACACTCGCTAATTCACGAATACGTCCTTCGATCCTCAATCACCTTCCCATCATTCGCCAAAGTCCCCGGCGCGCACAACACCACCTCACCGCGCAATTGGGTCAAATCGCGAATGCTGGCGATCACCGCCTGCGTCAGCGCCTCGCCGCCCGACGCAATTTCGCAGTGCAACGCCATCCGATCCTGGCCGTCCAGATTGTCCACCACCAGACGCATCCGTTGAATCTCGGGATGGCGCCGGGCGATTTCCGCCACCTGCTCCGGGTGCACGAACAGACCCTTGATCTTGGTCGTCTGGTCGGCCCGGCCCAGCCAGCCCCGGATGCGGACGTTGGTCCGGCCGCAGGGCGAAATCCCAGCCATGACCGCCGACAGGTCGCCGGTGGCGAAACGAATCAGCGGGTAATCCGGGTTGAAGGTGGTGACGACCACTTCGCCCACCTCGCCGGGAGCCACCGGGTCGCCGGTGCCCGGCCGGACGATTTCCAGCAGAAGGTCTTCCTCAACCACCAAGCCTTCCTCAGCGTCGGTTTCGTAGGCAATGGCCCCGATCTCCGCCGTGGCGTAGCACTGCCGGACCGAGATGCCGCGCTCCCGCAAGGTCTGGCGCACCGCCGGATGAACCGCTTCGCCGGAGACGGCCGCCTTGCGCAGGGAGGAAATATCGGCTCCCAATTCCTCGGCTTTATCGATGATGATCTTGAGAAAGGACGGGGTGCCGGCGTAGCCGTCCGGGCGCAGATCGACCATGGCCTGAATCTGCTGCTCGGTCTGCCCGGTCCCGCCGGGGAAGACCGCGCAACCCAGCTTGTGGGCGCCCCCCTCAAAAATATAGGCTCCAGGGGTGAAGTGATAAGCGAAGCAGTTGTGCACCAGATCTCCGCTGCGGAACCCGGCGGCGAACAGCACGCGGGCCATCCGCCACGGGTCGCCGTCCGGGCCTTGCAACTCGTAAATCGGCCCCGGCGAGGCGAAAACCCGCCAGGCATTGCGGGCGGGCAAGGCGCTCAAGCCGCCGAACGGCGGGTGTTTCTTCTGCAATTCGATGAGGTCGCGCTTGCGGGTCAGCGGCAGGGCAGCCAGGGCCTCCCGGCTGGAAATCGCCGCCGGATCGATGTCGGTCAGCAGCAGGCGGTAATAAGGCGAATGGTCCCTGGCATGGCGCAACTGCCGGGCCAGCTTGCTCATCAGGTCCTGCTCGCGTTCCGCCGGATCGCGGGTTTCGAGGGAGTCGTAGTAGATCATGATCGCTTCCGACAGGTTCAGGAAAGCCAGCGCTTGCGGCGACGGTAATGCTTGATGTCCTTGAAGGACTTGCGCCCGGCGGAGGAAATGCCGAGGTAAAACTCCTTGACGTCCTCGTTGGTGCGCAGCCCCTCGGCGTCGCCTTCCATCACCACCCGGCCGTTTTCCAGGATGTAACCGAAATCGGCGTAGCGCAACGCCATCATGGTGTTCTGCTCGGCCAGCAGGAAACTGACGTTTTCCTGGCCGTTCAGGCCCTTTACGATCTCGAAGATTTCCTCGACGATCTGCGGCGCCAGCCCCATCGACGGTTCGTCGAGCAGGATCATTTCCGGCCGGGCCATCAGCGCCCGGCCGATGACGCACATCTGCTGCTCCCCGCCGGAGGTGTAGCCGGCCTGGGAACCGCGCCGGGTCTTGAGCCGGGGAAAGTAGTGGTAAACCTTCTCCAGGCTTTGCTTCAACTCGCCCCGCGAAATCGAACGGGTGTAGGCGCCGGTCAGCAGGTTTTCCTCCAGGGTCAGATGCGCGAAGCAATGCCGTCCCTCCATGACCTGAATGACCCCGCGCCTGACCAGTTCGTTGGGGGAAAGCTGGTCCACCCGGCGCCCCCTGAATTCGACCGAACCCTTGGTGACGTCGCCGCGCTCGGCCCGCAACAGGTTGGAAATGGCCTTCAGGGTCGTGGTCTTGCCCGCCCCGTTGGCTCCCAGCAGGGCGACGATCCTGCCCTTGGGGACATCCAGGGACACCCCCTTCAACACCAGGATCACATGGTCGTAAATGACCTCGATGTTGTTGACGGTCAAATACGGCTCGGCCGCTGGCGCGGCTTCGGTCGGTGCGGTCGCTGCGGTCATGGGCGCGAACTCAAGGCGGGTACGGAAATTCCCCTCTCCCTTTGGAAGGGAGACCAGAGGTGAGGGTTTCCAAAAGCGCCCTCACCCTGACCCTCTCCCAAAGGGAGAGGGAATTCACAATCAGGATTCCTTCGAGCAATCGCGCGGGGTGATGCCCTTTTCGGTGGCGTATTGCTTGGCGGACGCCTTGAACAGCGGGTGGATCAGTGCCTTGTTACCCTCGATCCAGTTGGAAACCACAACCCACTTGGTCCCGTCCCACTGCTGGATCTTGACCTGGCCGGACCCTTCGTGGTTGTCGCAGGAAGTCTTGATTTCCGGCAGCAGGTCGACCGCGCCGATCTGCTTCAGGCGGGCGTTGGAGATGTTCAGGTTTTCCATCGCCCAGCGCACCTGCTCGCCGGTCATGGCCTTGCCCTTGCCGTATTTTTCCTGCGCCTTGCGGATCGCTTCCACCGACAGCACGGCGACGGAAACACCCCGGTTGTACAGGATGGTGCCGATCTTGGAGGTGTCTTGCAGATTGCCCTTGCCGGCGCCGTAGACCACCTTTTCGATGTCGGAGATCAGCGGCACGTTCTTGCCGGCCACGTTCCAGGTCGCGGACATATAGCCCTTGGCGGCGTCGCCGGCCGGCACGGTGTCTTCCTCGGACCCCGCCCACCAGGAGCCGATCATCTTTTCCCTCGGGAACCCCACCTTCTGCGCCGCCTTGAGGGCGGTCTGGTTCATCACGCCCCAGCCCCAGAACACCACGTAATCCGGTTTTTCCTGGCGGATTTGCAGCCACTGGGCGCCCTGCTCGTTGCCCGGATGCGCCACCGGAATCACCGTCAGTTCGAACTTGTTCAGCTTGGCTTCCTCCTGCAGGGCGACGATGGGTTCCTTGCCATAGGCCGAGTCGTGGTAGAGAAACACGATCTTCTTGCCGGCCAGGCTGCCCTTTTCCTTTTCCTTGATGAACTTGACGATGGCGGACGCCTGCATCTGATAGGTCGTGACCAGCGGAAAGGCGTAGGGGAACACCGAACCGTCCACCGCGTCGGTGCGGCCATAGCCCACCATGGCCATCGGAATCTTGTCGGCCGCCGTCTTTTCAATCAAGGCGTAGGAAATCCCGGTGGACATCGGGTGGATCGGGCCGCTGGAGACCTTGGCCTTGTCCTTCAGGCGTTCATAACACTCGATGCCCTTGGCGTTGTTGTATTCGGTTTCGCACTCTTCCCAGACCAGCTTGACGCCATTGACGCCACCTTCCTTGATGTTGACGTAATTGAGGTAATCGACGAAACCGCCGAAGAACGACTGGCCGTTCGCGCCGTAGGGACCGACGCGGTACGAGGTGATGGGGAAAAACTGTTCCTCGGCGGCCAGCGCGCCTTGCGCCAGCAGGACGACGGAAACGGCGGCGATCGACACGGACTTGCGAGACTTGAACATGACGTTGTCTTCTCCATCTAGTTATATGCAAAGAACGCCCCCTAATGGGGGAAGGGCCACAGACGCAGTTTTTCCTTGCCGATTTGCCACAAACGGGCCAGGCCGTGCGGCTCGACGATCAGGAAGAACATGATCAAGGTCCCGAACAGCAGAATCTGGATGTGCGAGACCGTTGCGTTGGAAAAGGGCAAGCCGAGCAGTCCAGCCATCCGGGGCAGGGCGATATCGAGGAAAATCGGCAGCAACAGGATGAAGGCCGCGCCGAGGAAACTGCCCAGGATCGAACCCGCCCCGCCGATGATGATCATGAACAGGATGCGGAACGACATGTCCAGCGAAAAGCCGTCCGGCTCGACCGAGCCCAGATAGCAGAACGCATAGAGCGCGCCCGCCACCCCGCAGTAGAACGAACTGACGGCGAACGCCAGCAGCTTGGTCGGCATCAGCCGGATGCCGATGACCTCGGCGGCCACATCCATGTCCCGCACCGCCATCCAGGCCCGGCCGGTGGAGGAACGGACCATGTTCTTGGCCGCCAGCGCCATGACGGCGACGAGGGTCAGCACCAGCAGGTATTTTTCCCGGGGCGACGCGAATTCGTGGCCGAAAATGACGATCTTCTGGGCGGAAATCACCCCGGACGAGGAATGGTTGGAAAACCAGGGGAACTTGGTCAGACACCAGACGATGAAGAATTGCGCCGCCAGCGTCGCCACCGCCAGATAAAACCCCTTGATCCACAGACTCGGCAATCCGAACAGAATGCCCACGCCGGCCGCCGTCAATCCGGCGCACGCGAAGGAAACCAGGATCGGAATCCCTTCGATCCGCAACTGGAAGTTGTAGGCGGCGTAGGCGCCCACCGCCATGAAGGCCGCCGAGCCCAGGGACAACTGGCCGGCGTAGCCGGTGAGGATGTTCAGGCCCAGCGCCGCCAGGGAGAAAATCAGAAAGGGGATCAGAATGGCCGAGAACCAGTATTCGCTGGCGACCGCCGGGATCGCCAGAAAAGCCACGGCCAGCACGATCAGAACGCCGATGCGGTCCTGGCGGATGGGGAACAACTGCTGGTCGGCGGCGTAGCTGGTCTTGAACTGGCCGGCCTCGCGGTAAATCATTGACTCTTCTCCTTAACTCCCCTCTCCCTGGGGGAGAGGGGCTGGGGGTGAGGGCCTTATACCCGGTCGATGTGTTTCTCGCCGAAGAGACCTTCGGGGCGAATCAGCAGGAAGAACAGCGCCAGCACGTAAGGGAACCAGCCTTCGATGCCGCCGAAATTGCCGCCGAACAGCGACTGCATGACCGGCGGCAGGTAAATCTCCGCCAGTTTTTCCGAAGCGCCGATGATCAGGCCGCCGACGATGGCGCCCGGCACCGAGGTGAACCCGCCGATGATCAGCACCGGCAGCGCCTTGAGGGCGGTGAAGGTGAGCGCGAACTGCACGCCGTTGCGGGCACCCCACATCAGGCCGGCGACCAGGGCGACGAAGCCGGCGATGCCCCAGACGATGGCCCAGATGTGCTGCAAGGGGATGCCGATGGACAGCGCCGCCTGGTGGTCGTCGGCCACCGCCCGCAAGGCCCGGCCAATCCGGGTGTATTGGAAGAACAGCGCCAGCGTCGTCACCAGCAGGGCCGCCACGCCCGCCGCGACCAGGTCGAACTTGGAAATCACGATGCCCCAGGCATCGAGAATGGCCGGGATCGGCTCGTCGACGATGCCAAGGTCCAGGGCGCGCGGCTCGCTGCCGAACAACATCGGCGCCAGGCCCTCGATAAAGAACGCCAGGCCGATGGTGGCCATGAACAGGGCGATGGGCGGCTGGTTCACCAGTTTGCGCAGCACGAACTTTTCGGTGGCGATGCCGAACAGGGTCATGATGACGAAGGCGAGGAGGATCGCCAGCCACAACGGCGCCCCCTTCTCCATGCAGCCCACCACCGACAGCGCGGCGAGATACACCATCGCCCCCTGGGCGAAGTTGAACACGCCGGAGGCTTTGTAGATCAGCACGAAGCCCAGGGCCACCAGGGCGTACATCACCCCGGACAGCAGGCCGCCGATCAGGACTTCCAGAAAGAATTGCACGGTTCCGGCCTCCTCAGTGGCTCACGCCCAGATAGGCGGTGATCACGTCCGGGTTGTTCTTCACGTCGTCCGGCAGGCCGTCGCCGATCTTCTTGCCGTAGTCGAGCACCACGACGCGGTCGGAAATGTCCATCACCACGCCCATGTCGTGCTCGATCAGGACGATGGTGGTGCCGAACTGGTCGTTGACGTCGAGAATGAAGCGGCACATGTCCTGCTTTTCCTCGACGTTCATCCCGGCCATCGGCTCGTCCAGCAGCAGCATCGACGGCTCGGCCGCCAGCGCCCGCCCCAGTTCCACCCGCTTTTGCAGACCGTAGGGCAGGCGGCCGACCGGGGTGCGGCGGATGTGCTGGATTTCGAGGAAGTCGATGACCTCCTCCACCTTTTTGCGATGCTCCAGTTCCTCCCGCCTGGCCCGGCCCAGCCACAGCGCGTGCTCGACGAAGCTGGCCTTCATCCGGGTGATCCGCCCGGTCATGATGTTGTCGAGCACGCTCATGCCCTTGAACAGCGCGATGTTCTGGAAGGTGCGGGCGATGCCCTGGGTCGCCGCGTGATGCGGCTCCATTTTCTTGCGCTCCCGACCCCGGAAGATGATGACGCCTTCCTGGGGGTGGTAGACCCCGTTGATGACGTTGAGCATGGAACTTTTGCCCGCCCCGTTGGGGCCGATGATGGCGCGGATTTCGTGCTCGCGGACATCGAAGGAGATGTCGGTCAGGGCCTTGACCCCGCCGAAGCGCAACGAAATGTTTTGCAGGTCGAGAATGACGTCGCCGATTTTCTTGCTCATGGTTCACGCCGCCTGCCTGGCCGCCGGGAAGGTGCTGGCATCGACGATCCGCAGATCGGCGGCCACCTTGCCACGGCGGCCGTCCTCGAACTTGACCTCGGTTTCGATGAATTGCGTGGCCTTGCCGCCGTACAGGGCGTCGATCAGCACCTGGTATTTTTTCGCGACGAAGTTGCGTCGCACCTTGCGGGTGCGAGTCAGCTCGTCGTCGTCCGGGTCCAGTTCCTTGTGCAGGACCAGGAAGCGGTGGATTTGCGAATCGGCCACCATGGCGTCCCGGGCCAGGGTCGCGTTCACCTCCTCGACGCAGGTCTTGATCAGTTCGTGGACCTGCGGCTTGCCGGCCAGGTCGGTGTAGCCGGAATAAGCGATGTTGCGCCGCTCCGCCCAGTTGCCCACCGCGCCGGCATCGATGTTGATGAAGGCGCAAACCCGGTCCCGGTCGTGGCCGAAACAGACCGCTTCCTTGATGTGTTGAAAGAATTTGAGCTTGTTTTCGATGTAGTTGGGGGCAAACATCGCGCCGTTGGAAAGCTTGCCCACATCCTTGGCCCGGTCGATGATGTTCAGGTGGCCGTCCTGGTCGATGAAGCCGGCGTCGCCGGTCATGAAGTAGCCGTCAGGATCAATCGACTCGGCGGTGGCGTCCGGACGCTTGTAGTATTCCTTGAGCAGCATCGGCCCCTTGACCAGCACCTCGCCGTTGCCGGCGATCCTGATCTCCACTCCCGGGGCCGGAGCGCCGACGCTGCTGGGCTTGACCTGCCCGTCCGGTTGCAGACAGACGTAGGCGCAGGTTTCGGTCTGGCCGTAAAGCTGCTTGAGGTTGATGCCGATGGAGCGGTAGAAGCTGAACAGTTCGGGGCCGATGGCGGCCCCGGCGGTGTAGGCGACCCGGATACGGCTCAGGCCCAGGACGTTGCGCAACGGGCCGTAGACCAGCAGGGTTCCCAAGCCGTAGAGCAGCCGGTCGCCCAAACCGACCGGCTTGCCGTCGAGAATGGCGCTGCCGCAGCGCTTCGCCACGCCCAGAAAGTAGTGGAACAACTTGCGTTTGACGATGCCGGCGTCCTCCATGCGGATCATGACGGAGGTAAGCAGGCTTTCGAACACCCGGGGCGGCGCGAAGTAATAGGTCGGGCCGATTTCGCGCAGGTCGGTCATCACCGTATCGCCCGATTCCGGACAGTTGATGGTGAAGCCCGCCACCAGCGCCTGGGCAAAGGAGAACAGGTGATCGCCGACCCAGGCCATCGGCAGGTAGGACAGAATGTCGCCGTCGGCGTCCAGTCCGTCGATTTCCATGCCGCCCCGGGCGGAGGCGATGAAAGCCGCGTGGGTCTGGCAAACACCCTTGGGCTGGCCGGTGGTGCCGGAGGTATACAGCATAACCGACACATCGTCCGCGCGTCCTTGCGCCACTTCCTCGTCGAGAAAATCGGGATGGTTGCGGTTGTGAATCCGCCCCATTTCCATCAGGGCGTGGATATCGTGCAGGAAGGGCTGGTTGTAGTGACGCATTCCCCGCGGGTCGTCGTAGACGATGTGTTCGAGCAGGGGCGCCCGGTCCATGACTTCCAGCAGCTTGTCCACCTGCTCCTGGTCCTCGACGGCGGCGAAACGGATGGCGGCGTCTTCCAGCACGAAGAGCATTTCGTCGGCCACCGCGTCCTGGTAAAGCGGCACGGGGACGCCGCCGAGGCATTGGGCGGCGCTCATCATCATGTAGAGATGGGGCCGGTTGTCGCCGATGATGGCCAGGTTGTCGCCGCGCTTGAAGCCCAGGGCCGCCAGGCCGCTGGCCAGGGCGCGCACCCGTTCGGCGACGTCGGCCCAGCTCCAGGTCTGCCAGATGCCCAGGTCCTTCTCGCGGATGGCCGGCGCGTCGCCCCGGGTCCGGGCGTGATGGAACAGCAGACGCGGAAAAGTCTGTAACTCCTCCGGCGCTCCGGTAGGCGTTCCGAAAGACATCGTTTTTCTCCGGCCGACAGCCGGCTTGCAGGGGCCGGACTCGGTCATCGAGGGTTCGCGTTCTTGTTGTAATCGGGAGCAAGTCATCAAAAAGCGTAGTCGAGATAAACTGGAAGTGTAGGAACCCCGTTGTCCTCGTCTCAAACTATTGCAACGAACCGGTCGGGCGGCTGGTTTGATCACGTGTCGGCGGAGTGTCGGGCTTTACGCTCACGAATGAGCTATTCTGCAAAGGTTGGACGAGGGAGCGTTCGCAAGCGCCGCCAGGGACGCGGCGGCCGTCATCGACCAATGGACCCGGCCAGAGCAACCGTTTCACCCACCCCGTACCGACGGCGCGACCCCACCAGCCGGAAGCGCGGTCCATCAGGAGGCGACATGTCTTTTCACAGCCTGAATTTCGATCTCGGCGAAACCATCGACATGCTGCGCGATACGGTGCGCGCCTTCGCCGGCAAGGAAATCGCCCCCCGGGCCGCTCAGATCGACCGCGACAACCGGTTCCCGGCCGATCTGTGGAAAAAATTCGGCGATCTGGGCCTGCTCGGGATGACCGTCGGCGAGGACTACGGCGGCGTCGCCATGGGCTACCTGGCCCATATCGTCGCCATGGAGGAAATCTCGCGGGCTTCCGCCGCCGTCGGACTATCCTACGGCGCCAACTCCAACCTCTGCGTCAACCAGATTCATCGCAACGGCACCGCCGCGCAGAAAGCCCGGTATCTGCCCGGACTGGTTTCCGGGGAGCAGGTCGGGGCGCTGGCCATGTCCGAGGCCAACGCCGGTTCCGACGTGGTGTCGATGAAACTGCGCGCCGACCGGAAGGGCGACCGCTACGTACTGAACGGCGGCAAGATGTGGATCACCAACGGCGGCGACGCCGATACCCTGGTGATCTACGCCAAAACCGACATCAATGCCGGTCCCCTGGGCATCACAGCCTTCATCGTTGAAAAGAGCTTCCAGGGATTCAGCCACGGCACGCACCTGGACAAGCTCGGGATGCGCGGCTCCAACACCTATCCGCTGTTCTTCGACGACTGCGAAGTGCCGGAGGAAAACGTGCTGGGCGGGGTGGGCAACGGGGTCAAGGTGCTGATGTCCGGTCTCGATTACGAACGCGCCGTGCTGGCCGGTGGACCGCTGGGCATCATGGCCGCCTGCATGGACGTGGTGACGCCCTATCTGCACGACCGCAAGCAGTTCGACACCCCCATCGGCGAGTTCCAGCTCATGCAGGGCAAGCTGGCCGACATGTACACCACCTGGCAAGCCTGCCGCGCCTACGTCTACGCCGTGGGCCGGGCCTGCGACCGGGCCGACCATGCCCGCGCCCTGCGCAAGGACGCCGCCGGCGCCATCCTCTACGCTTCGGAAAAAGCCACCTGGATGGCCGGGGAGACGATCCAGGCCCTCGGCGGCAACGGCTACATCAACGAATATCCCGCCGGTCGGTTGTGGCGGGACGCCAAGCTGTACGAGATTGGCGCCGGCACATCGGAAATCCGCCGCATGTTGATCGGCCGGGAGCTGTTCGCCGAGAGCGCCTGAGATGAGCGTCGTCAAGTCCCGGATCAATTCCCGCTCGGCCGAATTCCAGGCCAACGCCGAAGCCATGCGAACCCTGGTCGCCGATTTGCGCGACAAGGTCGCCCAGGTCGCCTTGGGCGGCAACGAAGCGGCTCACAAGAAACATCTTGCCCGGGGCAAGCTGTTGCCGCGGGAACGGGTGAACGCGCTGCTCGATCCCGGCACGCCCTTTCTCGAAATCGGCCAACTGGCCGCTTACGGGATGTACGACAACGACGCGCCGGCGGCGGGGATCATCACCGGCATCGGCCGGGTGCAGGGCGGCGAGTGCATGATCGTGGCCAACGACGCCACGGTGAAGGGCGGCACCTACTATCCGATGACGGTCAAGAAGCATTTGCGCGCCCAGGAGATCGCCGAGCAGAACCGGTTGCCCTGCGTTTATCTGGTGGATTCGGGTGGCGCCTTCCTGCCCCGGCAGGACGAGGTCTTTCCCGACCGCGACCACTTCGGCCGCATCTTCTACAACCAGGCCAACCTGTCGGCCCAGGGCATCGCCCAGATCGCCGTGGTCATGGGGTCCTGCACCGCCGGCGGCGCCTATGTGCCGGCCATGTCCGACGAGACGGTCATCGTCAAGAACCAGGGCACCATCTTTCTCGGCGGCCCGCCGCTGGTGAAGGCCGCCACCGGCGAGGTGGTGAGCGCCGAGGAGTTGGGCGGCGGCGACGTGCATACCCGCGTCTCCGGGGTCGCCGACCATCTGGCCGAGAACGACGCGCACGCCCTCTACCTCGCCCGGCGGATTCTGGCCAACCTCAACCGGGTCAAACCGGTGAACCTGGCCTTGGGCAGCGGCGAGGAGCCGATTTACGACCCGGAGGAAATCTACGGCATCCTGCCCACCGATACCCGCAAGCCCTACGACGTGCGGGAAGTCATCGCCCGGATCGTGGACGGGTCGCGCTTCGACGAGTTCAAGACCCGCTATGGCAGCACGTTGGTGACCGGTTTCGCCCAGCTTTACGGCTACCCGGTCGGCGTCGTCGCCAACAACGGCATCCTGTTCTCCGAATCGGCCCAGAAAGGCGCGCATTTCGTCGAACTGTGCGGCCAGCGCGGCATTCCGCTGCTGTTCCTGCAAAACATCACCGGTTTCATGGTGGGCCGCAAGTACGAGAACGGAGGCATCGCCAAGGACGGTGCCAAGATGGTCACCGCCGTCTCCACGGTGGGCGTGCCCAAGATCACCCTGCTGATCGGCGGCAGCTTCGGCGCGGGCAATTACGGCATGTGCGGCCGCGCCTATTCGCCGCGCTTCCTGTGGATGTGGCCCAACAGCCGGATTTCGGTGATGGGCGGCGAACAGGCGGCCAGCGTGCTGGCGACGGTGCGCCGGGACGGGATCGAGGCCGGCGGCGGAGACTGGAGCAAGGAAGACGAGGAAGCGTTCAAGGCGCCGATCCGCGCCCAGTACGAGGAGCAGGGCCATCCGTATTACGCCACCGCCCGCCTGTGGGACGACGGTGTGGTCGATCCCGCCCAGAGCCGACGCATTCTCGGGTTGTCGTTGTCGGCCGCGCTCAACGCGCCCATCGCGCCGACCCGCTTCGGTCTGTTCCGAATGTGATTCCGCCGGTCGCGGGACGCCCGCCCCTCGTCAAAACGATCCAACCCTGCCAATCGCCCCATGGAGAGCGCGATGAACGATAGCCCGCATTCCCGCCAAGCCGCGCCGACGCACCTTGAACGGCCGCTGTGGACGCCTGTTGCTGAGCGGGCCGCCACTACCCGGATGGCGGCATTTATCGCCCAGGCCCGTTACTGGACGGGTTTGCCGCTGGCGACTTACGCCGAATCACACGCCTGGTCGATTGGCCAGCCGGAGGAATTTTGGTTAGCGGTGTGGGATTTCTGCGAGGTGCAGGGCGAACGCGGCGCGGGGCCGGTGCTGGTCAATGCGCATCAAATGCCCGGCGCGCGGTGGTTCCCGGACGCCCGGCTGAATTTCGCCGAGAACCTGCTACGGGACAGCGGCAATCCGGAAGCGTTGGTGTTCTGGGGGGAAGACAAGGTCAGGCGATCCCTCGCGCGGGCCGAATTGCGCCGGCAGGTCGCCCAGTTCGCCGCCGCTCTCAAAGGCATGGGCATCGGCCCCGGCGACCGGGTCGCCGCCTATCTGCCCAACCTGCCCGAAACGATCATCGCGATGCTCGCCGCCGCCAGCATCGGCGCGGTGTTCACCAGCGCCTCGCCGGATTTCGGCGTCCAGGGCGTGCTGGACCGCTTCGGCCAGACCGAACCCAAGGCGCTGATCGCCTGCGACGGTTACTGGTACAACGGCAAGGCGGTGGATATCCAGCCCAAGCTGGCCGAACTCGCGCCCCAACTGCCCAGCGTTCAGCGGTTGATCCTGGTTCCCTACCTCCACGATGACGTGGACGCGCTGGCGGCGAATCTGCCCAAGGGCGTTTCGTGGATCCGCTTCGTCGCGCCCCACGCGGCGGCGACCGAAATCGAGTTCGTTCCACTGCCGTTCGATCACCCCCTCTACATCCTGTATTCGTCGGGAACGACCGGCATCCCCAAATGCATCGTGCATGGCGCCGGCGGGACGTTGTTGCAGCATCTCAAGGAACACCAACTGCACACCGATGTTCGGGAAGGGGACCGCCTGTTCTACTTCACCACCTGTGGCTGGATGATGTGGAACTGGCTGGTCTCCGGCCTGGCGTCTGGCGCGACGCTGCTGCTGTACGACGGCAGCCCCTTCGTCGCGGGCGGCCGGATTCTCTGGGATTATGCCCAGGCCGAGCGGATGACCCACTTCGGCACCTCGGCCAAGTATCTCGACGCGCTGATCAAGACCGGCCTTAAACCAGGGGAAACGCATGACCTCGGCTCCCTGCGGGTCATGACCTCGACCGGCAGCCCGCTCGCGCCCGAACGCTTCGACGATGTGTACGCCCACATCAAGTCCGATCTCCAGCTTGCCTCCATTTCCGGCGGCACCGACATCATCTCCTGCTTCGTGCTGGGCAACCCCACGTTGCCGGTCTGGCGCGGCGAGATTCAATGCAAGGGTCTGGGCCTCGCGGTCGAGGTGTGGGACGACGAAGGCCGCTCCATCCGGGGACGCAAAGGCGAACTGGTCTGCACCCGCCCGTTTCCCTCAATGCCCGTCGGGTTCTGGAACGACCCCAGCGGGAAAAAGTATCGAGCTGCCTATTTCGAGCGCTTCCCCGGCGTCTGGCACCACGGCGATTTCTGCGAAGTGACCGAGCACGAGGGATTGATCATCCATGGCCGCTCGGACGCCACGCTCAATCCGGGCGGGGTGCGCATCGGCACCGCCGAGATTTACCGTCAGGTCGAGAAACTGCCCGAGGTGGTCGAATCCATCGTGATCGGCCAGGACTGGGAAGGAGACGTCCGGCTGGTGTTGTTCGTGAAGCTCCAGGATGGCGTCGATCTCGACGACGCGCTGATCGCCCGGATCAAGCGAACGATCCGCGACAACGCCACGCCGCGCCACGTTCCCGCCAAGGTGTTGCAGGTGATCGACATCCCCCGCACCAAGAGCGGCAAGATCGTCGAGCTGGCGGTCCGCAGCGTCGTGCACGGCCAGCCGGTCAAGAACATCGAGGCGCTGGCCAACCCGGAAGCGCTCGCGTCGTTCGCCGACCGGAACGAACTGCGGGATTGAGCCGTGTTGTTGGACAGCGTTCAAGCGGCGCGCGCCAGCCAATCGGCGAACGACTCGGCCGGCATCGGCGGGGCGAACAGATAGCCCTGCGCCCAATCGCAGCCCTGATCGCGCAGGATGCGCCGCTGCTCCTCGGTCTCCACCCCTTCCGCCACGACCTTCAGTCCCAGACCGTGGCCCAGGGCGACGATGGTGGCGGCAAGGATGCGGTCGTCGGGATCGGTGACCAGGTCGCGCACGAAACTCTGGTCGATCTTCAACGCGGTAAGCGGCAATCGCTTGAGATAACCCAGGTTGGAGTAACCGGCGCCGAAATCGTCGATGGCCAGACCCAGCCCCAGGCGACGCAGCGCCAGGAACGTTTCCGCCGTCCGCGCGCCGGTTTCGAGCAAGCTGGATTCGGTCAGCTCCAGCTCCAGCGCCTGCGCGGGGAGACCGTGGGCCGCCAACAACCGTTCGACCCGGTCGATGAAGCCCGGATCGCGGAAATGACGGGCCGCCAGATTGACCGCCACGGTCAGCGGCGGCAGCCCCGCGCCACGCCAGACCGCCAGTTGCCGGCACACCTCGGCCAGCATCCAGTCCCCCAGATCGACGATGAGATCGCTGGCTTCGGCCACCGGAATGAACCGCCCCGGTGGAATCAGCCCATGATCGGGGTGCAACCAGCGCACCAGCGCCTCGGCACCGGCCAGCCCCCCGTCGCTCAGCCGCACCTTGGGTTGAAAATAGGCGCGCAGTTGGCCGGTGTCGATGGCCTTGCGCAGTTGCGATTCCAGCACCAGGCGCTCGAAGGTGGCGACGTTCATCTCCCGGGCATAGAACACCCAGGTGTTGCGGCCCTCGTGCTTGGCCCGATACAGGGCGGTATCGGCATTCTTCAACAATTCGCTGAAGGTCGCGCCGTCATGGGGATAAAGGGCAATGCCGGCCGAGACGGTCACGCGCAGGCTGTGGCCGGCCACGACGAACGGCTGGCCGAACGCGGCCACCAGCTTGCTCGCCAGCCGCGCGGCGCCCGGCTGGCCGGTGTCCGGCAGCAGCAGCACGAATTCATCGCCTCCCAGCCGGCAGATGGTATCGGTCTCCCGCGTCAATTCCCGTAGCCGCGCCGCCGCCTGCACCAGCAACGTGTCGCCCTCGGCGTGACCGAGCGAGTCGTTGACCTCCTTGAACCGGTCCAGGTCAAGGAACAGCACCGCCACTTCCTCGCGCCGACGGCCCGCCAGCGCCAGCGCCAGTTCCGCCCGCTGGGTCAGCAGCGCCCGGTTGGGCAAATCGGTCAGGGCGTCGTAATAGGCCAGATGCTCGATGCGCTGCTCGGTTTCCTTCTGGCGGGTGATGTCGGTGGCG
This sequence comes from Candidatus Contendibacter sp., assembly GCA_029624765.1. Lineage (GTDB taxonomy): Bacteria > Pseudomonadota > Gammaproteobacteria > Competibacterales > Competibacteraceae > Contendibacter. The sequence continues at coordinate 129,299 of JARSSO010000007.1, read as the reverse complement.
ACGATCACGTGATAAGAGACCCGGCTCGCCGCGTCCCGCACCTCGCCGAACGTGGCCAGCGCCAGGAACAGACCGCCGTCCTTGCGCCGGCTCCAAAATTCACCCTGCCAGACGCCGTCCCGCGCCAAGGTTTGCCGGATCGCGCGGTAGTAGGTTTCCGATTGACGGTCGGATTGCAAGAGCCGCAACGACCGGTTTCGCACCTCGGCCTCGGCGTAGCCGGTCATGGCGATGAAGGCCGGATTGATGGCGACGATGTTGCCGTCGAGGTCGGTCACCACGATGGCTTCGCGCGCCGCCTCGAACACCGCCGCCGCTAACCGCTGGCGCTCTTCCGCGCGCCGGCGCTCGGTAATGTCCCGAAATTCCGCCACCCGAACCGTTCGACCGTGGTAAGGAATGCTCTTGCCCTGGATTTCCAGCGGAAAGACCGTACCATCCCGGCGCAGGCCTTCCACCTCGTAGGCTTTGGCATGGCCATCGCGGATGTTGCGCGTCACCAGGTCCCGCCATGGCGGCGCGATCAGTAGCAGCCCGTTCATGCCAACCAATTCCTCGACCGGGAATCCGGTCAGGTTGGCCAGACCCTGGTTGCACTCCAGGATCACGCCCTGGTCGTGAATGCCGATGCCACCAAAGGACGCCTCGTGCAGGACGCGGAATCGCTCCTCGCTTTCTCGCAGCGCCCGTTCCGCCGCCTTGCGTTCGGCGATGTCGCGCACGCTGACGATGAACCGTTCCCGGCCACCGATGATCGCGAAGCGGATGCTGACCTCGGCCCAGAACAGGGCCCCGGCGCGGGTCTTGGCGATCCATTCGAGGGTTTGCGGGCCTTCTTCCCGGGTCTTGCGCAGCCACCCCAGCGCGTCCTCCCGGGCATAGGGCCGCGTTCCCAGGCTGAGTTGGTCGATGTCAAGCGTGAGCGCCTCGGCGTGGGTATGGCCGTACAACTCGCTCATGCGGCGGTTGACATCGACGATCCGGCCCGTTTCGGCATCCTGCACGAACACGGCGTCGTTGAGGGCGTCCAGCACGGCGCGAGTGTATTCCTGACTGGCGCGCAACTCCGCGGTTCGCAGGGCTACCCGCGCCTCCGCCTGTCGTTTCTGAGAAATCACGGTGAACAGGTACAGGGTCGCCAGCGCGGTCAGCAACCCGCCGATGGCCGGAACCCATCGATGGGTCCGCTCGGTGTGGTCGGCGACGAACGCCGCGTTCGGTTGGATCTCGATCCGCCACATCCGGTCGGCCAGAGGGAAATCCTGGTGGTACCGCAGCGATGTCTCGGCGACCGGCCGGGACGAACTTAGACGCGGGATCCACTCGTAAAGCGACTGGCGCTCGCCTTCGGCCGACAGGTCGATCAGGCGCAGAATCAACCCTTGCGGCGCGGTATTCCGCAACGCGGTTTCCACCACCGCGCCGACCCGGATCACCCCCAGCACGAAGCCTTTCAGCCGTCGCCGGCGCTCCTCGACGTCGCGGGTCGTTATTCCCGCGTAGACCGGCGCGAACGCCAGCACCGAAAAGTATTGGGCCGGTTCCTGCACCAGGGTATACCGCTCGCCGAGCGTCAGGCGGCCGCTGTCCCAGGCTCGCGTCAACACCGCGCCCCGCGCCGGGTGGGGCGGGGCGGGGGTGTATCCCAGCGCCTTCTCGTTGCCGGCGTAGGGCTCCAGGTAATAAACGGGGAAATACTCGTCACGCTCGGCGGCTGGGACAATCGCCCCCCCGCCATCCAGTTCGGTGAACTGGAAATTCACCAGCCCGTCCCGCCGCGCGGCGGCCTCGAATTCACCCCGTTGCTCCCGGGCCACGCGCGGCAGCCATTCGATGGCCTGGAAACCGCGGTAATAATCCAGAATCGGGGTCACGAACTGGTGGAATTCCTGCCGGGTGACCTGATCGGAACCGTCGAAAAAGCGTTTGACGGCATCGAGATCGCGCAGGTTGTCCCTGAACTTCTCGATGACGAGATCGGCGCGCTGCGCCGCGATCAGTTGAAACCGGCGCTCCAGCCCCTCCTGATTCCGTTGGCGCAGATCCAGAAAAAGACCGCTGGTCAGGGCCAGGCCGATCAAGGCGGTGAGGGTCGCGGTTGTCCAGGCCGCTATATCGTCGAACCTGGTCTCGCCGATGCCGGGACGGTTGAACAGATAAGCTCCGCCGAGCAACAGGGTCAGGGTGGTCAGGCCGAGAACCCCGACCAGGGCGTGACTCGCACTCCGCGCCGTCGCCGAGATCGCCTGCCGGATGGGGGTGCGAATCAGCGCGACCGGTTGGCCGTTCAGATCGGTCAGCGTTTCGTACATGAACGGCGTGTCGCCCGGTCCCGACCGTAAAGCGGCCACGCCCGCCGCCAGGGCAGGCGGGTAATTTCGTTCCGCCGGGGTCAGGCGTGGATCGTCCTGGGCAAATAACTTGAACGCGACCCGGGTTTGTTCGCTTAAGGCGCGCAGCAACGGCGCGTCCAGGAATCGACCGAACACCAGCGCGCCGCGCGCCGGGCCACTGCCCCGCGTGGTCAAGATGGGGCGCGCCGCCAGCAATAGCAGGCCACGCTCGGTGGGCAAGATTCCCTCAAGCGATTGTTCCCGCTCCAGCACTGGCCGGAGCATGGCCAGGATGGCCGGACGCTCGCCGGAAAACGCCGCCAGACTCAGGTCTCCGCCCAGATCGCTATCGTAGCCGCCGCTGTAAAGCACCTGGCCGTCACGGGCGAGGATGACGCAGAGGTTCAGGTGCGAACTCTTCTCCAGCACGCGCCAGTCGCCGAGATTGGACTGGATGAAAGCGGGGTTGTGGTTTTCGGCGAAACCGTAGGCGTCATCCCATTCGGCCCAGTTACCCAATGCGTTGCCCAACTGCCGCAATTCCCCCTCAATCGCCGCGCGCGCCCGTATGCTGTCTTCCATCGCTTGCGCATCCTCCAGTTGGTCGAAAGCCGGCTGGATCAGCCAATGACTTACCCCCCAGAGGGCCAGGAGAACCACGAGGAAACCAGTTATCGCGGACAGGATCGCTTTCACGCGGGTTCCTTTCATGAATTTCCGTCCCAGTTTGGTTCTACTTAATATATAGCTGAAATATTTCAATTGGTTATCTAAATCACTTCACTGCGCCGATACTCAGGGGGCACCGTGAAGCACCCTGTCGTCAACCCCGAGCCGCGAATGCCACCGCGTCGCTCCATCGCCAGTAACACGCATCGTTAGGGTGCATCGGCTACACTTTTTCGTTGTCAACCCCGCGCCTCGCGCGTGATCCCATGCCCGGCGCGATCAACCAGGAGTGCAATCCATGTCCGCTCAGCCGTTCGAATATTTCTTGAACCGCCGCCGGTTCCTGACCACCCTGCTGGCCGGCTCCGCCGCGCTGGCGTTGGGCGGCCCCGCCCCTTTTCGCCCGGCGCGCGCCGCCGCCAGTGGACCCTTTACCCTGCCGCCCCTGCCCTACGCCGACGCCGCCCTGAGTCCGTACATCTCGGCTCAGACCATCGGCTTCCACTACGGCAAGCACCATCAGGGCTATGTCAACAAGCTTAACGAACTGGTCGCCGGCACTCCCTTGGCGGATCAGCCATTGGAGGCGGTCGTCAAAGCCTCCGCCGGCAAGGCTGATCAAACGGCGATTTTCAACAACGCCGCCCAGGTCTGGAACCACACCTTCTACTGGAACAGCCTGCGGCCCAAGGGCGGCGGCAAACCCAGCGGGGCGCTGGCCGAACGGATCGAAAAATCCTTCGGCGACTTCGACAGGTTCAAGGCCGAATTCGCCAAGGCCGCCACCGGCCAGTTCGGCAGCGGTTGGGCCTGGCTGGTGAAGGACGGCGACAAGCTGATCGTCACCAAGACCGGCAACGCCGACACGCCCATCGCTCACGGCCAGCAGCCGCTGCTGACCGTTGACGTGTGGGAGCACGCCTACTACCTGGATTACCAGAACCGGCGGGCCGACTATGTGGCCGCTGTCCTCGACAACCTGATCAACTGGGAGTTTGCCGCGAAAAATCTGGCGGCCTGATCCGGTCGGGTCCAGCCAACCCGTCGAAAGGCAACCCGCACCCCCGCTCTTTCGCCAGCGGGAGAGCGGCGTTTTCGCGGGGTTCCTCAATCCACCAGCGCCTGGTACACCAGTTGCCGAAGTTGGGGCCGGAGCGGGTGGGTGCTGGAAGGGAACAACTGGGTCAACAACAGCGCGGTGATATCCTCGGCCGGGTCGACCCAGAACGCCGTGCTGGCGGCTCCGCCCCAGGCGAACTCGCCAGGCGAGGACAGCACCTTGTTGGCCACGGGATCGACAACCACCGAGAAACCCAGCCCGAACCCCACCCCGTCGAAGGTGGTTTCGGCGAACAGCGGCCGGCCGAAGGCTTCAAGATCGGCCCCGCCGGGCAGGTGATTGCGGGTCATGTAGCGCAAGGTCCGATCACTCAGCAACCGGACCCCGTCCAGTTCCCCGCCCCGCCGCAGCATCTGGGTGAAGCGGTGGTAGTCGGCGGCGGTGGATACCAGCCCGCCGCCGCCGACACAGCAGGACGGGGGTTGGCGGGCGATCAGGTCCATGGCGTCGTTGCGCGTCGCGCGCAAGGTGCCGGGTTGCGGTGAATACATCGCGGCCAGTCGCCCGACGGCGTCTTCGCGCACCCAGAAGCGCGTATCCGCCATGCCCAGCGGCTGAAAGATCCGCTCGGCGAAAAATTGGGCCAGCGACTGGCCAGAGATCACCTCGATCACCCGGCCGAGCACGTCGCTCGCCACCGAATAATTCCATTCCGTGCCGGGCTGGAACAACAGGGGGAGGCTGGCCCAGACGTCGCAACAGCCCGCGAGGTCCAGTCCCTCCGGTTTCCACCATTCGAAGCCGGCGGCCCGGTAGAGCGTGTCCACCGGGTGGGCGTGATGGAAGCCGTAGGTCAAACCGGCGGTGTGGGTGAGCAGGTGCCAGATTTTGATCGGCTCGCGGAGCGGCTCGGTGACCGGCTTCAGCGCCGGCCCGCTACGGTATACCCGCGTTCCCTCGAAGGCCGGGATGAACCCGCTCACCGGGTCCTTCAGTTCGAAGGCGCCTTCCTCGTACAGCATCATCGCGGCCACCGCCGTGATCGGCTTGGTCATCGAGTAGATGCGAAACACGGTGTCCCACTCGACCGGCGCCCCGGTTTCCAGGTCCCGACAGCCATACTTGCCCAGGTAGGCGATCTTGCCGGCCCGACTGACCAGGATCAGCCAGCCGGGCAGCCGCCCGTCGTCCACGTAGCGGGCGAAATGGGAACCGATGCGCGCCAGCCGGGCGGCGTCGAATCCCACTTCGCCCGGTTCCACGTCCACCTTCAGTTCGGTCATGAGGGTTCGTCTCCTCTCAAATCAGCGACTTTGTCGGTAACAGCATAGTGGTTGCGTACCGGTTCGACTCAACGGCGACCGGCCAGAAAGGCGCGCACGACTTGCTCGGTGACGGCGGCCAGATAATCGCCGCCCGCCGCCAGCGCCCGCTCCAGGCTGACCGGTTCCGGACACAGGCTGAAGATCGCGCCGATACCCAGCGCATGCAACGATTCCAACCCGTCGCCGATGCCGCCGGCAATGGCGATGCAGGGCACGCCGCGCGCCCTGGCGCGTTCGGCCACTCCCGCCGGCGCCTTGCCGAAGGCGGTTTGCGCATCGATCCGGCCCTCGGCGGTGAGTACCAGGTCGGCGTCGCGCAAATGATCGTTCAGCCCGACCAGGTCCAGCACCACATCCACGCCGCGCCGCAATTCCGCGCCGAGAAACGCGCGCAATCCCGCCCCCAGGCCGCCAGCCGCGCCCGCGCCCGGCAAATCGCGTACATCCAGGCCCAGATCGTGCTCGATCACCGCCGCCAGGTTGGCCAGGCCGGCGTCCAGTTCCCGCGCTTGCGCGGGCGTGGCGCCCTTCTGGGGGCCATAGACCCATGCCGCGCCGCGTTCGCCCAGCAACGGATTGTCCACGTCGCAGATCGCTTCGACCCGAACCCCCCCCAGCCGTGGATCGAGACCGCCGGGGTCGATCCGGCGAATCGCCGCCAATGCGCCGCCCACCGGCTCCACCGGGGTACCACCTGCGTCCAGAAACCGCACGCCCAGCGCCGTCGCCATGCCCACTCCCCCGTCGTTGGTGGCGCTGCCGCCGATGCCGACGATCAGGTGGAGCACTCCCAAATCCAGGGCCGCCGCGATCAGTTCGCCAACACCAAGGGTAGTGGTCAACAGGGGATTGAGCCGGTTTGGGGGCAGCAGCGCCAAACCACTGGCGGCGGCCATTTCGACGACCGCCAACCGGCGCGCGGGAACATGGCAGAACGAAGCCTGGACTGGATCGCCGCGCGGACCGGCGACAGTCGCGGTACGGACCTCGCCACGCAGGGCATCGACCAACACCTCGGCCAGCCCATCGCCGCCGTCGGCCACGGGCACCAGGGCGACGTCGGCCGTCGGGCACGCCCGGACCACGCCGCGCGCCATCGCCTTCGCCGCCCCGGCGGCGGTCAGGCAACCCTTCAGTGCATTGGGAGCAAGCACGACTTTCATGGCGGTTCCACGAAGCGGGCTTTCGACGATTCCTGGCCCCTTCCCCTGCTCTTGAAAGCGGGCGAGAAGTTCCTGGATAGCCTCATTAGTTCAGATCGGGATCCCGGAAATAGCGGGCCTCCCAGTCGGCCTGCGTCGACACGCCTTTTTCATTCAGCTTGTAGACCTTGATGCTGGGATCGCGGGAGGCTTCGACCGGCGAACCGGTCACCATGAACTGGCTCAGGCGGCGGGGATCGCTGAATACCAACACTTGCCAGTATGGGCTTACCGAGGCACCGGGACCAACGTCGGTCCGGGCCAGCCGCATGTAGACGATTTTGCCGCTTTTCCTTTCCAGTACCATGCCGCGTCCGGGCGTCTCGGCCAATACGGCGTTCAACCCATTGATTTCGAATACGCCATAACCGGCGGCCTGTTCGATCTCGCTCCGGGTGAGCGGCTTGAGCTTGTAAAGCTGATTCAAGGTCTGGATGCGAACCTTGAGGATGGCCTGCCGTTGTTCCTGGCGGGCTTTCTCGCTTAACTTGCCGGCCGGCGGGGCAAGGTCGGCCGGTTTGGTTTTGGGGGCGCTGGCGCACCCGGTCAACAACGCCGCCAAGAGCAGCCCACCGACGGCCAGGACGATTCGACGCCGTGAAGGTGGATTCCCGCGCGGGGGCGGAACGGGGACAATGGGTTCAATCGTCATCAGCGGATTGCAGGTAAACCGTCACGTCGTAGTGGTCGCGCGGGTACAACTCCCGCGCCTTCTGGTAAGCCTCGTTCTCGTCGCTGGCCGCCACGGTGTCGGCGACGGTTGAGCCACCGGTCAGTGGCGTGGCGTAAACCAGATACAGCGTCGGCTGGCGTCTGGTTGGGTATTCTCGGCGCATGGATTCACCTCCGTCGCGGTTGGCGTCCATCCCTGAAACAGGTCGAACTGATGCTATAGTATGCGTGGCTCCGCAACCATCACCAAAGAGATGGGGCGAGATCCGGTTGGGGTTCAACGCACGCGCTGAACACCGTTTCCTTCCGAATGCCGGCGAGCCTCGCCATGGAGGGCGGGAAGGCCGATCACTTGTCGCGGTGGCGCGTCGAATCGGGTTTGCCACCGCCCCGCGCCGGCCGGGGTGGCCGGTTCTTGGCTTCGTTGCTGAAGCGAAACCGGCCGGCCAGCACACAGCCTTTCATGCCGGGATCGCAGGGCCGGCCTTGCACATGCTGGCACATCTCGTTAAGTTCATGCGGACAACCCCAACCACCCGCCATGTCGTCACCTCCGGGACAGCCGTTTTGCCGAGCCAGGCGCGTGCGCCCGGCGCCTGGATTCATGTCCAGGGATGATAGCGAAGAATCGGCGGTCGACACCACCGCCGGCGAGCCCGCCGACCGAATCTCAAAACCGTTCACCGAGCGGCCGCCGCCAGCGCGCGGGACCCAGGTCATTTTGAGGATTCCGTCTTGGACCGCCTTTTCATCTTTCTGATCGCCGGATGGTCCGGCTTCTTCGTGATGGCCATCGAGTTGTTGAGCGGGCGAATTCTCGCGCCAAGCTTCGGCAGCGGCATCCATGTCTGGGGCGGAATCATCACGGTCTTCATGCTGGCGCTGGCGCTCGGCTATCTTCTGGGGGGCCGATGGTCGTTGCGCGACCCGAGCTTGCGCCGGCTGGCGCTGATCCTGATCGCCGGAGCAACGGCTACGATCCCGGTCGTTCTCCTGGGCGATTCTCTCCTTGACTGGCTCTTCGACCGGGTTCAGGACCCGCGTTACGGTTCCCTGCTGGCGGCGACGCTGTTGTTCTTTGTCCCAACCACCCTGGCCGGCATGATCTCTCCTTACGCCGTCCGCCTGCTGGTAAGCCAATCCGAACTCAGCGGCCATCTCGCCGGGCTGCTTTATTTTTGCTCGACGTTTGGCAGCGCGGCGGGAACGCTGCTGACATCGTTCTATCTCGTTCTGTATTTCGAGATCGATCAAATCCTGATGGGCCTCATCGGCACTTCCCTGTTCCTCGGCTTGTTGACAATTTTTCCCGGAAACTTCAAAAATGCGTCAAGGCATCCGGTTTAGGACACTGCTTGCTTTCTTCGCCTCGTTCGCGACCACGCCATCCACCGCGATGAACATCATTCATACCGAAAAGTCGCTTTATCGCAACATCCTCGTTTATGAAGAGGACGAGCAGAGATGCATGAGTTTCACTCGCAACCATCAAACCGCCCGACAAAGCTGCCAGTCCCTGGATGACCCCAGCCAGTTCGTATTCAGTTATACCAAGATGATGATGGGCGCGCTGTATCTGAATCCCCGCCCCGGAAGCATTCTGATCGTTGGGCTGGGAGGCGGCGTATTGCCGACCGCGTTGTCCCGGATGTTTCCAGACGCCGGAATCGACATCGTCGAAATCGATCCCGCCGTCGTCAAGGTCGCCCGGCAATTCTTCGGCTTCAATCCAGGCTCGAACGTTCGCGTTTTTGAGGAGGATGGGCGCGTCTTCGTAAAGCGCGCCGGCAGGTCCAACCGGCGCTACGATCTGATCATGCTGGACGCCTTCGACCACGAATACATACCGGAACATCTACTGACCCGGGAATTTTTACTCGAAGTCAAGGCCCTGCTGACCGAGAATGGCGTTTTGGCGGCCAATACCTTTTCCAGCAGTCGTCTCTACCACCATGAATCGACGACCTATCAATCGGTGTTCGGCCTTTTCTACAATCTCAGGGTCGAATTGAAGAATCGCGTCGTCCTGGCGAAGATGGACGGGCTTCCGCCCCACGACGCGATCAAGAAAAATGCCGACTTGCTGGAAGAGCGATTGAAATCGCTGGGTTTCGGCGGCGACTGGCTGGTGCCGCTGTTTTCGACCGACCGCGACTGGAATCCCGACGCGCGCGTGTTGACGGATCAGTATTCACCCTCGAATTTGCTCAATTCCGCGTTTTGAATACCGAGGATCGCCCGCCGCGCCAATCCATCCCAGGGCGGTCTTCACTCTCCGTTGGAGCGGATTGTTCTCAACGACCCATAATTGATATTGAAGTTTGCCAATCATTTATAACATTCGATCTGCTTGCCGGAATACAAGAAGATCGTATCCATGTTTTCGATCAAATCGTCGAATTCTTCGTGTAGCTTCAGTACAACCTCTGGCGTGATTTTCCCTTCGGAAACCAATTTATCCGAAGCGCTCAGAAAAAGGGACTTCCAGAAATTTAGAAATTCAACCCTCCGTGGTTTCGCTGCCATTCTTCTGTCGAGAATCGATGATACATCGTGGAAATCGATTTGCTCGAACCCGGCCTTCGCAGCCAGATTCACGAGTTTAATTCCAATATCCGGATCTCCACCCATGCCGGTCTGGCATTGATTGAACGCCGCCCAATATTCACTTATTGCCGGACAGTCCGGATAAATATAAAGACCTGAATTAAACACTTCGGTACAGTAGAAAACGCCCCCGAATTTCAATACCCGGCGAGCTTCGTTCAACGCGGCAAGAGGATCGCCGATATGTTCCAAAACGCAAAAAATACATACCCCGTCATAATAGTTGTCCGGAAATGGCAAGTCATAAGCGGAAGCAATCGTCAGGCTTACTCTCTTGCTCGCGATTAAATTCTCAAGAACCGTTCTTGCCCGGTCAATTTGCGATTCCATCAAATCGACGCCGTCAATTGTCAAATTTGGAAATTTTCTTGCGATAATCGAGATTTGCGCGCCAACTCCACAACCAATTTCCAATATTCGATGACAAACGTTAAAGTCTATTCTTGGATAAAAATAAGGTTCAAGAAACTGCCCCTGCGTCAAAAGACGATCCTGTTCTTTTTTTGAAAATGTGTGGATGTATCCTGAATTATCCATGGATGTCCTTCTGTTGCGTGACGGAGCGGAGGGTAAGCGCTTTGGAAGGGAATATGGCCGGCGGACACCGAAGGGAGCGGACCCCGTGCGGCGACCGGTCCGCCAGGTCAATCCCAATCGGCATCATCCGCTGATCACGGCAGTCAGATTCATCGTGAGCAAGACCCCGGACTTTGGAAGCTCGCTCACTCCAATCACCGCTCGCGCGGGACGGTGATCGCCCATCACCTCAACGTAAGCGCGGTTCATCTCATCGAAATCTCGCATGTCCTTCAAAAAGACATTAACGTGGATTACGGTGGTAGATCCAACCCCACGGATTGTAACATCGCTCGAAACGATTCCAGAATCCGCGTTGCCTGCGAGTATGCGTCCGATCCAGCAAGCTGGCCGGTAAGGGGATCTATGCCGGCCGTTCCCCCGATGCTCACGAACGGCTCCACTTTGACAATGCGATTGACTGGTGGTCGTCCATTATAACCTTTGCTTGAGACGGGCGGCGTGCCGCCTGCGCTTGACGAAGGTAATCGCGATAACCGCCAGACAAGCCAGCGCGTTGCCGAAGAAGATCAAGGCCATGAGCGCATCACCAAGATATACGGCGGCATAGGTAATCGTAGTGAGATGCGATACCAGAAAGAGACTCCAAGTGGCGTAGGAAATCCCGGACGCTCCATTGGTGTCCTTGGCTGCCGCCAGCATTTGCGGCACATACGCCAGGATGCGCAGAGAATTCACCAGCGTGAATGCTCCAAATACGGCGGCGCGAAACCACTCGTGGTGTTGTCCACCGAAGTCGATCCTGGCGCCTATTCCGAGTCCTATCGCGGACAGCGCAAGAACGAGAACAACACCAATCCAGCCGATCCCGATGCGACGCTCGGGTTCGGGATTCGAACTTTGACTCAAAACCATCATGTTGCATTCTCCATGAAAGATCCTTTCCCGTTGGCAAAAGGGAAAGGACGTTGATCGACTGCGACAAATCGAGCACCGCGGAGTGGCGAGGCGACTCGCTTCGCAACAAAGCCGGCGGACCAAGGCAACAGCGACCCATCCGCCGGTCGATCCGAAGGCTCCGATCTTCCGTCAAAGCTTCTTGTTCGCCTTGACGTCCCAGCCCGACTTGCCGGCCGACTTGGTCGCGCCCTTGTGGTCCTGGGTGAAGTATTCCTGGGTTACACTGGTGAAGTTCAAGGATAGGTTCTCGACCGGCAGACCGGCCCCTTCGCTGCCGCCGGTGGTGTAGCTGCTGACCATGACTTCCTTGAACTTGAACTCCAGGAATTTCGCCTGGCCGCCTTCCTTGCCGGTCGGCTTGCGCATGACCAGCGTGGCCTCGGGGTAGTGGTGGCCCGAGCAGCACGACAGCAGCAGCTCCGGCGAGGCCGAGCAAAAGTGCATGGTGTAGCTGAAATCGTTCATGTTCACCTTGCTGCTGCCCAAACCGACGCCGTGACCGGCGGTACCGTGCTGGCTGGCGCCCCAGGACCAGCTCAGCACCTCGATCCACTCCTTATATTCGAAATCCTTGCATTCACCCTTTACATCGCCAATCTTCAAAAATGCATCGGCCATTGTCGAATCCTCGCTAATCTCGGTTTGCAAGTTGCGGCCGGGTTTATCTCAATCGGCCGTCCATGACTTGTGGATGATTAAACCCAAGGACCATCACAAATCACTGCCGTGAACATCAGCAAAGGCTTTGCCAAAACCGATGCAGCGATTAAATTGGATCAAAAGCCACTGTTTTGTATTGACTTATCGAATTGGAACGGCCGTTGCGAAAATCGGTTCGCCACGGAGAGAGGAACCCGGCGCTCCCAACATATTGGGAACGGCACGATATGTTGGGATTGATGGATGGGTTATATTGGCATTCGTTTGCAAACGACTCAGCAAGGGAAAACCGTACCCATGATCACCCCATCCGCAACGGATTGACGCCCGCGCCATGCGCATCCGGTCCTATCGGCAAACCCTGGTCGGCAAGACCCTGTTCAAGATTGCGCTCGGCGTCACCCTGATCGTCGCCCTGGCCAGTGGGGTCAGCTACGCGCTGATCTTTCGGGAAATCGAAGGGCGCGCGCTCGACCGGTTGCGCGAATACGCCGTCCAGCGCGCCAGGTTTCACGAAGCGCATTTCGCGTTGGCACGGCAATTTCATCAGGTCATCAAACAAGAGTTCCTGCGACGCTACCGGGAACCCTCCCCGGACTTCGAACGGCGCTTCGATCAATTGATGATGCGTTATCCCGACGGCGCCATCCGCAACCGCCCGGAATACGCCGACATCGTCCGCTATTCCACCGGCTGGATTGGCAAGGACGTTCAACCCGACCGAGAATTCAAACGACGGTGGATGCTGTTCTTCGACCTTTCCGAGCAGTTCGCCAAGCTGACCACCACCCGGTTCGTCAACCTGTATTTCCTGCATCCCACCAAGTCCGCCAACATGGGCTACGATGATCCAACCCGCTCCAATCACGTGCAATGGGCCGCCGACACCCCGGCGGACTGGGCGCTGAGCGAGCGGGAGTCCTTCCTCGTCGCCACGCCCGCCCGCAATCCGGAGCGGGAAACGGTCTGGGCCGGCCCGGAATACGAACCCGCCTACCGTCAATTGCTGGTCCCGGCGGTGACGCCCATCGATCTCGACGGCATCCACATGGCCACCGTGGCCAACGACACCCTGCTCGACGACCTGGAGGCCAGCATCCTGCATGCCGACATTCCGGACGCGGTCCATACCGTTTTTCGCAGCGACGGCCGGCTGATCGTCGACCGAACCTACAAGGCCAAGCTGGTCGAGCACGAAGGGGTCTTCTTCGTCAACCAGACCGGTGATCCTCGTTTGCGCGCGTTGTGGGCGCTGGCCATCCAAGCGTCGACGCTGCCGCGTTACGGCTACGACGCCGATACCGACCAGTACTACGCCATCAGTCGGCTGCAAGGCCCGGGTTGGTATTTCGCTTCGACCCTGCCGGGCGACGCAATCCGGACGGAAGCGTTCCAGGCCGCGCAATGGGTGCTGTGGACCGGCCTCGCCTCGCTCACCCTGGTGCTGGGCGTGTTGGCGATGCTGCTGGAACGGCGGATCGCCGCGCCGCTCCGCCACCTGCTGCTGGCCGTTCAACGGATGGGGGAACGGCAAACGCTGACCCCGCTGGACACCCAGCGTCGGGACGAAATCGGTCAGTTGGCCGCCGCCTTCGCCGCCACCGCGCGGTCGGTCGCCGAGGAAATCCGTCGGCGGGACTGGGAACTGCAACAGGAAAGCTCCGGTCGCATCCAAATCTACGAAGCGTTGCAGGCCAGCGAAACCCGTTATCGGGTCGTGGTGGAACAAACCGGCCATCTGATGTACGACTACGATCTCGCCAGCGGTCGGATCGACTGGGCCGGTCCCATCGCCCAGGTGACCGGCTACACCCCCGAAGAGTTCGCCTTGGGCGGCATTCAGGGTTGGGAGGAGCGGATTCATCCGGAGGATCGCGCGCGCGCCTTGCGGACCTTGCGGCAAGCGCGGGCGGAATCGGGCAAGTACCGGACCGAGTACTGGTTCCGGCGCGCGGACGGCAGCTACGTGTACCTGGAGGATGAAGGCGTCTTTTTGACCGACCCGGCGGGCCAGCCTCGCCGAATGCTTGGCGCCATGAAGGACATCAGCGAGCGCAAGCGCGCCGAACAGGCGCTGCGCGAGGCCAAGGAAGAAGCCGACAAAGCCAATCGCGCCAAGAGCCGGTTTCTGGCCGACATCAGCCATGAGCTGCGCACGCCCTTGAACGCCATCCTCGGTTACGCCCAGATCCTGTTGCGCGACGCCGCGCTGGCGGACAAGGCGCGCGACGGAATTACCATCATCCAGCAGTCCGGCGACCATTTGCTGGGCCTGATCAACGACATTCTGGATCTGGCCAAGATCGAATCGGACAAACTGGAGATACGCATCCAGCCCTTCGATCTGCGAGAGTTTCTGCAAGGCATTGCCAGCGCCTTCGCGGTTCGGGCCAAGCAGAAGAACCTGCGCTTCCGCATGGACGCCGATCCCCACCTGCCGGTCCAGGTCCAAGGCGACGAACGCAAGCTGCGGCAAATCCTGTTCAACCTGATCGGCAACGCCATCAAATTCACCGACGCGGGCGAGATCGCGTTCGCCATCGACCGGGACGGCGAGCGGATCCGCTTCACCGTGGCGGATACCGGCCGCGGCATCCGGGCGGAGGATCTGGACCAATTGTTTCAACCGTTCCGGCGGATGGACGACCCCGATCAAGCCACGGAGGGCGCCGGCCTGGGGTTGGTCATCAGCCGCCGGCTGGTGGAGTTGCTCGGCGGCGCGTTGAGCGTCGAAAGCACCTTCGGTCAGGGCAGCCGGTTCTGGTTCGCGCTGTCCTTGCCGGCGGTCGATGCCCCGGAACGGGTGTTGAGCGTGCCGACCGCGCCGGTCATCGGCTATCGCGGGCCACGCCGCCGGGTGCTGATCGCCGACGACAAGCGCGAGAATCGCGCCGTGTTGGTGGACATGCTGGTCCCGCTCGGCTTCGAAATTGCCGAAGCCGGCGACGGCCGGGAGGCGCTGGACGCGGCGGCGCGATTCCAGCCGCATGTCGTGCTGATGGACATGCGGATGCCGGTGCTGGACGGTCTGGAGGCCACCCGCCGGCTGCGCCAGTCCGAGGCGTTGCGCGACGTGATCGTGATCGCCGTATCGGCCAGCGCCTACGGCCACCATCGCGAGCAATACCTGGCCGCCGGCGCCGACGATTTCCTGTCCAAGCCGTTCCGGCAGGAGGAGTTGCTGGAGTTGCTGCGCGTCCGGTTGGGCTTGGATCTGGTCTACGCCAGCGACCCCGGTTCGCCGGCATCCGACCAGGCGCCGGACGGGGAAATTGTCGCTCCGCCCGATGCTGAGCTGGCGATCCTGCGGGAGCTGGCCCAGCGCGGCGACCTCCGCAACCTTTTGGCGCGGGTCGAGCGGCTGGAGCGCGCCAACGCGCGTTACGCGCCTTTCGCGGCCCGGCTGCGCGGTCTGGCCGAGCGCTTCCAGATCAAAAAGATCAATGAATGGCTGGCCGGCGCGGGTTCATCGTCATGAACCAACCCACGGCGCAACAACAGCGCTTGGCGCGGCATTACAACCGGTTGATCGCCTGGAGCGCCGTGCCGTTGACTCTCATCATCGCCGCGCTGGCCGCGCAACAATTCTTCAAGCAGCGGGAAACCGAACTGGGCCGATTGCACAATATCGTCACCGAACAGCGCGTGATGTTGAACGCCTTCGTCAGAATCGCCAACCTGCACGTCGGCGCCATGCGGCGTCAGGCCGAGGATTATCTGACCACCGCCACCGAGCGCCATCCCAGTGAGTGGCGTGCCTGGCTGGTGCCGAGCCAGATCGACGTGGAGGGCGGCGTCATCGCGAGCCTCAGCCTCAATCCAGCGCAACAGACTCCTTTCAAGGACTTGACCGGCACCATCATGGGCCAGGTCGAACTTTTGCAGGGAGCCGACGAGCGCCGGGTCGAGCTGGACATGGCGTTTTCCTTGTTCCCGCTCCAGCGCTCGGCCCACGCGGCCACTCCTTTTTTTCGCTGGAGCTATTACTTTTCCGGGAAGGAAGACTTCGTCGTGGCCTTTCCCTGGCAAGACAATGCCGTGAACGTCAAGTCCGCGAACGCGGCCACGATGGAGGACGTACTCAAGTATTGGTTTTCGTTCGACGTTTATCGGTTGGCGACCCCGGAACGCAATCCGGACGGACACAGCTACTGGACGGAAGCCTATCTGGATACCGCCGGCGCCGGCTTGATAGTCTCGCATGCCGCCCCGGTGCATCGGGAAGGCCGCTACGTGGGCATGGTGGGCGCCGACGTGTTGCTCGGTTTTCTTACCGAGTTGTTGCAAGCCTTCACCGAACGCTGGGGGTCGGTCTGGATCGTCAACGAAGCCGGCCAGGTGCTGGCCGATCCCGAGCACCCTTACACCGCCGCCGACCAGCGGGTCAGAACCTTGGCGGATGTCCTGCCCGCATCGCTGCGATCCGTGCCGATCGACCAGTTGTTGCAAGCCTCCGGCGAATTTCGGCGCATCGGCGACCAGTACGTCCACGCTCAGCGCATCAAGTCGGCGCCCTGGTATCTCTTGCACGCCATCCCGTCCTCCACGATCACCGCCCGCCTGTTGCCGCGCCTTTATCCGGCCCTGATCGTGCTGGCCGGCCTGGCTCTGACGCTGGTGGCCATCCATGCCCTGCTGCGTCGGCGCTTCATCAAGCCGGCCCTGGCGCTGGTCGACTACCTGCGCGACGAAGCGGCCGGCCGGCCGCCGCCCGCGCCGCCCGCCGTTCCCGCGCCGTGGCGACCCTGGTTCGAGGTGGTCACGACTACCTTTCGGGACAACCGCGCCTACTTGCACACCATCGAGACTCTTAACGCCGATCTCGAACGCCGGGTCGAGGAACGGACCGAACAGTTGCAAACCGCCAACCGGGAACTGCGGCTGGAAATGGAAGTGCGCCAGCGCGCCCAGGACGCGCTGCACGCCGCCAAAGCGGAACTGGAGCTTGCCAACCGGGCCAAGAGCGCGTTTTTGGCCAACATGAGCCACGAGTTGCGCACCCCGCTCAACAGCATTCTGGGCTACGCGCAAATCCTGTTGCGCGGCCCCGGCCTGACCGCCAAACAGCGCGCGGGTCTCGAAACCGTCCGCGAGTCGGGTCAGCGTTTATCGTCGCTGATCAACGATCTGCTCGATCTTTCCAAGCTCGAAGCGCCGGACGTGGAAGCGTTCGTGGCGCGACGAGCGGCTCAGACGGCGGCGGGCCACGCGGCGTCCGTTCCGGCCCTGGATCAATGCTTTTTGCCGCCCGCCTCGAAAATCGCCGCGCTGCGAGAATTGGCCCAGCGCGGCGACCTCAAGAACCTGCTGGCTCAGGCCGACGAGCTGGAGCGGTGCGACGCCGATTACCGGCCGTTCCTGGAGGAACTCCGCGTTCTAGCCCGATCTTTCCAGGTCAACCAAATCGTGCGGCTGTTGAGCGATCCTCGAATTCGGCCTTGACCGGTGATCCGCAACACTCGAATCGAACGCCGGTTTGAGTGGCTCGACCACCGTCCTTCAGATACGCAAATCCCCTTTTCAATCTTTCCAAGAGACTCCCAACAAATTGGGTTTTTCCCAATATGTTGGGAATTCCAGCCTCGTCTTTCATATCGCTCATTTGCTTCAGAATCAAATAAATCAATACAAAACAGTTACCTGCAATTTAACTCGGTGATTTTGCCAAATTTGGCAAAGGACTTGCTTATGCTAGCAGTATGATCGAATCACCAATCAACTGAATCGGAGGAAATTACCATGCGCATCGTTAATCCGTTTAAAGCTATGAGATATCAAGCTTCCGAGCTTAACAGCTATATCGACATTAACCCTCAGGTGCATATATTTGATGATGGCGGAGGAATTCCTCGAAAATATTTTATTGGTTTTGACCCAAAGACGAATAAATTTCTTCCCCTGGAAATCGGTGTTAATTGGGGGAAAACTGACAGAATAAGAATAGAAATTGAAACTATATACAATCTAAAGCATCTAGCTGTTCCGGATAATCCTAAGGATCTTTCTACCGCTAAAGCTCTTTTCGGTGAAGGATCTGGACGTCTACGTTCGTTCCAAGAATGGACCATCCAATATCCACAAGAAGGGTTGAATATTTCCAAGTTAAAAAGCAACCCTGGCAATGGCGTAATAGAAAGTAAAGGAGATCTTGCACTTGTGGTTTCCCATGTCGCAAGTGAAAACCCTCAAGGATTCAAAGGCTCGTTCATAGCTATTGATACTAATGTGGCGATATCCCAGTCTGGCGGAGGTGGCGTAACGTTTGGTTTAGGAACTGGACCAGTCTCGGTTTCCACGGATGTGGGAGGCAGTTCCCCAGAAGCTCGATCCATCAATTACGAGCTTCTCGTTTACCTCTCGGTAATAGGTCGACCTAACGTCGTGGCCGCTCCCAGACCCTTGGAAGTTCCCGAGGATTTGCTGACTCATAACGTGTATTTTGAAAGCGAGAACCAGAAAGACCTAAGCCCCGATGAACTGAGGCGGTTGGAAGATAAGTGGCACGATCCACTATTTCGTCAGTCTTCCAAGCTGTATAACGCGATCAAGAGCGGCAAGTGTCAAGTTTGGCTCTCAGGCTACGCGAGCACGACCGGAAAGGAAGCGAATAACAAGAATCTGAGCAAGGATCGAATTACCTCAGTGGAGGAAGCGCTCAAAACCGATTTATTCAAGAGCAAAAACGTCAAATTCGTTCGATTGCCCCAAGGAGATAAAGGCTCGACCCAGAAAGGAGCCGTTGCGAGGGAAAGGAGAGTTGAGATAGAAATCAAAAAACATGAGGCCATAATGGCCATGGCGTTGCCATAGTAGCTATGGCGTTGTAATCACTTGCTTTTTTGAACCATCGTACCTCCAGCATGGTCGGTTTCAGGCAGGACAAGCGCACCACGCCACTCCCGACCGTCGACTGGGCAACTGATCGGGCTACGCCATGCGTAGCCTCCTTTTACCGGGCCGTTCGCAGCGTGACCACGCGCTCCGGCCCGGTTTTTTTAGCTGCCGGTTTGATCGGTCTTGCTTTTGGAGCAGCTTTTCCGACCGCTTGTCGCGCAACGCGAAGCGGATCATTCAAAGCGCCGCATTCAAATTTCCGAACCGCCGCGCTTCCGCTCGATGCCGAGCTTCTTCATCCGCGCTTCCAGCGTGGTCGCTTTCAATCCCAGCAGGCGGGCCGCGCCATTCTCTCCGCTGACCCGCCAGCCGGTGATCTCCAACGTCTTGAGAATGTGTTCGCGTTCCATCTCCTCCAGGGTCGTGACCGACGCCTTGCCGACGCCGGTTTCGGCGGTCGGCTCGCGCAGCCAGTCGCCGAACTCCAGCGTCGCGCCCCGGCTCACGATCACCGCCCGCTCGATGACGTGCTGCAACTCCCGCACGTTGCCCGGCCAGGAATAGGCTTGCAGCCGCGCCAAGGTGGCGAGCGGCACCGTTTCGATGGTCTTGCCGAGGCTGGCCGCGTATTTCTGCACGAAGTGGCGCACCAGCAGCGGGATGTCCTCGCGCCGGTCCCGCAACGCCGGCGACTGGATGGGAAACACGTTCAAGCGGTAGTACAGATCGGGACGGAACTGCCCTTCCCGGCAGCGCTGTTCCAAATCCCGGTTGGTCGCGGCAATCAACCGCACGTCGGTCTTGAGCGTCTGCGACCCTCCGACCCGCTCGAACTCGCCTTCCTGCAACACCCGCAACAGCTTGGCTTGCAGGTCCAGCGGCAATTCCCCCACCTCGTCGAGAAACAGCGTGCCGCCGTTGGCCAGCTCGAACCGGCCGGGCTTGCGCGCCAGCGCCCCGGTGAACGCGCCTTTTTCGTGGCCGAACAGCTCGCTTTCGGCCAGATTCGCCGGGATCGTCGCGCAATTCAGCTTGATCAACGGCTTGGCCTGGCGGGCGCCGCGATTGTGGATCGCCCGCGCGATCAACTCCTTGCCGGTACCGGTTTCGCCGGTCACCAGCACGGTGGCCTGGGTGCTCGCCACGGTCTCCACTTCCCGGAGGACGGCGCGCAACGCCGCCGAAGCGCCGACCATTTCCTCGAAATCGTGTTCGGCCTGGATCTCGTCCCGCAAATACAGGTTCAAACCGTGCAAGCGGTTGAATTCCGCCTCCGCCTGCTTGCGGGTCTCGATGTCGCGCAGAATCATCGTGTATAACGGTTGCCCGGCGGCCGTCGCCCGCGACAGCGTCGCCTCGACCGGAAACGGTTTGCCGCCGGCCCGCAGTGCGTGCAAGCCTTCCGGCACCCACAACCGGAGTTCGCCCCGTTGCCGATAGTCGTCCACCACCTTCCGCAACGGCTCCGACAGCAGGGAATCCACCGGCTGACCCAGCACTTCGGCGGCGGCGCGGCCAAACACGGTTTCGGCGGCCGGATTGAACAGGGTAAGCCGGCCGTCCGCGCCGAAGGTCAGGATCGCGTCCATCGCGCTGGTCAGGATGGCGGCCAGCCGCGCTTCGCGTTCGGCCACTTCGTCCCGAAGCCGCCGCACCGTGAGATGGGTGTGGACGCGGGCCAGCACTTCCTCGTGCTGGAAGGGTTTGGTGACGTAATCGACCGCGCCCAGCCGCAAGCCCTTGACCTTGTCCACGGTGTCGCTCAGGGCACTCATGAAGATGACGGGAATATCCTGGGTATCCGGCCGTTCCTTGAGAAGTCGGCAGGTCTCGAACCCGTCGATGCCCGGCATCATCACGTCCAGCAGGATCAGATCGGGTCGGGCATAGGCAGCCCGTTCCAGCGCGCTCTCGCCATCCTCGGCGACCAGCACGTCGTAGCCAGCCTCGCTCAACAGCTCGTACAAGACGCCGAGATTGGCCGGGGTGTCGTCCACCATCAGGACGACGGGAACAGGGTGAGGCATTGCGGTCATCAAGTCGGACATGAGTTTGTCGCACCAAACTTTCCACGATTTTGCTATACAGTGTAGCTTTCCCAACTTTCCTCGCGTACTCGCCCGGCTCCTCCTGGCTCCGACAGGGCGGAGGCGAACTTTCACCTCCCGGCTTGGCACCGCGATTTCGACACCACTGCATCCGCCATGTCCGCCACCGACGACCAAAAAACGCGCCAGTCCCTGCTCAATGCCTACGACGCTCTGCCCCCGCTTGAACAGGCAATAGTGCAACTGCTGTCGGTGATTTACGAGGAAGTGGGGAAAACCGCCCTGGCCGACTGCGCCCGCCGCTGCGACGCGCCGCAAATCAAGAGCAAGGGTTTTCCACAACCGGGCCTGGCGCCTCTGCTGGACCGGCTGGTCAACAAAAAACTGGTGATCAAGGCCAACAATCAGTGGCTTTGCCATCGCCTGATCGTCGAGGACCTGACGCGCCGGGCGGTGCGGGAAGGTCGCTTCGAGAGCATGGCCAAAGCGGTCCAGGAAACGATCAAGACCTCCGGTTGGGGCGATTATCTGTATTTTCGCGGCTACCGGCAGGCGTTGCGCGAGTTGCGCATCGCCTTTTACCGGGGCGACATGGCGCGAATGCAGCGCATTTTGGAAGTTTGCGTCAAGAGCTACCCCGCCGACCTGGCGCAATACCCGCCCTGGCTGTTGATCTTCAACAACCCCTTCGACGCCGATAGCCTGCGCGCCCTGCCGGACGAGTTGCTGGGCGAAGCGCTGGCCGCCATCTTCGCGGCGGCGGCGCGGCGCTTCGAGCCGGCGGACGAACTCATCGCTCTGGGAGAAAGCCTGCTGGCCGGGAACCGCTGCGCCGACGCGTTGCGCTATTACCTGGCGGAACAGGCGCTGCTGCGCGGCGAGCCGGAGAAAGCCCGCGAGTACCTGGATCCGCAACCGACGGATTACAGCGAAGCCCTGCGCGGCTGGCTGGCATTCCTGGACGGCAAGGATGAGGAAGCCATCCAGCATTGCGAGGCCGCGCTGAAGCTGCTCCGCAAGCGGACCGGCAAGCGCAAAATCTTCTTCGATCATCTGGTCGGGGTGTTTTTCATTCTGGCGCTACTGGCCAGCAACACCCCCGCCCGTCTGCGCCAGGCGCTGGAAGCGATGGCGCCGGTATTCGACAAGGGCGCCCGCTATGCCTATCCCGGTCTCTATCGAAATCTGTGGCAGGTGGTGGAGGTTCAGCAGGGTCAGCTTCAGAAAATCGCGGCTCCGGACCTGAACGCCCCGCTGCCCGCGCTCGACCGCTTCTTCCAACTGCTAACGCTGTTCTGGCTGAACGCCGCCGACCGGCAAGCCTTGCGCGGCCTGGCGAAGCCCCTGCTGAATGTCGCCCAGGAGAATGGCTATCGCTGGTTCGCGACGGAACTGGGCGAACTGCTGCGGCGCCTGGTCGGCCCGACCTACAACTCCCCTGAACCCTCCGCCCTTCCCGCCAAAGAGGAGGAGCTGGACGGCGGGCGTCATCTCGCCCGGCTGTTCCAGCTCAGGGAACCCTGGGAACACGCCCTGAACGCGCTGCTGGAACTGACCCAGACCGGCGTGGAGCCGACGGCGGCGCCGGCGACGCGGCTGGTGTGGTGGATCAGTTGGCACAAGAGCGGGAGTTGCGCGATCAGCCCGCGCGAGCAGAAGCGCGATGCCCGGGGCCAATGGACCCAGGGCCGGGCGGTGGCGCTGAAACGGCTGCATCGTCCGGAAAAACTGGATTTTCTGACCCCCCAGGACCGTGAAATCTGCTCCGCCGTGCGCGTGGACTACAGCGGTTACTACGGCCAGACCAGCTACGAAATCGACACCGCCCGGGCGCTGCCGCTGCTGGTGGGCCACCCGCTGATCTTCTGGGAAGATACGCCGGGCGTGCGGGTGGACCTGGTCAAGGGCGAGCCGGAACTGCTGATCACCCCGCAAGGTTCGCAGTGGCGGCTGGAACTGTCGCCCAAGGCAACCGCCACCGAGCCGGTGAAGGTGGTCAAGGAGACGCCTACTCGGCTCAGGGTGATCGTGTTCAACGAGGCGCACAAGCAGGTCATGACGATCCTGGGCGAGGGTCTGCTGGTGCCCGGCGCGGCCAAGACCCGCGTGCTGGAAACGGTGGCGGCCCTGGCCAATCTGGTGACCGTGCAATCGAGCATCGGCGGCGGCGTGGAAAATCTTGAGGAAGTTGCCGCCGATTCCCTGCCGCATGTCCATCTGCTGCCTTTCGGCGAGGGTTTGAAAATCGAGTTGCGGGTGCGGCCGTTCGCCACCGGCGGTCCTTCCTACCGGCCTGGCGCCGGTGGCGAGTGGGTGATCGCCGAGATCGACGGCAAACGGGTACAAGCCCGGCGCGATCTGAAGCTGGAGCGCCGGCGGGTGGCGCAGGTCTTGACCGCCGTGCCCACCCTGTCCAACCAGCCCACCATCGGCGGCGAATGGATTCTGTCCGATCCGGAAACCTGTCTGGAGGCGCTGCTGGAACTGCAAGCCCTGGGCGATCAGGCGGTGCTGGAATGGCCGGAGGGCGAGAAATTCAAGGTCAGCCGGCCGGCTTCCCTCAACCAGCTTCGCCTCAGCATCAAGCGTCACCGGGACTGGTTCGACCTGGACGGCGAACTGCGCCTGGACGAGCAAGTGTTCAACATGCGCCAGTTGCTGGAACTGCTCGAACGGGCGCCCGGCCGGTTCCTGCCGCTGGGCAATGGTCAGTTTCTGGCTCTGACCGACGAATTTCGCCGGCGGCTGGAGGAACTGCGCGGTTTTGGCGAGCTAAGCGCCAAGGGTGTGCGGTTTCACCCGCTGACGGCCCAGATGTTGGAACCGCTGACCGCCGAGGCGGGGTCGGTGCGCGCCGACGCCGACTGGAAGGCGCAAATCCAGCGGTTGCGCGAGGCCGAGGCTTTGCAACCGGCGATTCCCTCGACCTTGCAAGCCGAACTGCGGGACTACCAGTCGCAAGGTTTCGAGTGGCTGGCGCGGCTGGCGCACTGGGGCGTGGGCGCCTGTCTGGCCGACGACATGGGGCTGGGCAAGACGGTGCAGGCGCTGACGCTGATCCTGAGCCGGGCGCAGGAGGGGCCGGCTCTGGTAGTCGCGCCGACCTCGGTCTGCCTGAACTGGGTGGATGAAATCCGCCGGTTCACGCCGACCCTGAATCCGATCCTGTTCGGCGGCGGCGACCGCGAGCAGACCCTGGCGCGGCTGGGACCGTTCGACCTGCTGATTTGCAGCTATGGCCTGTTGCAGCAGGAAGTGGAACGGCTGGCGAGCCGGGAATGGCGGACCATCGTGCTCGACGAGGCGCAGGCCATCAAGAACATGACCACCAAACGCTCCCAGGCGGCCATGGAACTGCGCGGCGACTTTCGGATGATGACCACCGGCACCCCGATCGAGAATCATCTGGGCGAGTTGTGGAACCTGTTCCGCTTCATCAATCCGGGCCTGCTGGGTTCCCTGGACCGTTTTAATCAGCGTTTCGCCACGCCCATCGAACGGGACCGGGATACCGAGGCCCGCCACCGGCTCAAGCAATTGATTCAACCCTTCATCCTGCGCCGGCTGAAATCCGAGGTGCTGGAGGCGCTGCCGTCGCGCACCGAGATTCTGCGGCGGGTGGAACTGGGGCCGGAGGAAGCGGCTCTGTACGAAGCCTTGCGCCAGAAGGCGCTGGAGCGGCTGGCCAAGGTGGACGACGCCGACGGCCAAAAATCTTTCCAGATTCTCGGCGAGATCATGAAGCTGCGCCGGGCCTGTTGCCATCCGAAGCTGGCGCTGCCGGAGACCGACCTGCCAGGGGCCAAGCTGGGAGCGTTCGAGGAGATTCTCGACGAGTTGCTGGAAAACCGGCACAAGGCGCTGGTGTTCAGCCAGTTCGTCGATCATCTGGCCATCCTTCGCGAGCTGCTGGACCGTAAGAAGGTCACCTATCAGTATCTGGACGGGAGCACACCGGCCAACGAGCGCAAGCGAAGCGTGGACGCTTTTCAGGCCGGTCGGGGCGACGTGTTCCTGATCAGCCTGAAGGCGGGTGGTCTGGGGTTGAATCTGACCGCCGCCGATTTCGTCATCCACATGGACCCGTGGTGGAACCCGGCGGTGGAGGATCAGGCGTCGGACCGGGCACACCGCATCGGCCAGCAGCGGCCGGTGACCATCTACCGGCTGGTGGCCCAGGGCACCATCGAGGAGAAGATCGTCGCCCTGCACCACCAGAAGCGGGACTTGGCGGAGCAGTTGTTGGAGGGAACCGGCACGGGTGGCCGGATTTCGGCGGATGATCTGCTAAGGCTGCTGCAAGAGGCCGGGTAGGCGGGAGCTTTTTTCCCTTTTCGCGAACGAACGAGCGGGCGACACCACCATGAAAACCATCCTCATCACCGGCGCGACCGACGGCATCGGTCGGGAAACCGCGCGGCAATTGCTGGCGCTCGGTCATCAAGTATTGCTGCACGGGCGTACCCTGGAACGCGCGCAACAGACGATTCAGACCCTCGATGCGTCGGCCGCCGTGCCGGTCTGGGGCGATCTGGCCGAGATGCGCCAGGTGCTGGCGCTGGCCGCACAGGTCCGCCAGCAGGCCCCAACGCTCGATGTCCTGATCCACAACGCCGGAGTGTACGAACACCAGCGCCGCCTGACTGTGGACGGATTCGAGATGACTCTGGCGGTCAATCACTTCGCGCCCTTTCTGCTGACCCAGGCGCTGTTGGAAACGATCCAGGCCAGTCCCCAGGGCCGAATCGTCACGGTCAGCTCGGTCGCCCATCAGGGCGCCCGGCTGGACCTGAACGATCTGACCTTCGCCCGCCGGTTTGACGGCTACGTCGCCTACGCCACCTCGAAGCTGGCGAATATCCTGTTCACCCAGGCGCTGGCCCGACGGCTGGCCGGCCCGGCGGCGACCGCCAATTGCCTGCATCCAGGGGTGATCGACACCAAACTGCTGCGCAGCGGGTTTGACCGGGACGGCGCGTCCGTCGCCGATGGCGCGCGAACTTCGGTCTATCTGGCGACGGCGGACGCCGTTCGCGCCGTGACCGGCCAGTATTTCGTCGACAGCCGGCCGGCCCGACCTATGGCCATCGCCCGTGATACGCGGCTGGCCGAGGCACTTTGGCAAGCGTCCATGACGGCGTTGGAACCTTTTCTGGCCCGGTGAGGAGGCGGTTCAGATTGCCGCGTCGTCACCCGTTCCGGGTCCGGCGGCGCCGTGGCGCTTCGTCCGGTTCCGGAAGGTCGCGGATGCGCCGCACCCAGAGCGCGATGTCCGGGTCCATCCGCACCAGCACCGCTTCCGGCTTACTCGCTTCGTCCACTTGCGCGAGCGCACGTAGCAAGGACGCTTGCTGGGGTGCTTTGGGGTCCAATTCCGGGGACAACAATCCCGCCACATCGCGGATCAGACCGGAGTTCCGGCAATCTCGCGCAAACGCGGACACAATGTCGGAAAGCGCGGAACTTGGAGAAAGGTCGGGATTTTTGAGCAGGCCATAGAGGCGAACCACGCGCGGCAAGACACCTCGGGCGGCTTCGAAGCCCGCCGCCCGATCTTCCGCCGCCGCCGTGCGAGCGATAGCCGCACCAACGGCGGGCCAGAAGAAGTATCCGCTGGGCAAGCGATCCGAATAAGTTTCGAGCAGCTTGTCCAAGGTTTCCCAAGCACGCGCTCGGGTGGCGGCCGCAAAAAGTTCTTTAAGCCATCGTCTCCAATCGGGTTCCTTTTCGTCTTGCGGCGTTTTTTCATCCTCCGCCACCCAGATGGCAAAGGCGTCGATGGCCTCGGGCGAGGGTACATGCGCGGCAGCCCTGATCGCTCCGGTTGCTCCGAGTCGGATATT
The DNA here is from genome assembly GCA_029624765.1 of Candidatus Contendibacter sp. Classification (GTDB taxonomy): domain Bacteria; phylum Pseudomonadota; class Gammaproteobacteria; order Competibacterales; family Competibacteraceae; genus Contendibacter. The sequence continues at coordinate 102,549 of JARSSO010000007.1, read as the reverse complement.
AAAGATATCCGATACGGATCGAGCGAGCGCGAAAGACTCCAAGGCGGTGGCTAGAGCCTCCTCGTGCCGTCCCAACTCGCTGAGCGACCAGGCGGCAAGGCACAGGGCTTCGACCTGTTCGCCGACATCCCCCGCCAACTCGGCGAACAGCCGCGCCTCGGCGGGCCGACCCGCGTTCAGGTGCCGCATTGCTTGCGCCCGTTGTTCGTCGCGCGAGTAGAAGGCGCGCAAGAAGTCGAGAATGGTGGCGAGCGGCGTTTGCAGCGCGAGCTGCTGGCCCTGGCGCAGGCGGTAGAAATGCGCGAACACCCGGTCGGTAACGCGGTAGAGCGTCTCGCGGCCGTCCAATGCCGGCAACCCCCGGATAATGTCGGCGCGTTGCAAGTCCTGCATCACCCGGGCGATGGTGCTTTGCCCTCCCGCGTCGACGCGCTGGGCCAGCTCGGTCTGCGACGCGGGTTCGCCGCCTCGGATCAGCGCATCGAACAGGCCCTGGGCCAGGGCGGGCAGATCGTCGATGCGGCGCCGGTAATAGTCCGCGAGCTTATCGGCCAGCGCGTTCATGGTGGCGGCGACCGACAGCGCATCCTGCGTTTCCAGCACGTCGGCCAGCAGTTGCGCCAGACGCGGGTTGCCACCGATGAAATCGGCCACGGCCCGCGCCTTGGCTTCCGCCGCCGCATCCAGCGGCGCCAATGCCTCCGCCTCGCGACGGCGGTTGAAATAGAGGATGCAGGTATCTTGCGACCAGGGTTCCAGGCGGATCGACTGAAAGGCTTGGAACAAGGGGCGTTCGTAGTCCATGTCCACCGAGCCGGTCGCCGTGGCGATCAACATGATCCGGTTGCGCGGACGATCCAGCCACTTGCGCAAACGCTGCTCGGCGACATCCTCCTTGAAGACGCTGGCGAGAAGAACATCGAAGTTCTCGATCACCACCACGGCCATGCCCCGGCCCGCCGGCAAGGACAGATCGAGTTCGCGTTCGAGCTGATCCACGGCCTCGTCCCACTGGCGAGCCTCTTTCTCGGGATCGGGCCATTGGAACATCGCCCCCGCCCAGCTTCGATCCTCGCCGGTGCGCAGGTCGGCGACCTTGTGGGCGATATAGGCCGGAAGCGCGTGCGGATTGCGCGTCAGGTTATGCTGCTCTTCCGGCAACAGCACGAAGGGGATGGGCACGCCCCGCGCGGCGACGAGATCGGCGGTCTCGATCTGCGCCAAGCGGGCCACGAAGGATTTACCGAATCCGCGTGGGCCGTAAATCGCGACGTGCTGCAATGCGCCGGGCGCGGCCCCGAGGCTACGCCGAACGGCGTCCATGATTCGTCCAATTTCCTGCTCGCGGCCGGTGGCGAGCGTGCGGATGGTCTCGTCGGTCATCCGATGGGTCAAGAAAGTCTGGACGAGCGGAGCGGCGGGCACGTTCATCAGGCCAGCCGCGACCGTTTCCACCACAACCGGGCCAGTCGCGACGCCGGCACCCAGGTCCGGTTCGCGTCGGCGTCCTCGGTGAAATGGATGAAGCCATCTTCGACCAGCATGTCCAGAAACTCCGCTAGATCGATGCGCGAGTAGCCTTCGGCCAGTTCGAGGTCATCCAGTCGGATTCCGTCCGCCGCGTCCATGATCCGTTTCAGGACCGGAACCACCAGCTTTCTTTGACCGTTCTTGTCGATCTCGCCGTTCCATAGTGAAGAACGAGCGGCATGACTTTATTTCTATACACTAAAAGAGATATCTGATTTATAGCATACAAAAACCCCAGGCCGCAAGCCTGCTATACGAAAAAAAAGATATCTGAAAGACCGGATGCTAAAATGACGCGGATGATGGCATTCGTGGGAGATGGAACCAGCGGCATATAATGTCCCGTAACATGGCTACATTGGAAACCCGCCCTCATGAATACAACGGCCTCACTTGACGACATCTGGGCATTGTTCCAGGAAACCGACCGCCTGCTGCGAGAGCAGTCTCGGGAAACCGACCGCAAGTTCCAGGAAACCGACCGCAAGTTCCAGGAAACCGACCGCATGATCAAGGCACTGGGTCAGCAAATCGGTGGCTTGGGGAACAAGTTTGGCAGTTTCACCGAAGGTCTGGCTCTACCCTCGATGCAAAAGATTCTCCGGCAGCGCTTTGGCGTCGATACGATCAGCCCCAGCGTGCGGTTGTCCCGCGAAGGGCAACACCTGGAAATCGACGTGCTGGCCTATGCCAACGGGACCGTCAACGCCGCCTATGTCGTGGAAGTCAAAAGCCACCTGCGGGAGAAGGACATCGAGCAGTTGCTGAACATCCTGAAACGGTTCCCGGACTGGTTCCCCGAACATCGGAGCAAGGCGTTGTACGGGATTCTGGCCGCGGTGGACATCCCCGACGCCTTGATTCCGCAAGTACTGGCGCAGGGGCTGTACCTTGCCTACATTCACGACGACCTGTTCGAATTGCAAGTCCCCGACGATTTTCAGCCGCGCCGGTTCGATGTCATGACTGCGACCTGAAAAGACGCGAACGCGGTTGCCAGGGTGGCAACTTGATGACCCCCAAGAGAGATCCCGCAATGCCCCCCCATGACCGGCCAATGCGACAGCAACTGGCCAGCGACAATTACGCCGGCCTGTGCCCGGAAGCCCTGGCGGCGCTGGAACAGGCCAACCAGGGCCATGCCCCCTCCTACGGCCAGGACCGCTGGACCGCCGAGGCCTGCGACCAGTTCCGCGCCTTGTTCGAGACGCCCTGCGAGGTGTTCTTCGTTTTCAACGGCACGGCGGCGAACGCCCTGGCGCTGGCCAGCCTGTGCCAGTCCTATCACAGCATCATCTGCCACCGCCATGCCCACGTCGAAACCGACGAGTGCGGCGCTCCGGAGTTCTTCTCGCACGGCGCCAAGCTGCTGCTGGCCGACGGGCATAATGGCAAGCTCGATCCGGCCAGCGTGGAAGAAATCGTCACCCGGCGCGGCGACATCCACTATCCCAAACCCCGAGTCATCAGCCTGACCCAGGCCACCGAGCTGGGCACGGTCTACACCCCCGCCGAATTGCAGAGCATCCGCCAAGTCGCGCGCCAGCACGATCTGAAGCTGCACCTGGACGGCGCCCGCTTCGCCAACGCGGTGGCCGCGCTCGATCTGCCGCCCCGCGCCCTGACCGTGGAATGCGGGATCGACGTACTCTGTTTCGGGGGGTCCAAGAATGGCCTGGCGGTGGGTGAAGCAGTGCTGTTCTTCGATCTGGCCGCCGCCGAGGAATTCGCCTATCGCTGCAAGCAGGCCGGGCAACTCGCATCCAAGATGCGGTTCCTGGCGGCGCAATGGCTGGGGTTGTTGAAGGACGGCGCCTGGTTGCGCCACGCCGCGCACGCGAACCATTGCGCCGCCCTGCTGGAAGAAGCACTGCGCGCCTTGCCGGAAGTGGAATTGATGTTCCCGCGCCAGGCCAACGCCGTGTTCGCGCGGTTGCCGGAGGCGGCGATCACGACACTGCGCCAGCGGGGCTGGTGTTCTATACCTTCATCGGCGTGGGCGGCGCGCGGCTGATGTGCGCCTGGGATACCGAGGAAACGACCGTGCGGGCGTTCGTCGCCGACGTCAAGGCCGCCCTGCGGGCGACGCGGTGAAGACGAAAATCGGCGGTTGACCGGCTCAGCCGGGATCAAGCACCGAAGCAGCGCTTCGGCGCTGGCGAGTTCGGCTTACCTTCAACTGGTTCTTATACCGACCGAGGAGTTTCAGGGAATCCTCAACGTATTCTTGCGAGGAAATCTCGGCGGCGGCGTAGCGACGCAACAGATCCAACCACCGTTTATGGACCGCGCACGGTGTGGCCCGGTCGTCACCGTCCAACGGGCAATCAGGACAACGCGCGTGAGCCAGCGCCCCGACCGCCGCCTGTTTTTGCCACTGCTGGCGGTAATGCCGGGCATGCGCCGCGATCCATTCCAACGCCCGCTCCTGCCGTTCCTCGTCGGGAAACGGCGCCACGTATCGTTCGATGGCCGCGATCTGCTGGAGCAGAAATTCCGTGTCGGACAAATTCGTATCCTGAACGTCCCCGACAAAACGGGTAATCAGCGCCAGGGTTGGATCATCGGCGATATACATGACTTTTCTCGCGGGTCGACCCCCTCGCTAGCGAACGGTAAAATAATAACAGAAAATTTTGTGCGGTGCACAAAATTCTCCCGGCCATCGAATGCCGATGCGTCCTATTTGTCAGAACGGTTTCGCCAGCTACCCGCCAGGGATAAAAAAACATGCTCCAGGGAATTCAACGTTCGACTTGGCGCTTGATCGCGCTGCTTGTCAGTATGCCGACGGCGGTTCTGATCTTTGGCGGCATTTACATGCTCGGTTCCACCTATCTGGAAGGCAAACCGACCACGTTCTGGGCAAGTCTGGAATGGGCCTCCGAAACGCTGACCACCACCGGTTACGGCGCCTATGCGCCCTGGCACCATCCGCTCATGATCCTGTTTGTCATCCTGACCCAGTTCGTCGGCATGTTTTTCCTCGTTCTGGTCTTCCCCATCTACGTGCTGCCCTACTTTGAGGAACGGTTCGAGGCGCGGTTGCCGCGCGTCCTGCCGCCGATGAGCGGACGGGTGCTGTTCTACCGCTACGGTCCAGCGATCGATTCCCTGCTGGAGGAATTCCACCGGATCGGTTCCCCGTTCGTGATCCTTGAGGAGGACATGATGTTGGCTCGCGGCCTGCGCGACCGCGGCTATCCCGTGGTGCTCGGCAGCCTCGATGAAGACCCGGCGGCGCTGGCGGGGGTGAAATCGGCGCAAGCGGTGGTCACCAACGCCGACGATCACGCCAACGCCATCTGCATCCTGATGGCCCGCGAATCGGGTTTCGACGGTCCAATTTACTCGCTCGCCGACAATCCCCTGTACCGGCCGCCAATGTTGAAGGTGGGCGCGTCGGCGGTATTCACGCCGACCCATGTCCTGGGCGCGGCGCTGGCGGCCCGCGCCAGCGCCCGCATCCGTCCGCCGGCGGAAGGCTTGCATCTGCTCGGCGGGCAGGTGGGCCTGGCCGAATTTCGGGTCCGCCTCGACAGTCCGCTGGCCGGGCAACGACTCGGCGATTTACGGCTGCGCGAACGCCACGGCGTGACCGTGATCGGGCAATGGCTGGGCGGAAACTTCGCTGTCGCCACGGGCACCGATACGCGCATCGAGCCGGGTGTGATTCTGGTCGCGGTCGGCGCGCACGCTAATCTGGCCCAGGTCGAGCAACTGGCCGCGCCGATTCGCCGCACCGGCCCCATCGTGGTGGCCGGTTACGGCACGGTCGGCGGCAAGGTGGTGGAAATGCTGCGCGACGCCCATGAAATGACCGTCGTCATCGATCAACAGCTTGCGCCAGGGGTCGATATCGTCGGCAACCTGCTTGAGCACGCCACGCTGGACCGGGCGAACGTGCGCGCGGCGAGCGCGGTGGTGCTGGCGTTGAGCAACGACAGTGAAGGTGTTTTCGCCACGGCGGTGGTCCGCGACTATGCTCCCGAGGTGCCTCTGATCGTCCGAGTCAACCGGGCGCCGAACGTGGCGCGGCTGTATCAGGCCGGCGCGGATTTCGCGCTATCGGTCGGGCAGATGGCCGGGGAAATTCTCGCCTATCATCTGCTTGGCGAGCAGGCGGTCGCGGTCGAACCGCGCATCAAGTTCGTCCGGCTGGCGGCCGGCGCGTTGGTGGGGCTGCATCCGTGGCGCGCACGGGTGCGCGAGCGAACCGGCGCGGCGGTGGTGGCGGTGGAGCGGGATCGGAACGTGTTCGTCAAGTTCGACGACGCCTTCCGGGTGCGCCCGGACGACGTTCTGTTCGTCTGCGGAACGCTGGGCGGTTTGGATCAGTACGTCCGCGAATTTCAGGCCACCCCGGTCGAGAACCCGCGGGTTTCCGCATGACTCCTTCCACCTTCCGTTCCGATCCGCGCCTAGAAATACACCCGCAGCCCAATCTCGAATTCGTGGATTCCCTCCCAATGGCGCCAGTCCATCCCAAGCGATAAGTCCCGATTCAACGCCCAATGCTGTCGCACCGCCGCCCGCGCCGCCGAACCGGTTTCGCCCAGCCGGTAATCCAGCCAGGTCGCGCTGGCCAGCACCTTCCAACCCGCCGCCGGTTCCAGCAACGCCCCGGCGGTCAGCGCCAGTCCAGCGCGATAACCGGCGGTGAATTCATCGCTGGCGTCAAACTCCAGTCCCGGCAACGCGAACCAGACCGTTCGCCACGGCCAGCCGGTTTCCGCCGCCAGCCCCAGCCCACCGCCGAGATTGAAGGCCATGCACATCAGGCAATCCGGCTGGGGAACCGCTTCCCAGCCAGCGTGAATCCGCCAGGCCGGGCGTGGCGTCAACGCATCGACCGGCGGCAACGAGGTGATATCGAGCAGGGTCAACCGGTCAAGCTTCAATCCATCGCGATCCGGGTAGTGGCGCAGGGCAATGCTCAACAACTCGATCTGGGCGTTGGGCGTGTAACCGATGTCCGGCTCCAGCAAGTCGTGGTAACTGGCCCGGGCGTCCAGTTCCACGAACGACGCCCCGTCCCGTTGCCCGATTCCGACGCCCATCCGCCGCGAGGCGCGACCGGTTTCCGGGCGAGTGGCGTAGGGTTCGACCGCGACCGGCGCGGCCGCGACCGACAACCGGGTGCGGGCGGTCAACCATCGATGCGCGATGGCATCGGGCGGCGCAATCGTTCCAGTTGTCGGCCTGGTCTTGTCGGCGCGGCGGTGCTGGCGTTCGTCCAGGGCAAGTTCCAGCAGCAACGCCTGCCGTTCCGGGGCCAGTCCGGCAAAATCGGGCGCGTCGATCACCGCCGGATCGTTGCGCAATCGCCGCGCCAGTTGCCGTTCACCCGCGGTCAGCGCCTCGTAACGGCGGTTGATGCTTGTGCCGCGCGCCGGACGGGCGGTCACCGCGCCGACCAGCCCCGGTTGCCGGGCCAGCAGCCGGATCGTATCGGCCGGCAACGTCCAAAGCAGGTATTCATCGCTCAGCCGCAACTCCGGGTCGGCGGCTTCCAGCAGCGTCAACAATTGCCAGGCGCAGTTTTCCCGGAAAAAATAGTAATCGAACTCGATGCCGCGCAGTTCCCAGACATGCTCCAACAAGCGTTGCAACTGGCTCCCGGACAGGTTCAGCCGGTATTCCCAAAGGTCGCGGCTTTCCAGATCGCTGTAGGCGCGCACCAGCTTGTAATAGGGCTGGATATCGAACCGGCCCTTGAAACCGCCGGAGACGCCATCGAGCACATACATCAGCGCGTTGGCGTCGGTATCGTCGGCGGCGTAGTTGATGGCGTAGGCCAGCAACCGGGTTTGATCGGTCTGGCCGCGTTGGTCCAGCCGCAACAGGGTATGGCCGAACAGCGAGGCGGGATTGTTGAGATAGGCCGAGGCGAACACCAGCGTCGCGGCTTCCGCGTTCAGCGCGTGGAACCATTGCTGGAACCGCGCGCAGTCGTGCGGCCGCAAGCGGCGGTCGTCAAAACTCAATTCACCTTTCAGCCAGCGGTAGCGGGCGATGAAGGCGCATTGGGCCGGCTGCGGGTCGCCGCCGACCCGGTCGGCGCTAAAAAAGGCGCGCAGGGTCGCGGCGAGTTCGGCTCGGGGATCGGTTTTGCCGGTCGGCGCGAGGAAGAAGCGGGGATCGTCAGCGTCGCTGACCACGCCCTCGCCATCGGTCGCGGGCCGATAATGCAATAGCGTTTGCCACTCGCGCCGCGTGGCCAGACCGGCGACCTCGGCCCGGTCCAGCAGTTCAGCGAGATAGCGGGCGTCGGCGCGGGCGTCCGCCGTTCCGATCGACAGACCGAGCAGCAGGACGCCCGTCAGGCGTGGGAGCGGAACGATGGACGGTTTAGTTCAAGGTCAGCCGCTGGCCAAACCGGGGATCGACCCGCAGTTCCCGCTCCAGCGTCGCCAGCATTTCGGCGGCGGTGGTCCGGTCGGTCGGAAACAGCACGGCGAACTTGTCCTGGGTAAAGGCGAAGAACGCCGGCTGGCGGCTGGGTTCGATATCCAGCAAGGTCGCCAGCGAACCCAGGTATTCGCCCTGGCCGGCCGCCATGTCGTTCCGCAACCGCTCCAAATTGACCTTGGCGAACTCGGCGGTCTGCTGCTGGCGATTCATGAAGGCGGCGCTGCTCGAACCGCCGGTGGTGGCGCTGGAGCCGGAACTAGGATCGGTGACCACGGTGCAGGCGCCGATTCCCAAGCCGAGCGCAGCGGTTAAGGCAACATTCAGCCATAATTTCATAATTCTCATAATTCATTCCTCATCGAGCCGTCCAACCCGTTTGGGCGCGCATCAAGGTTCAAAGGCTAAGGGCTAAAGGTTACAGACTATCAAGGTTGCCACTCTCATGAAAAGCCACTTGTCGCTGATCCTGTTGTCCACCCTGCAATGTAACGCCGACTGCGAGTACTGCTTCGAGATCAAGACGGCTGATCGGCTGACGCTTGACCGCTTGGGCGAGATGATCCGCAAGGTGCTGGATTACATGGTGGAAAAATCGCTGGCTTCACTGACCATCTATTGGCAGGGTGGCGAGGCGATGCTGTTGCCGCCGAGTTGGTACGAACAGGCCAACGAATTGATCCAGCGCGAGGCCGAGGCGCGCGGCAAGCAGGTCTTCCACAGCCTGCAGAGCAACATGCTGGCCTACGGCTCCCGCTGGAACAAGGTCGTGGCCGAAATGTTCGGCAACTCCATCGGCACCTCGCTGGACTATCCCAACCTGCACCGCAAATTGCTGGGGCAGACGCCGGACAACTACAACGAAATCTGGAGCCGGCGGGTACGGGAGGCGCGAGCAGCCGGCATCGAGGTGCAAGTCATCGCCGTACCCAACCAGGCCACGCTGGAGATCGGCGCCGAGCGGTTTTACAGTTATTTTGCGGACGAACTCGGCATCACTGAGTTCCAGGTCAACACGCCTTTTCCGGGGGGCGAGGCGACCGCCGCCAAGCGGGAATTGCCGGTGGCGGAAGTGGAAAAACTCAGCCGTTTCTACGCCGATCTGGCCGACGTCTGGCTAGCGCGTGGCCATGGCCACGGCGTGCGGGTTGGCCCCTTCGACGCCTTGCTCCGGCATTTCAGCCACGAACCGACCACCCTGCCCTGCATCTGGGGCGACAACTGCGCCAACGCCCTGGTCTCGATCGACGCCCGGGGTTACGTGGCCCAATGCGATTGCTGGGTCACCAGCTACCCCGATTACCACTATGGCAACATCTTCGAATGCGACAGTCTGGGGGAGTTGCTGAAAACCAGCCCGGCGCGGAAAAAATTCAACGAGCGGCCGATCCAGCTCATCCAGCGTGACTGCCTGAGCTGCGACTATCTGTCGTTGTGCCATGGCGGTTGCCCGGTACGAACCTATACCGTCCATGGCTCCCTGTTCGAAAAGGACCCCTATTGCGAACTTTACAAGACCGTGTTCGGGCGGATGGAACGGGCGGCGCTGGAACTGGCGCGCGCGGCGGTAACGGCGCGCGGCGTAGCCGCTTGAGCATCCCGACCGCATGGTTTTCCCGAAATATTCCACGTGGAATAAAACGCCAGGATGAGGACTGTCAGTCCGCAGCCCCGAAATATGTGCGAATGGCCATATGACCTGTTCCTGGATCGATCCAGAGATGAAAGTAGCGGAGAATCGAAATGACAGACCAAGATAGCGAACAACCCTATGACGCGATGCCGGACCCCCTTGATGAAGAATCAACCCAGGAAGAGCGCCGTGAGTTTCTACGCAGTTTGGGTAAATGGTCGCAGGCGGTGATCGGCGGCGTCGTGGTGGGTGGCGCTTTGACTACCGCCAAGCCAGCCGAGGCATGGTACAACGGGGGGGGCGGCATGGTGATCCCGCCTGGAGAACGCGACTCGTACTATCGAGGGGGTGGCTGGGGTAACCGGGGCGGCGGCGGCTGGGGCAACCGGGGCGGCAGTTGGTACAACCGGGGCGGCGGCGGCTGGGGCAACCGGGGCGGCGGCGGCTGGGGCAACCGGGGCGGCGGCGGCTGGGGTAACCGGGGCGGCAGTTGGTACAACCGGCCTGGTTGGGGCAACCGGGGTGGTAGCTGGTACAACCGGCCTGGCTGGGGCAACCGGGGTGGTAGCTGGTACAACCGGCCTGGCTGGGGCAACCGGGGCGGCGGTTGGTACAACCGGGGTGGTAGCTGGTACAACCGGCCTGGTTGGGGCAACAAATAAGCAAAGACAAAGTTCGTTGATCGAGCGGATTTCACTCGGATTTCCAGGAAAATCCAATCCTCCAAGCAAAAACCTCTCTCCCACCAGCGGGAGAGAGGCAAGAATGAGAGCCATTTTTTCATCGGCTCGTCATGTCAAGGCACGGCCAGACCACCAGTTCAATGCGCCGGCAGTTCAATGCGCACCGTGTCGCGGAGCACGCCATCCAGGCCGCCGAACACGGTCAGCCGTTCGACCTTGTCCACCACCTTCTCCAGCGCCTCCAACTCCTTGAGCCGCAGCAACAAGGGGTTCTCTTCCATGAGCTTCGCCGTGTTGAGCAGCGAGCGGGTGGCGGCGGTTTCCTCGCGCCGGCGGATGACGTTGGCCTGCGCCACCTTCTCCGCCTGCACCACCTGGTTGAGAATGTCCTTCATCTCGCCCGGCAGGATCACGTCCTTCAAGCCGACCGTTTCCAGTTCCAGACCGTGCGGACGGACCTTCTCGACCGCGTAATCCCACACCGCCCGATCCAGTTCGTCCTTGTCGCCGAGCAACACGTCCAAGGTGCGGGTGCCGATGGTCTGGCGCAGACCGAACTGCAAGGTCCGGTACAGGTAGTCGCCGATGTTGCCCAGTTCGGCGCGAGCCTTCACCGGATCGGCGATCCGGTAGACCGCCGACAGGTTCACCCGCAGGCTGACCTTGTCCTTGGTCAGGATTTCCTGGCCGGAAACCTCCAGGGTCTGCAACCGCAGGTCCACCGACTCCACCTTCACCGCGCGGTTGAACCGCCAGAAGGCGTGCAGGCCCGGCGCCAGGGTGCGGACCAGTTCACCGTCCACCAGCAACAGGCCGACGTGGTTGTCCTCGATCTCGGCCACCTGGATGAAACCGGTCAGGTTCTTGGCCAAGATCGCCGACGGCCGGGCCAACAGAGCGACCTGCGCCCGCGCCAGGGCGTAATCGGTGGCGATGTCGATCAGTTCGACCCGCACTTCCACCGGACCCCGCCAGTAAACCCGGCGAGCCGCGGGCGGCAACACGCCGTCCAGCCGACCATTCTTGTAGATCAGGCCAACCTGCCGGTCGCCGGTCTCGACCACCTGAAAATGGCGCTCGATCAGTCCCGCGTCGGCCTTCAACAGCACGTCCAGCCAGGGGTGATCGAACTCGGCCACGGTCAGGTCGTAACGCTGCACCTCGTGGCGGTTCAGCGGGTCGAGCCAACGATAAATACCCGGTTCCAGAATGGCCGCCAGCCGGCGGTCGTACAGGTGGAGCCCACGCTCGTTCTGGGCAATCACGATGCGCTTGTAACCCAACATCTTGGTTCTCCTTGTGAAGTTGTGTGCGTTCTTCCTGTTCCGCCGGAATGCGGCGGGCGAGCGTGGCGTGTTGCTTGTCGGCGCCGTTTCCGGCCCGCCACCGCCGAGCATCAAAAGACTGTCATCCAGCACGGCTCCCGTTGGTCGTCGTTGAAGCAAACCAGGTCACTGAAATAGTGGGAGCGCACCCCACGCCCGCATGGCGGACGACGGGTCGCTGCCGGATCGACGATCGGCGGGCCTCGCGCGGCGGCCCGCGTCCTTGCGGACCAGCGCCGCGCTGGGCTGGCCGATCACGACTTCGGCCCGATTCCCCGTTGCGCGAGACCGCGCGGGCGCTGCGAGTCGTCGACCGTCCCCGATGCCGAGGCATCGAGCCAGCGACCGCCCGCCGGGGTGGCTCCCTGGGGTACTGCTTATGGAGCGGAGTCGAACCGCAAGCCTGTTAGGGCCTTACCATGGTCGAAAAGGAGGGAATCGAACCCCCGACAGTCTGATCCTCAATCAGATGCTCTACCCAGTGAGCTACTTTTCAGGCTCCAAAGACCTCTCGCCCGCTCGACACACGCCATGCGATGGTTAGCGTTGGCGCGTCAGTCCGGTATCCAGAACCGGAACCGCTGTGCGGCGACAGGGTTACTTCGGATCGTACCGACGGGGATTTGAAAATCTTTCCGCCGGCTGCCAGCCAACAAAAAACCCCGGAAGGCTCACCGCCGACCGGGGTTGGGTATTCCCGCTCGAAAGGTCGCCTTGCGCGGACCTTCCGAGCCTGTATTCTCGTCAGGTCCGCATCAAATCCACCGTGGGCGCGCACAGGCGCGTTGCCGACGCGAGCCGGCCGACGATGGATGAGAAGTTGAATGGGTGCTGGTTTCTGTTCATGGGGCGCGCAGTATAAACCGGAAAAACAGCGAGTCAACCCTTGTTTAACGCTCTGGCGCGATCCGTTCGTCAAAAAGCCATCCTCCATTGAAAAATAACGGTATAAGCTGTCAATAAGCCATTGCCCGCGTTCGCCCGACGGAGACCCATGCCCACCATTTTGGTCGTTGACGACGATCCCCACATCCGTGAGGTGATCTGTTTTGCCCTGAAGAAGGACGGTTTCGCTACTGTCGAAGCCGAGAACGGAGAACGGGCGCTGGCGCGATTCCAGGAAACGCGCCCGGATCTGGTGGTGCTCGATATCGTCATGCCGGAACTGGACGGCACCGAGGTGTGCAAGGCGTTGCGGCGAGTCAGCGCCGTTCCCATCGTGTTTTTGTCGTCGCGCGACGACGAGGTGGATCGCATCCTTGGCCTGGAACTGGGCGGCGACGACTACGTGACCAAACCGTTCAGCCCCCGCGAGTTGACCGCGCGGGTCCGGGCGATCCTGCGGCGCGGCAAGGGCGAGGCGCCGCGTGAACCCAAGACCGCGGGCGGGCATTGGATCGAGCACGGTCGGCTCCGGCTGGACCTGGATCGCTACGCCGCCTTTTGGCAGGGTCAGGACGTGGTGCTGACCCTGACCGAGTTCGGCATTCTGCGCACGCTGATGAGCCATCCCGGCAAGGTGTTCAACCGCGACCAATTGATGGACGGCAGCTATCAGGACTATCGGGTGGTCAGCGACCGCACCATCGACAGTCACGTGCGCCGGGTGCGCGCCAAGTTCAAGGTCCTGGACGCGGACCCCATCGAAACCCTGCACGGCATCGGTTACCGGCTGGGACCCTGCTGAATGCCACCACCGTCCCGACTGCCCCGGCTCAAGCTGCGCCACCTGTTGCTGGCGGTCAATCTGATGGTGCTGTGGTTACCGCTACTGGGACTGGAGGCGTTGCGGCTGTACGACAGCGCCCTGCTGCGCCAGACCGAATCGGAATTGATCGCCCAGGCCGCCTTCGTCGCCGCCAGTTACCGCGCGGCCCTGGCGCGGCTGGCGCCGCAAGCGGTCGCCGACCTCGGATACGGTCTGCCGCTCACCGCGCCCTGGCGGGAACAGCGCGACAGCGAAACCCGCTGGCGCCCGCGTCCGGCGCGGCTGGACCTGGCCGAGGACACGGTGTACCCGCCGCCCCCGGACACCATCGCGCCGGTCGAGCCGGCCGATTCGCACGCCTGGGCGGTTGGCCAGGAATTGCAAGCCCTGCTGCAGGATGCCCAAATCATGACCCTGGCGGGCATCGCCGTGGCGGACATGCGGGGCACGGTGGTGGCGACCACCGGCCCCAGCCTGGGTCGCTCCCTGGCGGCGTTCGAGGAAGTGCGGCGGGCCTTGACCGGTGAGCCGGTGAGCCTGTTGCGCCAGCGAATTCCCGACTCGGCGCCGCCCGCCATCGATTCCATCAGTCGCGGCACGCCCCTGCGGGTGTTTGTTGCCGCCCCCATTCTTCAAGAGCAACGCATCGTGGCGGCGGTTCTGCTGTGGCGCACGCCGATCCGGCTTTCCCAGGTGCTCCACGGCAAACGCTATCACCTGCTGCTGGCGACGGTCTTGCTGCTCGGCACCGTGGTCTTGATGTCGACGTTGACCTCCTTCACCGTGGTGCGACCGCTCCAGGCGCTGGTGCGGCAGGCGCAACGCGCCACCGCCGGGGAAAAAGGCGCGGTCACGCCGCTAACCCGGCCGGTCACGCGGGAGATCGCCGAATTGTCAGAAGCGGTGGCGGCGATGGCGCGTCATCTGGAGCAACGCGCCGACTATATCCGCACCTTCGCCGCCCAAGTCTCCCACGAGTTCAAGACGCCACTGGCGGCCATGCGGGGAGCGGTGGAGTTGCTGCGGGACCATCTCGACACCATGACCGTGACCGAGCGCGAACGGTTCTTGAGCCATCTCGACCAGGACGCCGCCCGGCTGGAACGCCTGGTGCGACGGCTTTTGGAACTGGCCCGCGCCGACGTGATGCAGGCTTCGGCCAGCGACCGCGCCGAGGTCGCCGCCGTGGTCCGGCGTCTCGCCGCCCGTTACCGGGACGCGGGATTGGCGGTCTCGGTGGTCGAACCGTTGCCAGCGGCGCGCGTGGCCATGGCCGAGGACGTGCTGGAATCCATCCTGGGCAATCTGCTGGACAACGCCCGCCAACACGGCGGCGACACCGTCACCGTGGCCGTGACCTGCCCCCCGCCCCGCCATGGAACCGACGCCGCCCTGCTGATCGAGGTCAGCGACAATGGCCCTGGCATCTCGGCGGCCAACGCGGCGCGGGTGTTCGAACCGTTCTTCACCACCGACCGGGCGCGAGGCGGCACGGGTCTGGGTCTGGCGGTGGTCAAGTCGCTGTTGACGGCGCATCGGGGCGCCATCGAGTTGGGGGAAAGCGCGACGGGAACGCGGTTGCGGATTCGTCTGCCGCGATGAACCGGCGGCGTTTTGGCCCCAACCCGGACCGGTGTTCGCCGCCGGTATCGGGACCGCCCTTCGCGCCTTCATCCGACGCGGTTGAATTTCCTGTTTTTTTTATGAAATTATGGGAAAATTCACGCTTGCGCTTCCATGGGTGCCGCCCCGCCGGACGCCGCCCCAAAAGCCATCGACTTCATTGCCGAAACTCCCAACACGCTGTTGGAATTCAACATTCATTCGATCATCGCCGATCCGTCATGCCCAAAACGCTCTTCGAAAAAATCTGGGAATCGCACGTCGTTGCCGAACAGCCCGATTCCCCAGCCATCCTGTATATCGATCTGCATCTCGTCCACGAGGTGACCTCGCCCCAGGCCTTTACCGGCCTGCGTCAGCGCGGCCTGAAAGTCCGTCGCCCCGAGCGCACCGTCGCCACGATGGACCACTCGATCCCGACCACGCCGCTCGACGTGCCGATCGCCGACCGCCTGGCCGCCGCGCAAATCCGGCAGATGGAGGTCAACGCCACCGAGTTCGGCATCGTCCTGCACGGCATGACCAGCCCGAATCGCGGCATCGTCCACGTCATCGGCCCCGAGCTGGGTCTGACCCAGCCTGGCATGACCATCGTCTGCGGCGACAGCCACACCGCCACCCATGGCGCGTTTGGCGCGCTGGCCTTCGGGATCGGCACCAGCGAGGTCGAGCATGTCCTTGCCACGCAATGCTTGTTGCAGAACAAGCCCAGGACCTGCGAGGTCCGCGTCGATGGGATGCTCCCCGCCGGCGTGTCCGCCAAGGACATCATCCTGGCGCTGATCGCCAAAATTGGCGTGGGCGGCGGGACCGGGTACGTCTTCGAATACACCGGCTCCGCCATCCGCGGGCTGACGATGGAACAGCGGATGACCGTCTGCAACATGTCCATCGAAGGCGGCGCGCGGGCCGGCCTGATCGCGCCCGACGACATCACTTTCGATTATCTCAAGGGTCGCGAACACGCTCCCCGGAGCGCGGAATGGGACCGGGCCGTCGCCCAGTGGCGAACCTTCGCCAGCGACGAAGGCGCCACTTACGATCATTCAATCACCCTGGACGCCGCCGCGCTCGAACCGATGATCACCTACGGCACCAATCCCGGCATGGGCATGGCCATCGGCGGGCGGGTGCCCGACCCCGCCCGTCTGGGCGACGCCAATCAGAAATCCGCGCTCGACAAGGCGCTGCGCTACATGGGTCTCCAGCCCGGTCAAGCCCTGCTGGGCCAGAAGGTGGACGTGGTCTTCATCGGCAGTTGCACCAATTCGCGTATCTCGGACCTGCGTGAGGCCGCCTCGCTGCTCGATGGCCGCAAGGTCGCCCCCGGCGTGCGCGTCATGGTGGTCCCCGGCTCGCAGGCGATCAAGAAACAGGCGGAAGCCGAGGGGCTGGATCGCGTCTTCAAGGCGGCGGGCGCGGAATGGCGCGAACCCGGTTGCAGCATGTGCATCGCCATGAACGGCGATCAGCTTCAACCCGGCCAGTACGCCGTCAGCACCAGCAACCGCAATTTCGAAGGCCGCCAGGGCCAGGGTGGACGCACCTTCCTGGCATCGCCGCTGACCGCCGCCGCCAGCGCGCTGGCCGGCGCCGTGGCCGATCCGCGCGCCGTGACCGGAGGTCGGTAAGATGGCTCAATTCACTTCCCTCACTTCTCGCGTCGTCGCGTTGCCAGTCAACGACATCGACACTGACCAGATCATCCCCGCCCGATTCCTGAAGGCGACCGACAAGACAGGCATGGGCGACAATCTGTTCGCCGACTGGCGCTACCACGCCGACGGTTCGCCCAAGACCGATTTCGTGCTCAACCAACCCCAGGTGGCGGGTTGCCAGATCCTGCTGGCGGGCGACAATTTCGGCTGCGGCTCGTCCCGCGAGCACGCTCCCTGGGCGCTGACCGGGTTCGGGTTCCGGGCCGTGATCAGCACCTCGTTCGCCGACATCTTCCGCAACAACGCGCTCAAGAACGGTCTGCTGCCCATCGTCGTGGACGAGCCAACCCATCGGAAGCTGTTGGCGCTGGTCGCGGAACACCCCAACGCCGAATTGACCATCGACCTGGCCGTCCAGACTCTGTCCTTCCCGGGCGGTTCGGTCACGTTCCCCATCGACCCATTCAACAAGACCTGCCTGCTCAATGGCGTGGACGAACTGGGTTATATCCTGAGCTTCGAAAAAGAGATCGCGGCGTTTGAAGCGCGAAGATAAGACCATGTCATTCATTCAGATTTACGACACCACCCTGCGCGACGGGACCCAGAGCGAAGGATTCACCCTGTCGGGTCACGACAAGATCCGCGTGGCCCGGCGGCTGGACGATCTGGGCGTGGCCTTCATCGAAGGCGGCTGGCCCGGTTCCAACCCCAAGGATGCCGAATTCTTCGAGCGCGCCCGCGACCTGGAGTGGCAAACCGCGCTGATCGCCGCCTTCGGCTCCACCTGCCGGGTCAAGGGCGGGCCGGAGGACGATGCCAACATCCAGGCGCTGCTCGATTCGCAAGCGCCGGTCTGCACCATTTTCGGCAAGACCTGGACCCTGCACGTCACCGACGTACTGCTGACTACACTGGACGACAACCTGCGGATCATCGAGCAGTCGGTGGGCTACCTGCGCGCGGCGGGTCGCCGGGTCATCTACGACGCTGAGCATTTTTTCGACGGCTACAAGGCCGATCCACTCTACGCGCTCGAAACCCTCAAGGCCGCCATTCGCGGCGGGGCCGAAACCGTCGTGCTCTGCGACACCAACGGCGGCACGATGCCCTGGGAAGTGGAAAAAATCATCCGCGAGATGAAGGCGTCCATTCAGCACCCGTTCGGCATCCACACCCACAACGACGGCGAATGCGCCGTCGTCAACGCGCTGCTGGCGGTGCGCGAGGGCGCCGTTCAGGTCCAGGGCACCATCAACGGCGTGGGCGAGCGCTGCGGCAACGCCAATCTGTGCTCCATCATGGCTAATCTGGAACTTAAGATGGGTCGCCGGTGCCTGCCGGAAGGCCGCTTGCACAAGCTGTACGAGCTATCGCACGTGGTCGACGAAGTCGCCAACGTCACCCCCAACGACCACCTGCCTTACGTTGGTAAAAGCGCGTTCGCCCACAAGGGCGGCGTGCATGTAGCGGCCATGCGCCGCTCGGAGCAGTCGTACCAGCACGTCGCACCGGAGCGGGTGGGCAACAAGATGCGGGTGGTGGTCTCCGCGCTGTCGGGCCGAGCCAATATCCTCAGCAAGGCCGAGGAGCACGGTGTGGAAGTCGGCAACGCAACCGACGTGGTCGGCGTGCTCAACGACGTGAAGGAACTGGAAGCGCGCGGCTTTTCCTTCGAGGCCGCCGAAGCCTCCGTCGCCATGATGCTCAAGCGCCAGCAACCGGGTTACAAGCCACCCTTCGAGCTAGTCGATTTTCTGGTCAACGTCGAGCATCGCCAGGGCCGGGGCATCTTCGCCGAGGCCATGGTCAAGGTGAAGGTGGGCGACGAGGTGCTGCACACCGCCGCCGAGGGCAACGGTCCCGTCAACGCCCTCGACATCGCCCTGCGCAAGGCGCTGCTGGGGCACTATCCGGAAATCGCCACCTTCCATCTGGCGGATTACAAGGTCCGCATTCTGGACGGCCAGGACGGGACCGAAGCCATCACCCGCGTGTTGATCGACACCCGCAACACCACCCGGCTATGGAGCACCGTCGGCGCCAGCGCCAACATCATCGAGGCGTCCTGGCAGGCGCTGGTCGATGCGGTGGAATACGGGCTGTCGGTGGCGCATTGATGGGTGTCTACTTTTGGTAGACCGTTCGATCCCTCATTCTTCTTATACCGGGAGACGTTCAAATGCAGCGGAGAAGTGTTTTGAGGCGGATTGCCACCAGCCCCGCGATTATTGGGCTTAGTGTTTTGGCGATGACGGTTCCTTCCAAAGTCTTCGCGGCGGATATCCTGTGTCGAGGAACCATTGATCGCGCGCACGGCGACAACATCTCTTTTTCCGTGCCCTGGAGTCCCAATACAGGTTTTGAACAAAAAGTGGAATTCCGCAACGCGCGGACTGGCGCGGGTATCTCTCGATCCTCCCGGTTACGCTTTGATCGCAAGAATGATCAAGGTCAGCGGATTTATCGCGGAAACGTTAGTGGCATGGCGAATGTCACGTTGATCAATTTGTCGAGATTTTTTCAACCCCGGCCCGGTGGGCAGATTTCCGTGAATCTTGACGGTCAATGGGGACGTGGAACCTGTTCCAATCGTCGTTAGATCTAGAGCACTCCTGAATTTTTAGTGGAATCACCTTAAAAACCTCCCTCTGCTCTTTCATGGAAGTGTGCCTGAAAAGCAGAGAACTCTTCACGGAATCCTCATGAAAGCAACCATCGTTTTACTCCCCGGCGACGGCATCGGCCCGGAAGTGGTCGGCGAGGCCGTTCGCGTGCTGGACGCCATCGCCAGGCAATACGATCACCAATGGACCTACCAGGAACGCCTGATGGGCGGCTGCTCCATCGACCGGTTCGGTTCGTCGCTGACCGACGAAACCCTGGCGGATTGCCAGGCGGCGGATGCGGTGCTGCTGGGCGCGGTGGGCGGACCGAAGTGGGACGACCCGAACGCCAGGGATCGTCCCGAGCGCGGACTGCTGGCCTTGCGCAAGGGTCTGGGCGTGTTCGCCAACCTGCGCCCGGTCAAGGTTCACCCAGCGATGATCGACTCCTCGCCGCTCAAGCCGGAAAAACTTCAGGGCGTGGATATTCTCGTCATTCGCGAGTTGACCGGCGGCCTGTATTTCGGCTGGCCGAAGGGACGCGATGTCAAGGACGGCCGCGAGCGCGCCGTCGATACCCTGGAATATTACGATTATGAAATCCGCCGCGTGATGGAGCTGGCATTCAAGCTGGCCAGGGGCCGCAAGAACAAGGTCACCTCGGTGGACAAGGCCAACGTGCTCGAATCCTCCCGGTTGTGGCGGCAGATCGCGGTGCGGGTCGGCAAGGCCAATCCCGACGTGGCGCTGGAGCATGTCCTGGTGGATACCGCCGCCATGCGCCTGATCACCGGCCCCGCCTGGATGGATGTCGTCGTCACCGAGAACATGTTCGGCGACATTCTCACCGACGAGGCTTCGGTGTTGGCGGGCTCGATGGGGATGCTGCCGTCGGCCAGTCTCGGGGAAGGCCGATGTGGATTATACGAACCGATTCACGGCTCGGCCCCCGACATCGCCGGCAAGGGCATCGCCAATCCCATCGGCATGATTTTGTCCACCGCCATGTTGCTGCGTCACTCGCTGGGGCTGGAAACGGAGGCTGCCGCCATCGAACAGGCGGTGGACGCCACCATCGCCGCCGGAGCGCGCACCGCCGATCTCGGCGGGAAATTGACCACCACCCAGATGGCGGACGAGATCATTCGGCGACTGTGACCCTCCCCCCGACCCACCCACTGGCCCCCTTTCGCCAGGGTTTGGGTCATCGCCCATCAACGATCATCGAGGAGACGCGCGATGCGAGAGATTCACCATGCGCTGGTGCTGAACATGCACCAGCCTCCCAGCAATCTGGATCATCTGCTCGAAACCAACGAGTGGGAAGCCAAGGAAATCCTGTTCGCCTACGACCGCATGCCGCGGGCACTGTGGGACTACCAGGATATCGCCCGCGTGCATCTGTCCCTGTCAGGGACGCTGCTGGAAACGCTGTCCAATCCCAGCTTCCAGGAACGCGCCTACGGCATCGTGGACTGCGGCAAGCTGCTCTGGCATCTGCAAAATCAGCAGTTGTTCGAGATTCTCGGCACCGGCTACTACCATCCGGTGCTGGCGCTGATTCCCGAAGCCGACTGGGACGAGCACATCGTCCGCTGGCAGGCCACCGCCCGCCATCTATTGTGGCGCACCCGGTTCAACGGCTTCTGGCCGCCGGAAATGGGCTTCGACATGCGGATGATCCCGCACCTCAAAAAAGCGGGCTACCGCTACGTCCTGGTGGATTGCGAGTACGTGGATCCGGTGGATTCGATGCACTGGCAGGAGTTGCGCTACCGGCCGCATATCGCCGAGTACGGCGGCGAGGAAATCGTCGTCATCGTCCGCGACCGCGAATTGTCCGATGCCCAACTGGCCGGCATGGACTACGGCTGGTTCTACCACGAGTTGCACGAACGGACCAAGTGGTGCGATTTCCCGCCGCTGGTGACCACCGCCACCGACGGCGACAACGGCGGCTGGTTCCGCAACGTCACCGCCAAGTCCAATTTCTGGACCTACTTCTATCACGAGGCGCTGGAGGAAATCCGCGCCGGGCATTCGACCCTGCGGCCGACCTTCATCAGCGACTACCTGGACCGGTTCGGCGCGCACGGCCGGGTCACGGTGCGGCGCGGCGCGTGGAACACCGATGCGCATCACGGCTGGGATTTCCACCAGTGGCAGGGTTCCTGGGTCCAGCGCGACACCATGGTCCGGGTGCACGACATCAGCCGGGAATTTCACGCCGTGGCGCAAGCAGCGGCGCATGCCCACGATCCCAATCCGGAACTGGCGCGGGTGTTGAGCGAGGCGCATTGGCACCTGCTGCGGGCCGAAACCAGTTGCAACTTTTACTGGGGCGAGGCCTGGGTTCACAAATCCCATGCCGATCTGGACAACGTCGCCTGGCACCTGGGCGAGGCCAAGGCATTGCTGGGTTCCCGTTGGATGGGCGTCGCGGCGGAAGAACCCGCGGCGGCGGAACCCGTGGCGGCGGAACCCGTGGCGACGGAACCCGCGGCGGCGGAACCCGTGGCGGCGGAGTTTGTGACGCCGGAAACCACCGAGACCACGGTCGAGGTGGCTCCAGCGCCGGTCGCCGCGCCCGCGCCACGGGACGAGGAATAGCCAGGCGCCAGCCGCCACGAACCCGGCTGCGTGGACCGGAAACCGATCCCGCCGCCGATCTTTCCCCTCGCCCGTCACCGACCGGAGTAACCCCAGTCCGGGCCAGACCGCCATCCCAGCCGACGGGCGGCGCCGAACCCGAGATAGTCGCGAGTCAGCCGAAAGCTCGGCTCGCCGCGCCGGTTATAGCAAACCTGCTCGGCCCGGTCGCAGCGCACGCCCCGCTCGGGGTAAAACACGTGTTCATACCGCCCGCGTTCTTCCCGCCGCAAATCCCACCGCAACGCCCGGGCGGCGTCCCGCCCGAAGTATTGCCGGGTCAGATCCACGCTGGGCGTACCCCGGTCGTAGCAGATTTGCGCGGCATCGTCGCAGCGCACGCCCCGTTCCGGCCGAAAGGTGTCGGCCATCGCCGGCGTCAGGCCGGCGCTCATCAGCAACAATCCCATTCCCAGCAACGAACCTTGCATTTTCATCGCGATGCTCCCGCCGACGCCGCCGACGGCCCATCCGCCGGTCGCGTCCGCTCTCTTGGTGGACTCTGGGGCGCATCCTGGGCAAGCGCGCATGAATTTTCGCTGAATCCTCGAATTGACAAGAATCCGCCAGCCATGCCACGGTTCAGCAGGTTTTCCCATTTTTCCAGCCGTGCGTAAAAATTTCACGCAAGTGCGGTAAAATGACCAACGGTCCATCCTTCTCATTGTCGGAGTTCGCCGGATGCAAGCGATGCGATTCAATTTCCGAACCCTGTGCCGCAACGCGGCCGAGCGTGGCGGTCAGATGCAGCGCCGCCTGCTGGAAGCCCTCGGCGCGCGGCATTCGATCAAGACGCTGCCGGAGTTCGGCATCGAACGGGCGGCGCAACTGGCCGGCTGCACCGCCAACCACCTGCGCAACCTGGAAGCGCGCGGCGAACTGCCCGAGCCACGGCTGGTGGAAGCCGGTTCGATCCAGCGGCGGATTTACAACTACAACGAAGTCAACCGCATTCGCGAAATCATCGGCAAGCGCCCCGCGCGTCCCCTGGGGGCCGGTTGCGTGCGGGTAGTGTTCTCCAATCTCAAGGGCGGCGTGGCGAAAACCACCATGTCGCTGCACTTCGCCCACTATCTGGCGCGCGAGGGTTACCGGGTGTTGCTGGTGGACGCCGACCCCCAGGCCACCACCACCGGGGCGTTCGGCTTCATTCCCGATCTCGACCTGAACGACGGCGACGATCTGTTACCGGCGTTGACCGAGGCCCCCGCCCGGCTCGAAGCGGCGATCAAGCGCACGCACTGGGAAAATCTGGACCTGGCGCCGGCCCGGCTGGCCCTGCAATACACCGACTGGAAGCTGTCGCAACCGGAGGAGCGTCAGAACGAAGCCCTGGGACCGCCGCCGGTGCGCTTGCACCGGGCGCTGAAAACGGTCGAGGACCGCTACGACGTCATCGTGGTGGACACGCCGCCGTCGCTGGGGATGCTGGCGCTGAACGCCATCGCCGCCGCCAACCTGATCCTGATGCCCATCGTTCCGCACATGTACGACATCTCCTCCAGCGTCCAGTACTTCCGCATCCTGGAGCAGATCTGCGCCCTGTACGAGCGGGAAATCAACGTGCAGCGGCTCAACATCCTGCTGACCAAGGTCGACGCCGGCACCGAGACCTTGAACAACATCGCGGTGATCAATGGCGCGTATGGCGAGCTGCTGCTCAGCAACCGCATGGGGCTGACCAAGGAATTGCAAAAATCCGCCAGCGACCAACTCAGCATCTACGAAATCGACCAGCCGCGAGGCTCCCGCGACACCTACAACCGGGCGATCATGATGCTGGACGGCGTCAACGCGGAAATCCTGCTGGCGGTGCGCCAACTCTGGCAGCAGGAAATTCTCAGCGGCATCGAAGCCGCCGAGGCCGACCGCGCGAGGATGCTGGCATGAGCCGCCGCAAGTCGTTGAAAAGTCTGGGAGACTGGATCGGCGCCGGCGGCCACAGCTTCGACGGCGGCTTGATGACGAGCGACATCCGGCAACTGGACCTCGACCAACTGGTTCCCAGCCGTTATCAGCCGCGTCAACACGTCGACGATGTTTACCTGGCCGAGCTGGAACAGAGCATCCGCCAGTTCGGGGTGATCGAACCGCTGGTGGCGCGACCGCTGGCGAACGGCGATTATGAGATCCTGGCCGGCCACATGCGGTGGCGGGCGGCGCAGCAGGCCGGTCTGCGTCAGGCGCCGGTCGTGGTGCGGGAAGCCGACGACCGGACCGCCGCCGCCATCGCGCTGGTGGAAAACCTGCTGCGGCGGGACCTGAACCCCGTCGAGGAGGGCCGGGCGCTGCAACGTCTGCGCGAGGAGTTCGGGCTGACCCAGGAGCAACTGGCCGAACTGCTCGGCGTCTCGCAATCGGCGATCAGCAAGGCGCTGGGACTGCTGAGCCTGGACCCGGCGGTGCAGAGCCTGATCGAGGAGGGGCGGCTGGAAGCGGGGCACGGCAAGGTCTTGCTCGGTTTGTCGCGCGAGGCGCAGCTTCGGCTGACCGAACTGGCGGCGGACCAGGGTTGGAGCGTGCGGGAACTGGAACGCCAGCGGACTTTGCTGACGGCCCCGCCCGCACCCCGAACGGCGACGCCGCGCGATCCCGACCTGATCCGGCTGGAGGAACGATTGCGCGAGCGGTTGACCGCGCCGGTGCGGCTGCGCTACGACGCCGCGCGGGGGCGCGGCCGGATCGAAATCGGCTTCGCCACCCTGGAAGAATGCGACGGGATTCTGGAACGGCTGGGGATCGCGGCCGATGCCGGTTGACGGGGCGGAATCTTTCATCGACGTAACCGTTCAGTCCCCCTCCCAGCGGGAAGAGGGATCTGAGGCTATTTCCAGCAAAGACCTTACCGATATCTCGTTCCCACGCTCCAGCGTGGGAACGCCGTTCGGGCCACTCCAGCGGCCCACAACGCCCGCCGCATCGGGACGGTTGGAGCTCCCACGCTGGAGCGTGGGAGCCAGGCCAACACGCGGGCCAGGTTGACCGCAGGGCCTCGTTCGTTCGGGACACAATCGCCCCGCCGCCGGCCAAATCCAGCAGCGCGGCTTATCGCCGACAGCGGTGGGACGCTTCCCGTTACCATTTCGGCCCATGGCCCTTGCTTTCTCGCTCGCCGTATTCGCGAATGGCTTCACCGGCTTTTTTCGGAGCGACATCCGTCAGGAACCACGGCACCACGTCTTTCATGTGATTGACAAAATTACTGTTCAAATATTTGTAGTCGCAAAACCCGTCGGTCTGGCGGTCGCAAACCGTTTGGAATTTGTCGATATGGATGTCGTGATGGTGGGTCGTTCGCGAACCGGATCGAACCACGCAGGCGTGCAAGCCCGATCCTTTGGTAATGATCTCGCGAAAGCAGTCGCGAGGGCCATGCACGGTCGTCTTCGGATCGTCCTCGCAAAACAGCGAAGACCCTCGCAAGAGCTTGAGCATGTCGTCCGGCCGGTCGCAGAGAAAATTGAAACCCTGCGAGATTTGGTGGCCCTGGGCATAGTTCCAAGGGCCGATGATCGCCTGAATGAACGGCCACAGCTTAGGCTCCTTGCCGCAGCGCCCGTACACGGCGCTGATGACCGTCAAATGACCGTTCGCATCCAAGTCATTGATGTACTCGGCAAAGAGTCGGCCGGGCCAGCCTTTGACATATTCCTTGTGTGACTGGATGAACGTCTGCTTGAGCGGCGCGGGCAGATTGTCGTAGGTAGCGGGCAGTGCTGGATCGGCCATGGGTATTCCTCGATGGACAGTGACCTTCCTAACTTTAGAAGCAGCCCAAAAATTGTTCCAGTCGAGTCAAGGTCTGCCGAGGTAGGAGCCTGCCTGCGGGCAACTCGACGGATCGTCGCCCACAAATCGGTTCCTACAATCAATGCGTTGGCTTTTTATCACGACGGTTCACCGGCGGGATCATCGCGCCCCGCCTCGCGGTCGAGCAATTTCCGCTTTCGCTCGACGCCCCAGCGGTAGCCGCTGAGATCGCCGTCGGTGCGAACGATCCGGTGACAGGGAATGACGACAGCCAGCGGATTGGCCGCACACGCTCCGGCGACCGCCCGAACCGCCTTGGGCTGGCCGATCCGGCGGGCGATCTCGGTGTAACTGGCGGTGGTTCCAACCGGGATGGCGCGCAACGCATCCCAGACTTTGCGCTGAAACGCCGTACCTTGAATGTCGAGGGGCAGACCGAGAGTGTGGCCCGGTGCTTCGAGATGCGCCACCACTTGCTCGATCCAGTGTCGAAATTCAGCGTCGCCTTCCTGCACGGTTGCTTTTGGAAAGCGGGTGGTCAGTTCGGCCCGCAGATCCTCCGGCGTATCCCCGAACGCAATCCGGCAGATACCTCGCTTGGTCGCCGCCACCATCACCCATCCAAGCCAGCACTCGGCCACGGCAAGGCGAATCACCGTTCCAGCCCCGCCGTTCTTGTATTCGGCGGGCGCCATGCCCAGGGTGTCGCCCACCGTCTCGTAGCACCGGCTGCTCGATCCAAATCCGGCGTCGTACATCGCCCGCGCCACGGTCTGCTCGACCCGTAGCCCTTTCTGGAACCGTTCGACGCGGCGAGCAGCAGCGTAGGCTTTCGGAGTGACGCCCACGAACTTCTTGAAAAGGCGCTGGAAGTGGAAGGGGCTGAAACCGACGGCGGCGGCCAGCGTGGCCAACGACAGGGGTTCGTCGGCGTCCTCGATCAGCTTGCAGGCCCGAACCACCGCGTCCGGAATACGATCCGGACCGGACGTCGTGGGTTTGCATTTCCTACAGGCCCGGTAGCCGCCGCCCTCGGCTTGATCGCAAGTGTCGAAGAACGCGACGTTGGCCCGGTTCGGCAGACGGGACGGACAACTGGGGCGGCAATAGACGCCGGTCGTCCTGACTCCATACCAGAACTGGCCGTCCGCCTGACAATCCCGGCTCTCCACAGCGTTCCATCGTGCCTGGTCGGTCGTAAACGCGGTCGCATGGGTCAACTCAGCCACTTCAGTTACCTCCGGCAAAGCCGTGAACAAAAACCCCGCCGAAAGGTTACGGCTGCTTGAAGTACGCCGACTATCCGTTTCTTGCTCCACAATTCAGTATCGGCGCTCTTGATTCCCGCGCTCATCGGTGACAAACCGACCGGCGCGCTCGCTATCCGACCGGGACCGCCTCTTTCGACCCTGGCGGCTCCATCCCTCCGTAGTTGCAGTGGAAAATGCAGCGTTTGTCGTTCTCGTGATGGAGCTTGCAGCATTTCACCGTATCCCGACCCGCGATGCGATGATAAACCTCGGCGGCGAGCAACATGCCGAGCGGCGGCGCAATCAGGTAGATCCAAAAATACGCCCACTGCCCCGCCACCAACGCCGAACCCAGGGAGCGGGCCGGATTCATGCTCGTGCCCGAGAACGGGGCGGTGAAGGTGATGTAGAGGGCAAGCAGGGTGGCCGCGCACAGTCCCGTGTAGCGGGCCAGCCGGGAATTGCTGACGATGAGGACCGTCGTCATCAGGATGAAGGAAATGACCGCTTCCACCGCGAACGCCGCCGCGATTCCCGCCATGCCGGGCTGAGTCACCACGTAACCGACCCCCGGATCGGCCAGGGCATGTCCCAGCAGCGCGGCGGCGACCGCCACCCCCACCACCGCTCCAACGCACTGGGCGAGCACGTAGAACACGGCGTCCCAGTCGGCGATCTTGCCCAGATACCAGAAGCTCAGGGTGACGGACGGGTTGATGTGAGCGCCCGACTGTTGCCCCCAGGGCGAGTAGATGATGCCGATCGCGGTCCCGGCCATCGCCAGTCCCATCAGCAAGCGCCGCGCGAAGGGATCGGGAATGGCCTGATGGAGCGGCGAGCCCGGATACTCCAGCAGCACGGCGAAGAAGCAGGCCGAGAGCATGAACAATCCGAGGCCGGCGGCTTCCATCAGATACTCCGGCCAATGTTGAGAAAGTGCTTTGTGCATGGCGACTTCGGCGCGGCGGCCACCGGCCGAAGCCGGTGGAGCCAACGCCGCCTCCTTGGGTTATTCGCGACCGCCGGTGATGAGCCGGGTTCCGCGTCTGTAGGTGAGATAGGCCCAGAACCACTCGATGGCGACCGACAGCCGCTTGCGGGGGTCCACCAGGAAGAATACATGCGCGACGCCCCACAGCCACCAGGCCAGCGCCCCGCTCAGCTTGAACCCGCCGAAATCCACGACCGCCGCCTGGCGGCCGATGGTGGCGAGATTGCCCAGATGGCGATAGCGGAACGGCGGTAAATGGGTTCGACCTTCCAGGCGGGCCTTGATGATGCGGGCGACATAGACGCCCTGCTGCTTGGCCGCTGGCGCCAGTCCCGGCACCGGCTTGCCGTCCCAGGCTTCGCTCAGGGCGGTATCGCCGACGGCGAAGACATTGGGCAAGCCAGGTACGGTCAGGTCCGGCCCCACCTTAAGGCGACCAGCCGAATCGGCTTCGGTTCCAAGCCATTGCGCGGCGGGCGAGGCCATCACGCCGGCTGCCCAAAACACGGTGCGGGAACCGATCCGCTGGCCAGATACCAGCGCCCCGTCGGCGTCCACTTTCTCCACCCGGCTCTTGGTCAACACCTCCACGCCCAGCACCCGCAGTGACTGCGCCGACACCTCGGAAAGTGCTTCGGGAAAGGCCGGCAGCAGGCGCGGCGCCGACTGCACCAGCAACACCCGCGCCTGGGCCGGATCGATGTTGCGGAATTCGCCGGCCAGGCCGTGCCGAGCCAGTTCGGCGATGGCGCCGGCCAGTTCCACCCCGGTGGGACCGCCGCCGACGATGATGAAGGTCAACAGCCGTTGTCGTTCCTCGGGATCGGCACAGTTCTCCGCCTGCTCAAAAGCCAGTAGCAGGCGGCGGCGGATGGCGGTGGCGTCGTCGATCTGCTTCAGGCCCGGCGCGTAGGGTTCCCAGTCGTCGCGCCCGAAGTAGCTGTGACGCGCGCCGGTGGCCAGCACCAGATAATCGTAGCCGATATGGGCGCCGTCGTTCAGGACGACCTGACGCGCGGCGGTATCCACGCCGGTTACTTCGCCCAGCAACACCCGCACGTTGTGCTGGTCGCGGAACAGCGCCCGGATCGGGGTGGCGACATCGGCCGGCGACAGGCTGGCGGTCGCCACCTGATAGAGCAACGGCTGGAACAGGTGGTAGTTGCGCTTGTCGATGACGGTGACCCGGCAAGCCGCCAGCCGCAGGCCGTGCGCCACTTTCAAACCGCCGAAGCCGGCGCCGACCACGACCACATGCGGCACGTCCGTCAGCGCTTCATCGGACCAGCTTTCCAGCGGCGGGAACCAGCGGGCAAGCTGGTGTTGCAGGACGGCGTCAGCAGCGATCGGTCCCGGTCCGCGCAATGCGATCAGGCCGAGCAGGAAAAATTGATACAACCGGTTGATGGTCTGGATTTCGTCCGCGCCCATGAAGCCGGAACCGAGCAGCGCTAGCGCCGCGCCGATAGCGGCTAGCCGGGTCGCCAATCCCAGCGCCAGCAGGGGGCTGACGAATCCCAGTACCGCTTCCAGGAACGAGCGCCCGATCAGGACCGGCGCGAACCACAGGCTGGCCAGCCAGAGGCGCAGCCCGAGTTGATAGACTGGACCGAGGGTGCGGGTCAGCACGGCGTACAGCCGACCCAGCGGTTTGACCAGCGGCAACGCCGAAGCGGCCAGGCCGGACGCCAGCAGCCGATCCAGGGAAATCGGCCCCGCACCCATGACGATGTACCAGCCGAACAGCGCGGCCCAGTAAAGATGTTGATCCAGGGCGCGGTATTCGAACTGGATCACCAGCGTCAGGACCAGCAGCGGAATCGCGGCCAGCCGGGTGGCGAGTCCGAACGCCAGCAGCATCGAGCCCAGCACTTCGACGATGACGCCCAGCACGGCGGCCGTCACCGGGTCCAGCCAGGGCACCGGATATTCGTAGGTGGCGAGCGTCAGCGCGCTGTCCCAGTTGGCGAGCTTGAGCACGCCGGATACCCAGAACGCCTGCGCCAGCCACAGCCGGATCGCCAGGTCCAGGAAGGGATAGAGCGTGACCTCGGCGACCCGCAGCGCTTCATCCACGCGCTTGAGAAACGCCGCGACGACGTTGGCCCGGCGATGCCGGACAGCGGCGACGGTTGCGGTCAGCATGGCTCAGCCCTCCACCGTGCTCGGGGTCGCCCTCAACCCCGGCCCCTCTCCCAAAGGGCGAGGGGAGTCAAACGCCCTCACCCCCACCTCCTCTCCCACGGGGCGAGGGGAGTTAGAGTCCCTCACCCCCAGCCCCTCTCCCATGGGGCGAGGGGAGTGCTGGCTCCAATACGCCGGTATATCGCGCCGATAGCGACGCATCACCAGATTGGCCAGCAGGCCGGTCCAGCCGGTCTGATGCGCGGCGCCCAACCCCTGGCCGGTGTCGCCGTGGAAGTATTCGTAGAATTGCAGCAGGTCGCGCCAGTGCGGGTCGTGCTGGAACGGGCTGTCGGCGGGGAAGGCGGGCAGCCGTCCGTTCGCGTCGCGACGGTAGATGTCCACCAGCCGTTCGGCGATCAACGTGGCGATTTCCTTCAAATTCAGTTCGCGGTTGCCCAGGCTGGGCACGGCGATGGTGAAGTTGTCGCCGAGGAAGCGATGGAATTTCTCCAACGCCTGAACCAGGGTGTAATTGGTGGGCAGCCAGATCGGGCCGCGCCAGTTGGAATTGCCGCCGAACAGGCCGGAGTTGGACTCGCCGGGCACGTATTCGATGATGGCTTCACCGACGCCAGGCAGGGTGCCGAGGTGCTTTTGCGTGGCGTGAATGCGGCTGACGCTGCGGATGCCGTGCGGCGACAGAAACTCGTCCTCGCGCAGCAACCGTTTGAGAATGCGCGGCAACATCCGGTTGGTGACCAGCGACAGCAGATGCTCGCCCCGTTCGTTTTCCCAATCCGGGCATTGGCAGATGATGCTGCCGTCGAACACGCCGTGGCGGTGCTGGCGCAGCAGTTCGCGGAACCGGGGGACCTTGGCCAGGATGCGCCGGTC
This sequence comes from Candidatus Contendibacter sp., assembly GCA_029624765.1. GTDB lineage: Bacteria > Pseudomonadota > Gammaproteobacteria > Competibacterales > Competibacteraceae > Contendibacter. Next base: position 71,711 of record JARSSO010000007.1, on the reverse strand, counting down.
CACCACCTCGCAGGCGAACAGCGGAATCAGCCCGACCCAGGAATAGACGTCGATCCGCTGGGTCCGACCGTCCGGGCTAATCACCAGATCCTTGAAGAAACCGGCTTCCGGGTCCCACAGCGGCACTTCGTTGCCGGCATGGCCGGCGATGGCGTTGGCGATGCCGAGAAACTGCTGATAAATCTGGATCGCGATACTTTCGTATTCCCGATCCTCCGCCGCCAGTTCCAGCGCGATGACCGTCATGTTCAGGGCGAACATCGCCATCCAGCCGGTGGCGTCGGCCTGCTTGAGGGTGAAGCCGGCCGGCAGCGGATGGGAGCGGTCGAACACCGAGATGTTGTCCAGCCCCAGGAAGCCGCCCTCGAACACGTTGTTGCCGTCGCTGTCCTTGCGGTTGATCCACCAGGCGTAGTTCAGCAGCAGCTTGTGAAACACCCGCTCCAGGAAATGCAGATCACCCCGGCCGCGCTGCACCCGTTCCGCCCGGAACACCTTCAGCGCGCCCATCGCGTGCACCGGCGGATTGACGTCGCCGAACGCCCATTCGTAGGCGGGAATCTGGCCGTTGGGGTGGAAATAGTTTTCCCGCAGCACCAGCTCGATTTGGTCCTTGGCGAAATCGACGTCCACCAGCGACAGCGCGGCGCAGTGGTAGGCCAAGTCCCAGGCTGCAAACCAGGGATACTCCCATTTATCGGGCATGGAGATGACATCGGACGCCTTGAGGTGCCGCCAGGTGCGGTTGCGGCCCCATTTGCGGTCGTCGGGCGGTGGGAACTGGTCGCCGTCCAGCCAGCGGGCCACGTCGTAATGAAAGAACTGTTTGCTCCAGATCATGCCCGCCGAGGCCTGGCGCAGAATGCGGCGGTCCTCGTCGGAAGCTTCCGGCAGCAGGTCGCGATAGAACCCATCCGCTTCGGACTGGCGATCCGCGAACACCGTCGTGCTGGCGGCGAAGGGCTGGGTCAGCGGCGCGGCGCTCAGCACCAGTTCTATTTGAGCTTGCTGGCCACCGGCCACGGTCAGCACGTGCCAGGCGGCGAACTTCGTCCCTTCCCGCGCGGGATTGACCGCGTCGTGCTCGCCGTCCACCACTCGGCGATGGAAGCTGTCCTTGACGTAGGGGGTGGCGTTGGTCAGCCCCCACAGCTTTTGGACGTTATGCTCGTTCTCGGTGTACAGCGGCTCGGCGGATTGCCGGCCGTACAGGTGATACGCGCCCAGCGTCGGATGCTCCACGCGCACCGCCCAGGCCGCGCCGGTCGGCGCCGCAATCGCGCGCAAGGCCGGCCTGGTCGGTTTCTGGTCGGGTAGAACCGGATCGCCTCGCAGTTCCGCCAACGCCCGCTGCTTCTCCTCGTCGCCCCAGGCCCAGGTGTTGCGGAACCACAGTTGCGGCAACAGGTGCAGGGTCGCTTCTTCCGGTCCACGGTTGGCGACGGTGACCCGGATGTGGATTTCATCCGGGCCGGCCTTGGCATAGGACACGTCCACGTCCCAATAGCGATTGCCGTTGAAAACGCTGGCGTCCAGCAAGTTGAATGGCGGGTCGAGCCGACCCCGGCGGCGGTTTTCTTCCACCAGTCGGCCGTAGGGATATTCGGCCTGGGGATATTTGTAGAGGTAGCGCAAATAGCTGTGGCTGGGCGTGGCGTCGAGATAGAAGTAATACTCCTTCACGTCCTCGCCGTGGTTGCCCTGATTGCCGGTCAGGCCGAACGCCCGCTCCTTGAGAATCGGATCGCGGCCGTTCCACAGGGCGAGCGCGAAACATAGCCGCTGTTCCTCGTCGCAGATGCCGCCCAGGCCGTCCTCGTTCCAGCGGTAGACGCGAGAACGGGACTGATCGTGATCGAGATGCTCCCAGGCTTCGCCGTGGGCGCTGTAGTCCTCGCGAACCGTGCCCCAGGCTCGTTCCGAGAGATACGGCCCCCACAGCCGCCAGTCTTCCTGGCCTTCGTACTGTCGTTCCAGGCGCAGGCGCTCGGGGTTGTCGATGGGAATCGTGGCCTTCATTGGGGTTTCTCCAGAATAGGGGTTGCATGGGGTGAGAGGTCGGTCGTTCATTCATCCCTTGAAGCAGCAACACTTATGCCACTGGAGAAATTTCAAGGATAATTAAAATGATACATCTTTACTGTTGAGCTTTGGTCGAGGACGGGGGCTGCGAAATATCGTAGAGCCGCTAAATGTAGCGGTTTTGGCAATTACTCCTGAAAAGCGGCCAAACTTCGCTGATCCGCTGGCGAGGCGCTATACTTGTGACAGTAGTTCAGGTGAAGGCGCGACCACGGGTGAGAATGCGGACGTTGCCCGGCTAGGATGCTTTGCTGTGCTAACCGCGCCTCGTGGCGACGGGCGAGTCCTTGGGGACGGCGAGCGGGGCGGGGTTTCCGGGGTTGGAAGGCTGGCGATGAATGTTATACTGCTATCGGACACTTCGCGCCCGCGACAACGGGGCGGCAAATACTATCCGCTGCCTGCGCGGCGTGAAGCACCGTACAACTATATGGATCAAGCCGACTCCGGGTGAAAAAGCCTGCGACTTTCTCGCCTTATCAGCTGCTCCGTTGGGTGGCAAAGATCAAACTCGACGGTCCTAAGCCAGAATCGCTGACTCTGACCTTTAGCAAAGGGAATGTGTCTAAGAAACTTTCTAACGGGAGCTAAAAGGGGAACGCATTGTGAATCAGGGTTGCGAGACAATTGCCGTCAATAACCTCTTTTTTGCTTATCCCGGCGGCCAGCAACTATTTCACAATCTCTCCTTTAATCTCGACGCTCCGGCATTTCATGCTCTCCTCGGTCGCTCTGGCGTAGGCAAATCGACCCTCGCGAAGATTATCTGCGGTTTGGAGAAAAATTGGTCGGGAAAAGCTTCCCTCCCAAGGTCCGTTCTGTATTGCCACTGTAGAGAGAGGTTTCCACTCTGGCAGACGATTCGCTCCCATCTCGATGACGTCATTTGTCCTAGTAAGCGGAACGACATCAAGATGCTCATGCAAGCCTTCGACCTCGACAGCGATCTACTTGTTCAACACCCCGGAACAATTTCTAGCGGGCAGCACAATCGATTCAATGTCCTTCGTTACCTGCTACAGGACTTTGATCTCCTTATACTTGACGAAGCTCTCAATAACGTCGACGAACCTACGCGGCTAAAAATTCTCTCAGAGATTAAGAGTAAGTATCCCTGCCGCACTTTTCTCTACATTTCACACCACCTTTTCGATGCCATCTCCTTTGCCAAGACCTTGCTAATACTCAAAGCTAGTAACGCCGAAGTTCAGATTGTTAGTCGCTGCGGCTTAAATCTATCACAATATGATCCTGCTAAAGCGACGGATCTGGCCAGTGAGATATGGAAGGTTATCAACAATGCTTAGATCACTATTTTCCTTCTTGATCATCTACGCCGTTGGCTTGGCACTCCTCTTCTGCTACAGTGTATTAATGAACTACCCCGAATATGTAATTCCTAGTCCATCCAAGCTTTGGGATGCAGCTCAGGCATCTTGGCGACCTTATACCCTAGCAACCATCAAAACCTTCGTCTTGGTGATATCTGGACACCTAATCGCCGTGGTGATGGCATTTCTCGTCGCCTTGGTCGTTGTTACTCGCCAACGAGTAGGATCGTATGTCCGTTCGGTCGCTTACACGCTTCAAGCGTATCCATTGGTCGCTGTGGCGCCTATGTTCTTCATTCTTTTCGGCGATGGCCTTGTGACTCAACTCCTCATTACCGTGACAATTTGCTATTTCCCAGTTCTACTGACTATTCTTGGTGTGCTTATGAGCCCTGTCCCGGAAGTTGAGCACTTCTACACCTTGAATCGATCCCTGACGCTCAGTCGGGTTGTCAAGATACGTTTGTCCGAGAATGCCCAGGCAGTGCAAACAGCAGTAACCGGCAGTGCTAGTCTAGCAGTCGTCGGGGCGATCCTCGCAGAGTATCTTGCCGAATATTCCGGGATCGGATTCTACATCTGGATGGCCAACAACAGCAACCAACTTGACGGAATCCTCCTCGCGCTGTTGACCATTGGCTGTGCCAACTGGATATACCTATCCATTGTCGAGATGGTAGGTAGCCAAGCAGTGCGAAAACTCAACAAAGTAAAGGAGAGTACGAAATGAGTAATGCAAAACGAAAGTGGTGGCCTTTTGTGGCTGCTTTGTTAGTAGTCGTCATCGGTCTGTTCCTCCTCTTTATCAACGGAGAAAACAAGCCACCGAGCGATCAGACTTTCACCTACAGACTTAAGTGGCTGGCGAACACCGGGTTCATTGGTGACCTGTACGCGGTCAATTACGGCTACTTCAGGGAGGAAGGACTAAACGTCCAAGTCAAGCCGGGTGGCCCTGAGCACGACGCGATCCGCGAGCTTCTGACTGAAGAGGCCGCATTTGGTGTGGCGTCAGCTGATCAGGTAATCAACGCCTTGGGCAAAGGTGCGAAAGTGATTGTGATTGCACAAATCTACAGGAAGAACCCCGTCCAGTGGATCTACCGCTCGAGGCTCGGTAAGCTGTCCGCGCCACAGGACCTGCGTGGGCGATCTGTTGGCATCACAGTCGGGGATAACGACGCAACAATCATGCTGGCTGTTTTAAGGAAGGCCGATGTCCCTTACCACGTCGCTGGTCAGGCAGCTCCCCAAAATCAAGAGTCTACACCTAGCCCGGTCGTTGAACTGCTACCGGTCCGGTATGACTTTGCCCCCTTTCTGAAGAATAATCTCGATCTATTCCCTGTCTACAAGAACACCCAAGGTGTCGACCTTGGAATACAGATGAAGTCCGCAGGTGAGGTTGTAAGCTTCTTCGATCCGGAAGAGTATGGCGGGGTACATTTCGTAGCAAACTCTATTGTTACAACCGAGCGCATGCTCAAAACAAATCCAACTGTCGTTCGAGCTTTTCTCTCTGCAGTACTGAAGGGCTGGAAAGAGGCTCTTGATCCGAAGAATGAAGCACTTGCGATTCGCGCAATGCTGAATTACGTCAGAGAATCCTCAACTGATTCTAAGGAAGTCCTGACGCAGAAGCTCCAAGATCAGATTAGGATTACTGCCGATCTAGTGCTGCCGCCCCCGGGCGCAGGGCTTACTCTCGGAACCATCGATGTCGCCTCGTGGAAAGAGACCGAGGCCATCATGCTGCAGCAAGGAATAATAAAGTCTCCTATTCGCGTTGAGAATTACCTCGCCACGGAGCTACTGAGTGGGAAGTAGGCGAAATAGTAGCCGTGTCGGTGCTTATGTCCGGGAGGCATACTGCATCCGGCCCCAGGGCTATATTTGCTACCGTCTCGGCGCGGGAGTCCACTCCGAGGACTCTCTCGCGCCCCTTGTCAAAGAGGCACTCACGAATCTGGCGGGGGCTGACGCCATAATCCTGGATATTGGCTGTGGCTTCGACCCCGGCATGGCATACATTCCGCACCGCCGCTACATCGGGCTTGATGTATCTGAAGTCCTCATGAAACGGCACCCTCTCTATGGTAAACCGGATGCCGAGTTTCACCGGACGGATATCCGATACTGCCGCTTTGAACGATTCCCATACGACGTCGTCAACGGTACCCTAATTCTGAACTATATCCGAGATCCACGTGGCCTAATGCACCGGCTCCGTCGTCCTGGAAAAGCCTTTTGTTTCTCGGTGCCAAACCCCGAGTTTGATCGGCAGTTTGGGGTCATCAATGGCAACGGCGTCGTTTCGCTTGACATGAAGCGACACAGATTCGTCTATTACTTTCATCAGCTATCCGCACTGCGTGCAGCGATTGGGAAAGTACAAGAGTTACACACTGTCGACACTTTAGAGATCACAGACGACATTCCACCCATTTACGTGTGTCTGTATGGGAGATGGTAGGATGGATGTGAACTATCGATATGAGGCTTGGCGGAGATTGGTCATCATTCTCGCAGGCCTCCTCATCGGATACAGCATCAGCAGCTTTTCAAGCATTCGAGATGCAGTGCTATCTTTGACCGATTTCGACCAAGCCTTCCCAACCACGGTGTGGCCGTCGTTGCTAAGCATTCTTGTCATATTCTATATTGCCAAGAATGCTCACGGCCTCCTCATCACTCTCTTCGATGATCACTACGAGGAAAAACTCGAGAAGGATTTAATGTTGGTCATATGCTCATGGTGTCTGACAACGTTGTTGATCGGCTCATTTGCCTTGGTGTGCAAGATGAGTCTCCTCGTCAAAAGTGGCTCCACTCTTGAAAGCCGCTGTATTCAGCTTATAGCCTTCATACTCTTTCCGAATATTATCCTATTTCTCTTAGATATCTTTCATTTACGAGCGTTCGAGTACGCATACAGGGTCAGCCTGCTTGAGCTATTACGTCGCATAATAAGGGAGATCTTGGAGAATCCGCTCCATCGAGATCGCCACGAGAGGTACAAATATGTATGGCTACTCGAGAATTTTGTGAGCATATGTATCGTGGTTTTGTGGTTTGTCTTTCTAAAGACGTTGGATTCTCCGCCCCTAAAGATTGCCCTAACGCTGTGGACCTTGGGAATCCTGCTACTTCTGAACTCGGCCGTTGATTACGTACTCAACTGCCGTTATTTCTTCTTCGGACAGGTGAGCGTGGTAGGGCGGGTTAGCGAAGCGTAACCCGCCGATTCCGGTAGATTTTCCAAAAGGCGGATTACGGGTTGCCGCCCTAATCTGCCCTACGATAATTTGCCGGGCCAAGGGGAACATCTTCCGAGCGGCCCCGACAGGTGAGTTATAGCGTTGGACGGCAACATCGACGGAGGAGTGATCGTGATTGAGAAGAGAAAACTTGGAACCAACGGCCCCGACGTGGGCAGCCTCGGTTACGGCGCGATGGTTCTTGAGGGTTATTACGGCGGCTCCGACGACGAACAAGCCGTCGGGACGATCCATCGCGCGCTTGATGTCGGCATGAACATGATTGATACGGCCGATGCCTATGGCAACGGCCATAACGAAATCCTGGTCGGGCGCGCCATTGCCGGCAGGCGCCAACAGGCTTTCGTGGCCACCAAGTTCGGCATCGTCTTCGACGAGCGCGAGACCGGGACCGAACTGCCCACGGGCTGGGGGTTCTCGCTCAAGATCAACGGCAGACCGTCTTACGTGCGCAAGGCACTGGACTCCAGTCTCAAGCGTCTGGCCGTCGATGTCATCGACCTGTGGTACGCGCACTTCGTCGACCCCGCCACGCCCATTGAAGAAACGGTTGGCGCGATGGCTGAGGCCGTTCGTGCGGGCAAGGTCCGCTCTCTCGGCTTGAGCAACGCGAGCGCCGAGCAGGTCAGACGCGCGCACGGAGTTCATCCGATCGCCGCCGTGCAGTTCGAATATTCGCTTTGGCGACGTGAAGCGGAAGCAGAGCTGCTGCCGACCCTTCGGGAACTTGGCATTGCCTTGGTCGGCTGGTCACCGCTCGGCAGCGGTTTCCTTGCCGACACGGTCACCAGCCTGGACCCAGGTGACTTTCGCCAAAACAATCCTCGCTTTTCTGGCCAAAACCTCGCCTCAAACAGGGACCGCTTCAGGCCCTTCATCAGGGTCGCAAAGGAGCTTGGCGTAACGCCCGCGCAACTGGCGCTGGCCTGGCTGCTGCACCAGGGGCAGGATATCTTCCCCATTCCAGGAACCCGTCGCGCGGAGCGGGTCGAAGAGAATGCCAAAGCCGCCGATATCCACCTGACCCCGGAGCTGCTGAAGCGCATCAACGAACTGGCACGACCCGGGCTCGCGGAAGGCGCCACGCTGGTCTAAGCAGATGCCGTCCGACAGTCGTATCCAGAAGACGCGGACAAGCTGCGTCACTGATGCACGTCGCTGTCGCGAGCGCGAAGTGCCCGCCCCGTTAGACCCAATCCACTCAATAGAGAGACAAACACATGACTGAAAGAGCCGGTCGTTGTCTTTGTGGCGCAGTGAGTTTTAAGCTGGTAACGGAACCGCTGGCAACCCGCATCTGCTGGTGCCGCGACTGTCAACACATCGCGGCGAATGGGTCGGTGAATCTGCTTGTCCCCGCGGACGGACTCACCTTTTCCGGGGTGCTTTCCGAGTACACGAAGACCGCCGACAGTGGCGATGAGGTCACTCGTCAATTCTGCCCGAGGTGCGGCACACATCTGTTCGCCAAATCCTCCAACCGCCCAGATTTGCGGGTGGTTCGCGCGGGCAACCTGGATGATCCTTCCTCCATTCAACCGAGCACGAATATTTGGGCCGCGAGTGCGCCGAGTTGGGCTTGCTTGGACCCGGCGCTCGAACGTGTGGAGCGACAACCGATGCCGCCTAAATAACAGCGTATGGGTTGGGTTGCCGTGATTTCCGGCAGCCCATTCACAAGCTGGCTTAAATGGGCGTTGCGCCTGGCCGCGCTACGCACGGCAGGTGCGCGAAGTCGTTGTCGCTGGCGCAAAGCGCCGCGCAACCACGCGGATCAAGCCGATCCCGGACGAAAAAGGCCTTTGGCTTTCTTGCCTTTCGCGGCTTACCCGCCGCCCGTGATGTGCTTTAGAGCGCCGCGCGAAGATTGAGGTGCGTTACGAAAGGTAAGAAGTCTTTGTCAGAATGGAGTAGTGCAAAGTCCTTCTCAATACAGAAGGTTGCAATTATTGCATCGGTCGTTTTTCGAACTGTGACGCCGCGCTTTCGGAGGGCGCGGTAGTTGTCCGCAGCCCGAATCGCCAAGTCCTTGCCGAGAAGGTCGTAGATGGTGAGGGAAGTGAGTAGTTCCTTTGCGGTGCGGTAGTCCTTATCGAGACGAAACCCTTGAAGCACTTCGGCCAGAATCAAATCGCCAAGCCCAACAGGCTCTTGGCCCAACAAGGCGTCAAGTCGTTCCGTCTCGGGTGTAATAGCGCCATTGAAGTACGCAATCCACACGCTCGAATCCACAAGAACCATCAGTCGGTCCGCATTTCGTCGAGATCGCCTTCCCAACGCAATTTGCCCCGGAAACGCCGTATATTTTCCTGCTTCTTTAATAAGATCAACGTCTTGAGTCCAAGTTCAACGGCTTCTCGCTTGGTCTTGAGACCAGTCAGTTTCAAGGCGTCGTCCATCAGGGTGTCATCTATTACAATATTCGTTCGCATGGAGGCCACCTCAGGTGTATGAAACGCGCTACGAATACACATTAAAGGCCCCGCTCGGTAGGCTGTCAAGCCATCACGCGCATAACAAGTCCTGAGCAACATTTTCCAACCTCCAAGAAAAAAGTTATTGCCGTTTCAGCCGCTCCAGTCGCTGCCACGCCTCCAGCACGCAGGCCACCGACCAGGCTTGGGCCGGCGCGCCGCGCGGGGTGTGGGGCGCCGCGCCGTCGAGAATTTCGCTGACCGTACCGAGGCCGGCGTCCAGCAAGTGATCGCGGATCGGCTGCAACCGGGCTTGGGCCGCCGCTGCGTCGCCGTGGACGCGATGCTCGGCCAGCGCGTAATGGCCCAGCAGCCAGGCCCAGACCGGCCCCTGGTGATAGCCGCCGTCCCGTTCCCAAACCCCGCCGAGGTAGTGGGGTCGGTAATCGGGATGACCGGGCGCCAGGGAGCGGAGACCGTAGGAAGTCAGCAACTCCCGCCCGCAGACCCGCACCACGATCTGCTGGATTTCCGGGTCCAGCGGACTGTGCGGCAGGCTGACGGCGAAAATCTGGTTGGGGCGTGGGGTGGGATCGTCGCCAGCGGGGCTATCCAGCACGTCGAACAGGCCGGCGCCATCGGAACGGACGAAGCGTTGGAAACCTTGCCGCGCCTTGGCCGCCAGTTCCGCGTAGGGCGCGGACGGTCGCTTTAGCCGCTCGGCGAAATCGACCATGATGTTCAGGGCGTTGTACCAGAGCGCGTTGATCTCCACCGGCTTGCCGATGCGCGGCGTCACCACCCAGTCGCCGACCTTGGCGTCCATCCAGGTGAGTTGCACGCCCGGTTCGCCGGCGTGGAGCAACCCATCGGCCGGGTCCATGCTGATGCGATAGCGCGTGCCCCGAACGTGCCAGTCGATCATCTCGGCCAGTACCGGGAACACCTCGGCCAATGCCGCCGAATCGTCGCTGGCTTCCAGATACGCCCGCCACGCCTCGAAGTACCACAGTCCGGCATCCACCGTATTGTAGTCCGGCGTTTCGCCCGCGCCGGGGAACACGTTGGGCAACATGCCCTGATCGACGAAACGGGCGAAGGTGAGCAGGATGCGCCGGGCGCTGTCAAGCCGACCGGTCGCCAGCGTCAAGCCGGGTAAAGCGATCATGGTGTCGCGGCCCCAGTCGCCGAACCACGGGTAGCCGGCGATCACCGATTCGCCGTCGGGCAGATTCGGCAACGGTCGGGCGAACAGGAAGCTGTCGGCGGCCAACGTCAGTTGTTCGATCCAGTCGGGCGGCGAAATCCCCCCCAATCCCCCCGTTCCCCCCTTTTCCAAAGGGGGAGCAGGGGGGGATTTTGCAAAGGGGGGTGGCGAAGCCGGGGGGATTTGGAGGGATGGGCGGGCGCGGTCGAGCAAAGTGGTCTCGTGGTCGAAGAACCGTTGCAGCGCCGCGTTTAGGTCGGCGGAAGCGTCGTCGCGCAGACTGGCGACCACGCCGACCCAGACTCCTGGGCGCAGGGTCAGCAATGCCTGACCGACGCACAGATGCGCGTCGCGATCCGGCAGTCCGCGTTCCCGCTCCAAGGGCAGATCGAAATTCTCGATCCAGTCCCACTCGGTTTGAAGCTGGCCGCCGGGCGCTTGGAAGCGCAAGGTGAACCGGTCGGGACAGATGACGTGCAATTGCTCCCCTGCCCTCTCCACTTGCGGTGTGAACCCACCGGGCGCCATGCTAACGTGATGATCGCGAGCGTTGACCAGCAAACGGACCCGCAGCGCTAAATCCCCCCCTGCCCCCCCTTTGGAAAAGGGGGGTGGCGAAGCCGGGGGGATTTCCTCCAGCCGGTACGCCACATAAACCGTATTGGCTCTCGGCTCCAGCCAGATGCGCTGCTCGATCACCCGGTCGCCCAAGGCATGGCGCCACACCGGCATCCGACCGTGCAGGTGGAAGGATTCGATCTGGACGTGCCCTTCGGGGACCACCGCTCCCCCGCTCCAACGGTTGGTGAACAGCGGGATTTCCCGATCGCCGTCGAGGAAGGTAGCGTCGGCCTTGGAAAACACCAGCCAGCGGCCGAGCGGCGGATAAACCGGCGCGATCAACAAGCCGTGATAGCGGCGGGTCAAAGTCCCGGCAATCGTGCCGGCGGCGTAGGCGCCCAAGCCGTTGCCCAGCCACCACTCGCGCCGCTCGGCCTGGCTGAGATCGCCACAGATAGCCCGCCCGAAGCGGATAAAGTCCGGCAGTTTGTCGCTCATGCTGGCCGCTCCCCTTGTTGCAACCGTTCCGCCACCCGCAACGCCCAGGCGTAGATGGTCAGTGACGGGTTGACCCGGCTGGAACGCGGCAGCACGCTGCCGTCCACCACGTACAGATTGTCCAGGCCATGCACCTTGCCGTCGGCGTCCACCACGGAGGTACGGGGATCGTTGCCCGCGACCAGCGTGCCGCAAGCGTGCGCGGTGCCCGCCAGCGGAATTCCCTTGGCCGCCGCCGGCAGGCCGATCTTCAGCAGCGAGAAGTTGAAATCGCGCACCAGCCGCCGATGCTCCTCCAGCGCCGCCGGCAAGCGCGCCGGGTCGTAGTCCAGTTGCGGATAGCGGGCGCCGTTGGTCTGGGCGACGACGCGGTTGGCGGGATCGGAACCGTCCTCGGTCTGCAAGAAGAAACCGTAGGCGCGATGACCGAGCGCGCTGGCGAACCAACGCGGGACGAACCCCGGAATCAGGGTACTGAGCAGTTCACCATCGAAACCCAGGGGCTGAATACTGCTGTGCGGCAGCCGGTCGTTCAACAGCAACAGGGTCTTCCGCAGCAGATCGGTCTTGGGAGTGGCGGAAAAAGCCAGCACGGCGCTGAGCAGGTGGGATTTGTAGTTGCGCCCCACCGCATCCGCGCACGGCAGCCGCTCGGCCAAACCGCTGCGGCTCAGATAGCCTTGCAACAAACGCGGCGAATGCAACGCTCCCGCCGCCAGCAGCACCGTATTAGCCCCGAATTCGTCGCCACTCTCGGTGCGAACCCCGATCAACCGCTCGGGCCGCTCCGGGTCGAAGATGAAATCGCGCACCGCCCGCCTGGTTAGGATGACCAGGTTAGGCAGGTGCTGAACCCGCTCCAGCAAGGCGTGCTGGCCGTCGGCCTTCAGGTTCTTGACCGAAGCGAAGGCGTCGAAATGAGCGGCTTCTTCGCGATGTTCGACGATGTTTGGGTCCAGGGCCAGCGGCAGGGGCTGGGCATTCCAGCCGGCGCCGTTGCGGGTCAGTTTGCCGACGATGGCTTGCAAATCCGGTTCTGGCTCGAAACGATGGACGCCTAGCAAGGTTTCGGCCTGCTCGTAGTAGGGCGACAATTCCCGATACGAAATCGGCCAGGGCAGGCATTGGTGCGCCGGCTCGGCCTCGAATTCGCGCGGCTCGAAGCGTGCCAAGGCCGCGCCGTACCACTTGGTCTTGCCGCCCAGATTGAAATATTCCTCCGGCTCGAAGGTTCGGCCATTCTTGTCCAGCCAATGCTCCTTGCTCTTGAAAATCCCCTGCCGGATGACTTTGTCCACGTCCAGCGTGCTGCCGTCGCGCGGCAGTTCCCGACCCTTTTCCAGCAGCAGCACCCGCCGGCCGGCCCGCGCCAGGGCATAGGCCGCCGCCGAGCCGCCCGCGCCGGAACCGACGATGAGGATGTCGTAGCGTTCGTTCATGGTTGTGTTTCCTTCTCAATAAACCGCCGCCGGGGCGATGATCGCCGCCGTTGAACCGCGGGTCTTGGCATGGGTGAGGGTGAACAGGAATTCGTGGACGCCGCGCCGCGCCAACTCTTCGGTCGCCAGATTTTCCAGGCCAAACAATCCCATCTTCACGTACATGGTCTGTGGCACCAGGAAGGGGCGTTCCGGGTCTTCGCCGGGCACCGGTCCGTAGCTCCAGGTGTCGGCGCCGGTCAACGCGATGCGCTGCGCGTACAGCCAGTTCACGACCTCCAGGCCGGGACCGGGCTCGCCGGAAAGAAATTCGGTGTTGTCCTTGCCCCACAGTCCACCCCAGCCGGTGTGAAACAGCACCGCGTCGCCGGGCCGCAGGGTAACGCCCTGCTTTTCCAACGCGCCTTGCACGTCGGCCAGGGTGATCACGTAGCCCTTGGCCAGGCGCTCCACGCCCTTGTAGGCGGCGATATCGACCAGCACGCCCCGGGTAACGATGGGCGGCACGGTTTCGGTACCGAAGCGGTTCAGGCCCCAAGACTCCACCACATCGCGCGTGGTCCAGCCGTTGTAAAACCGGTCGCCGATCTGGATGTGGCCGATGGAATCCAACTGGGTGCCGACCTGAAAGGTGCCCACCTGAATCTCGGTGATCCAGTTGATCTGGTTCTTGCCCCAACCCTTGCCGTCGACGTCCGGGCGGCGCAGGTTGGCGAGATGGGGCGAAACGTCGACGGTCTGGTGCCAGTAGCGGCCGGGAAACTTGGGGGTGTCGTCGTCCAGTACCCGGCCCAGATCGACCACGGTTCCGGTTTTCACCAGGGCGGTCGCCGCTCGCACCACCTCGGGGGTGATTTCGTTGAGGGTGCCGAGTTGATCGTCCGCGCCATAGCGGCTCGGCCACCAGGGCTGTACGTCGGCGGGCAGGCTGGAATGGTCGGCGCGGGAATCCGAACGGGCCGGCGTTCCAGCCTCGCCGGCGGCCCAAGCACCAGGTTGCTGGGCCAGGCACAGACCCAACAGCACCGTGCGCGGGAGAATGGCACGGCGCGATCCGATCCGTTGCATGTCAGCCTCCCTGATCGAAACCGGGATAGAGGGTCATGCCGCCGTCCACGTACAGCGTGGCGCCGGTGACGTAGTCGGACGCGTCGGAGGCGAGCCACACCGTGGCGCGGGCGATGTCTTCCGGCTCGCCGACCCGGCGGCAGGGAATCAGCTTCAACAGTTCCGCCTCGGCCTCGGGGGTCATCCAGGCGGCGGTGTTGATCGGGGTCTTGATCGCGCCGGGCGAAATGGCGTTGACCCGGATGCAGCGCGGCGCGAGTTCCTGGGCCATGGTTTTCATCAACAGGCTGACACCGCCCTTGGACGCGGCGTAGTTGGCGTGTCCGGCCCACGGAATCACATCGTGGACCGAGGACATGCAGATGATCTTGCCGGCGACGCGCGACAGTTCCGGCACGACGCCGCGCCGGAGGAATTCGCGCACGGCGGCGCGGGAACACAGAAACTGACCGGTCAGATTGATGTCGATGACCTTTTGCCAGTCGGCCAGGCTCATCTCGACCAGGGGGGCGTCTTTTTGCAAGCCGGCGTTGTTGACCAGAATATCGATGCTGCCCCAGGTCTCGATCATCTGGGCGAACATCGCCTCGACCTCGTCTTCCCGGCTGACGTCGGCGCGAATCGCCATCGCCTCGCCGCCGGCCGCCTGAATGGCGTTCGCCACGGCGTGCGCCCGGTCCGCGCCGCCGGCGTAGTTGACGACGACTTTCGCGCCGGCCGCCGCCAGGGCCTTGGCGATGGCGGCGCCAATGCCGGAACTGGCTCCGGTCACCAGGGCGCGCTGGCCCTTCAGGGGAAGTTCGCAGGTATCGGTCAGCGACATGGGTATTCTCCTCAAGCAGAAATTCAGGGAACGATTCGGGGGGATGGCTCGGCCTTGACCGCCGGGGGCCGCAATGGGAACAGCTTGGTCTTGCTCCGGGCCGCCAGGCTGAGCAAGGCGGGTGATAGATCCAGACTCAGCACGCCCCCCATTCTCCATTTCCTCGAATAAACCTGAGTGGCGCCGGCGGAAGCGGAAATAGATGGCTGGTTCATGACATCACCTCACACTCAATGAAATGCGATGAATGATCGAGTCGCCGCCAAGTTATCCAGATCGGAAAACCTGGCTGGCGATCTCGGCGCATCAGGATTCAGCTACGATCGTTGAACCCGCGGGTAATGATCGAAAGCATTCTGGACACGGGGGACTCGACAACCGGCTTGGAATTGACGGTGGTTACTTCATAGTCCGTCCGGTCGTTGAAACTGTTGACCGTCGCCAGCGCATCGGTGTGCCGAACGCTCGGCGTGCTTTGAACACCGACGCTGGAATGAGCATTGCTGATGGCGTTCACATAGGAACCGCTGCGATTGAAAGGCTCCGCCAGCGCGGTGGTGCTCAGAGTCAGGCCGGACGCCAGAATCAACAGGGTGGTCGCGATGGTCTTGTTCATGGGGTAACTCCTCATTGGCTGGTTTAGGGATGACATCGTTGGTGTCGATCTCTATTTAGCAATGTCCGTGCCAGCAGCGAAACATCAATAAATATTGATAAAAATCAATTGATTAAATTGTATGGCCTTCCATGCGCTGGCCTGATTTGGGCAATCGGTCCCACGATATATCGCAAAGCCGTCGAATAGCGTGGCCGCCGTCATGATTCAAAGGGCCACCTCGACGATCTGGTTCTCCAGCGGCCGTCAAAAAGCGTTTTTCATGGCCTTTGACGAGCCCGCCCGCCGAAAAACGGTCTTTACACCCGTTTTTCCCCCACGCGCGGGACAAGGGTGTTTCCAAATCTCTCTTGCACGGGGATGATGACGAATGGAGACGCGCGAGAACAACCGGTCAAGAACCGATAGCGGAAGGAGGGAGGCAGGATTTGATTCAGGGGAGATTTTTGGGTTTGCGGATGTTCAGTTTCTGCATCCGGGAACGCAGGGTGCTGGGATTGAGATCCAAAATCGCCGCGGCGCCCTGCTCGCCCTCGATGACCCAGCGCGTGCGCTCCAATACCTTGAGGATATAAGCCCGCTCCATGTCCTCGAAAGAAACCCATTGTTCGGGAGCGGCCTTCGTTTCCTGGTCTTCCAGGCGCAATTCAAGCGCATTGTCGATTTCGAGCAGGGAACCACGGGTCAGAATGGCCGCGCGCTCGATCACGTTTTGCAGCTCCCGGATATTGCCGGGCCACGAGTAGTGCAGCAGCCGCTCGCTCGCCTTGGGCGAGAGATCGTGAATCGATTTGCCCATCTTCCGCGCGAACTTGTCCAGAAAAAACCGGGCCAGCAACGGAATGTCGGTCGGGCGCTCGCGCAGGGACGGCAACCGAATCGGAAATACGTTCAGCCGATAATACAGATCGGCGCGAAAGCCGCCTTCCTTGACCATTCGGGCCAAATCGCGGTTGGTGGCGGCGACCAGCCGCACGTTGACCTTCAAGGTCTGCGTGCCGCCGACGCGCTCGAATTCCTGATCCTGCAACACCCGCAACAGCTTGGCCTGGGCGCCGGCGCTCATCTCGCCAACCTCGTCCAGGAACAGGGTGCCGCCGTCGGCCAGTTCGAAACGCCCCTTGCGCTGGGCGATCGCACCGGTGAACGCGCCCTTCTCGTGGCCGAACAACTCGCTTTCCACCAAATCGCCCGGCAGGGCGGCGCAATTGACCGGCACGAACAGCTTGTCCCGGCGGTCGCTCAAATCGTGAATCGACCGCGCGATGACGCTCTTGCCGGTGCCGGTTTCCCCGGTCAGGAGCACGGTGGAATCGGTGCCCGCCACCTGTTCGGCGTGGGCGAACACGTCCTGCATGGCCGGCGAGTCGCCGACGATGTGACTGGGACTTTGCCGGGTCTTGATCTCTTCCTGAAGATAGACGTTTTCCAGTTGCAACTGCTTGAAGGTTTCCTCGGACCGCCAGCGTTCGGTCACGTCTCGCAAAATCACGGTGAAGAACCGCCGACCCTCGATCTCCAGGGGAGAGATCGTCGCCTCCACCGGAAATTCCTCGCCGTCCCGGCGTCGGGCAGTCAGCCCCTCGGGCGCCCACAGTTGTCGAGAACTTACGGTGGCGGGCTGGACCGCCAGGCAGTACCCCTTGAGCAGATTGCCGAAGCGCTTGGAAAGGAAGGTTTCGAACGGCTGGCCGACGGCCTGCGCCGCCTGGCAACGAAAGGCTTTTTCGGCGGCGGGGTTGAACAAGGTGATGCGCTGTTCGGCGTCGATGGTGATGACGGCATCCATGGCGCTGGCCAGAATGCTGGCCAACCGTTCCTCGCTTTTGCGCAGGGCCTGTTCAGCACGCTTGCGCTCCAGTTCGACCCTGGCGCGGGTGGCGAAAATCCGGAGCAACGCCATGCCTCGAAATTCCTTGACCATCGGCTGGTCGTGCATGACAGCCAAGTGGCCCATCATTTCGTTTCCCGATTCGGATACCAGCGGTACGCCAAAGTAGCTCTCGATCCCTAGTTCCTTGAGTTCGGGATGCCGGGGAAACATCTCGTAAACTTTGCTGGTGTAATACACCGTGTCGCCGCGAATGACGATTTCGCAGGGCGTGCCGTCCAGGTCAAATTCGATGTTGTCGGCGGGCTTACCGCCGAACCAGAACGCCAACGTGCGCACGCGCGCCTTGTTTTCCAACAGTTCGCTCACGAAGGCATGGCGCACGTTCAGCGCCTGGGCGAGTTCCCGCACCAGCGCGTGGAAGAATTCGGTGCCCGTGGCGGTGACCGTGCCTTCGACGATGGACCGCAAGGCCAAGTGCATGGCGTCCCGCTCGTCGGGAGGCAGGAACGCTGGGTCACTGCGCGGAACGGATCGTCTATCGGCGGGCTGCGAAACGGTTTCATTCATGCCAAGGGTCCTTTCAAGAAGAACTACTGAAACAGGTATAGCAGGTTTAGCCGTTTTCGTGACGATTTTCGATCCGGTTGGCGGATTGCACGATTCACCGGCGCTGTCTTCATTCAAATCCAGGCGGGGTTTGTCGCGACCAATCCTGACTTGGCGAATTTCAATTCCATGGCATCGTTCATGACGGATGCTTCGAAAGATTGACAGAAGTGACAATGAATGCCAAAAGGCAATATGAGGGAGGGTAACGAAAAAAATGGAGTGGCGTCATTCCACTCCATCTTGGTCCGCTATCGCCGATGGTCTGGAAACAATTCCAATGGCGTCGGACGACGACTGGGGTTATTTCTGGTTGAAACCAACCTTGATTTCATTCGCGTCCAGCATCCCATCCTTGTTGGTGTCCATCTTGTCCCAGGCCGCCATGTCGTTGCTATGCTTCATGTACTCCTCCTTGGTGATCATGCCATCTTTATTGGCGTCCATCACTTCCACCGACTTCATGTTGAAGCCTTGGGCGAACGCCGCGCTCAGGGCCAGGCCGGTAACCAAGGTTACGGTCAGCTTGATCAAGGTTTTCATGGCAAATGCCTCGCTTTGGAATAAGGTTCAAGTCATGGGTAATGCGACCGCCGCTCGATTGGCGGTAGCGCTTCGGACGTGGATATCGTCTCCACCAAACTCTCGATCATCGGTGGCTTTGGAAAGAGTTATCCACGTCGGAAACACTATCCATCGACAAAAGTCGCCATTGGAAAAAGTCCGAACGCATTGGGTAGCTGGCCGAGTTCCTTCATGGAGCCGCCGTTACCAGGTTCCCTCCCTGACATAAAGCTTGCTCAACAGGGCGACTTGCAGGAGGACGGCTTTCAGGAATGCGGACTGCATCCGCTCGATTTCCTGATGCGCCAGACCCGCGCCAACCAGCAGGGAACGCAGGGTAGCGACCAGTGGAAAAGACAGCGCGATGAGATAACGAAAGCCCGGCAATTTCGCCAGGGTCGTTTCCATCGACCGTTCCGACGGAAGATCGGAACCCGACGAATACAGCCGCTTTAGCCAGGACGGCTCGCGCGGGGTCCGGCAAGTTTCGGACAACCACTCCCGAAACAGGGAGCGAACGGCCGTGGAGCCGTCCACCGCATCCCCCAGGTTCTCCCGGCAGGCCGCCGCCAGCGTTGTCGCCAACGCTGGATAGGCGGCCACCATGCCGAACACCATGTCCAGGTAATCATCGGTCTGCCCCTTCAAGATTCGCCAAAGCTTCCGCAGATTCCGTTCGTCGTCCGAGGAAAACAGGCCGATTCGCCACAGCAGGTCGATCTCCTCGGTGACCGGAAAACCCGATAAAGCGGCTACCGGAGTCACCGCGTCCTCGCCGACAAGCTGAATCAGGTTGTTCATGGGATATCGATCTCGTCGGCTGGTGGCGAAACGGCCGATCAGCGGCGAACCAGGCGGCCGATCCAATGATCCAGGGACAGTTTGCCCGGACCGTGGCAGAGTGTGATCAGCAGCAACAAACCCCAAACCTGGTGATCCTTCAACCCCGCCTCCATCAGGTCGGGATAGGAAACGACGGCCACGATGTTGAACACGAACAGCGCGAACGCGGCGTAGCGGGTGCCCAGACCCAGCAGCAGGAACACCGGCAACAGCAACTCCGCCGCCGTGCCGAGGTAAGCCGCCAGCGTGGATGGCAACAAGGGCACGTGGTACTCGTATTCGAACAGCGTGAAGGTGCTCTCCGCCGGGAACACGCTCAGCGGATAGTTGAAGGTATGGCCGAACAGCGTGAAACTGCCGCTCGTGGTCTTGGTCAGCCCCGAACCGAAGAAGGCGGCGGCGACCCAGTAGCGCGCCAATAAATCGGCGACGGGCGCCAGCCAATCGGCGGCCTTGTGGAACAAGGTGTCGGCTTTCTTGAGAGCGGGAGCGGCTTTCGCCCAGAACGAGCGCTGGGGTGGGTTATCGAGCATGTCGGTGGCGGTCATCATGAGGTTCTCCTCGGGTGGTTGAAATCGGTAAGTTGATCAAGAACCTGGCAGGTGAAAGGCGACCAGGACGCCCTGGGAAACGTGCCGTTGAACGCAGGCCGGCAAATCGAGCGTCGGTCGCGCGGCCATCGCCCGCCCACAGGCCGTGGCGAAGTCGCAAGCTCCGGCCAGGGCCTGCAACAGATCAAATTCCCCCTCTTCCAGGGGTTGAAATTCGATCTCCAGATTCTCGCGGCGGACGATCAGCAGCTTGACGCCGCCTTCGCTCAAATCCACCGCCGCATCGCCGTCGTGATCGTCCTGGTTGACCTGCCAGATCCGCAGGATCGGAAAAGCCGATTCGAGCAGGCGGGCGGCGGGATGCAGTTCGAAACGCAATTCTCCTCGCCGTTCGGCGGGCACTCGCGCCAGCGCCGCCACATCGAGCGGCCGATGATCGGCGGCGTGGAAAACCCGGTGATAGGCCCATTCCAGCCGGGCGACATCGGGCAGGTAGACCAGATCGGCGGCCGGCACGAACGATTGAAGAAACGGCGGAAACTGTTCGCCGAATGCGTGCAAATCGCCCGAGCGGGACGGATGGCGCGCGATGTATTGCGCCGCCGCGTACTGAAAAAATCCTTCCCCCACCACGCGGCGCGTTACCGGATAAACCGCTTCGAGCGCGCCGGTCAGGCTCAGCAGGGCGTTGTTGCGGTAGACTTGCAAGCGACGGGCGCCGCTCAGCCCCGCTGCCCGGACGTGGCGGTCGAAAACGCCATCGGCGCCGTCCAGCACCGCGGCGGCAAAACCGAGTTGCAGTTCACGCAGCCCGAGCATGATGTTCCTCCAGGATCGCGTCGGCCCGGTGCGCTTCGTCCACCAACACCGCCAGTTCGGGCAGGTCGGTGTCCCATTCGATCAGCGTCGGAATCCGGCCGAAGCGTTGCACGGCTTGGCGGTAGAGCGCCCAGACCGCCGGCCAGACCGGCCGGTTGTGGGTATCGATCAACAGTTCGCCGTCGTCGAAACGGTTCACCGTAAACCCGGCCAGATGGATTTCCTGGACCAGGCGGCGCGGAATCGCGCGCAGATAGGCGCTGGCGTCGAAACCGTGGTTGCGGGCGCTGACGTAAACGTTGTTCACGTCCAGCAACACGCCGCAGCCGGAGCGGTCGGCCAAGGCAACCAGAAACTCCCCTTCGGGAATGGCCGATTCCACGTATTGCAGATAGCTGGACGGATTCTCGATCAGGATTTGCCGACCGAGAACGTCCTGAACCTGGACCACCCGCGCCACCATGTGGTCGAGCGCCTCTTCCGTGTAGGGCAGCGGCAACAGATCGTTGAAATAGCGCCCACCGACCGAGTTCCAGGACAAATGTTCGGAAACCAGCGCCGGTTCGAACCGCCGGATCAGGTTCTTGAGGCTGGCCAGATGCCGCTGGTCGAGCGGATCGGTCGAACCGATGGACAACCCGACGCCGTGCAGGCTCAGGGGATAATGGGCGCGGATGCGCTCCAGGTAATCCAGGGGCTTGCCCCCGGCGCCGAAATAGTTTTCGCTGTGGACCTCCAGCCAGCCGACCGGCGGGGGAGCTTCCAAAACGGCGGCATAGTGTTCGGCCCGCAGGCCGATTCCGGCGCGAGCCGGAATCGAGCTGGGACCAAGCCTGGACAGGGCCGGCTTGGCGGTCATCGGAATCGCCTCAGGCCTTCGGCTGCAAGCTGCCGCCGACGATCTTCTCGCAGGTGCCCTTGGGGACGTAAACCCAGGAATCGCCCTGACCGTCCTTCTTGGCCTGACCGGCGCAGGCGTGGGCGCTGGTTTGACAGTCGTTCTTGCCGGCCTTGACGACGCCGTAGCACTTCTCGGCGTTCTTCTCCTCGGCGGCGACGGCTTGACCGGCGGTGGCGACCAGACCCAGGGCGAAAACGCTGGCGAGGGCGGAGTTAACGAGGGTTTTGCTGTTCATGAGCAGGGCTCCTATCAGAGTGGGTTGACAAACAGTTCACGACATTGAGCGAGTTACGGGAGGTTGCCTTCCCGCGATTGCCAGGCGACCGGGTTTCGCCAATCGCCTTGGTGCGTCTGGACATACCGCCGAACCGATCCGGACCCGCTAGGTTAGGTTGGTTGAGGAGTTCCGATCTGCGGCGGTGACCCGCGTGAACTGTTTTTCAAACTCCGTGCCAAGTCATAAATAAAAATAATAAGTATTATTTATCAAATACTTATTATCATAAAGACGAATTGGACAAAACGAGGGAGCGGAAGAGGAACCTCGCTATTTCACGGTTGCCGCGACATGACGCGGCGGAACGCAAGCTCTCGTGGCGCGATGACCACGAGAAATAGGCATCCATCGGGACGCCGCGGGGGATTTCGCTGGAAAGCGAGCCAAGACGGGTAAAAAATCCTTTTTATCAAATCGCTGTCCTGCGATGAGACCGTATGAAAAGACCTGCGGAATCTAGTGGATTGACGCATAAATTCTGACAGGTAGCGCTTAGCGAGCCTGGCTCCCACGCTCCAGCGTGGGAGCACGTCCAGACGCTCCAGCATCGCGATTTTATTGGGAATTCGGGCCGCTGGAGCGGCTTGTCAGCATTCCCACGCTGGAGCGTGGGAACGAGAACCTATCAAAACTTGTGCGGCGGCCCACTAGAGGATCGGATCGAACAGCCGCGCCGCCCGCGCCGCCCAGCGAAAGGGCCAGCTCCGGTTTCGCAAATCGGCGGCGGAGGTTTGCCGGGACTGCTGGAAATCCCGTTCCAGCATCGCGGCGACCTGGCCGGCGAACGTCCGGTCCACCACCACCGCCATGACTTCGAAATTGAGCCGCAACGAGCGGTTGTCCAGATTGGCGGTCCCAACCGCGGCAACCTCCTCGTCCACCAAGATCACCTTCTGGTGCAGAAAGCCGCTCTGGTAACGATAAATCTGGATGCCGGTTCGATCCGCCACGTCCAGGAACGAAAACGAGGCGAGATAGACCAGTTTGTGATCCGGCTTGGCCGGCAACAGGACGCGGACATCGACCCCGCGCAGCGCCGCCAGTTGCAGCGCCTCGAACACCGGCGGGTCGGGCACGAAATAGGGGCTGGCGATCCACAACCGCCGCCGCGCACCGACGATGGCCTGGTGAAAAAACAGCGAGCAGGTTTCCAGGGCATCGGCCGGGCCGGTGGGAAAAATCAACGCGGTCTGGTTGCCGGTTGCCACTGGCCGCCATTCCAGGTCGGGTACCTGCCGAGTCGCCCAGTACCAGTCCGCCAGAAAGACCCGTTGCAACGCCTGCACCGCCGGCCCCCCGACCCGCAGATGCGTGTCGCGCCAATGGCCGAGCGGGCCGCGCCCCAGGTATTCGTCTCCCACGTTCAGGCCACCGACGAACGCCACCCGGCCATCCACCACCACGATCTTGCGGTGATTGCGGAAATTGAGCTGGAAACGATTGCGCCGGCCGCGCGTGGTGTGAAACGCCGACACGGCGACGCCAGCGGCGCGCAGGGTTTCGACATAGGTTTTCGGCAGCGCGTGGCTGCCGATCTCGTCGTACAGCACCCGGATCGGCACGCCGGCGGCCGCCTTGCGCAGCAGCCGGGCGTGCAACTCGCGGCCCAGGTCGTCGTCCTTAATGATGAAGAACTGAATCAGGATATAACGCTCGGCCGCTTCGAGCGCGGTGAACATGGCGTCGAACGTAGCCTCGCCATCGATCAACAGTTCCAGGGTATTGCCCTGAGTATAGGGAGTGCGAGTCAATCGAGCGAGGATATGGAGATCGCCGGCCCGCTCGGGTGGCGGGTCGACTTGATGGCCGCGCAGTCGCTCCAGGATCAAGGCAACTCCGCCACGATCGGCCTGCTCCAGCGCGCCGCGCTGCAAGGCTTCGACGTAGCCATGGAACCGATTCCGACCCAAAATCCAATACAGCGGCAAGGCGACGTAGGGAAACGTCACCAGGGAAATGGCCCAGGCG
The DNA here is from genome assembly GCA_029624765.1 of Candidatus Contendibacter sp. Lineage (GTDB taxonomy): Bacteria > Pseudomonadota > Gammaproteobacteria > Competibacterales > Competibacteraceae > Contendibacter. Next base: position 48,031 of record JARSSO010000007.1, on the reverse strand, counting down.
ATGGCGCCCTGGGGGGTTCTGACGCCGGCCACGGCATGAATCGCCGACAACACTCCCAGAGTGTGAATCAACCCCACCGCTGTCGAGATCAGTATGATGAGGTCTTGCTTCAGCATGAGAAGAGTATCCCGTTCATTCGCGCTCCACCCGAATATGCCACGTGGAATAATTTCCTATTCCCAGCCGGCTTCCCCTTCGGCGAACAAGATAAATCAGGTTGGGCAAAACCGATAACCAATCCCGGTTTCGGTGAGAAAATGTTGGGGTCGCGTCGGGTCGGCTTCCAGCTTCCGGCGCAGGTGGCCCATGTAGATGCGCAGATAGTGGCCGCGCTCCACATAGGCCGGACCCCAAACTTCCCGTAGCAATTGACGGTGCGTCAATACCTTGCCGGGTCTGGTGACCAACGCGGCCAACAGCCGGAACTCGATCGGCGTGACGTGAACCGGCTGGCCGGCGCGCGCTACCTGTCGACGTTCCAAGTCCACGCTCACCTCGCTAAAGGTGACGATGGCGGTATTGCCCGACTCCCGCGCGTGGCGTCGGCACACCGCTCGCACCCGAGCCAACAACTCCGCTACGCCGAATGGCTTGATCAGATAATCGTCGGCGCCGGCATCCAGCGCCTCGACCTTATCGTATTCCTCGACCCGGGCTGACAACACCAGCACCGGCACACCGCTCCAGGCGCGCAGATCGCGGATGAAGTTCATGCCGTCGCCATCCGGCAATCCGAGATCGAGAACGACCAAGTCCGGTTTGCGGGTGCCAGCTTCCGACAAACCGCGCCGCAGGGTGTCCGCCTCATGCACCCGATAGCCTTCGCCTTCCAGGGCAGCGCGGACGAAGCGGCGGATAACCTGTTCGTCCTCGACGATCAAAACGGTCAGGGAAGGTTCGATGGCGGCGATCATGTCGACTTCGGATCAAATTCATCATCGATTTCAACCGGCGGCGGCGTTTCCAGCGGCAAGGTAAACACGAAACTAGCGCCACCCATCCGCCGGTTCGCGGCCTGGATTTGGCCGCCGTGCGCGTCGATGATCGCCCGACAGAGCGCCAGTCCGAGACCGATGCCCGGCACCGCCGATTCGGTTTGGCCGCGAGCGAATTTTTCGAACAGCGCTTGTTCGCGTCCAGTCGGTAAACCCGGTCCTTCGTCCCAAACCTCGACCGTCAGCCGGTCGCTGGCGGCGCTGGCGGCGATGCCGATCACGGTACCCGGTGGCGTGTACTTGGTGGCGTTCTCCAGCAGGTTCACCAACACCCGTTCGATCAGCACCGCGTCGCAGTTGATCAACGGAAGTTCCGGGTCCAGCGCCAGCCGCAGCGGATGCTCGCGCAACGGTTGTTCGAGCATCCGCGTGGCCGAACCGACCAGTTCCTCCAGCGACTGCCAGTCCTTGCGCAAGCGGACGCCGCCGGCCCGCAACCTGGCCATGTCCAGCAGGTTGTCGGCCAGCAAGGCCATCCGCACCGCCTGTTCGCGGATCGCCGTCAGCGATTCCTGATGGGGAGATTCCTCGGCGGCCAATTCCAGCGCCAACGTTTCCGCCAGCCCGATCAAGCCGGTCAATGGCGTGCGCAGATCGTGGGACAGCGCGGCCAGCAGGGAATTGCGCTGCCGTTCCGCCTCCATCTTCACCAGCGTGTCGCGGGCGACGGCGGCGAAATGGACCCGTTCCAGAGCGATGGCGATCAGCGCGGCGAAGGTGTCCAGCAACCGCCGCTGTTCCGGAATCATCAGCAGGCGCCGCTGCTCGGGCGCCACGGCCAGCACGCCACGGGTACGCAATGGAGCCTTGAGCGGCAGATACAACAGCGACGCGGCGGGCAGGGTATCGGTGCCGAGACCAGCGGGATCGTTGCGGTCGAAACACCATTGCGCGATGGCAAGGTCGACTCTGGGCTTGCTGGATTGTACCGGCGGTTGTTGCAATCGGTCACTGTCGTCTAGCAGTAACAACCGCGCCTTGACTCGAAAGCTGGCCTCGACGCAGCGCTCGCTGATCTCGATCACCTGCTCGGCGACCAGCGCCCCGGACAACTCGCGCGACATCTCGTAAAGATAGCGGGCGCGCTCCTCGCGGGCATGGGCGACCTGGGCCTGGTAGCGGAACCGGGCCGTGAGTTGACCGACGACCAGACCGACGATCAGCATCACCGCGAAGGTGAGCAGGTACTGCCAGTCGTGGACCGCGAGCGAGAAGCGCGGCGGGACGAAGAAGACATCGAACGCCACCACGTTGACGACCGCCGCCAGCACCGCCGGGCCGCGCCCGTACCGAACGGCCACGCCGACCACCGCCAGCAGAAACAACATGATGATGTTGGCCAGATCGAAATACGGCAGCAACAGGGTGACCGCCAGCGTGGTTCCCAGGCAGACCAGCAGCGTCGCGCCGTAGCGTCGCGCCGTGGCCGGCAGCACGGTTTGCTCTCCGTTTTCGATCTTGGCCGCGGGGCTGACGGGGCGACGGGGCGCATCGTCTTGCGCCAGCGCCAGCAGATCGAGGTCGGGAGCCAGGCGGGCCAGGCGGCCGGCGAGCGCCCGCCGGAACCAGCGCCAGCGATCCGGCCGGCGACGGCCGACCACCACCCAGCCCAGGCCGTGTCGGCGCGCGTATTCCACGATGGTCTGGGCGATGTCGGCGGCGGCTTGGGTGGCGGTATGGGCGCCGAGATCCTGGGCCAGTTTGAGGGTGCTCAGGATGGCCCGGCGGCGGGTTTCCGGCAGGCGTTGCAGCGCCGGCGTTTCCACGTACAGGGCGTGCCATTCGCCATCCAGTTTGCCAGCCAGCCGGCTGGCGGCGCGCACCAGCGCATCCGCCCCGGCGCCGGGACCGACGCACACCAGCAGCGATTCGCGGGCGGATAGCGTCGGGCCGCCGGCTTCCTGCCGGTAGCTTTGCATCTGGTCGTCCACGCGGTCGGCGGTGCGCCGCAACGCCAGCTCGCGCAGAGCGATCAGGTTGCCCTTCCGGAAGAAGTTCTGAATCGCGCGTTCGGCCTGATCCGCCAGGTAGACCTTGCCTTCCCTGAGCCGTTGCAGCAGTTCGTCGGGGGGCAGATCGACCAGCACCACCTCGTCGGCCTGGTCGAACACCCGGTCGGTGACCGTTTCCCAGACCCGGATGCCGGTGATACCGCCGACCACGTCGTTGAGGCTTTCGAGATGCTGGACATTGACCGTGGTCAGGACATCGATGCCGGTGTCGAGCAGTTCCTGGACATCCTGCCAGCGTTTCGGGTGTCGGCAGCCGGGGGCGTTGCTATGCGCCAGCTCGTCGACCAGGATCAGCGCCGGCCGCCGCGCCAGCGCCCCATCGAGATCGAATTCTTGAAGCACCCGATCCCGATAGGGAATTTCCTTGCGCGGCAACAGTTCAAGGCCATCGAGCAACGCGGCGGTTTCCTGACGGCCGTGGGTCTCGACCAATCCGACGACGACATCCAATCCCTGTTCGCGTAACTGACGGGCGGCCAGCAGCATGGCGTAGGTCTTGCCGACGCCGGCCGAGGCGCCGAAAAAGATTTTCAGCTTGCCGCGCCGGGCGCGCACTTCTTCTTCCCGGATGCGGTTCAACAGTTGGTCGGGGTCTGGGCGTTGCTCGGCCATCTCGTCAACAGTGATTGGTGATTGGTGATTGGCGTCATCGTCCAGCGCCAGATCGAGTTTGAACACGTTGATTTACGCGCTCGCCAGAAACCGTCGATCAAAGTTCCGTGGACGTAATCCCCGCCCGGATGGCGAACTTGACCAATTCGGCCAAATTATCGATGCCGAGTTTCAACATGATTCGGCCGCGATAAGTTTCGACCGTCTTGACGCTGATATCGAGTCCCTCGGCGATTTCCCTGGTGCGCCTGCCTTCGGTCAATAGTCGCAGCACTTCAATTTCCCGATCGCTTAAAACCCGTTTGTCCAGTTCGGCGCTACGCGCCGGGATCGGAGCGCCGTGCTGGATCACGGCGGGGCTGATGAATCGCTCCCCGCGCAGCGCGACCTGGATGGCATCGACCAGGTCGGCGATGGCCTCGCTCTTCAGCACATAGGCCGAGGCGCCCGCCGCGAACATCTGCTGCTGATAGTACGCATCCCCGTACATCGATAGCGCCACGACACGGGTTTCCGGCGATACCTGCCGGATGCGGCGCGCGGCCTCGATGCCGTTCACGCCGGGCATCTCCACGTCCAGCACCGCGATTTGGGGTCGGCGCGCCTGGGCGAGAGCGACCGCCTCCGCTCCGTCGCCGGCTTCGCCGACGATTTCCCAGCCTCTCTGCTCGCGCACCAGGAGAGCCAGCCCCTGCCGGAACAAGACATGATCGTCGGCGAGCAAAACGGTGATGGTCATGACGCTTTCCGCTCCGACCCTCCGCTCACGGGAAATGCCCTCACCCACGGCCCCTCCGCCAAAGGGCGAGGGAGGTTGTCGGCAGGGGCGCGAGCGGCGCCCGCACCGAGACACGGCTACCGTTGGCGTCCGACTCGATGGCCAGATCGCCGCCCAGCAGCGCCAGGCGCTCGCGCACGCCGAACAAGCCGTAGCCGCCCCCAATGCCCGGCTGCCTCGTGGCGGCGTCGGACGGGAAACCCCGGCCATCGTCGCTGATGACCAGCCGAACCGCGTTATCTCGCGCTTCAAGTTCGATCCGGCCCGCCGAGGCGCGGGCGTGTTTGGCCACGTTGTAAACAAGTTCCCTGGCGCACTGGAACAGGGCGATGGTCAAGTTCTGGTCGAGAGCTGGCCGCGCCCGGGGCGGGTCAAACGAAAAGGCGACGCCGAAGCGGCGCGTGGCATGGGATGCCAGCCATGCCAGAGCCGGAACCAAACCCTCCTGGTAAAGACAGGGGGGACTGAGTTCGAATTGCAGGGAGCGCAATTCTCCCAGCGCTTCCCGCATCAGTTCCAGGCCGGACTTCAGTAAAGCGTCCGATTCGCCATCGCGGCATTGCGCCGCCGACGCGATTTGCATCTGGGCCAGCGCCAGCTTCTGCATCGGGCTGTCGTGGAGTTCGCCCGCCAGGCGCTTCCTTTCCCGTTCCTCGATCAACGACACCTCCATGGCCAGTTGCCGGAGCCGGGCATTGGCGTCACGCAATTCCTGTGTGCGTTCGGCCAGGGCGCGCTTCAGCGCCCGCGACAGCAGGCCCAGTTCCACCTGGGCCCGGACCCGGGCCAACAGCACCCGGGCGTTGAAGGGCTTTTTCACATAGTCCGCGCCGCCGGCCGCGAACGCGCGCACCATGGTCTCCTCGTCTTCCTTGCCGGTGAGGAAGATCACCGGAACGGGGCGGATGCGGTCGTCGGCCTTGAGCCGGCGGCAGGTTTCGATGCCGTCCATCCCCGTCGGCATCCGAATATCCAGCAAAATCAAATCGAGCGGGATTTCCCTGGCGATCACCAGGGCCAGCTCGCCGCTGTCGGCCACATGAATCTGGTAACCGGACTCCTTGAGCAGACCGCCCACCGTCCGGACATTGTGCGGGTCATCGTCCGCCACCAGGATGCTTCGCCGCCCGTTTTCGCCCCGATCTCGCGACATGGATGCTTTACCGGTCCAGTCGTACCGCTGTTTTGAGGGCTTCGATCCGCTGGCGCAGGCCCGCCATGTCAAACGCCTCCGCCTGGCGCAACAAAAGTTGGCCCAAGTCCCGCAGGATGGGGTTCTCTCGCCGTTCGCCTTCCAGCGCCAACGCGCGGCCGAACGCCTCCAGTTCGTTGATTGAAGTGAAGGGCGGTCGCAGTGTGTGCAACTGTTCGTACAGAGCGGTGGAAAATCGGAGATCGGCGTGGTTGGGCAAGGGATTGATAGTCTCGGACGGGGCTTTGGGCACCGCCCGCGCCGTTGGAACAGGGGGCAGGAACCGCCGCAAGGCGGCGATCAGCGTCGGCTGGCTCACGGGTTTGCGCAGATAGGCATCAAAGAGGATTCGCACATCCGCCTCCTGCTCCGGGCTTACCGAGGCGGTGACCGCGATCACGGGAATATTCGCTGTCGCTGGATCGGCTTTCAGCCGCCGGGTCGCTTCCAGACCGTCCAGCACCGGCATGGCGATGTCCATCAGGACCAGCGCCGGCCGGTGTTCCCGAACCCGCGCCAGCGCCTGGACGCCATTCCCGGCTTCGATCACCTCAAAGCCATGGGGCGACAGATATTCCACCAGCAGCCGGCGGTTGGTCGCGTTGTCGTCCGCCACCAGAATCCGGGCCGGGGCGAAGGCGACGTCCTCAACCGATGGCATGAGCTCCTCCGTGACGGCAGCCCGGTGGGTGATCGTCAAGGACGGCAGGACCAGGGTAAAGGTGCTGCCCCGCCCCGGTGCGCTGGCCAGTTGGACCTCGCCGCCCATCAGCGCCGCGAGCCGCCGACAGATGCTGAGTCCAAGCCCGGCACCGCCGTAACGAGCGTGATCCTGGCCCCGACGCTGGGTGAACAGATGGAAAATCTCCTCCTGTTGATCCGGCGGGATGCCCGGTCCCGTATCCGCCACCGCGACGCGCAGATGGAAGTTTCCACCCTCTTCCTGGCCGGTGGCTCGCACCTCGACGTGGCCGGTATCGGTGAACTTGATGGCATTGCCGATCAGGTTGACAAGGATTTGGCGCAACCGGATTTCGTCGCCGAGCAACGCCGTCGGGACTTCTTCGCCGACCGTAACCCGCAAGCCCAGGCCTTTCGCCTTCGCCGCGTGGCCAAACATCCGTTCCAGATCGCGCAGCAGGGCGCGCGGCTCGACCGGCCGGGTCCGCAGTTCGATCTTGTCGGCCTCGATCCGGGAGAGATCCAGAATGTCGTCGATGAGCTGCGACAGGCTCTTGCCCGCCGCCCGGATCGCTTCCAGATAACCCTGGTCCTTCTCGCTCAGGACTTTTCCGCGCAACAGGGAAGCAAACCCGAGCACGGCGGTCAAGGGGGTTCGCAACTCGTGGCTGACGTTGGCCAGGAAAGCGCTTTTGGCGCGATTGGCGGCTTCGGCCTGCTGCTTGGCCTGGGTCAGCGCGGCTTCGGCTTCGCGCCGGTGGCTCACCTCCAGCACCAGCCGGCGATTCCAGTACACGATGACGAACAGAGCCAGCGCCGCCAGGGTCAACACCGTCCACAGCGTGCCGTAATCGACATGGTGCTGGTACTGGATCGAGATCCAGTCGTGGTAGATCGCGTCGCGCTCGCTTTTCGGGATGGCGTCGAGGCCCTTTTGCAGGATGCCGGCCAGCATCGGCCAATCCCGGCGCACGCCCATGCCGAGCTGGTAGACGTAGGGCGTTTCGCCGACCACCTTGATCCGGGTCAGCCCGGACTGGCCGATGTAATAGCTGGTGGTGACCAGGTTGCCGACGAAGGCGAAGGCCTCGCCCGCCGCCATCTTGTGCAACGCCTCGCGCGTGTCCGCTACCGGCAGCAACTGAAGTTCTGGCCACTTTTCCCGAAGCCAGGCGTGAGTGGCCTCGTCCCGCACCACCGCCACGATCTTTCCCTTGAGGGCGTCGAGATTGCCCAGATACGCGATATCCGCGGCCGAAAAGATCACGGCGGGAAAAGAAAGATAAGGATCGGTGAAGAGATAAGCGCGTCGTCGTTCCGGCGTCGCCGCCATGGCCGGCAACACGTCGAGCGTTCCATCCTTGAGCCGCCGCAGGGCCTCGCCCCACGACAAGCCCATGGCGATCTCGAAACGCACGCCGAGAATCTTTTCCAGGCGTTTCAAATAGGTTGGGGATATCCCTTGCGCCACGCCGACCTGGTCGGAAAACTCGACCGGCGCCCAGTGAGGATCGATGCCGGCCCGCAGGACCGGGTGCTCGCTTAGCCAGGCCTGCTCTTCGGCGGTGAGCGCGGCCTGGGGCGCGATGCGGCTCAGGTAATCCTGCCCGAACCAGCGCCGGTAGAGTTCGGCCATCTCCTCCCGGGTGATGGCCGCGAGTCCCTTGTTCAGAATTTCGATCAGTTCCGGCCAGTCCTTGCGGATCGAGACCACCAGGTTGGTTTGACTCTCGGGCAGCATCCGCATGGGCGTGAAACCCAACATACCGTGGCTCACGCGCCAATATTCCAGGCCGTAGGAGTCCAGCGCGGCGTCGACGTCGCCCTTCAGCAAGGCTTGCGCCAGCGCCTCCGTGCTCTCCAGCGGCATGGCCTCGATGGCGGGATGGGTAGCCAGGAGGTTGCGCAGGTACAGGAGACCTTTGAGATAGCCGACGCGCTGGCCCTGAAACCCGTTGATGCCGTCATCGGGCATGGGTTGCCCGGTCCGCAAATAGATGAAGTATTGAACGGCGTGAAAGGGCTGGGTGAAGAGAAAATGGGCCTTGCGCGCTTCCACGGGGGCGGACAGGGTCAGACCGGCCAGGCGACCGGTCTCGGCCTTCTCGACCATCGCGTGCCAAGGTCCCGCCTCCAAACGGATAGTGGTCCCCAGCTTCTGGTTGAGCAAGTCGATATGGTCGAAGGCGAAACCGCCAAACCGGCCATTCGCTTCCTTGACGACCGCGGGCGCCCATTCCTCGCCGACCCCCAGCACGATTTCGGGATGCTCGGCAAGCCAGGCCCGTTCGGTGGGAGTCAGCACGTCCGGGCCGGTTTCGGCGGCGGCGAGGGTCCCCGCGAATAGCAGCCCAATGCATAGCAGCACAAGTGTACCGAGGGTTTTCACCCGTTCGCCCGCCTTCGGTCAAGTTATTAATTGAGCGAAATTTCCTATCAAGATAATCACCTCTCCAAACCCGGCTGTCAGGAAAATCCTTACAGGAATATCCTGATTTTTTTACGAAAACCGTGAGTTATGATTAATTCGATTACAGTCGAAATCCTGCTTATCGCCAACCGCTCGCTGCCAGGAAAGCGCCGGGGCGTGAGAATGCGCGCCTTGGCATTCTCACTATTATCCCTTGGCGGGGTGTAGTAATCAAAATGGAGAGGCTGTCCTTCAAGCCCCGAACGCGCGACTTATCCAAAACGCAATCCACCCCGATCGGAGAGCGATACCATGCGCAACGCAATCTGGTTTCCGTTTGCGGCATTGACGCTGGCGCTGGGCTCGGGCGTGGTGTTCGCCGACGCCGACGGTCCGGACTTCTACGTCGTGCGGGGCGTTGCTCCGGGCGACATGCTGAACATCCGCGCCGAGCCCAACCCCCATGCACGCAAGGTCGGTGAAATTCCGCCCGACGGCGCCTGCATCCGCAACCTCGGCTGCCAGGGCGGGCTGACCTTTCAGGCATTCACCGAGTTGTCGCCATCGGCGCGAAAGCAGCGGGAACGGGAGAATCCCCGCTGGTGCAAGGTGGAATACCAGGGCATCACCGGCTGGGTTGCCAACCGCTACCTGGGCGAGGGCGAGGGCAAGGGCGACTGCCATCGCTGAGACCCGCCCGGATTTGAAACCGATTAATAACTCTACTTTCAACGACATCAAGAAAGAACCAATCAGATGACAACCGCAATCAAGATCACCGTACTCACGGTCGTTGGGCTGACCCTCGCCGCCTGTGGCACGACCGACTTGGGTTACTCCAACAAGGAGTCGAGCGGGTCCCGGCAAGCCACGAGCGCCGCCGAGAGCGCCTGCATGGCCGCCGTCAACCGCCAATACGGCAGCAAATACGACGTGCGGGTCAGCAGCTCCGAATACTCCGAAGCGAACTCACTGGTCATGGTGGACGCCAACCCCGTCGGCGGCATGACCGAACGCTGGCGCTGCCTCGTTTCCAACGACGGCAAGGTTCAGGACCTGAGCCTCACCCAAGGCAAGCCCAAAGCCAGCCAAAGCAGCTCGGCTAATCTAGTCGGCATGCGCGCCGGCAGCCTGGACGCCGAGATGGCTGGTCGTGGCTTCAAGAGTATCGGCGGTTACAAGACCGCCGACGCCGCCGTCACCACCTGGTGGAACGCCGGCTCCCGCGAGTGCCTTTCGGTCGAGACGCGCCAGGGCCGTGTTTCCAAGGCCGAGACCATCGCCGATGACAATTGTCGGTGACACCAGCACCCGGCAACACGCTCGCGGCCTCCCGCCCCTTTGCGCGAGAGGCCGGCGAAATTCCAGCGTCGCGTGGGGAAGCGGACCTGACCAAGCCCTCCTTTGCTGAAGGGAGGGTACTGATGGTTCTGAATCGACCGAGAAGCAGTTCAACATTGGAGTTGCCATCATGAAGCCATTCGCATCGTTTGCCGCCGCCCTCGTCATTGCCTTCGCGCCGGCCCTCGCGCTGGCGCAGGATGCCATTCGCGAAGTGCGGGTCCAATTCCCGCGTGGTGCGTCGAGCACGACCCTCACGGGAACTCTCAAGGGGCGGGAAACCATTGACTACAAACTTGGCGCCGCCGCCGGCCAGCGGATGACCGTGACGCTGACCACCGACAACACCGGCAACTACTTCAACCTGCTCGCGCCCGGCGAGACCGAGGTCGCTTTTTTCGTCGGCTCGACCGAGGGCAACCGCTTCGAGGGCAGCCTGGCGAAGAGCGGGGAGCAGACGATCCGCGTCTACCTGGAGCGCAGCGCCGCGCGCCGCAACGAGAGCGCCCGCTACCGGCTGAAGGTGGCGATCGCGGGCGCCGCGCGCGGGAAGGGACCGTCGGCACCGGCAGGGGACGCGAAGGTTCCCGGAACCGACTTCCACGCGACCGGCGACATCCCGTGCTCCATGGGCAGCGGACAGCCAACCGGCCAGTGCTCCTTTGGTGTGAAGCGCGAGGGCAACGGTTCCGGCGTCGTCACCGTGACCAAGCCCGACGGGCGGACCCGGGCGATCTTTTTCGAGCGGGGGCGAGCGACGGGTTACGACAAAAGCCAAGCCGATCCCGGCGAATTTCGGGCTTCCAGGCAGGGCGACCTGAGCATCATCCGCATCGGCCGGGAGCGCTACGAGATCCCGGATGCGGTGATCTTCGGCGGCTGATCGCGACTCGGTTACCGATTCTAGAGCTTTACCCCCCTCAAAACCACTCAGGAGTTTACATATGAAACACCGAGTCATTGGTTATTCCGCCGGGGCGCTGACCGTCTTCCTCCTGGCGCAAGCCGCTTATGCCCAGGACCCCGCGCCGGGTCTGCAAGACTTGGTGGGGGCGCGCGGCAGCAGCGGTGAACAGGCTCTCCAGCAGCGTGGGTATCGATTCGTCAAGGGCGAGAAATCCGGCAGCGACAGTTACACGAACTGGCGCAATATCCGCACCGGGCAGTGCATCACCGTGCGCACCGCCAACGGCCGCTACCAGTCCCTCGTCACGTCGCCGTCCTTCGATTGTCAAGACGGAGCTGCGGAAAGCGCGCCCGCGCCGGGACCCGGCCCAAGTGGTGGCCGTTTCGCCACGGTGTGTGGCGTCACGGTCCAGGGCAAGCTCTACCGCTACAAATGCACGGTCGAGGGCGCGGCGCCCGGCGGCCGTGGCAGGACCGTCCTCCGTTACCCCGACCAGACCATTACTCTGAACTGGCAGGGTGGGAGACGCGTGAGCGTGACGTTCGAAGGTATGAAACCCCAGCAGTTGACCTACAACACTTCCGAGGGCACCACCCAGTTCATCTTCGAAGGCAAGACCTACTTCTACACGTCCGACCGTGGCGCGGCGGAAATGGAAGTCAAGCATTTCAAGGATTAATGAGGCGGGTCCATTCAACGGGCGTGCGATGATCGGGATAACCCCCAGATCGAGTTTCCGATATTCGAACAGTCCAAGAGGATTTCACCGTGGACGTACAAAGTCTGATTATTTTCCTGGTCATCGGCGCCGTTGCCGGCTGGCTCGCCGGGCTGATCATGAAGGGGCGTGGCCTCGGCCTGCTGGGCAATATCATCGTCGGCATTATCGGCGCGGTGGTCGGCGGTTTTTTGTTCGGAGTGCTGGGACTGGTCGCCAACGGCCTAATCGGGTTGATCGTGACCGCCACAGTCGGCGCCGTGGTACTGCTGTTCGTGATCGGCTTAATCAAAAAAGCCTGACTTTTTATTCAGTTAATGAGTGGAGTATCGACCATGAGTGATCCAAGGATTGACAAGGCCAAAGGCAAGATCAAGGAAGCGGTGGGTAAAGTCACCGGCGACAGGCAACTGGAAGCCGAAGGTCAGATCGAGCAGGCCAGCGCCACCGTGCGGGAGAAAGCGGCGGACCTCAAAGCCGATGTGGCCGAAGCGGTCGGCAATGTGATCGAGCGGGTTGGCTCGGTCGCGGCGGACCTTAAGGACAAGGTGACCGGCAAAGGCTGAAGCCGCGTTCGGGTCTCGTGTTTAAGCCGGGTTGCCGGCGCTCCGCCCGGCGGCCAAATCAACATCCCCCCTTATTCCTGGAGGTTTGCAATGCGAAACCTGCGTGGCATCGCCACGGCGCTGGCCGTGGTTCTCGGTCTGGGCGCGGCGACCGCCGTCCGGGCCACCCCGGACACAACGACCCAGAAGTCCTTCGACAGCGTCGATGTGGATGGCGACGGCAAGGTGTCCTGGGAGGAATACCGCAACCGGATGCTGCACGTCTTTCATGCCATGGATCACAACGGCGACGGGCGGCTGACCCCGGACGAAACTCCGCCCGCCAAGGACAAAAGCGGCCAGTCGGTCAAGGGCGGCACGGTGACCATCGAGGCGTACAACGCCCAGATCGAAAAAGCCTTCAAGAAGGCCGACAGCGACGGCAACGGCGCGCTGGACCCCGACGAATGGGCCAGTGCTCCCCCCAAGTCCGGCAAGTAAGCACATACCCTGGCAAAGGAGATCGGCATCATGCGCAAATTGGTTCTTTCTCCCCTCGTAGCGGCCGCCGCCCTGGCCGCCGGCCTGAATGCCGCGCCGGTTCGGGCGGAGACCATCGTCTGCGAATCCCAAGGCGGGCAGACCAATCACTGCCCCGCCGACACCCGAGGTGGGGTGCGGCTGGTGACGCAGTACAGCAAGCACGGCTGCTATCAGGGCGATAGCTGGGGCTACGACCGGCGCGGCGTTTGGGTCAGCAACGGCTGCCGCGCCCGGTTCGAGACCGGCGAGGCATACAGCGAATCCAACGATCATAACAACAAGCACGCCGCCGCCGCCGCCGTGGTGGCGCTGGGCGTTCTCGGCGCGGTGGCGCTGGCCAATCGCCATAATGACGAGAACGAGTACCGCTACGAACCGCCCCCCAACCACGATTACGGCTACGCGCCCGAGCAGGTGGTCCGTTGCGAGTCTCGCGACAACGACGATCAATATTGCGCGGCCCGGATCGGTCGTGGTCGGGTCGAGATCCAGCGCCAACTGTCCCGCTCGGCCTGTCGCTTCAATTCCAGTTGGGGCTACGACCGGAACGGTATTTGGGTCAATCAGGGCTGCCGCGCCGATTTCGCCGTGCTGCGCTGAGGGCGGGTCACTGGTCAGGGTCCAGGCGGTTGTCTTCGGATTTGCCGTTCACGGTTTGGACGCTTTTTCAGGAGATTTCCGCCAAATTCTGAGCAGTATCCGGGTCCGGTCCCACCAGGTCAGTTTCTTGTCCGCCAGGGCTTCCATGAAATCCGAGAGGACCTTGGAATTGGCGACCGCATAGTTGACCAGGAGAGAGCTGGGAACGAGCACGATGCAAAAAATCAGGAGCTTGACCCAGCCGGGTTGATCGGTTTCGTCGAAGAGGTTCATCCCCAGAAAACCGGTCGCGACGGTCGCGACCAGCCCCAGCGTGGTCACCACCGTCAGGCGCGTCACGGTGTTCGCCTGCCGCCGCTGACTGTCACTGTCCAAGAAATGATTCATTTCCTTGACCGATACGCTGACATCCTGATAAATCCGGTCGGTGTTGAGATGACCGGTCAGCAGCCGGAACAGATCGCGAATCTGCGCCTGGTCGGAGACTTCGTGAAACCAGTAGCGTTCGGTGAAGCGCAGGAACGTAGCCATGATTCGGCGAATTTCCCGCTTGAAGGTTCTAACCGAGTCGAGGTCGTGGACATCGAGTTGACTGATCGCCACCACCAACCATTCTGAAAACAGCATCAGGGCGGCTTTCTGGAAGTGCGCGATCAGGTTGACGATGAAATATTGATGGCGGAACTGGCCCAGAAGGCCGGTTTCGGAATCGACGAAAAAGGGGTGGCTGGACTTGCCGACGACCACGAAGGCATGGCCACAGCACAGGTAGCGACTGGACAACGCCGGGTTGTCCGGATCCCAGAACTTGTCGTAACAGTAGTGCTCCTCGAAATGGATCAGTTCCTTGGCGGAGTACGGCAGGGTGTCGGACGGTCCCGCCTTGGTGATCAGCGCCAGCCGGGCGAAGTCGCCGCGCGTCAGGGCTTGTGGATCGCTAAAGCTGAGATAGGCCAGCAGCGGCATGCGATGGTATTCGATCTGCCGATAGCGGATTACGCCCTCGTGGTCGGAATGGTACAGAGCCATCGGTCGCAATAGATACTCCCAATGGGCGGAGACGTTGGGGGAACGGTGCTGGCGGGTGAACTGAAGATATTTGTCGCGGTTCTCGTAATCGGATACCGCCAACGTCTCGCCCACCGCCGACAGCCACTCCACCCGGTACGGACATTGACCGCCCTGGCCACTGAGCTCCCAGAACGCCGGATAGGCCCGGCCGACCTTGAACAGCACGTCCTCGACCAGCAACAGCGGCAGATCGTTGGCGAAAAATTCCACTGCCAGAATCAGGATGTCGATATCGTGAAAGAAATAGAGATCGACATGGGCGATCTGGAACAGCAATGGCGGCGTTGACGGGTCGAGAATCACCCGCATCTGGGCGACATCGCGGCGGCGGAATACCCGAATCGGGGATTTGCCGTAGCCGATCTGTCCTTCGCGGCCCGCGCTTTCGCCATACAGGAAACGCTGTACGTAAGGCAGAAAGGTGATGAATTCCTTGTAATGCCGCTCGCGAAAATTCTTGGGGTCGCCGAATTCGTCTATGGCTTCCCACCAGGGACAGCTTTCCCCCAATGTCTCCAGCAGTTCCCAATATTTCGAGGTGTGCATCCCTTCCGCCTGGCCCGGGATTACCCGCAACGGCCACAGCAGGATTTGGCGAAAATGCCGGACTAGCGGCAATACCGGCGAAGCCGGACTGCTGGCGCCGCCAGTGGCTACTCCCTGGGCAGGTTCGATCAGCGCGTTCATGGTTTTTGTTCGGCTGGTAACTGGTCGAGGGCGAGATTGAGTTCAAGCACGTTGACGCGCGGTTCGCCGAAAACTCCCCACTGGCGATCCTCGGTCTGTTGCGTGGCCAAGTTTCGCACGATTTCGGGCGCCAGGCCGCGCGCCCGCGCGACCCGCGCCACTTGATATTCGGCGGCGGCCGGACCGATGTGGGGATCGAGTCCGCTGGCGGACGCGGTGACTAAATCCACCGGCACCGGCGCGGTGTTACCCGGATCGGCTTCACGCAGCGTCTTGACGCGGGATTCTACCGCTTCCTTCAGGGCGGGGTTGAGCGGACCGAGATTGGAGCCGCTGGAAGCCGCCGCGTTGTTGGGGTAGGGACTGGTGGCCGACGGTCGGCCCCAGAAGTATTTCGGGTCGGTGAAATTCTGGCCGATCAGCCGTGAGCCGACCGGCTTGCCGTCGCGCTCGATCAAACTGCCGGCGGCTTGTTTCGGGAACAGGGCTTGCCCGATTCCCGTCACCAGCAGCGGATAGATCAGGCCGGTGACGATGGACAGCAGGATGAAGAGTGTCACGGCGGGACGAATGAGCGTTTTCATGGTGCGTTTCTCCTGCGAGCTCTTATGCCCAACCCGCGAGCGAAATCAGCAGATCGATCAGCTTGATGCCAACGAACGGGACAATCACGCCGCCCAAGCCATAGATCAACAGATTGCGCCGCAGCAGCACCGCCGCGCCGAGCGGCCGGTATCTGACGCCCTTCAGCGCCAGCGGGATGAGGAAGATGATGATCAGGGCGTTGAAAATCACCGCCGACAGGATCGCCGAGGCCGGGCTGGCCAGGTCCATGACGTTGAGCGCCGCCAGTTGCGGATAGGTGGTGACGAAAGCGGCCGGGATGATGGCGAAAAATTTGGCGATATCGTTGGCGACGCTGAAGGTCGTGAGCGAGCCGCGCGTCATCAGCATCTGCTTGCCGGTCTCGACGATCTCGATCAACTTGGTCGGATTGGAATCCAGATCCACCATGTTGCCGGCTTCCTTGGCCGCCTGGGTACCGGTGTTCATGGCGACCGCCACGTCGGCCTGCGCCAGCGCGGGCGCGTCGTTGGTGCCATCGCCGGTCATCGCCACCAGCCGGCCCTCGGCTTGATGCTGGCGGATCAGAGCGAGTTTCGCCTCCGGCGTGGCTTCGGCCAGGAAATCGTCCACCCCCGCTTCAGCGGCGATGGCGGCGGCGGTCAGCCGGTTGTCGCCGGTGATCATCACCGTCTTGATGCCCATGCGGCGCAGTTCGGCGAAGCGCTCCTTGATGCCGCCCTTGACGATGTCCTTGAGTTCGATGACGCCGAGCACCTTCGCGCCGTCGGCGACCACCAGCGGCGTGCTGCCCCGACTGGCCACCTCGTTCACGGTGTGGGTCACCGGACTTGGGAACCCGCCACCGAGCGCTTCGACGTGCTGGCGAATCGCGTCCGCCGAACCCTTGCGGATCTGCCGCACCGCTCTTACCCCCGGCCCCTCTCCCAAAGGGCGAGGGGAGTGTGGCAAATCCACGCCGCTCATCCGGGTCTGGGCCGAGAAATGCACGAAGGTGGCGCCAAGACCGTGGATGTCGCGCTCGCGCAGATTGAAGCGTTGCTTGGCGAGCACGACGATGCTGCGCCCTTCCGGCGTTTCGTCGGCCAGGGATGCGAGCTGGGCGGCATCGGCCAGAGCGCGCTCGGTCACGCCAGCGGCGGGCAGAAACGCCGCCGCTTGCCGGTTGCCGAGGGTGATGGTACCGGTCTTGTCGAGCAGCAGCACGTCCACGTCGCCCGCCGCTTCCACCGCCCGGCCCGAGGTGGCGATCACGTTGGCCTGCATCATCCGGCTCATGCCGGCCACGCCGATGGCCGACAGCAATCCGGCAATCGTGGTCGGAATCAGGCAGACCAGCAGGGCGACCAGCACGGTGATCGTCACCGGCGAACCGGTTTTCGCCACCTCCACGCCGAACAGCGAGTACGGCAACAGGGTCACCGTCACGCCGAGAAAGATGATCGTCAGCGCCACCAGCAGGATGGTGAGCGCGATTTCGTTGGGGGTCTTCTGGCGCTTGGCGCCCTCCACCATCGCGATCATGCGGTCGATGAACGCCTCGCCGGGATTGACCGACACGCGGACCACGAGCCAGTCGGACAGCACGGTGGTACCGCCGGTGACGGCGCTGAAATCGCCGCCGGACTCGCGAATCACCGGAGCGGACTCGCCGGTGATGGCGCTTTCGTTGACCGAAGCGACGCCCTCGATCACCTCGCCATCGGCGGGGATCATGTCACCGGCTTCCACCAGCACCACGTCGCCGCGCCGCAACTCGGTACCGGGCAGCAAATCCATCGGAGCTCCGTAACGGGGTTCCCGCAGTTTCTTGGCCACGACGGTTTTCTTGGCGCCGCGCAGCGACGCCGCCTGAGCCTTGCTGCGACCTTCGGCCAGCGCCTCGGCGAAATTGGCGAACAGCACCGTGAACCACAGCCACAGGGCGACGGCGAGAATGAAGCCGGCAGGCGCCTCGCCGTGGCCACCGAGCGCCTGCGCCCACAGCACCGTGGTCAAGATGCTGCCGACGTAAACTACGAACATCACCGGGTTGCGCCATTGCAGCCGGGGGTCCAGCTTCTTAAAGGAATCGACGATGGCCGGCTTCACCAAAGTCGGATCCAACAAGGTCAACGTTTTACGAGACATGCTTGTTTTCCCTCACCCCAACCCTCTCCCGAAGGGAAAGGAAGTCAATGATTTCAGTGACCGGCCCACAGCATCAAATGCTCGACCACCGGTCCCAGCGCCAGCGCGGGAACGTAGTTCAGCAGGCCGATCAACAAAACCGTGCCGATCAGCAGGGTCACGAACAGCGGCCCGTGGGTCGGCAGGGTGCCGGCGGTCGTGGCAAGGCGCTTCTTTGCCGCCAGCGAGCCGGCCATGGCCAGCACCGGCACGATGACCGCGAAGCGGCCGAACCACATGGCGATGGCCAGCAGTACGTTGTAAAAGGGCGTGTTGGCCGAAAGTCCAGCAAAGGCGCTGCCGTTGTTGTTGCCAGCCGAGGTGAAGGCGTACAACACTTCCGAAAAACCGTGCGGCCCCGGATTGAAGATGCCCGCTTGGCCGCTGGCGGTCATCACGGCGACGGCGGTTCCACCCAGCACCAAGAGCGGCGTCACCAGAATCGCGATGGAAGTCATTTTCATCTCGTAGGCTTCGATCTTCTTGCCCAGATATTCTGGCGTGCGGCCGATCATCAGGCCGGCGATGAACACCGCCATGATGGCGAACACCAACATGCCGTAGAGACCCGAGCCGACGCCGCCGAACACCACCTCGCCGAGTTGCATCATGACCAGCGGCACCATCCCGCCGAGCGGGGTGAACGAATCGTGCATGGCAATGACCGCCCCGCAGGAGGCGGCGGTGGTGATGGCGGCGAACAGGCCCGAGTCGGCGATGCCGAAGCGGGTTTCCTTGCCTTCCATGTTGCCGCCCGCCTGAATGGCGCTGGCGGTCTGATCGACCCCGGCGGCGGCGAACAGCGGATTGCCCTGCTGCTCGAAAGCGATCGTCGCAACGGCCGCCACCACGAAAATGATCGTCATCGCGGCCAGCACGGCCCAGCCCTGGCGGATGTCGCCGACCATGCGGCCGAAGGCATGGCACAGCGCGCCTGGTATCAGAAAAATCGCCAGCATCTGAAAAAAATTGGTCAGCGGCGTCGGATTCTCGAAGGGATGCGCCGAATTGGCGTTGAAGAAGCCGCCGCCGTTCGTACCCACCATCTTGATCGCTTCCTGCGAGGCGACCGGCCCCATGGCCAGGGTTTGCGTGGCGTTTTCCAGCGTGGTTACGTCTTGATAGGCAGCAAGGTTTTGAATTACACCCTGACTCATCAGAAACACCGCGAACACCAGCGACAGCGGCAACAACACGTAGAGCGTGACGCGAGTCAGATCGACCCAGACATTGCCGATGTCTTGCGCGGTGTGGCGGGCAAAGCCGCGAATCAAGGCGATGACGACGACGATGCCGGTTGCCGCCGACAGGAAATTCTGCACCGTCAGGGCGAGCATCTGCGTGAGATAGCTCATCGTCGTTTCGCCGGCGTAGCCCTGCCAGTTGGTGTTGGTGACGAAACTGACGGCGGTGTTGAACGCCGAATCGGGGCTGACATTGGCCATCTGTTGCGGATTGAGCGGCAGCCAGAGCTGGAGTCGTTGCAGGGCATAGACGGCGAACACGCCCAGCGCGTTGAACAGCAAGAGAGCGAGCGCGTACTGCAACCACCCCATCTTGCTTTCTTTGCGGACGCCGCCGAGGCGATAGATGACCGCTTCGATGGGACTTCCAAGGCGCAGCGCCCACGAACGCCCCTCCACGACGTTCGCGATATAAATCCCGAGCGGCTTGACCAGAACGAACAAGACCAGCAGATACAGCCCGAGCAACAACCAGGCGTGCGGGGTCATCATAAGTCCTCCGCCACGAGCAGGGCGGCAACGAGATAGATCAGCAACCCGACCGAAACGAGGCCGCCGAGAACGTAGAGCCAGGTCATGGTGTGCCTCCCAGTTTGGCGCAGCCAGCCGCCAGGCCGGCGGTCATCAAAAAAACCAGAGATATTGCAGCGAGATAGAAGATATCCATGCGGCGCCTCCACGCGACGGTTCCGATGTGGTGGAGCATAAGCCGACGGTTGAAAAAACGGGGTAAAAACGAGACATCGCCGCGTAAAGAAGCTGTAAATATCAGGATCGGGGAACGCGAAACCGAACCTGCTAGACTCCCGATAAAACGCTTTGGAGGAACCCCCGATGCAATCCGAACCCGAAACGCCCTCCCCCGCCAACAAGTCCGAACCTCGCCGCTTCCCCTGCGCGCAATGCGGCGCTTCGCTGGAATACGCGCCGGGTACCGACGTGCTGCGCTGCGGGCACTGCGGCCACGAGAACCGGATCGCCGGTTCCACCGCGCCGATCCTGGAGCAGGATTTTCGGGAGACGCTCCGGTCGTTGGCCACGAACGCGGCCACTCGCGACAACGTCGCGATCCACTGCGATTCCTGCGGCGCGTCCTACAGCTTCGATGCGGCCACCCACGCCGGACAGTGTCCGTTCTGTGGCTCGCCGGTGGTGGCGAAAACCGAACAGCACCGCCAATTGCAGGTGCAGGCGTTGTTGCCCTTCCAGATCGGCCGCGATCAGGCCCGCGCGGCTTTCCGCCGATGGCTCGGCGGTTTGTGGTTCGCGCCCGGCGGGCTGAAGGATTACGCCCGCAACGACGCCCGCCTGGCCGGCATGTACGTGCCGTACTGGACTTACGACGCCGACACCACCACGACCTACCAGGGAGAACGCGGCGACGACTACCAGGTTCAGGAAAGTTATCGCGCCATCGAAAACGGTCAGGAAGTGGAACGTGTCCGCGTTGTCACCAAAACCCGCTGGACGCCGACGGCGGGCACGGTCGCGCGTTTCTTCGACGACGTGCTGGTGCTGGCCAGCCGCTCGCTACCGCGAGCGGTGACCGAACGGCTGGAGCCTTGGGATTTGGCGAGTCTGACGCCGTATCGGGAGGAATACCTGAGCGGTTTCCAGAGCGAAATGTACGGGGTGGAACTGGAACAGGGCTTCGAGCGCGCTCGCGAGTTGATGGTCCCCATCATCCGCCGGGACGTCGAATACGATATCGGCGGCGATCACCAGCGCATTCATGCCTTGCAAACCCGCTACGGCGATGTTTCCTTCAAGCATATCCTGCTACCGGTATGGATGTCGGCGTTCCGCTTTCGCGACAAGATTTATCGTTTCGTGGTCAACGGCCGCACGGGAGAGGTGCAGGGCGAACGGCCCTACAGCGCGTGGAAAATCGCGCTGGCCATCCTGCTGGCGGCGCTACTGGCCGGCGGCGGTTTCGCCTTGTGGCAGCGTTACGCGGCGGTCCAGCACCACTCGCCGACCCCAGGCGCGCGAATTTACCACGGCTAAGACACCGTCCGGCCCCTCAAAAATTCACCGCCGTTCCGGGGAAGCATCCTCGTTGGTGATGACGAACACGTCGTCCACTTCAGCGACGCGGAAGACTTGCGGCTTGCGAGCGGCCGGCAGATCGCTTTCGCTCAGGCCGGCGCTTTGCAGCAGGTAGGCGCGGACAGCCGGATCGTTCAACGCCTTCCGGTCGTCCTCCAGCCATTCGCGAACCTTTGGGTCTTGCGGCTGAAAAATGTGTACTTCCTGATGGCCACGCCCCAGCATCGCGTAGACCGGCGGAGTTCCAACCTGCATGTACCTGGTATAACCCCTCCCTTCGTACCGTCGCACGATTTCGGCGACACTGGCTGGGGTCTTACCCTGACCTTCGTAGGAAGGGCCGCGCTCGATGCGGTTGCCCTTTTCCAACAGGTAACTCCTCAAGGATTTGATGATGGCTGCGAGATCGGTTGACTTGGTTTGAACGCTCATCGGAAACCCTCCAAGAAAATGATTGGACGCAACTAATGTTGGAATGAATTTGAAGATGGTTCGGCGGTATCCTCGGTGGTGAATCCGGCTTATCGCACCGATTGCAGCAAGCGATTGGCCTCCTTGAAAAAGTCGGGCTGCGGCAGCAGATCGCCACTGGGGAACCGGACGAACAGCGCGGTGACCCGGCGATCTTTGCCCATCACGATGTCCTGAAAGGTCATCGAGTTGGCGACCCGGGGCGAATCGGCGGGAACCTTGGTGTTGGTGTGGTCCAGGGTGAACGAAACCGACTCCAGTCGCAGATATTTTTCCGGCTCGCTCAGGGTGGCGGCGACCTTGGCGAGATGCTTGTCGAGTGTGGCGGTGTCCGCGCGCAGTTGGCTCAGTTCGGTTTCGATCCCTTCAAGCTGCTGTTCGAGGGCCGCTAAATCGACCGGTTCCGAGGTGGCCGATTCCGCCAGGGATTCGAAACCCACCTGGGCCTTTTTCAGCAGATTGGCCTTTTGCAAGAGCAACTTGCGCTGTTGCTGTTCCAGTTGAGTTTTCTGGACACGGCTGGCGGTCAGGCGTTGCAAGGCGGTTTCGATCAGGTAATCGGCCGCGCGCCGCATCAATTCCCGGCGGGTGTCCTGCTCGTTGTCGTTCAGGAAGACCAGCCGGTGGTCGGAGAAATTGACCACAGTTTGCGGCACATCCCGCCGGAGGATTTCCCCATCCATCTCGATCCCGAGCACGTTCTTTTCGATCCGAACCGCGCCGAGGCCGCCGTACAGTTCCACCGGCAGAGGATTGGGCGCCTGTTTCAGGTAATTGCGGGTGCCGTCGCTGAAACTCAGCGTTTCCCGCAAGCTGTCGGGCGAGGCGAACAGGGCGCGCAAGCGGGGATCGGTCATGTAGCCTTGCCGGTCGGCGACGATGGCGGGCGGCAAATCGTTGACGAACTTCACCACGAAATCGATGGCGCGCTCCACCGGCTCCCACAGTTTGCGCCGGTAGTGGCTCACCGCCCGCAGGCGGGGGTCGGTGCCGTCCACCACCCGCTCGATGCCTCTCAGCATCAACGCCTTGTCGAATTTGCTCGACGGGCCGGCGCCGGAAAAAATCGATTGTAGAAGACGAAACGCCATGATCGTTCTCCTTCCCAGGTTCGACAGGATCAAATTCCCTCTCTCCCTCACCTCTGGCGCTCTCTTTCGGGAAGAAAGGGGAGCGACAAGGGGAGGGAAGTTCTGGTAAAGGTTTTTAAGCCATGATGTTCACGCCGCCGTCCACGTACACCGTGCTGCCGGTCAGGCGGCGGGCGTAGGGCGTGGCCAGGAAGGCGCAGGTGAAACCCACGTCCATGATGTCCACCAGTTCGCCGAGCGGCGCCCGCGCCACCGCTTCGTTCAGCATCAGATCGAAGTCCTTGAGTCCCGAAGCCGCCCGGGTCTTGAGCGGGCCGGGCGAGATGGCGTGAACCCGAATCTTCCGATGCCCCAGTTCGTAGGCCAGGTAGCGGCAGGCCGCTTCCAGCGCCGCTTTCACCGGCCCCATCACGTTGTAGTTCGGCGCCACCTCGTTGGCGCCGTGGTAGCTCATGGCGAACATCGCCCCGCCTTCGGTCATCAGCGGCGCCGTCAGCTTGGCCATGCGGATGAAGGAGTGGCAGGAAATGTCCATCGCCTTGGCAAAGCCGGCCGCCGAGCAGTCCAGCAGACCACCCTGCAAATCTTCCTTGGGCGCGAAGGCGATGGAATGGACCAGGATGTCGAGCCGGCCCCATTGCCGGGTGATGGCCTCAAACAGCGATTCGAGCTGGCCGGGTTGGCTCACGTCGAGCGGCATGAAAATCGGTGCTCCCAGGGCTGTTGCCAGCGGCTCGACGTACTGCTTGGACTTTTCGTTGAGATAGGTGATGGCCAGGTCGGCTTCCAGTTCGTGGAACGCCTTGGCGCAGCCGTAGGCGATGGAATGCTCGTTGGCGATACCGACAACCAGCGCTTTCTTGCCCTTGAGCGGGGGACGGGGGATTTCGACGGCCATGGTGTTCGTGCTCCTTAGGGAACGGAGTTGAGGATGCGTCGGGTATGCCGGGCGATCATCAGTTCTTCGTTGGTCGGGATGACCCAGACTGGAACCCGGCTGTTCTGGGCACTGATGCGCGGACCGCCAGCCGCGTTGGCGGCGGGATCGAGTTCCACGCCGAGCCAGGCGGCGGCGCGGCAGACCCGCTCCCGGATCGGCGCCGCGTGTTCGCCGATGCCGCCGGTGAACACGATGGCGTCGAGTCCGCCCAGCGCGGCGGCCAGCGAGCCCAGTTCCCGGCCGATGCGGTAAACGAACAGCTCCACCGCGAATTTCGCCATCGGCTCGGCGGAACCGAGCAGGGTGCGCATGTCGCTGGAGATGCCCGAGACGCCCAGCAGACCCGACTGCTGGTAGAGCAGCTTTTCGATGGCGCGGGCGTCCATCTTCAACTCGTCCATGAGATAGAGGACGACGCCGGGGTCGAGATTGCCGCTGCGGGTGCCCATCGGCAATCCGTCCACGGCGGTGAAGCCCATGGTGCTGGCCACGCTTTTGCCGGCGCGGATCGCGGCCATGCTGGCGCCGTTGCCCAGATGCAGCACCACGGTGCGTCCCGCCGCCGCGCGGGGATCGTATTGGGGTAAAACGGACCCGATGTATTCGTAAGACAGGCCGTGGAAGCCATAGCGCCGCACGCCCCGCTCGGTAATTTCGGGCGGCAGCGCGAAGGCTTGCGCCACCTCCGGCTGATTGCGATGGAAAGCCGTGTCGAAGCAGGCCACCTGCGGCAATTGCGGCTGGTTGGCCAGCAACAGCCGGATCGGCTTGAGGTTGTGGGGCTGGTGCAAGGGCGCCAGCGGGACGAATTTCTCCAGGCGCCCGACGATTTCGGCGTTCAGCCGAACCGGCGCCGCGTAGTCGAGACCGCCGTGCACCACCCGGTGTCCCACGGCGACCAGCCGGTGATCGCCGAGCTGCTCGCGCAGAAAGCCGGCCAGAAAGCCGACGGCGCCGTCGTGGCCGAGCGCTTCGCCCGCCGCCCACTGCCGTTCGCCGACGATACCGCCCGCCGCGTCCCTGGCTTTGAACCGGGGCGCGGTGTAGAGACTTTCGATTTGTCCGCCCAGCAGGAGGTCGAGTGCTTCGTCCCGCTCCAGAAACAGCGAGAACTTGATGCTGGAGGAACCCGCGTTGACCACCAGGATTGCGTCGCTCATCACGCCACCGCCTTTTTTACGTTCTCGTGCCGAAGTGTCGATCAATCGGTTTTCCCCGAATCCGATTTGATCGTTTCCGCACCGTTGAACAGTTTCTCGATCCGCGCTAGCCGTTCGGCCCGTTCCCCGATCACTTCGCCGGCCGCCGAGACGACGGCCCGGATCGCCGTCAGCATCTCCGCCCGACCCGCCGGGTCGGCGGGCAGCATCCTGGGAATCGCGGCCAGCGCCTCGTCGCGGTCAAGCAGCAGGGCGAAGAACTGCTCGCGCAGCACCCGCTTGAATTCTTCCAAAGTGATTGTGGTGTGACCGGCGCGGATCTGGCGCAATTCGTTGAAGGCCCGCTCGTCCACCCCCGGCCCGGCCATGCCGATGTAGACCAGACCGCGGATGGCCGCTTCGCGCAAGCCGCCCTCGGCGACGCGCGCCTTGAGTTCGGCGATGCGCTGTCGGATGAAGGCGATCCGTTCCGGTTCCACGCCGGGCCGTCGGCGCGGTGGTTCGTCCGAGGCTTGCAATCCCACCAGCGCTTGCAGCAGGGGAGCGCTGTACACCGCCAGAAAAATCTGCTCCAGACTGCGGTCGCGCAAGTCGCGCCAACCGTCCAGGGCGGCAATCATTCCCTCCGAAAACATGGCTTGCCACTGGAGGAAGGGGTTATCGGGCGCCACCGGTTGCCGTTGCTCGCGCACCTGCTCGGCCAGTTGGGCGATCTGTTGCATCAGTGGGTTGCGATCCGAGAGCAGCAGGTTGGGCAGCTCGGCGGGTTTGATCTGGTGCGGCGGTTCGATGGCGGCCTGGCTGTTGGCGAAGGCCCGGACGAACGGCTGAAACAGGGTGCGATACAGACCGAGGTTGATTTCCGACATCCGCCGCGCAGTGGCGAAACGGCGTTCGTTTTCGGGACTGGGCTGGACGATGGCGCGCAGGTCGGCCAGCGCGCGCGGCTCGAAACGGACGATCCAGTCGCCGCCGATCAAGTCGGGGCTGGTGGCGTCCGCCGTCTTGGGCGTCATCACCGCTTCGTACAGGCCGGGCGGCAGCACGTCGATCAGATCGATGTTCGAAGCGAACTCCTGATGCTCCTTCCGCGCCACGCCACCCGAGACGAAGATGCCCAGATGGCCGATACTCTCGTGGATGGCGTAGACGATGGTCTGGCCACAGGCGCGGAGATCGTCGTCGGTTTCGTAGAGATCGACGATCCAGCCCAGCGCCTGCTGCGGCGGGGTGATGTTGTCGCCCTGGGAGCAGAAGCAAACGATGGGCGAGCGAATGTTGCGCAGATCGATGCGCACGCCGTCGCTGGTGACGATTTCGGCGGTGGCCAGCCGGTTGCCGATGAACAGTTGATCGACGATCCACTGCATTTCCTCGGCGTTGAGGTTGACGTGGCCGCCCCACCAGGTCTCGAATTCGAGGAAACGCTCGCTCTCGGTGTCCACCTTCGACCAAAGCTCGTAGTTCTTGGTCCAGTAGGTGTTGGCGGGATTGAGGTTTTCGAAATTGCCGACCAGGTTGGCACCGTCGAACTTGCCGTGCCCCAGATCGCTGGTGAGCGCGGTCAGCCAACTGCCGCCCAGCACGCCGCCGGTGTAGCGCATCGGGTTTTTGCCTTCCACCCCGGCCCAGTAGGACAGGGGCGAGCCGGGGACGATGATCGGTCCGAACAATTCCGGCCGGGTGGCGGCCAGCATCATCACCGCCCAGCCGGCCTGGCAGTTGCCGATCACGCAGGGCTTGCCGTCGGCGTTGGGATGCAGCTCGATGACCTTTTCCAGGAACCGGGCCTCGGCGTGCATGATGTCCTCAATGGTCTGACCGGGCATCGGCTCGGGGGTGAAACCGACGAAATAACAGGGGTGGCCGGCGCGCAACGCCACGCCCAGTTCGCTGTCGGCCTTGAACCCACCGATCCCCGGTCCGTGGCCGGCGCGCGGATCGACCACCACGAACGGGCGCTTTTTCGGATCGATCACCACGCCTTCCGGCGGCTTGATCCGCACCAGCCCGTAGTTGACCGGCCGTTCGAAGGTGCGCCCGTCCAGCACCAGTTCGGCCTCAAAAGTGAGGACGTGCGGCACCGTCATGGCCTTGTGCTCGAAATACTGGTTGCCGCGCCGGCGCAGCGTGTCCCAGAACAGGATGGTGCGTTGCCAACCGTCGACCCAGTAGTCGGCGACTTGCTGAGCGGGGGCGGGCAGGTGTTGGAAAGGGGAGAAGACTTTGGGATCGGTCATCGGTGAATCTCCTCAAGTGAATCTTCAAAAACAAAACGCCAAACGCGGAGCTTTCGGAAGACGAAAACCCAAAAGACCCAAGGACGCATCCACCTCATTCGGGCCAGAGCGCATTTTGGCCGCTTCGGGCCTGTCGAGCGAATTCGATGCCACGGGTTTCGGTGATGGTCCGAAAATCGAGCGAGGGTGGCTCGGCCGCCATTTCCATCAATTCCACGAGGTGGGTGAAGCGCTTCGAGCGCAACATGGATCGGAGATTTTCTTCCACATCCCATACCTCGCTGTAGCACAGACGCCGGGAATCGTCGCTTTCCACGAAAAGATGGGCCTCCAGACAGCCACGCTCCAATCGAGCCGACCGCGCCAGCGACCGCAACGCGGCAACCAGCGGTTGGGTTTGCTGGGGACGGGCTTGGAGACAAAGACGCAGTTCGATCATGTACTTCAGCAAGGCAGGTAGCGTGCCAGCCGGGTCGAAATGCGGACCGGAATGAAATCGCCACCTAAAACAATGAACCGCGCGAAGGATCCGAGGTTCGCAGCCGTACCGAACCCACCCGGATCATCCGAAATATCGTGGAACTCCGAAATATCGTAGTCTAACGGGGTGGATGGCGACGCAGGCCAAGCTTGGCCATGCGGCTTTCGAGGGTGGTGGGGGGAAGGCCGAGGATTTCCGCCGCGCCTCCTGCTCCCCGGATGCGCCAGCGGGTCGATTCCAGGACCCGCTGGATGTGTTCGCGCTCGACCTCCGCCAAGGTGGCAAGACCCCGCGATACCGGGACGGAGACAACGCTCGGCGGGTCGATCCGGAGCATGGGACCGCTCGTCAAAATCATCGCCCGCTCGATGGCGTTGCGCAATTCGCGCACATTGCCAGGCCAGGCATACTGTTGCAGCGCCCGCAGGCTGGCCTTGGCGACGGCCTGGATTGGCTTGCCCATGGCTTTCGAAAATTCCTCCACGAAGGCCCAGACCAGCAACGGAATGTCCTCCCGCCGCTCGCGCAACGGCGGCGCGGTGATCGGGAACACGTTCAGGCGGTAGTACAGATCTTCACGAAAACGGCCTTCGGCGACCGCCCTGGCCAAATCCCGGTTGGTGGCGGCGATGACTCGAACATCCACCTTGACCGGCTTCGGACTGCCCAGCCGCTCGATTTCCTTTTCCTGCAGCACCCGAAGCAGCTTGGCCTGGGACTCGGGCGGCAGTTCGCTGATTTCGTCGAGGAAAATCGTCGAACCATTGGCCATCTCGAAGCGGCCGATCTGCCGGGCCAGCGCGCCGGTATAGGCGCCTTTCTCGCGCCCGAACAACTCACTCTCGATCAGCGCCGCCGGAATCGTCGCGCAGTTGACCCGCACCACGGCGCGGTCGCGACGCGGGCTCAGTTCGTGAATCGCCGTCGCGAGCAGTTCCTTGCCGGTTCCGGTTTCGCCCAGCAGCAGCACCGAGGAAGCCGTGGGAGCCACCTGCTCCACCTGCGCCAACACTCGAACGATGGCCGGGCTTTGGCCGACGACGCGGCCATGACCCTGACTGGACCTCACTTTCTGTTGGAGATAGAGATTTTCCCGCTGGAGTTGCGCCTGCAAGCGCCGCACTTCCTCCAGGGCGTTCCGAAAACGTGTTTCATGGTCCCGGCGTTCGGTGACATCGAGGGAAGCACCCACCATTCGCGCCGGTTGGCTTTCAGCGTCCAGTTGGCAGGAGCTGACGACATGGAGCCAGCGGACGACGCCATCGGGATGCACGACGCGATATTCCTCGCGGAATTCACCGCCGTGGCGGAAAGCGTTCCGTATCGCGTCGTCCACCCGGGTCCGGTCCTCGGGATGAACGCAGGTCATGAACCGTCGAAAGTTCACCGGCTCGTCGGGCTGGGCGCCGTACAGGGCACGCGCCCGGTCCGAGGCCCAGATGGCGTCGTGGGGAATATCCCAGGCCCACAGGCCGATCTGGGCCGCCTCCGCCGCCAGACGCATGCGTTCCTCGCTTTCGCGCAGCGCCCGGTCGGCATCCTGGCGAGCCAGGGCATTGGCAAACACGTCGGCGATCAGACGCATCCCGCGCACCACGGGCTCCGGCCATTCGCGCTCGCCGCGCGCCAGACTGCAACCGACGCCGCCGATGACCCGACCGCCCACCACCAGGGGAATCACCATGCCGGACACTATCTCACGGTCCGCGAAGAGCCGCCGATCCTGTTCGCCCTCCGGGGGCAGATCGGCCAGACGCGCCATCACGAACGGCTGGCCGCTCAACAGCGTCCGCGACAGCAGCGGCGCCTCGGTGGCCAAAGAGGGGAACAGAGGGAACGCCGCAATCCCGGGCAAGGCAAACGAGTGGGTCACGACCAAATCCCGGCCGTCCTCGGTCAGGCGCCCCAAGGCGGACCGGTCCGCGCGCAAGGCTTCGGCCAGGCAGCGCAGGGCATTCTCGATTTCCTGGTCCACCCGATCGGGGGGCAGGTTGACAAAACGCGCCGAGAGGGCGGCCAGCAGGGTTTCAAACCGCAGCCGCTCTTCAAGTTCGGTTTGAATGTCGGCATTCAAGGCATGCATGGGATTCGGGCAGGAAAGCGATCAATAAAATCCAACTGCTACTTGGACGGGGCAAATCCATCGGGAACTGCTATAACATTCCCGCGCGGGTTATGGAATTTCCACACCACCCTGCTTTTCAAACCCTTCGCGAGAATTGTAAGGATAAGGCATCTTCGTCGACTTATGGAGACATCACTGTGAATCGAACCGGAACATTGTTACTGGAATTCAACCCCAACCTGAACCAGTTGCGCAAGGATAAGAAGCTGTGGGATGGGCTGTCCGCCGTGGCGCAAGTCGGTGACACGCTTTGGGTCGCCAACGATGAAGCCTTGAGCCTGGAACAGCTCTTCCGGCGGGATGAAACCAGCAACGGCGACATTCGCTACGCCAGCCACCGGCAATTCCCGTTGCGTGATTTTCTTGAACTGCCGACGCCGCCCGAGGAGGACGACAAGATCGAGGAAGCGGACATCGAGGGACTCGACCACGACGGCGGCTATCTCTGGCTGGTCGGTTCGCACAGCTTGAAGCGCGACAAGCCGAAGCAGGAAAACTCCACCGAAAAGAACGCCGAACGTTTGGCCAAGGTCAGCCGCGACGGCAACCGCTTCCTGCTGGCCCGCATTCCCCTGTCGGACGACGCCACGCCATCGCTGGAGCGGACGGTCGGGCAGAACGGCCATTCGCGCACCGCCGCGCGCCTGGCCGGCAACCAGAAAACCAACGCGCTGACCAGAGCGTTGGCGGGCGACGAACATCTGGGACCGTTCCTTGCCATTCCCAGCAAGGACAACGGCTTCGATATCGAAGGGTTGGCCGTCGCCGGTCACCGCGTTTTCGTTGGGCTGCGTGGTCCGGTGCTGCGCGGCTGGGCGGTGATTCTGGAGCTAGCCCTGGAGGAACAGGACGCTTCCACCCTGATGCTGAAACCCATCGGACCGGACGGCCGGCCCTACCGCAAGCACTTTCTCGACCTGGGGGGTCTGGGCGTTCGGGACCTGTGCGCGCAAGGCGATGATTTGCTGGTTCTGGCGGGTCCGACCATGACGGTGGCCGGACCGCAAAAGGTCTTTCGCTGGTCGGGCGGGGCGCGGCCCGGCGGGGAATCGCTGATTTTCGGCAAAGATTTATCGACCGTGCTGGAACTTCCCGGCGGCGCGGACCGGCAGGCGGGCCAGGACCAGGCCGAGGGCATGACGCTGTTCGCCCCGACCGGCGGCGCGGCCCGCCAGATTCTGGTGGTTTACGATTCCACCGCCCAAGGCCGGCGGCGGGAACCCAGCGCCGTGGAAGCCGACCTTTTCGCGCTGGCTTGAACATCTGGCGCTTTACGTAGCCGTTCGGTCCCCTCCGATCCGAGGATGCGCAAAATTTTCTTTGCGCAATAAAGATTTTGCACTATGATTTCATAGTGCAAATTCGGAGGGGGTCTCATGGACAACATCGCGGGTCCGCCGGTCGAAGGCGACAATTTCTTTGGCCGCGCGGCCGACATCAACACCTTGCGGGAACTGCTCGAACATCACGATCTGCTGCTGCTCGGGCCGCGCCGCATCGGCAAAACCTCAATCGCCCGCGCCCTGATGCGCGCCATGCGCGAGGCCGGGTGGCGGGTCGTCGAGATCAACGTCGCGGCGTGCCTCGACGAACGCGCCTTTGTCGAGAAGCTGGAAGCCGTCTTGCAACAAGAGACCGCCTCGCTCGGCGACAAGCTTTGGAACTCGGTCAGCGCCTCGCTAAGCGCGATCCGCGCGCGGATCCAAACGGTCCGAATCCCCGGCATGATCGGCGTCGAACTGCGCGCCGCGTCGGCCGAAGACTGGACGACCGTCGCCAGCGAACTGATCGCGCTGATCGCGAGGCTCGATCAGCGCTGGCTGATCTATATCGACGAACTGCCGATCATGCTCCTGACCCGCATCATTCGCGGCGACCCGGCGACCGGCGTGGAGCGCGTGCGCCGCTTCCTCGACTGGTTTCGCAACGACGTGCGGGGGCTGCCGGGCGCGGCGCGGGTGCGCTGGCTCATTTCGGGTTCGATTGGTCTGGACACGCTGGTTCAGCAGCACGCGATGGCCGACACCATCAACACGCTCCGCCAGGTCACGCTGCCGCCCTTCACCGAACCGGAGGCGACGGCGATGCTCGACCGGCTGGGCGCGCGCTACGGGCTGGCGCTGGCCCCTACCGACGCCGCGACGCTCCTCGCCGCGATTCAGTGGCTACAGCCTTACTACGTCCAACTCGCGTTCAGCGAATTGCGCGGTCTGCTCGCCGCGCGACCCGGAGCCGCGCCGGACACGCTGATCGACGCCACCATCGAGCAAGTCGCGCAATCGTCGGCCGACAACGATTTCCACCATTGGGAAAAGCGCCTGGCCGAACAGCTTGCGCCGGCCACGGCCGGACATGCCCGCGCCCTGCTCAACCAGGCGGCGGCGACCCGCGACGGGGCCAGGGCCGAGCTGCTGCTGGCGACGCTGGCCGAGCGCCTGCCGAACGCCACCGCCGAGGACGTGAAGCAGATCTTCGTCGATCTGCGCGATATCCTGCTGCGCGACGGCTACTGGGGCGCCGCCGAGGGCGCCGAAGGACGGCGCTACCGCTTCCTGCTCGAACCGTTGCGGCGCTGGTGGCGGCGCCGGAACACGCTATGAGCGGGCCGACCGCGGGGCCGCGCCATTACAACCCCGACTGGCTCGACGACGACGTCCTGGTCGCCGGTTTCGTCGCCCGGCAAAGCGAATTCGCCTTCCTGCGCGACGAACTCGCCCGCGCGCCACGCGTCGGCAGTGTCCAGCACCATCTGCTGGTCGGGCCGCGCGGCAGCGGCAAGACCACTTTGCTGAAGCGTCTCGCGGTCGCCATCCGGCGCGACGAGGATTTGCGCGACCACCTGATCGCGCTGTCGTTTCCCGAGGAGTTGTATCAGGTGAAGCACCTGGCCGACTTCTGGTGGGCCGCCTGCGAAGCCCTGGCCGACGAACTCGACCGGCTCGGGCAGGAGGCCGCGTCGGCGCGACTGTACGCGGCGGTCGATGACGGTCGCGCCGGAGCCGCCGCCGCCCGTTCCGAGGGCCTTTCCGACGCCGGCCTGGCGCGGCTGCAAGCCGCTTGCGGCGAACTGGGCCGGCGACCGGTGCTGCTGGTCGACAATCTCGACCTGGTCTTCCAGCGCATCGACAAATCCGGCCGCAGGCTCAAGGACCCGCACGCCGCCGCTTACTGGGCCCTGCGCGAAGCGCTGTCGACCACCACCGCGCCCATCGTCATCGGCGGCTCGATCCGCCTTTCGGAGCCGTTCACCGATTACGACAAGGCCTTCTACGACTTCTTTCTGCCCAGGCGACTCGGCAAGCTGCCGCGTGACGAGGTGTTTCGCGTCCTCGAAACGCTCGCCGAGCAGCAGGGCGTGCCGGAGGTCAAGGAACGGCTGCAAACGCGCCCAAGCCGGATCGACGCCCTTTACGAGCTGACGGGCGGCAATCCGCGCGCGCTCGGCCTGATTTTCGAGCTGCTGCGCGAAGGACCCACCAGCCGCGCGGTGGAAGACTTCGAGCGCCTGATGGACATCACCACGCCCTACTACAAGGCGCGCTTCGAGGATCTTTCGGAGCAGGCGCAAGTGGTGATGCACGCCCTGGCCGTGCGCCGGCCCAGCGGCGACGGCCTGCGCTTCGGCCACACCGCCGCCGAAATCGGCGCGCACGCCGGTTTGGCGACCAATACCGTCTCGGCGCAGATCGACGTACTCGAACGCGAGGGCCTGGTCGAAAAAAACGCCGCGCACGGCCGCACCCAGTACCGCATCGCCGAGCAACTGTTTCGCCTCTGGTTGCAGATGCGCGCCACCCGCCGCATCCGCCAGAGCGTCACCGGGCTGAGCGAATTCCTTGAGGCGATGTTCGACCTGGACGAACTGAAAGCCTGCCTGAGCCGGGAACCGGGAGCCGGACCGCTCGCCGCCGCGCGTTTGAGTTTCGCCGTCGCCGGCGGCAGCGACGCGGCGTTCTTGCGGCGGGGACTGGAAGCGCGCGGCGCCGACTACGTCCTGCAACAGGTCCACGCGGACGGCTCCCGGTTCGACGACTACCTGCCGGCGGGCGATCTGCCAGCCGAACTTGACGCCATCGTCCGCCTGCGCCAGCGCCTGCACGATTGCCGGGGCGGTGGCCTGACAGCCGCCGAGCAGGACGCGCTCATCGGTTCGCTGGACCTCGCGCTGGACGCCAAGCAGGCCAGCGTCGAGGCGCTTTGCGATCCGGCACGCGCCCCGAACGAAGTCGCGCGCCTGCGCCCGCTATTGGCCGCCGAACGCCGGCGCCTGCGTAGCGGCGGCCTGGGAGACAACAACCTCGCGCGGCTGTTCCGCCTGCGCGCCACAGGCTATCTGCCCTTGCCCTGGCTGACCGTCGGCGACGCCGAGGCGGCGCTGCTGCAACCTGATCGCGCCACCCTCGCCGCCCTGATCTGGCGGCTGCTCGGCGCGCGGGAGTGGGTGAAGTTCGCCAACGACGACACGGCGCGGGATTGGCTGGAGTGGGGCAGGCGGGAGGCGCGCGCCGCCACTTCGACCGAGTGGGCCAACGTCGCCGGCGCGATGCGCCGCAGCGGACGGCTGGCTCCGGCGGCCGAGGCCCTCGGTCTGGCCTTCCAAGTGGGTGAGAGCGCGCGCGCCTGGTACGAGCGAGGGGCCTTGTTGAATGCCGGCAAGAGCGATGCGGCCGAAGCCGAGGCCGCCTACCGCCGGGCGATCGAACTCGATCCGACGGATGCCTTGCCGTGGTACGGCTTGGGCATCCTGCTCACCAACAAGCTCCAGCGCTTCGACGAAGCCGAAGCCGCCTACCGCCGGGCGATCGAACTCGATCCGGCGGATGCCTGGCCGTGGAACAACCTGGGCAACCTGCTCGCCAACAAGCTCCAGCGCTTCGACGACGCTGAGGCGGCCTACCGCCGGGCGATCGAACTCGATCCGGCGTATGCCCTGCCGTGGAATAACCTGGGCTTCCTGCTCGCCGACCAACTCAATCGCTTCGACGAAGCTGAGGCCGCCTATCGCCGGGCGATCGAACTCGATCCGAAGGATGCCCGGCCGTGGAACAATCTAGGCTTCCTGCTCGCCGACCCGCTCCAGCGCTTCGACGACGCCGAGGACGCCTACCGCCAGGCGATCGAACTCGATCCGGGGGATGCCGAGCCGTGGAACAACCTGGGCAACCTGCTCGCCGACCAACTCAATCGTTTCGACGAAGCCGAGGCCGCCTACCGCCGGGCGATCGAACTCGATCCAGCCACGGAAGTCGCGGATTCGGCTCGCATGAACCTCGGCAAATTGCTGGAGCAACAGAACCGACCCGACGAGGCAATCGAGGTTTATGCCCAGGCCAGCGAGCGAAGCACTCGGTTTCGATTCTTTTTTCAACAGCGGGCGGCGCGCTTGAAGGACCATGCGCTCGTGGAATCGGCCCGGCGGGCCTGGCGTGCCGACGACCCGACCGCCTTGCGCGAGGCGTTGCGGTGTCTGCGTGCGGAGTCCGCCGACCTGGCGGGAGCCTTGGTCGACGAGGCTTTCGTCGAGGGCGTGCTGGCGCCGGCCTTGACCCAGGGGACAGCGGCCCGCGCCTTGCTCGAACTGCTGCGCGAACTGGGTTTCGAGCCATCGGCCCGCCCGCTGCTGCTGGCTTTCGAGGCGGCGATCGCGAACCGTCCGCAAAGCCTGGACGAGCTTGAACCCGAGGTTCAGGGCGCGGCCAAGCGCATGTTCCAGCGGCTCACGGGCGGCGAGAAACCACCGACGGAGCTTGGTATTGGCTAATATACCCACGACGGCCACTTGCCACCGGCCGCGCCGAATCAAACAGGAGCGATCCATGACCCCACCCCTGGCGACCACGATTCCGGATACGACGACCGAAGCCTGGCGCGACAACCTGCGCGGCGAACTTGACGCGGAACTGACTGGCCCCCGTCCCGCCTGGTGGTGGACGGGCCAGTCACCCCAAAATTGCCCCGGCTTGCAACCGGACGATGCGCTAACCTCGCTGCCGCTGCCGAATCTGGCGACCTGCACCCGCCAGCAGGTGCTGGATTATTTCGACAATACCTGGACGTTGACCGAGGTCCTGTTCTCCAGCCTTCAGGGCGAGGAAGCCTTTTTCCGCCCGCCCTACCATCACTTGCGCCACCCGATGATCTTCTATTTCGGCCATCCACCGGCGCTGTACATCAACAAGCTGCGGGTGGCCGGGTTGATCGAAAAGCCCCTGAATCCGTACTTCGAGCGGCTGTTCGAGACCGGCGTGGACGA
This sequence comes from Candidatus Contendibacter sp., assembly GCA_029624765.1. Lineage (GTDB taxonomy): Bacteria > Pseudomonadota > Gammaproteobacteria > Competibacterales > Competibacteraceae > Contendibacter. The sequence goes on along the minus strand of JARSSO010000007.1, from coordinate 12,131 downwards.
AATGCGCTGGGACGACATGTCCAAGAACGAGATGCGCTGGCCCAGCATCCAGGAGGTCCACGCCTACCGCCGGCAGGTGTATCGCATCGTTCACGACCTGATCGAAACCCATCCCGATCTGGCGTCCGGCCATGCGCCCATCGCCCAGAATCATCCATTGTGGGCGCTGTTCATGGGCTTCGAGCACGAGCGGATTCACCTGGAAACCTCCTCGGTGCTGATCCACGAATTGCCGCTGGCGCTGGTCCAGCGTCCCCCCGAATGGCCACCCCTGCATTCGTCGGCGGCGCGGGCGGAACCCCCCGCTTTCCCACCGCGCCCCGGCGTGGATTATCCGCCGAACGAATTCATCGGCGTGCCGGGCCAGCCGGTGGCGCTTGGCAAACCGGGCGACTGGCCTTCCTACGGGTGGGACAACGAATACGGCCGGCGCGAGACCGCCGTGCAACCGTTCCAAGCCAGCCGTTATCTGATCAGCAACGGTGAATTCCACGCCTTCGTGACCGCCGGCGGTTATCGCGAACAACGCTACTGGTCGGAAACCGGCTGGGCCTGGCGCTCGTTCCGCAACCTCAAATGGCCGACGTTCTGGGTCCTGGACGGTCCCGCCGGCCTGCACCGCTACAAGCTGCGGACCCTGTTCGAGGTCATCGACATGCCCTGGAACTGGCCGGTCGAGGTCAACCACCACGAGGCCAAGGCGTATTGCGCGTGGCGCACCGAGCGGGAAAACACGCCCTGTCGGCTGTCCAGCGAAGCCGAGCATCAGGCGCTGCGCGCGGCCCGGCAACGTGAGGCAACCACGCTCGGCGTCGAATCCGATCCGGTGATGCAATTCGACGGCGCGGCTCTGGCGCGGGAATGCGGCTGGAACCTCAACCTCGCCTGGAGTTCGTCCTGGCCGGTCGATACCGGGCAACCGACCGCTGCTGGTTTCCACGACGTGTTCGGCAACGTCTGGCAGTGGCTGGAGGATCATTTCAACCCGCTGCCCGGCGCCAAGGTGCATCCGTATTACGACGACTTCAGCACGCCCTGCTACGACGGTCAGCACCAGATGCTCCTGGGCGGCTCCTGGGTGTCCACCGGCGACGAAGCAAGCGTCTGGTCGCGTTTCCACTTCCGCCCGCATTTCTTCCAGCACGCCGGCTTCCGGCTGGTGCGAAGCGACGGCGAAAGCGGCGCGGTGCGGCTGAATCGCGCCGGATCGTCGAGCCAGGTGTACGAAGATCCGCAAATCCTGAATGAATACCTGCTGCTGCACTACGGCGCGGCCGACGACCAGATGCCCTATGCCTTCGGCCCACGCGACGCGGTCGAATTTCCGGTGCGTTGCGCCCGCTGGTTGACCGACGCCGCCCGCGACCATGGGGTTTCAACCGACCGGGCGCTGGATGTGGGGTGCGCGGTGGGCCGGGCCAGTTTCGAACTGGCGCGCGGCTACCGAACCGTACTGGGCGTGGACCTGAGCCGAGCCTTCATCGACGCGGCGGAGACTCTGCGCCGCGACGGCGAACTGCGCTATTTCCGCAAGGACGAGGGTCTGTTGGGCGCTACCCTCAGCGCGATGGTGGACCCGGCGATTGATCGCAACCGGGTGGGTTTCCGCCAGGCCGACGCCTGCTCGCTGCCCGCCGAACTGGTGGATTTCGACGCCGTGCTGCTGGCCAATCTACTGTGCCGGTTGCCTAGCCCCAAATCGCTGCTGGGGCGACTGGGCGGCCCGCGCGGGTTGGTGAAGGTCGGCGGTCTGCTGGCGATCTTCTCGCCGTACAGTTGGCTGGAACAGTTCACGCCGCCGGAGGCGTGGCTGGGCGGCTGCGAGCGGGACGGGAAGCCGGTCGGAAGCGCGGCGGCGCTGGCCGAGTTCCTGCGGAGCGAAAACTTCGAGCTGTTGCGCGAGGCCGACGTGCCGCTGGTGATCCGCGAACACGCCCGCAAGTATCAGTACATCGTCACGCACGCCATGTTGTGGCGGCGGGTCGCGTGATGGCCTGGCCGTCCAGTTTCGGCTGGCTCGCCGCCGGCCTGCTATGGACGGGAACGGCGGTCGCCGCCGACTTGCCGGCTTGCCTGACCCGCGCGGCGGACGAAACGACGCGCTCCGCCGTGATGAAGATTTCACCGGCCGACGAGGAACTGCTGGCCCGGCTGGCCTACGCCGAGGGCCGCTCCACCGGCTTCGCCGACGATCCCCGCGTCTACCGGGGCATCGCCTGGGGAGTGATGAACCGGGTGCGGTTGAGCGAAACGTCCGCCGTCGCGCGCCGCCAGTACGGCGACGGAGTCGCCGGAGTGATTTTCCAGCCGAAGCAGTTCAACCCGGCGGTCTCGCTCCGTTCGCCGTTCTCGAACGACTTCCTTTGCCCGCAAGACCCCACCCGCTGGCGGCTGGCCGTGGACGCCGCCCACGCGGCTCTGCGCGGCCGGGACAATCCGTTCATCCAGACGCCATGGGAACGGCAAAGTGGTCGGTCGCTGGTGGTCAATTTCTACTACCCCCAGTCCTCCCAGGCGCTCGGCCCCCTGGCTCCCTGGGAAGACAGCCGCACGCTGCGGTTCATCGGCGATCCCGATCCCGGTGGAAGTCTGCCACCGGCGGAGCGAATTCGTTTCTACCGGCTCGCGCAGCCGCCAGGCGACTTGCGCGACCCGGCGCCTCCATAGCTGCTGTCGGTTCATGGATGATTGACAAGTCCCACCCCACTTTCTCATGGCCTTTTGCCGCCGGTCTCGTAAGCCCGAATTAGAACACCGGCGGGAATGTGCATTCCCTCGCTCAGGCGGCGGATCATGTGAATGGTCAACGGGCGCTTGCGGGAAAGCACTTCGGAAACCCGGTTCCGCCCCCCGATCATCGGCTCAAGGTCCTTGCGGCTCATGCCAAGGGCCTCCATGCGATGCCGGATGGCCTCGATAGGGTCTGGCTCCTCGATGGGGTAATGCTTTGCTTCCCATGCCTCGGCAAGCGTCGCCAGAACGTCCAACCGATCCCCTTCCGGGGTATCCGGTTCCGCATCCATCAGCCGTTGGATTTCTTCAAGCGTGACCCGGTAGTCCTCTTCGGTTCTAATCGGTTTGATGTCCATGGCTGGCCTCTCTCATACCTGGGCTACATCGACTTTGTCATACTCCGCATGAGTGCCCACGAAGCGGATGTATATGATCCGATAGGGATAGTTGATCTTCACCACCAGCCGATACTTGTTTCCGGCGATGTTGAAGCAAACCCGGTTATCTTCAAGGAAGCTGGCGTTTCGGTAGTCCGCCTTTACTTCCATCGGGGCTTTCCAATCCGCCTTTTGCGCAAACTTAAACCACGCCTTCAATGGCTGCTTGGCGTCTGGGTGGCAGTCCCAGAATTCCTTGAGCGCTTTACGGATGATAATCCTCATAAATTCAGTATAGTCATGTTCCCTTTTTGGGATCAAGAGAATGACGGCGAGCTTAGATACATAAGCCGTTTCAAATCGTTAGCTTGCTTTCCGTTTGCGACAAGCTGGAGCGGCAGCCGCTTTGGATTATCTTAATTTATTGAAAAAATTCAGATACATGAATCTGACAAAGTAGAACTATACTTGACCCCATCCCCTCACGGCGTCACCGGGAGAATCGCCATGCGCGCTCGCTTCCTTTCCTTCCCGATTCTTCTCGTCGCGCTCTGCCCGCTGGCGCTGGGATGGATCGCGCAGTCGGTCCAGGCCGCCGAACCGACGGTGACCGCCGCCGCGCTGGCGCGCGTTCCCCCGGCCCTGCAACCCTGGATCGGTTGGGTACTGCGCGAACCGGCCGACTGGCGCTGTCCGGTGGATTACGCCGACCCGAAACAGCGCCGCTGTATCTGGCCAACGGCGCTGAGCCTGAACCTCGACGCGCGGGGCGGCGATTTCGGCCAGCAGGCCCGCACCGACGCCGAAGGCTGGCTGACATTGCCCGGCGACCGCCGTTACTGGCCGCAGGAAGTGCGGTTGGACGATCAGCCCGCGCCGGTCGTGGAGCGGAACGAGCGGCCGGCGCTCAAGGTCCCGGCTGGCGATCACCGGATCACCGGCCGGTTTTTCTGGAGCGAACCGCCGGAAGCGATCCGCGTTCCCGCCAACGCCGCCCTGCTTGACCTGCGCCTGGAGGGCAAACCGGTCCCGCTGCCCCAGCTGGAGGAGGATGGCGTTTTGTGGCTGCGTCAGCGCCCGGCCGCGGCGGCTCCCCAGGATCGGCTCGAAATCCAGGCATTCCGCTTGTTGACCGACGGGATTCCGTTCACGGTGACCACCCGGCTGGAACTTAACGTTTCCGGCCAGGCGCGGGAGGAAACGCTCGGGCCGGTGCTGTTGCCGGATTTCCTGCCGCTGGCCCTGAACAGCCCGCTGCCGGCCCGCCTGGAACCCGACGGCCGGCTGCGGGTGCGGCTGTCGCCGGGCAGTTGGACGGTCGGCCTGACCGCCCGCCATCGCGGTCCGCTGGACGCGCTGGCCCTGCCCGCCGCTTTGGCGAACTGGCCCACCCAGGAAATCTGGAGTTTTCAGGCGCAAACCGCCCTGCGGGTGGTCCAGGTGGAGGGCGCTCCGGCGCTCGACCCGACTCAAACCAATCTGCCCGAGGACTGGCGGCCATGGCCCGCTTATCTGTTGCAAACCGGCGGGGAATTGCACTTCCCGACCCGCCAGCGCGGTGAAGTTGCCCCCGTCCCGGAACGCCTGAGCCTGGAGCGCACGCTCTGGCTCGACTTCGCCGGCAATGGCTACACCGCGCGGGACCGCCTGAGCGGCAACCTGAACGCGACCCGGATCGAGGCCGCCCCCGAGCTGCGGCTGGGCCGGGTCGCCACCAACGGCGAGGATCAGTTCATCACCATCCAGCCCGGCGCGGATGCAACCGGCGTGGAAGTTCGACAACTGAACCATTTGCAACTGGTCGCCGACAGCCGTCTGGAGCCGACAGTCGTCGGCGACCTGCCGGCGGTCGGCTGGCGCATCGCGCCGCAGAGCATCCAGACCACGCTCAACCTGCCGCCCGGCTGGCGCCTGCTGGCGGCGTTCGGCCCGGACAGCGCCAGCGACGCCTGGCTGTACGCCTGGAATCTGCTCGACCTGTTCCTGGCGCTGATCGTCGCCCTCGGCTTCGCCAAACTGTGGGGCTGGCGCTGGGGCGTGGTGGCGCTGACGGGCATGACGCTAACCCTCCACGAACCCGACGCGCCGCTCTACGTCTGGCTCAACGCGCTGGCGGCCATCGCCCTGCTGCGGGTGCTGCCGCCGGGACGGTTGCACACCCTGATTGACGTCTACCGCAGGCTGGCCCTGCTGACGTTGCTGGTCATCGGCGGATTGTTCGCCATCCAGCAGGTGCGTGGGGCGCTCTATCCGCAACTGGAGCGGTTGGCGTCCGGCCCGTCGCCGGTGGGACCGCTCGTGATGTGGGCCAACGCGCCGCTGTCGGCGAATCTGGACGAAGCCTCAAATATCCCGCGCCCCCGCCTCCCGGCCAGCCCGGAACCGTCGGACAAGACCGGACGCTCGTCAAAGCTCCCGCAACAGCAATACGCCCCGGACATCAAGGTCCAGACCGGTCCTGGCCTGCCCGACTGGGGCTGGCAAAGCGCCACCCTGCGCTGGAGCGGTCCGGTCGCGGCCGACGAGCGGCTGCGGCTGTGGCTGTTGCCGCCATGGGGCACGCGCCTGTTTCTCCTGGTCGGGCTGGGCCTGGTGCTGGCGATGGGCGCGCGGGTGTTCCGCCCGGAGCGGCGGAGCGGGAAGAACCCGGCACCGACGCGGCCGGAGGAAGCCGCGCCGCCCATCGCCAGCACCGCCGCGGTGGCGCTGGCCGGACTGCTGACCGCGTTTCTTCTGGCCGCGTCGGCGCCGGCCCGCGCCGACTTTCCTTCGCCGGAACTGCTGCGGGAATTGCGCGCCCGGCTGACCGAACCGCCGGACTGCCCGCGCTGCGGCGATCTGGCGGCGCTGGCGCTGACCGTCAGGGGCGACGATCTGCGGCTGCGGCTGACCCTGCACGCTCAGACCGACGTTGCCGTGCCGTTGCCGTTGCCGCGCGAGGGGCTGATCGTGCGGAGCATCGAACTGGACGGCCAACCGGCGCTGTTGTTCCGCGACGCCGCGCAACTGTTGTGGCTGCGGCTGCCGGCCGGCATCCATGAAGCCACCGTCGTCGCCGTCGCGCCAAGGACGGTCGCCACCCTGCAACTGCCGCTGCCGATGGCGCCAGGCCGGGTCGAGCTGGACGCGGAGGGCTGGCGGGTGGAAGGTTACGTCGAGGGCCGCGCCGACCGGCAGTTGCAACTGACCCGCCAGCGCTCGACCGCCGCCGCTCCGCTCCAGGCCGGTGTCATGCCGCCGTTCGTGCAGGTGGAACGGGAGTTGACGCTGGACGTGGACTGGCGGGTGGAAACCAAAGTGCGGCGGTTGAGTCAGGCCGATTCGGCGGCGGTGGTGGAAATCCCCCTGCTGGCGGAGGAACGGATCACCACGCCCGGCATCCGGGTGCGCGAGGGTCGGGTGTTGCTCAATCTGCCGCCGGACCAGGCGGAAACCGGCTGGAGCGCGGCCCTGGATCGAACCGACGCCCTGACCCTGCGCGCGGCGGACAGTCAGGATTTCGTGGAAGTCTGGCGGTTGCGCGCCGGCCCGCTGTGGCGGGTGCAAACGGCCGGCATCCCGCCGGTGCGGCGCATCGACGCCGAGGGGCAATGGGCGCCGGAGTGGCGGCCCTGGCCAGGCGAGAGCGTCACCCTGAACATCGACCGGCCGGAAGGCGCTCCCGGCGACATCGTGACCGTGGATCAGAGCCATTTGCGGCTGAATCCGGGCCAGCGGCGGAGTGAGGCTACCCTGGAACTGACCTTGCGCGCCAGTCGCGGGGCCGAGCGCATCATCACCCTGCCGCCGGGCGCGACCCTGACCGGGGCACGGATCAACGGGATTTCGCAACCGCTGCGCCAGCGGGAACGACAGGTCGTTCTGCCGCTGGCGCCCGGCGTCCAAAAGGTCGCGCTGACCTGGCGCGAGGAGCGGGGCATCGCCGCCTACTATCGAACGCCGCCGGTGGATCTGGGCGGTCCCAGCGTCAACGCCCGCTTGAGCGTCGTCCTGCCGTATGACCGCTGGCCGCTGTGGGTCGGGGGACCGCCGCTGGGACCCGCCGTGCTGTTTTGGGGCGTCCTGATGGTCATCCTGGGCGGCGCGGTGGTTCTGGCCCGTTTCGGCGGCACACCTCTCCGCGTCCATCACTGGTTCCTGCTCGGCGTCGGCCTGAGCCAAAGCCATATCCTGGCGACGCTGCTGGTGGCCGGCTGGCTGGTTCTCCTGGCGCGACGCAAAACGCTGGCGGTCGGAACCATCGGCCACTTCCGCTTCGATCTGTGGCAACTGGGACTGGCGGCGTTGACCCTGGCGGCGCTGACGGCGTTGCTGGGCGGGATCGAACAGGGTCTGCTGGGCACGCCGGAGATGCAAATCGTCGGCAACGGTTCCAGCGCCTATCAGCTCGACTGGTATCAGGACCGCGGCGCCGGTCCCTTGCCGACCGCGTGGGTGATCTCCGCGCCGATCCTGCTCTATCGTGGCCTGATGCTGGCGTGGTCGCTGTGGCTGGCGTATGCCCTGCTGCGCTGGCTGGGCTGGGCCTGGGAATGCTTCAGTGCCGGCGGCCTGTGGCAGCCGCTGCGCCGGCGGAAAGGAGCGGATTACGCCCACTGATCGACCGGCGCATCCTGGCGCGGATTCAGCAACACCATATGCAAATCAGGGTCTTTCGTGCTAAACTAAATTAAAATCAGACGATTCGGAAAAAGCCGAACCTATCGTGAGATAGGGGGGGGAGAGTCGCGGATCCTGCAAGGATTCAGGACTGCCGGACTGCCGGACACGACCCCGTCAGGGCTGTTCGCGGCAGTCCGGTTTTTATTTTTGGGAATATGCGGATCAGCAGTCAGAGACGGGGAGACGTGTCATGTTGAGCTTCGAGGATTGCGTCGGGTTGAGCGACCTGGACGAAGAAGAGATCGCGGCCATCGCCGAACACGAGCATGTGCCGGAAATCGTCGCCGCCGAGATGGGCTGTTGGCTGGCTCACAATCCCGGCGGTGAATTCACCATCGAGCATATCATCGAGGATGATATCGAAACGGCCATGCGTCATGGCCATCCTGGAGAAGCGCGGCATTGGCGGGAAGTGTTGGATCATTTCGCCGCCAGCCACCCCCACGCGATGGAATGCGAAGTCGCCTGACTTCGCGTCCACCGCCCCCCGCCACGCGCGGGGGTTTTTCTATCGATCACCGACCGACGGGCAGGGCAGCGCAACCTCGGCAAGAAAGCCGCCCAAGCCCTCGGAGCGGCCCAACCGCAGGGTTCCACCATATTGCGCGACGATGTCGCCGACGATGGCCAGACCCAGACCATAACCGGCGCGGGACTCGTCGATTCGCGTCCCGCGTTGCCGCAACGCTTCCAACCGGTCCGGCGGGCAACCCGGCCCGTCGTCCTCGATCCGCAGCCAGAGCCGCGCCGCGTCCGCGCCAGCGGTCAGCCACACCTCGGTTTCCGCCCACTGACAGGCGTTATCCAGCAGATTGCCCAACAATTCCAGCAAGTCGTCGCGGTCGCCAACGAACCCGCTGCCCGGCGGAATCCGGATTTGGATGGCAAGGTCCCGGTTGCGATGAATACGGCGCAAGGTAGCGATCAAATCGGCCACCTCCCGGTCAAGCAACACCCGCTGGCCGGGTGCGCCACCACCGGCGATACGCGCCCGTTTGAGTTCGCGCTCGGTCAAGGCGCGGATCTGCTGAAGTTGCTGGCGTAGCTCCCGCCACCAGCCGGTGGCGTCGCCGGACGGCGGGGGTTGCTCGGCAAGCTGGGTAAGGGTGGTCAGGGGGGTCTTCAAGGCATGGGCGAGATTACCCAGGGCGTGGCGGGACCGGCGCTGGCGCTGGTTCAGCAAGTCGAGGAGGCGGTTGAGTTCGGCGACCAGCGGCCGTACCTCGTCCGGCGCTTCCAGCGACAGTTGCGGGATTTCTCCCCGCGCCAGCCGGGGCAACTCGCGGCGGACCTGCTCCAACGGTTCGAGGCCGCGCCGCACGATCAAGCGTTGCAGCAGCAGCAGCGCCCCGAACAGAACGACGGCGATCAGGATGAATTCCAGCAGCAGGCGCCGGAGGCCGGCGTTCACCGGCGCGAAATCCTCGGTCACGGCGATGGTGACCGGCCGATCCTGGACCCGGAAGGCGCGACCGACCAGCAACAACCGCTGCTCCTGCGGGCCGGCGACGAAAGCTCGGGTGACGCGGTCGGCCGCCAGCGGCGGCAGCATCAGGTCGGCGTCCCACAGCGAGCGGGAGCAGAGTTCGCCGCCGACGGTTTCGACCTGGTAATAGTGGCCCGAATACGGTTGGTGAAAACTGGCGCCGATCCGGTCGGCGGCCACTTGGGGTTTGCCGCCAGCGTCGAAGGTCAGGGCGGCCAGCACGGTTTCAAGATCGTGTTCCAGGCGGGCCGCGACAAAATTCTCGGCCATCTGGCGCAGCGAATAGCCACCGACCGCGATCGCCAGGATGGTCAGCAGGGCCAGCGCCAGGATCAAGCCGGTGGACAACCGGGCTTGCAGGGAAGTCATGCGTCCCCGGCTCCAAAAATGTAACCCTGCCCGCGACGGGTGACGATCAGTTCGCGGCCCAGTTTGCGACGCAGCCGGTTGATGTAAACCTCCAGCACGTTGCTGTCGCGCTCGGCGTCGAAATCGTAGACCTGCCCGGCCAGCCGGCTTTTGGACAATACCCGGCCCGGGTGGCGCATGAAGTAGCGGAGGAGGCGAAATTCGGTACCGGTCAGATCGAAGGTTTCATCCGTGGCCAGGACTCGCGCGGCCTGAGTGTCCTCGTCCAGTTCCAGACCGGCGACCCGCAAGGGACCGTGCGGCCGGGCGATCCCCCGCCGCAGCAGAGCCTGGAGTCGAGCGAGCAGTTCGGCGACGTGGAACGGCTTGCCGAGATAATCGTCGGCGCCGGCCTTGAAGCCGTCGACCTTTTCGTGCCAGGCGTCGCGGGCGGTCAGAATCAACACCGGGACCGGATTGCCGGCCGCGCGCCAGCGGCGCAGCACCTCCAGCCCGGAACGGCCGGGCAGGCCCAGATCGAGCACCACCGCGGCGTAGGGTTCGGACTCGCCCATGAATTCGGCGTCCACCCCCTCTGCCGCTACGTCGACGGCAAAGCCGGCCTGCTCCAGTTCGGTTCGTAACCGGCCGCTCAAGGCGGCGTCGTCTTCGGCCAGCAACAAGCGCATCGCTATTCCTTCCGCTCTTCTTTCCGCTCAATGCGCCACAACTCGCCGGTGCCGGCGTCGTATTCGAACTCGCGCACCACGCCGTCGTCGCCCAGCATTTTCAGTTCGTAGACGTAGCGATTCCGCTCGAATTCCAGCTCCGCTTCCAACAGTTGACCACCGGGGTACTGGCGACGGTGGTTGGCGATGATGGTTTCCAGCGACACAATCCGCCCCGCGCCGCGCAGGCGGCGAATTTCCTCCTGATCGCGTCCGGCGTCGACCTGGCTGGACGCCAGCAGGCCCGCCGCCAGCAACAGAACGGCGGCCGGTCCGGCAGTGCGATGCATGGGCTTAACTCCCCGGCGTGACGCGCTCAGGCCCGCTTGCGCCCGGTGATCATAGCGTGGGCCAGATTCTCGCGGTGCAGCAAACTTTCCCAGATGACGCCGACCAGGTGCCCGACGACCAGCAGGAGGGTCAGGTTGGCGAAAAATTCGTGAACCTCCTCGATGGAATGAATGGTCGCCTCGCCGCTGTCCGCCAGCAGCCCGGCCAGCGGTCCCAACCCCTTGTCGGCGCCGTACAGCACCAATCCGGCGACGGCGGTGACGGTCAGGCTCAGCAGGAGGGTAACGATCATCGCGCCGCCGGCGGGATTGTGCCCCAAATAACGCGGCGCGCGCAGGGTCAACACCTCCCTGACGTAGCGCAAGGTCGCGCGCGGTCCGCGCACGAAATCAGCGAACCGGGCGTGGCACGGTCCAGCGAAGCCCCAGAACAAACGGAACAGCAACAACCCGGCGATGGTATAGCCGGCCCAGACATGGATGGCCTGCAGCCACTCGCCATCCAATCGATCCTGTAGCTCCTCGAAGGGCTCGCCCTGGCTGAGATAGGCGAGGGTGAAAGCGATGACCAGGGTCCAGTGAAACAAACGGACCAGCGGGTCCCAGACGGTGATTTCGTCGGCGTTACGGTCGGTCATGGGAATCTCTTTCCTTGGCCGCGCCTCCGCCACGGCGATCAAGCCGGGGGGGAGGCACGATTTCTTTGAGGGTCAGTCGGCTTCCTCGGCGACCAGTTCGCCAGTCGCGATCTCGTAGTACACCTCCCACTTTTTGCTGTCGTCGCCCTTGATCTTCACTTCCCAGGTCTTTTTGCCCTTCTTGATGTCCTCGTAAGCCTTGGTGACCTTGCCGGGGTGCGCCTTGAGGGCCATCTCAATGGCTTGTTCCTTGGTGATCGGGGTCTTGGCCGGGGCGGCCTTGGTCGTGGTGGCGGATGGCGGGGTGGCGGGGGTTTCACCGGCGGCAGTGGCGGCAGTGGCGGCGACGGTGACGGTGGTTGCGATCGTGGCCAGAGCTGCTGCATTGATCAGTCGGCGCAAGTTCATTCGGGTTGACCCCTTGGTTGAGTGTGAGATTGAAAGCCTGGTTACCGGTCTTGGCGGGGTTGTACCGGAACCTTGGCTTGGGACATTACTTTAGGGGATCTGTGTTAAACCAGGCTGAATTGCGGGGAAGGCGGTGAAAAACATTGGCATGGGTATGGCAACCGTCTTTGTTGTTTTTTTGTCTTTTTAATACAATAAAAAAGCAACAAACAACATTTTTACCGGGTTCGGACTCCAATCGGACCGTCGCTGTAGTTGTCTTTACTTAGTAGTTTTAAATACAATTAAGGGTATGCAAAAACTTCATAAATTTCAACAGCTTGCAAAACGAAAGTGGGGGAAACGCGGGGAGTGAAAGTGGGGGAAACGCGGGGAGTAAGGTGGGGGAAACGCAGGGAGTTGGTCGGCGAAAGTGGGGGAAACGCGGGGAGTTGGTCGGCGAAAGTGGGGGAAACGCGGGG
>JARSSO010000006.1 GCA_029624765.1 Candidatus Contendibacter sp. | reverse complement strand
CTCACCAGATGGCGGCGGCGGCCCTGCCGTTCAAGATGTGTGTAATGGACAGGGTCAGGGTGATGGTGCCGGTCAGGCCAGCCTGAAAAGTGATGGTGTCCGCCCCGGCGGCGCCGTTGGCGTCCAGGATGGCTTGACGCAGGCTGCCCCCGCCAGCGTCGGCGAGGTTGGTGACGGTGAAGGTGGCGGCCTGCGCGTGCCCACCCGCGAACGCGGTGCCAAGCGCCAGGGCGACCCCCGACCAGGAAAAAGGAGCGTTCTTATCTTCAAGGATACCGCCCGTTGTTTTGTCAATATAATTGTTCACGTGCCCTATTCCCGTAAGAAGTGCTTGTGAAAACACATTAATTTTACGATTTACACAGTAAATTAGTCGGAAATAATAGATAATGCGGTTTGGAAAAACAACGAATCCGTCAAAAATAGATCAAGAGCCCTGGCATGAAATTGGAAGCTGATTTCATCAAACTGCCTCTACGCTTCGAGGTCGAGCGGTTGAACGCGGAAGTCCGGCAATTCCGCGAAACGGATTGGCGGCCTCACCCGCAGGGGCATCCGGGCAATTCGGCCCTGCCGTTGATCGCCGCCCATGGCGACCCTGCCAACGACGCCACCAAGGGACCGATGCGGCCCACCGCCCACCTCGACCGCTGCCCCTATTTGCGTCAGGTGCTCGCCGCCTTCGACACGGCGCTGGGCCGGACGCGGCTGATGCGCCTTGACGGCAACGCGGAAGCGACTTCGCATACCGACACCAATTACTACTGGATGCAGCGGACCCGGATCCATGTGCCCATCCTCACCGATCCCGCCGTGCAATTCTGGTGCGGCGAGCGTTCGCTGCACATGGCGGCTGGCGAGGCGTGGATCTTCGATACCTGGAAGCGACATAACGTCCTCAACCCCAACCCGACCCAGCGTATTCATCTGGTCGCCGACACGGTCGGTTCGGCGTCGTTCTGGGATTTGGTCGAGCGGGGGGAACGGCCCTTCGGTCCGCCGGGACAGATCGTGGCTCCAACCCGGCTGGTGGCGTTCCAGCCCGACGCGGTCGTTCGGCTGCCGACCGAGGAGGTGAACCAGCCGGTCGTCATGTCGCCGTGGGAACAGGAAACCTTGCTGGCTTTCCTGTTGGCTGAACTGGCCGGCTCCGCGTCGGGTCCGGGTGGCCTGGTCGTCGAGTTGAGGGGCGAACTGGTCCGCTTCCAGCGCGAATGGCGCTCGCTGTGGGCGCGCTTCGGTGAATCCGCCGACGGCTGGCCCATGTTCCGCCAACTGCTTGAGCGGTTCGACCACCGGATTGGGCGCTTCGAACAACGCCTGCGGTTGCCCAACGGCAGCGAAACCGTCGAGATCGTCCGCCAGATGGTGGTGCGCCCGGCGCTCAATCCGGACCTGGCGTCTCGGGTGGAGGGACCAGCGCCGACGCCGGCAAGCCATCCGCCGCCTCGGTCTCCGTTGCCGGAACATTCGCTGATCCGGCCCGGACGCTTGGGTGGGCGGCGCATCGAGCGGCCTGTCGTCATCGTCGCCCCGCCGCGTTCGGGCACCAGCCTGCTGTTCGAGACCCTGGCCCAATCCCCCAGCGTGTGGACGATCGGGGGCGAGAGCCACGCCGTGATCGAGAGCATCCCCCGTCTTCATCCCGCCCACGGCGGCTTCGCGTCGAACCGGCTTAGCACCGCCGACGCCGAACCGCCGGTCGTCGCCCGGCTCGAAGCCGCTTTCCTGGAACGCCTGCGCGACCGTGACGGGCAGCCGCCCGCCCCCGGCGCGACCGGCCTGCGCCTGCTGGAAAAGACGCCGAAGAACGCGCTGCGCGTCCCCTTCCTGGCCACCGCGTTCCCCGAGGCCGTTTTCATTTATTTGTACCGCGATCCGCGCGAGACCGTTTCCAGCATCCTGGACGCCTGGCGTTCCCAGCGCTTCGTCACCTATCCCCAACTGCCGGGCTGGGAGGGGCCGCCGTGGTCGCTCCTGCTGATTCCCGGCTGGCGCGATCTCGCGCGCCGGCCACTGGCCGAAATCGCCGCCGTCCAGTGGGCCACGACCGCCCGCATCGTGCTCGATGATCTTGAGGCGCTACCCCCCGAACGCTGGTGCGTGGTCAGCTACGACCGTCTGCTCGCCGAACCGCAAGCCGAAATCGAACGGCTGTGCGGGTTCACCGGCATCGTCTGGGATCGCCCGCTCACCGCGCCGCTGCCCTGGGCGCGGCACACCCTGACCTCGCCCGCGCCGGAAAAATGGCGGCGTAACGCGGAGGAGTTGAAACCGGTCATGCCCTTGATCGGCGAGGTCGCGGAGCGCGCCCGCGAGGTTTTCGCCCGACCGCCGGCGAAAAAGCCGGCGCCGCGCCGTTCGCCGGCGGAGGCGCCGCCCGCACCCGCCGCTCCAGTGGCCGATCTCCAGGCCTTCCGCAGCGTGTATACGGCCAACTTCCCGCAACTCCTCGGCCAACTCGGCGTCTCGCTGCTGGTTTCGACCTACCAGAGCGGCCGGGTGATCGCCGTGCGCGCCGACGGTAACCAGCTCAACACGCATCTGCGCTTTTTCCCCAGCCCGATGGGTATCGCCATCGGCCCTCACGCCCTGGCCATCGGCGCCCAAAGGTGCATCTGGGAATATCGCAACCAGCCGGCGGTGGCGCACAAGCTCGAACCTCTCGGCAAGCACGATGCGTGTTTCCTGCCGCGCTCCTGCCACGTGACCGGCGACATCCGCGTTCACGAGCTGGCCTTCGCGGGCGAGGAATTGTGGGTCGTCAACACCCGGTTTTCCTGCCTGGCGACGCTGGACGGGGCGCACAGTTTCGTGCCGCGCTGGCGCCCGCCGTTCGTCAGCCGACTCGCCGCCGAGGATCGTTGTCATTTGAACGGCCTGGCGGTGGTCGATGGCCGCGCCCGCTTCGTCACCGCGCTGGGCGAGGCCGACGCGCCGCAAGGCTGGCGGGAGCACAAGGCGGCTGGCGGGGTGGTGATGGACGTGGATTCGGGCGAGATTTTGCTACGGGGTCTGTCGATGCCCCATTCGCCGCGCTGGTACGGTGGGCGGTTCTGGCTGCTCGAATCGGGCCGGGGCACGCTGGCGGTCGCCGATCTGGCGGCGGGCCGGGTCGAGACGGTCGCGGAGCTGCCCGGCTTCACCCGTGGTCTTGGGTTCGCGGGTCCCTACGCCTTTGTGGGCTTGTCGCAGGTCAGGGAGAGTCTCTTTGGGGGCATCCCGCTCACCGAGCGGATCGAGGAACGCGCCTGCGGGGTTTGGGTGCTCGATCTTCGCAATGGCCGCGCCGTGGCCTTTTTGCGGTTCGAGGGCATGGTCCAGGAAATCTTCGATGTTCAGGTGCTCCACGGCGTCCGTTTCCCCGAAATCGCCGAGCCGGAAGCGGACCTGGTCAGCGGTTCGTTCGCCTTGCCCGCCGCCGCGCTTGCCGAACTGGGCCAAGCCGGGGCGGGAACGTAGAGAGGTTTACGTCTCGGTAATCCATTCCCGCATCACTGGATGGCGGAGCATCGAGTTTACTATTTCGCTGGTTGTTTGCGCGCGGCGGGTCCCGCCCGCCCGCGCTTCTCGCGCCCTCCGGGCGCTTCGCGCGCGGTCTGGCCGGCCCCGCCCTTGCCTTGACCGGCCCGCTCGTCCCGCCGGAGCTTGGGACCTAGGGCCAGCCGGAAGCCGAAGTCGTCGACGCGGTCGCCGGGCTCGTCGCGGAGGCGGTACGCGGAGCGCGCGCAGCGACCGAGGAGGATCCAGGAACCGCCCCGCAGGACGCGCCTCTCGCCGGTCGTCGGGCCGGTGAGATCGACCACCGGACCTTTGGGATAATCCCCGTACCAGTCCTGGCACCACTCCCAGACATTGCCGTGCATTTCGTACAAGCCCCAGGGATTGGCCGGCAGCGAGGCGACTTCGACGGTTTCTCCGCGAGATAGTCCTGTCTTGTCGACGCGATAGGGATAGTTGCCGTCGTAGTTCACTTGATCCGGGGTGATGTCCTCGCCGAAGGAGAAGGAGGTAGTTGTCCCAGCCCGGCAGGCGTATTCCCATTCGGCCTCGGTTGGCAAACGCGCTTCCAACCCCGGCACTGTGCCGTTGATGCGCTTGATGAAATCCTGGGCTTCGTTCCAACTTACCCGCTCCACCGGCCGCTGGTCACCCTTGAAGTAGCTGGGATTTTCTCCCATCACCGCTTGCCACAGCGCCTGGGTGCAGGCAGTCTCGGCCAGCCAGAAGCCACGAGTCAAAATCACTTCGTGTTGAAGTTCGTTGTCATAACGCGCGTACTCGTTCTCCGGTGATCCCATCAGGAACCGTCCCGGCGGCATCCAGCGGAAAGCCTGGCGCACGCCCCGATAGGTCAAGGACTGCCACAATCCATAGGGGTCTTCGCCCCAGTCGCTGGCCCAAGGGGCGGGAAAGTGCTCCGGCGGGGGACCGGGCGGCGAGGTAGGGGTGGGGTTCTTCACGTCCGCTTCCTGTCCAACCCGGAAGAGGGCGGCCGACCGGCGAGCTTTCGAGAGGCATCCGCTCTCCCTACCCGCACACCGGCGGCCGTTTGCTTTTTGCCTGCCGGGCGGCAGGACGGGATGGGAGTCTGGTCCATGGGGCGGCATCCACCACCCCGTCGAGCTCTGTCCATTACACACATCTTGAACGGCAGGGCCGCCGCCGCCATCTGGTGAGG
>JARSSO010000005.1 GCA_029624765.1 Candidatus Contendibacter sp. | reverse complement strand
TCCTAGATAATATTTCGTCTACATTATAGACACATGAACGTCAACACGGCCTAGAGGAAAAACGCATCCTGTCGGGGAGAAGCGAGCGAATGCTTGGGGGCTCCACGATGTGCATGGCAACGTCTGGGAGTGGGTACGAGACTGGTATGGAGCGTACTCGAAGAAGCCCCAGCGGAACCCGAGTGGCCCCAAGGCGGGCTCCCTCCGGGTCGTCCGTGGCGGCTCCTGGTTCCTCGTCGCCGGGTACTGCCGGTCGGCGGTCCGCGCCGGGAGCGCCCCCGGCGACCGCTACGGCTACCTGGGCTTCCGCCTGGCGAGGCGCGTATAGCTTGGCCCTGTTACGCTTTTACCCTGGCCGCGCGCAGCGCGGCCCGTGATCGCGGTGGCTGGCATCTGGATGCAGCGCGCTGTTCGGGCAGACATACACAAAATTCGTGGCTTGTCCTACCATGCGGGTTGAATTCCAATCAAGCAACGGGACGGCGGCATGGCCACTGAAATCGAACACAAGTTTCTCATTCGGGACGACCGCTGGCGCCAACAGGTCGAGTGTTCGGTACGGATGCGGCAGGGCTACCTGACCAGCGACGCCCGTTGCTCGGTGCGGGTGCGGGTGGCCGGCGGGCAGGGTTTCCTCAACATCAAGAGCGGAACGCTCGGCATCCAGCGCAGCGAATACGAATATTCCATCCCGCTGGCCGAGGCCGAGGAAATCCTCGATACCTTATGCGAGCAACCCCTGCTCGAAAAAACCCGCCATTTCGTTCGTTACGGCGATCATCTTTGGGAAATCGACGAATTCGCCGGCGCCAACGCCGGGCTGATCGTGGCCGAGGTGGAGCTTGGCCGTCCCGACGAACCGTTCGCCCGGCCCGACTGGGCCGGCGAGGATGTCTCACACGACATCCGCTACTACAACTCACAACTGGCGCGCCATCCCTACACAACTTGGTCATGCCCGAGCGGCTGATTCGCATCCACGTTTCCGACCAACGGTTGGAATTACTGGAAGACGGCGCGGTGGTGGCAAGCTACTCGGTGTCCACCGCCCGCAACGGTCTCGGTGAACGGCGCGGCAGCGGCTGCACGCCGCGCGGCTGGCATCGCATCCGCATCAAGATCGGCGCGGGCCTGCCGCTCAACACCGTGTTCGTTGGACGGCGGCCGACCGGTGAAATTTACAGTTCGGAACTGGCGGCCGGTTATCCCGAACGGGATTGGATCCTGACCCGGATTTTATGGCTGACCGGCCTGGAGACGGGGTTCAACCGGGGCGGCGACCGCGATACCCTGCGCCGGTTCATTTACCTGCACGGTTGTCCGGACGCGGCGCCGATGGGCATACCGCTCTCGCACGGTTGCATTCGCCTGCGGAACCCGGATTTGCTGGAATTGTTCGACCGGGTGGAAGCCGGTGATCCGGTGTTCATCGCCGGCTGAGGTCGGCGCCGTGGTTACGAACCGCCGCCCAGCTTGGGCCGCAGGCTGTCGAGGACGCCCTTGAAGGTTTCCTGGTTGCTGGGGTTGAGTTCGCTCAGCGTGCGGTGGGCTTCGTAAACGATTCGGGTCAGCGCGTCCTTGTCGCAGGGTTCGGGAATCGCCAGTTGCCGCAGCGTCGCCGAGATGGTCTCGCCGGTGTCGCGAATGTTGAAGATCTCGTAAAACCCCAGGTTGTCGAGGATCTGGTTGACATCGGGGTTGGTGGACAACAGGGTGGTCTTGCGGGCGAAATGCTGGCGGCTGAAGTTGGCGACCCGGGCCAGAAGGCCCAGGCTGGTGCTGTCGATGGAATGGGCGTCGGTCAGATCCACCACGATGTCGTCGTAGTCGGTCTGGGCGAACAGTCCGTTCAGAAAATCCCCCAGCGCGCAGCTCATGGTGTAGCGCACGTCGCCATTCAGCTTGAGGATATAGGTGGCGCCCTGCTTGACGTAAAACGCGGCTCCCGATTCCATTCACTCCGCCCTCTTGATCAGCAACAAGGTGACGTCGTCCGGGAGCGGTCCGGCGCAATCCAGGCCCAACGCCTGAATCAGATTCTCGATATCGATGTCGGTATCGCGGATCAGGTCCAGCAGAAAAGTTTGCTTGTCGCGCAGACTGGCTTGCGGCAGGGTCTCAAGAATGCCGTCGGAAATCAGCGCCAGGACGAATCGCCGCGGCAAATCCAGGGTTTCGGTTCGATAGCTGGCGAAGTCAAAGAGCCCGATCGGCAGGCTTTTCTTGCCGATGTAACCGGCCCGTTCGCCGTCGAACAGGATCGGGAACGGGAACTGACCGCCGCTGCTGTAGCGTAACTGGTTGTTCGACCAGTGGATCACGCCGTAGAACATGGTCAGGTACTTGTCCATGTGGCAGCCGAAGATTTCCCGGTTCAACCGGCTCAGGGTCTCGGCCGGGTTCAGGATGCCCTTGTCGCGGTTCTGCCGGTGCAGCTCCCGGTAACGCCCCATGTAGCTTTTCAGCATCACCGTGACGAAGGCCGACGAGACCCCGTGACCGGACACGTCGGCGATGTAGAAACCGAGATGCTCGCCGTCGATGGCGAAATAATCGACGAAGTCGCCGCTGAGATACTGCGAGGTCAGCAAGTGGCGGCTGAAGCGGTAGCCGCGGTACTGCTTGTCGTTTTCCGGCAGCAACTGGAATTGGATGCGCCGCGCCGCCGACTCGTCTTCCTGCAAGCGCCGCAGGGTTTGCCGCAACTGTTCGTTGACGACTTCCAGATGCTCGCGATGTTCGCGGTTCTCCCGCCGCAGACGGGCGCGCTCCAGGGCATGATTGATGGCATGCTCCAGCACCGCCATGTCCTCGATCGGCTTGGTGACGTAGTCCCAGGCACCCAGCTTGAGCGCCTGAATGGCGTCGTTGATGCCGCCCATGCCGGAGACCACCAGGATCGGCAATTCGGGAAAGTCGCGGGTAACGGTGGCCAGCACCTGCAAGCCGTCCATGCCTGGCATGCGCAGGTCGCACAACACCAGATCGGGACGCTCGCGGTCGATCAGTTCGATCCCGGTCCGCCCGTCGCCGGCCTGGATGACCTCGAAACCGCTGTCTTCCAGATAGACGGTAAGAATCTCCCGGACCAGATCCTCGTCGTCAATCGTCAGGATACGGGCGGATCGAGGATTCATGGCGAATCCTCGCGCATCGCCAGCCTGCGCGCCGCCGCTGCCAGCGGGGCCATGTCGGCCAGCGGTTTGTGATAGACCCGACTGTCGTCGAGACCCATGGCGCGCAGGTCCTCGGGCAGGCTGTAACCGGAGGAACCGGTGTGGATCAGGAATTCCAGGTCCGGATAGATCTGACGCAGGGTGCGAATGGCGCTGTTGCCATCCATGTCCGGCAGACGCATGTCCATGATGCAGACCCGGCAGGGATCGCCATTGCGCAACCAGCCCAGCGCCGGCGCGACGGACTCGAACGCCGCCACGCGCCAGCCTTCGTCCTCCAGATATGCTTTCAAGTTTTCCCGGATCATGGCCTCGTCGTCGACGATCAGAACCCAGTCGGTCATGGCGGCGCCTCCCGGCTCAAGGGCAGGCGGATGCTGAAGCGCGCGCCTTGCCCTGGCTTGGACAGCACCGAGAGCCGACCGTTATGTTGCTCGGTAACGATGAAGTAGGATACCGACAAGCCCAGACCGGTGCCAGCGCCCACGTCCTTGGTGGTGAAGAACGGCTCGAAGACGCGCTTGAGCGTTTTGTCGTCCATGCCGGGGCCGTTGTCAACCACTTCGATCAAGGCGTGTTCCGGTTCGCGACGGGTGCGCAAGGTGATGACCGGCGCCGGCGTGCCTTCCTCGGCCATGGCCTGGGCGGCATTCTTGAGCAGATTCAGGATGACCTGCTCGATTTCCGTCTTGTCGCAAGACACGAAACGCAGCGCGGGGTCGTAATCGCGCTCGATGGCGATCCGCTTGAAGTCGTATTTCTTTTTCAGATCATAGTCGCTGGCGGCCAGTCGCAGCACGGTTTCCAGCATCTCTTCCAGGTTCACCAGCGCGAAGCGCGATTCGCTGCGCCGGCTGAAGGACAGCATGTCGGCGACGATCTTGGCCGCGCGGGCGCCGGCCTCACGGATGCCCTCAAGGAAACGCAGGACCTGGCGTTGTTCCAGATAGCGGTGGAGTTGGTCCAGATCGATGCCGATGGCGTCGGCCACCGCCCGGTTTTGCGGCATGTCCGGCGCCACGCGGCGCAGGATGTTTTGGCTGCCTTGCAGGATGGCGCCCAGCGGATTGTTGATTTCATGCGCCATGCCCGCTGCCAACCCACCGACCGACAACATCTTTTCCGTTTGCACCATCATCGATTCGATCCGGACCCGGGCGGTGATGTCGTCCATCCGAATCACCGCGCCGCTCGCGCTGTCCGCCATCAAAGGATAGACCATGACATCGGCATAATGCAGTTCGCCTTGAATGTCCAGCGTCATCCGCGGTGTCTTGATCGGCCGACCGAGGCGGATGGCCTGCCGGACCTGCTCGAACTGACCTTCCAGTTGGGGAAATACGTCGCCGAAGAACCGCCCCTGCGCCGCCTCCCACGACATGCCGCCGGCCTGCTCGGCTGGCTGGTTCAGTACCGTGATGTAGCCCCAGGGATCCACGCCGATCAGTACCGAAGGCATCGAATCGATGATGTTCTTGAGGTAAAGCCGCATTCGCGCCACCTCTTCCTTGGCGCGCCTCTGTTCGGTGATGTCGATGGCCACGCCCAGGACGGCGGTTTCGTTCAGGCCCGGCTCGATGAAGGGGATCTTGATGGTTTGCAAGGTTCGAGTCTGGCCGGCGTGGTCGGTGAAGGTTTCCTCGGCGATGAGCTTGGGGATTCCGCTGTCGATCACTTCCCGGTCGTCGGCCAGCATCCGTTCGGTTTCCTCGGCCACGCTGTGAACGATGGGGTGGGGATGCTGGACCAGATCGTCGACGGTCACGCCGATGGCCTTGGCGGTGGCGGAGTTGGCCAACAGGAAGCGGCCATTGCGGTCCTTGGCGAAGATCATGTGCGGCACCAGGTCGATGATGCGCCGCAGCCGCAATTCGCTTTCCCGAAGCGCCGTTTCCGCCCTGATCTGTTCGGTGATATCCGTGCCGGTGCCGCGATAGCCCAGAAATCGGCCTTGAACATCGTAAATGGGCTTGCCGCTGACCTTCAGATAGCGCCCCGCGTTGTGGTTGCCGCTCAGCCGGGTCTGGTAGACGAAATCGCGAAACGGCAGGTGTTGTTCCAGCAGTTCCCGGTGTTGGCGCCACCGTTCCAGGTCGGCGGCCGAATCGGCCGCGCCGATTTCCCAGCGGGCGCGGCCGAGAACGTGATGCGGAGCGATACCGGTCAGGGCGTAGAACCGCTCCGACAGATGGGTGAAGCGCAGCCGCTCGTTCATCTCCCAGATCCAGTCGCTGGCCGCTTCGGTCACGTCGCGAAACCGGGCCTCGCTTTCGCGCAGCGCCACTTCCACCTGCTGGCGTTCGTGCAGTTCCCGCAGCAGTTGCCGGGTGCGTTGCGTCACCTGGCGCCGCAGCAGCCAGGACCACAACAACGCGGCGACCGCAACCACACCCAGCCAAACCAGCAGCCAGAGGATATAGTGCAGCATCGCCGTGAACACCTCCGGCTCCCACCGCGCCGGGTCAAACCAGTGGTCGAGCAGGGTTTCGTAGTAAGGAAGCGGATCGAGAACGGTTACCGTCGCGGCACCGATGACCACCGCCAGCGCCAGCCCCCAATAGAACGACCGCGACCAACCGCGCCGTCGGGGTACGGCGGGGATCGGCGGGGTGGATGACGAAGAAGGCGCGGACATGCGGGCTGGCGAAAGGGACATGAATCGCTATCATAAGACTATTTCGGGGCCAATGGGCCGATGCGAGGCGCGAACGATGGCGTTGGGACCAGTGATGCTGGGGTTGGACGGAGTGGAGTTGAGCGCGCCGGAGCGGGAGCTTTTGAGCCATCCGCTGGTGGGCGGGGTCATCCTGTTCACCCGCAATTACCAGTCGCCGACGCAGCTCGCGGAGCTGACCGCGGCCATTCACGCCCTGCGCCGGCCGCGCCTGCTGGTGGCGGTGGATCACGAGGGCGGCCGGGTACAACGATTTCGCGACGGCTTTACCCGCTTGCCGGCGGTGCGCCGCCTGGGCGAGATGTACGACCGGGACCGGCTGCGCGCCAAGCAACTGGCCCGGGTCACCGGCTGGCTCATGGCCGCCGAGTTGCGAGCGGTGGGCGTGGATCTCAGCTTCGCCCCGGTGCTGGACCTGGATCATGGCGTGAGCGGAGTCATTGGCGATCGGGCGTTCCACCATGATCCCGACAGCGTGGCCGATCTGGCCCATGCCTACGTCAATGGAATGCAGAAGGCCGGCATGGAGGCGGTGGGCAAACACTTTCCCGGGCATGGCGGCATTGCCGCCGACTCGCATTTGGAACTGCCAGTCGATCCACGCCCCCTGGCCACGCTGGAAACGGCGGATTTGCTGGCTTTCGAACGGATGGTCCATTACGGCCTGGCGGCGTTGATGCCGGCGCACGTGGTTTATCCGGCGGTGGACGAGCGACCGGCCGGTTTCTCGGCGCGCTGGCTGAAGGGCATCCTGCGCCAGCGGCTGGAATTCCAGGGCGTGATCTTCAGCGACGACCTGGACATGGCGGGCGCCCACGTCGCCGGTTCGCCGCCGGAACGGGCCAGCGCGGCGCTGGCGGCGGGTTGCGACATGGTCTTGGCGTGCAACGACCGCCGCGCCGCCGTCGCCATTCTCGATCACCTGCGGTATACCCCCGATCCGGTGACTCAGGCGCGACTGATCCGCCTGCACGGACGCGGCCATCTCACCGTCGAGCGACTGCATCACAATCCAGCCTGGCAACGGGCGGTGCGACTGGTGCAGGATTACGATGCGTTCCCGTTGCTGGAGATGGATATCTGAACGTGGAAATCCCGACCGAAATCTTTTGCTCTTCCTGATTGCCGGAGTTTCGCATGTCCCCCATCACCGCCGAACAGGCGCTTACCGTATTGCGCCAGGCCGAGTTGCTTTGCGCGCCGGAGCAGATCGAGGCTGCCCTGGATCGAATGGCCGCCGCGGTCGCGGCTCGGCTGGAAGACCGCGACCCCCTGGTGTTGATGGTGATGAACGGCGGGTTCGTGAGCACTGCCGAGTTGCTGTCCCGATTGCGATTTCCGCTGCGGGTCGGCTATCTCCACGCCACTCGCTATCGCGGCGACACGCGCGGTGGCGATATCGACTGGATCATGTCTCCACGACCGGCGGTGGCCGGGCAGGTGGTGCTGGTGGTGGACGACATCCTCGACGAGGGCGACACGCTGAAAGCGATCCTGGACGAAGTGCGCCGCCAGGGCGCGGCGGCGGTGTACAGCGCGGTGCTGGTGAACAAGCGGCACGAGCGCAAGACGCCGGACCTGGTCGTGGATTTCGTCGGTCTGGAGGTGCCGGATCGTTACGTGTTCGGTCGCGGCATGGATTACAAGGATTACTGGCGTCAATTGCCGGCCATCTACGCCGTCCGCGATTGAACGTTCAGCGGGCTCCTTTCGATTCCCGGTCTTGATTTCGCTTGCGAGAAGCCACGGCATGACTCCTTCCGTCGCCATCATCGGAGGTACCGGCCTTACCGCGCTGGACACCCTTAAAATCACCCGTCGGGAGACGCTTTCCACCCCCTACGGCGAGCCGTCCGGCCCCGTGATTCATGGCGAACTGGGCGGCCGGGTCGTGGCGTTCCTGGCCCGGCATGGCCCGCGTCACGCTCTCCCGCCGCACCGGATCAACTACCGGGCCAATCTCTGGGCGCTGCACCGGATCGGGGTGAAATGGGTGATCGCGGTGGCGGCGGTGGGCGGAATTCGGGACGACATGACGCCGGGCGTGCTGGCGTTCCCGGATCAGCTCGTCGATTACACGTGGGGGCGGTGTTGCACCTTTTTCGAGGATCATCTTGCCCAGGTGACCCATATCGACTTTACCGAACCCTATTGCGGTGAGCTGCGGGAACGACTGATCCAGGCCGCTCGCGCCCTGAATCTCGGCGCCCGTGAATCCTGCGCCTACGCGGCGGCGCAGGGGCCGCGACTGGAAACCGCGGCGGAAATCCGTCGGATGGAACGGGACGGTTGCGATATTGTCGGCATGACTGGGATGCCGGAGGCGGCGCTGGCGCGGGAACTGGGTCTGTGTTATGCCGCGTGCGCCGTGGTGGCCAACCGGGCCGCCGGCAAGGTTCCCGGCGTGATCACCATGGCCGAGATCGAGCGGAATCTGGTCGCGGGCATGGACCAGGTCAGATCGCTGCTGACCCAGGTGATCCCGATGCTGGACGGGGAACGGTAGGCATCGAATCGTGTGCTTGGTGGCCGTTGGCGGATTATCCACCGGGGCGAAGAAACCGCTCCGCCCTGTAGGCATCGAATCGTGTGCTTGGTGGCCGTTGGCGGGCGTCGAGCCATGCATCGGCAATCCAGGGAAACCGGAGTGTTCGCAAGGGCGATGCATTCTATAACCTAATGAAAATAAATACGAATACGAAATCGAATGAATAGCAAAATGGTTTTTTTGCGGGAGTTTCTGAATCATCCCCGTCAAGTGGCGTCCTTGATTCCCAGCTCGCGGTTTCTCGAACGGCGTCTTGTGGATCTGGCGGAAACGCGATTGGCCCAGACGGTGGTGGAACTGGGCGCTGGCACTGGCGGCACGACCCGGGCAATTCTCAGGGCGATGTCACCCGGCGCCCGCTTGCTGAGCATCGAGATCAATCCGCGATTCTGCGCGTTGCTGCGCCGCATTGAGGATCCCCGGCTGACCGTGCATTATGGCGGCGCTCAGGAATTGCGGGAGGCCATCTTGCTGTACGGCTTGCCCGCCCCCGACGCGGTCATTTCGGGGATACCGTTTTCCACGCTCGGGCACGGCGTGGGTCCGAGGATTATCGAGACGATTTCGGCGGCGCTCCCCGTCGGCGGTCGCTTCGTGGCCTACCAGGTCAGCAGGCATGTCGAGAATCTCTCGCGTCCCCTGCTGGGACCCGCGCGAGTGGAAATGGAGCTTTTGAACATTCCTCCGCTGCGCATCTATCGGTGGGAAAAACGCGCCAGGAAACATACCGCTCAACCTTTCGCTCCAGTTGACCGGGCGCATGCGACGCACCGCTGAAAGACCATGTCCGCCATGCGACCGAACCTGAAAATCGCTCAAGCTGGAGGCCGGTTTCGGTGTGGATTAACGAGAAGCGAGGCGGCGGGATGGGCTAAACTGAATTGTCACCGCATGAGTTGGAGCGCCCCGGCTGTTTTGTCGAGAACCCGGAGCCTGATGGCGGGTTTTTCGCCGCAGCGGGCGGAGAACTCGATTTCGTATGTCATGACCGGAAAGCTGAGGAGGAGACCATGAGTAAAGGCGCCGATATCAAGAAGGAATCCAAGAAGAAACCGACCAAGACCTTGAAAGAGAAGAAGGCCGAGAAGAAGTCCAAGAAGGAGAGCAAGAGTTGAACGGCTGATCGCGCAATCTTGCGTCGGTCTCTCCCACTCCTGCCCAGGGGTGGGAGAGACCGTTCAACCGCCGCGCACCTGTCGCCCGGTGCGCAGGTCGCGGATTGCCGTCGGCTGGACCGCGCCGCCGGTCGGGCCGGGCAGCAGGCAGTCGATCGCCGTTCCCAGTTGCCGGCGCACCGCCAGTGCGCAGCGGGCCGGGGGCCGGCCGCTGAAGTTGGCGCTGGTGGATACCAGCGGGTGTCCGCAGGCCCGGCATAGCGCCGCCGCGAGGGGATGGGCGGTCACCCGCACCGCCAGGGTATCGTGCTGGCCGCGCAGCCAGCGCGGTGTAACGGGTCGCGCGGGAATCAGCCAGGTGTGGGGACCGGGCCAGGTCGCCGCCAGGCGGGCGCGGTCGGTCGGCGTCAACGGTTGCAGGAACGGCGCGAGTTGGGTGAAATCGGCCGCGATCAGAATGAGCCCCTTGCGGGGCGACCGGCGTTTGAGCGCCAGCAGCCGCCGCACCGCTTTTTCGTTGCGCGGATCGCAGCCCAGGCCGTAGACCGCCTCGGTGGGATAGGCGATGATGCCGCCGGATTTCACCGCGCGGGCGGCGGCGCGCAGTTGCAATGGGCTCATCCCTTGGCCACCCCGGATCGCCGCGTCTTTGCGGGCGCGGGGCGGCGGCGAGCGGCCGACTTCTTTTTCTCGGGCGCCGCGCGCAGCAGGCTTTCACATTCGGCCAGGGCCAGGCTGGCCGGTTCGCGGCCCTTGGGCAGACGGACGTTCTTTTCGCCATCGGTGATGTAGGGGCCGAACCGGCCGTTCAGGATTTGCACGGCGGAGCCGGGAAATGCCCGGAGGATCTTGTTGGCGGCCGCCTGCTGATGGGCGGCGATCAGTTCCAGCGCCCGCTCGCGGCTGATCCGGTACGGATCCTCGTTTTTCAGCGAGACGTAGTGCTTGCCGTAGCGCACGTAGGGCCCGAATCGCCCGATATTGACCTGGATCGACTCGCCGGCGGCGGTCGCGCCCAAATCGCGCGGCAACTGGAACAGGGCCAGCGCCTCCTCCAGGGTGATAGTGTCCAAACGCTGTTCCGGCCGCAGGCTGGCAAAGCGCGGTTTTTCGGCATCGTCCTTGTCGCCGATCTGCGCGAACGGTCCGAACCGGCCCATCCGCACCGAGACCGGTTTGCCGGTTTGGGGGTCGCGGCCCAGCTCGCGGCTTTGCACCACCTCCTGGCGCGAGACCTTCTCGGTCTTTTCCTCGACCCGTTGCTTGAACGGATCCCAGAAATCCCGCATCAGCGGCAACCAGTCCTCCTCGCCGCGCGATACCGCGTCCAGATTGTCTTCCAGGCGGGCGGTGAATTCGTAATCCACGTATTGCGTGAAGTGCTGGGTCAGAAAGCGGTTGACGATCCGGCCGATGTCGGTGGGTTGAAAGCGGCGGTTGTCCAGCACCGCGTAGTCGCGAGCCAGCAAGGTTGAGATGATCGTCGCGTAAGTGGAAGGTCGACCGATGCCGTACTCTTCCAGCGTCTTGACCAGGCTGGCCTCGGAATAGCGCGGCGGCGGCTCGGTGAAGTGTTGTTCCGATCGGAGCGCCAGCAGATCCACCCACTCGCCCTCCCGCAATGGCGGTAGGGCCCGGCCTTCGTCTTCGTCGGTCGGATCGTCCACGTCTTCGCGGTACACCGCCATGAAGCCGGGATCGGCGACGGTCGAACCGGTGGCGCGGAAGCTGTTGCCGGGACCACAGGCCAGATCGACGGCGACCGTATCGAGCGTGGCCGGAATCATCTGGCAGGCGACGGTGCGCTTCCAGATCAACTCGTACAGCGCGTATTGGTCGGCGTTGAGATGAGCGCGAATCGTTTCCGGCAGCACCGTGGTCGCGGTCGGACGGATCGCCTCGTGCGCCTCCTGGGCGTTCTTGGCCTTGGTTTTGAACAACCGCGGACTGGCTGGCAAGTTACGCGCGCCGTAGCGCTGGGCGATCAGCGCCCGGATGTCGTTTAGGGCGTCCTGGGCCAGATTGACCGAGTCGGTGCGCATGTAGGTGATCAACCCGACCGCGCCCTGGCCGGTGTCGATGCCTTCGTACAATTGCTGGGCGACGCGCATGGCGCGCTGAGTGGAAAAGCCCAGCTTGCGCGAAGCTTCCTGTTGCAGGGTCGAGGTGGTGAACGGTGCGGCGGGGTTGCGCTTGCGCTGCTTGCGTTCGACCCGGGCCACCCGCAACCGACCGACCAGATCGGGAACGGCGACCAGGCCGGATTCAACCAGTTGGGTACTGGCGGCGGCCCGCAGTGTTTGTTCCATGGCCTGTGCCTGTTCGCCATCGGCAATGCTGAATTGCGTCAGTTTTTCCCCTTCGTATTCAGCCAGCCGGGCGCCGAACGGCTGACCGGTCCTGGCGACGTCGGCTTCCAGCGTCCAGTATTCGCGCGGTTTGAATCGCTCGATTTCTTCCTCGCGCTCGACGATCATCCGCAGCGCCGGCGATTGCACCCGGCCGGCGGACAGGCCAGGCCGGATTTTCTTCCACAACAACGGCGACAGGTTGAAACCGACCAGATAATCCAGCGCCCGCCGGGCTTGTTGGGCATTGACCAGGTCCAGCGACAGGGTGCGGGGATGGGTGACGGCGTCCTGAATCGCCCGCTGGGTCACCTCGTGAAACACCACCCGTCGCACCGGTTTGTCCTTGAGCAACGCGCGCTGGCGCAGGATTTCGTGCAGATGCCAGGAAATGGCCTCCCCCTCGCGATCCGGGTCGGTGGCCAGATACAGCGCCTCGGCCTTGGCGGCCGCCTTGGCGATGGCTTCGATATACCGTTCGTTCTTCTCGATGATCTGGTATTTCATCGCGAAGTCGTGGTCCGGATCGACCGCGCCCTCCTTGGGAATCAGGTCGCGCACGTGGCCGTAGGAGGCCAGAACCTCAAAGTCCTTGCCCAGATATTTTTTGATCGTCTTCGCCTTGGCGGGCGATTCCACGATGACCAGGTTCTTGCTCATGACCATGCCGGGAATGGCGGTGACGGCTGACGCCGACGGGGATCGGAAGATCGGGGAAGGTGACGATGCCCGGCCAAATCCGCTGACGGGCGAAATTCGGGAACAGCGGAACAGCGCGCCGCGTTTCGCCTAATGAAGGTAGCCGGGAACGTCGTCGAATACCAGGTCTTCCAGCCAGGCGCAGGCTTCTTCCCGACCGGGCTGATTGAACAGCACCATCAGGATGATCCATTTCAGCCGCCGCAAGCCGATGTCGTCGGATTCCAGCGCCATGACCCGGTCAATGACCAGTTCGCGGGTTTCCGAATCGAGAATGCCGCTCTGCTCCAAAAATAACAGGAAACCTTGGCATTCCACATCCAGCTTGTCCAGTTCCGGGCCGACGTAGATGCGGCAGGAACCGGGATCGACCATCAGTGGAGTCGTCTGACGGTCCACCAGGCTGTCGAGCCATTCGAATGCTTGATGAATTTCCCGCGAGGGAAAGCCGGCGGCCAGCAATTCGCTCTGGATCGAGGCGCGGTCGGGATCGGGGTCTACCTCGTCGTCCATGTAGTTTTGAAACAGATACATCAGCACGTCCAGTACGTTTTCTTTCATTCCAGGGCTCGTTTGGAAATTACGAAGCCCCCGCCGTCGGGCGAGGGCGCCGGCGTGGGAGCGCGCGCAAAACCGCCGCCCGGCTGGGGCGGCGGATGGCATCATGAGATTAGATTTTCAAGCGACCATATAGACCGCCGGGGATGGCCGCCACGTAACCTTCGAGTTCCAGGATCAACAGCATGGAGGAAACTGCTTCCGCCGTCAATCGGCACCGCTCCACCAGCAGGTCGATACCCACCGGCTCGTCGCCCATGGCGACCAGCAATTGCCGGTAGTCCTCGTCCAGCGTCGCCGAGGGAGCGGCGGCGGGATCGGGTCCGATTTCACGGGTCGTCGCCGCCAGCGCGCCCAGTTCTTCCAAAATATCCTCGGCGGTCTCCACCAGTTTCGCGCCCTGGCGGATCAACGCGTGGCAGCCCTTGGCCAGCGGGTTGTGAATCGATCCAGGAACGGCGAACACCTCGCGGCCCTGCTCGAGCGCCAGACGGGCGGTGATCAACGAACCGCTCCGCGCGGCGGCCTCGACCACCAGCACGCCCAGCGCCAGCCCGCTGATCAACCGGTTGCGCTGGGGGAAATTTCCGGCGGCCAGGGAGGCGCCGGTGGGGAATTCCGAAACCAGCGCGCCGCGCTCGGCGATGGCATGCGCCAAATCCCGGTGCTGGGCGGGATAGACCCGATCCAGGCTGGTGCCCATGACCGCGATGGTTCGGCCGCCGGTCAGCGCGCCCTGGTGAGCGGCGGCGTCGATGCCGAACGCCAGTCCGCTGGTGATGAGCAGCCCGCATTCGGCCAGATGCGCGGCGAAGCGCTGGGCGGTTTCGCGACCCAGCGGGGTAGGGTTGCGGGAGCCGACGATGGCCAGTTGCGGCAACCGCAGGCAATCCGGATCGCCGTGGACGAACAGCAGGGGTGGCGGGTAGGCGATTTGCCGCAACAGCGGCGGGTAACGGGGATCGTCCAGCCGCAGCAGATGGTTGCCGGGTCGTTCCAGCCAGGCTAGATCCTCTTCCACCCGGCGCCAGTCGGGTCGACTCAGATAATTCAGCGCCGTGTCGGGCAGTTCCAGCGACCGCAATACGGCGCTGTCGGCGGCGAACACCGCCGCCGCCGACCCGAAATGCTCCAGCAACCGGGCAAACCGCGCCGGCCCGATCCCCGGCGCCCGCAGCAACGCCAATAGCCAGGCCGGTTCGGCGACCGAGGTCGAGCCATCCCGGTTCAGGGGGTGGTTACTCGATCTTGCAGGCGGATGGACCGTTCGGCCTGCATCACCAGTCCGTAGCTGACCAGGTCGTGGACCTTGTAGATCATCAACAGACCGGAACGCTCGCCGGGTAGCTTCACGGTGCCGCCGGAGACCGGGTCGTCGACCGTGCGGTCCTTGCCGTAAATGGCCAGGACGTGACCGGGCTGGAGACCTTCCTGGGCGCCCAGATTGACGACGACGCTGCTGTATTGGGCGATTTGGGTGACGTCGGTGTCCAGCTTGGCCAGGATGAAGCCTTCGGTGTCGGGAGGAACCGGATGGGGCTCGAAATTGTAAAGTTCGTTTTCCGGTTCGAACTCGACCACTCGGTCGCCGGGGCGAACCGGCGCGACGGTGCGGGCCAGGGTGAAGGTGGCCGGATCGCCGTCCCTGTCCAGGAGCGCCTGGCCCAGATAGATGCCGGCGGTGCCCAGGTAGCGGCCGGAGCCGGGTTCGCGCAATTCCTCGCCAGGGCGGAACACCTGATAGCGCGGCTGGTCGAATAAGGCGCCGCGCGCGTAGACCCGATCCTGGTCGGCGTAAACCACTTGGCTGTCGTCGTCGGCCACGATGTAGGGCGTTTCCTTCCATTGCGCCTCACTCATAACCACGGCGCGGGTCAGGAACGACTCGACCGCGGCGCGGGGCACCGGCGGAATGGGTTGGGTCAGGGTTTCGATCCGAACCTCCGGCGACAGCTTGAGCAGCGGAACCTCGGCGCGCTCGGCGACTTCCAGCTGGGGCTTGCCGCTGGGGTCATGGCTGAATTTGAGCACGTCGCCGGGATAGATGCGGTTGGGGTTGCGGATCTGTGGGTTTTGCCGCCAGATGTCCCGCCATTGCCAGGGATTCTGGAGAAACCGCTGGGCGATGCTCCACAGGGTATCGCCGGGGGCCACGGTGTAGGTTTGGGGATGGTCGGGACGCAACGCAACCGGGGCCGTCGCGCTGACGACCGCGCCAGGTTCCGTCCCGGTGGCTTGCAAACCCGGGGTCGGCGGCGGTTCGCCAGGGGCTGGGTTGGACTCGGGCTGGGGGGGCGTCTGGGCGCATGCCCCGAGCAGAACCGCCGTCGCCAGCGGCAGGGCCGCCCCGAGGCGCCTTGAGGAACGCGTGGTTTTCATGATCCTTGCTCATCCTCCGAAGACATGGGCGGGAGTGTACCGAATCACCCCCATCGCGCAAAGTATAGCCCCGGCGCGGGGGTTTCTCGTATGATTTCATCCGAATCATCGTTGCACGAATCGAAAGGGCGGTTACGGAGCTGTTGGCCATGGCGCGATTGAACATCCTGCATTATCCCGATCCCCGGCTGCGCAAACCGGCGCTACCGGTGGAAACCGTCGACGACCGCATTCGGACCTTGGTGGACGACATGCTGGAAACCATGTACGCCGCGCCGGGCATTGGCCTGGCCGCCACCCAGGTCAACGTCCGGAAACGCATCGTGGTGATGGACGTGACCGAGGAAAAGAACCGGCCGTTGGCGTTCATCAACCCAACCCTGTTGGAACGGGAGGGGGAAAGCGAAGCGGAAGAAGGTTGTCTGTCGGTGCCGGGTTTCTACGAGATCGTTCGCCGCTCCGAACGGGTGCGGGTCGGCGCGCTGGGTCGCGACGGCGAGCCCTTCGAACTCGATGCCAGCGGCCTGCTGGCGGTGTGCATCCAGCACGAGATCGATCACCTGGACGGCAAACTGTTCGTGGATTACCTGTCGACGCTCAAGCGCGACCGAATTCGCAAGAAGCTGGAGAAACAGGCCCGCGCCGAAGCGCGCGCTTCCTGACCATGGGTGCGTCTGACACCGAAGCCCTTTTGATCCCTCCGCCGAGGAGCGCTGCTGTCCCTTCCAAGCCGGGCGGCGCTTCCGCCCCCCACGATACCGTATGACGACCGTCCCGCCGCGTCTGATTTTCGCCGGCACGCCCGACTTTGCCGTGCCGAGCCTGCAAGCCCTGCTGGATGCCGGCTATTCGGTCGAAGCCGTCTACACCCAGCCGGACCGGCCGGCGGGTCGTGGCCGCCAGTTGCGCGCCAGTCCGCTCAAGGCGCGCGCGATGGCCGCCGGTATCCCGGTGTTCCAGCCGCTCACCCTGCGCGATCCGGTCGTCCAGGCCGAGCTGGCCGCCCTGAAGCCGGATTTGCTGGTGGTGGCGGCTTACGGCCTGATCCTGCCGCCGGCGGTGTTGGCCATCCCGCGCCTGGGCTGCGTCAATGTGCACGCCTCGCTGCTGCCGCGCTGGCGCGGGGCGGCGCCGGTGCACTGGGCGCTGTTGGCGGGCGACGCCGAGACCGGCGTCAGTCTGATGCGGATGGACGCCGGGCTCGATACCGGTCCGGTGTTGGCGCGGGCGGTTTACCCGATTCCGCGCGGGATCACCGGAGGCGAACTTTACCGGCAACTGGCTATGTTGGGCGCCGAAACGCTGTTGGCGATCTTGCCGGATTTGCTGGCGGGACGCCTGATCCCGGAGTCGCAGGACGAGGCGCGCGTCACCTATGCGCCCAAGCTGGACAAGGCCGACCTCGAACTGGACTGGAGCCGTCCGGCGCTGGAGTTGGAACGCCGGGTGCTTACCTTCAATCCTCATCCGGTGGCCCGCACCTGCCTGGACAGTCAGCCGCTGCGCGTCTGGCGCGCGCGGGCCGAGGCCGAATCGGTGGCCGTCCCTCCCGGTACGGTGGTGCGGGAGGATCGGGAGGGGATCATGGTCGCCACTGGTACGGGCTTGTTGCGGCTGACCGAGGTGCAACTGCCCGGTGGTCGGCCCTTGCCGGTCGCGGCGTTTTTGAATGCCCACCGGTTGGCGGGTCGGCGATTGGGCGCGGCATGAATGTCCGCGCCATCGCCGCCCAGGTGTTGGCTCGAGTCTTGGGCGAAGGCCGGTCGTTGGCGGAGGCGTTGCCGCCAGCCCTGGAGCATGTCGCGCCGCGCGATCGCGGATTGCTGCGCGAACTGTGCCATGGCGTTTGCCGCTGGCAGCCGGAATTGCAATTTCTGTTGGAGGGGCTGCTGGACCGGCCGCTTGATCCGCGCGAGGCGACGGTGCGGGCGTTGCTGCTGACGGGGCTTTATCAGCTTCATCGTTCGCGCGTTCCCGATCACGCCGCGGTCGCCGAGACCGTCGTCGCCGCGCGCCAGTTGCGCAAGTCCTGGGCGGCGGGTTTGACCAACGCCGTGCTCCGTTCCTTTCCGCGCCGGCGCGCCGAACTCCTGGCGCGGGTGGAGGCCGACGCGGTGGCCCGAACCGCCCATCCGCGCTGGCTGCTGGAACGGTTGCAACGGGACTGGCCTGACGACTGGCCGGCCATCGTCGCCGCCAACAACGCCCGGCCGCCCTTCACCCTGCGGGTCAATCGGCTCCAGGGCGGTCGTGACGAGTACCGCGCGCGACTGGCGGCGGCGGGCAAAAGCGCCGAGCCGACCGTGGCCGCGGCGTTCGCGCTGACGCTGGCGGAACCGGTCGAGCCTACCGCTTTGCCGGAGTTTGCCGAGGGCCGGGTTTCGGTGCAGGACGCCGCCGCGCAACTGGCGGCGCCGCTGCTGGAGGTTCAACCAGGGATGCGGGTGCTGGACGCCTGCGCCGCGCCAGGCGGCAAGACCACTCACCTGTTGGAATGCATGCCGGACCTGGACTTGACCGCGCTGGATCAGGATGGTGATCGACTGGAGCGGGCGCGGGACAATCTGGCCCGGTTGCGACTGGACGCTCGGCTGGTCACGGGCGACGCCCGCCATCCAGCGGACTGGTGGGACGGCGTTCCCTACGACCGAATCCTGCTGGACGCGCCCTGTTCGGCCACTGGCGTGATCCGTCGCCACCCCGATATCAAGCTGTTGCGGCGGGACACCGACATCGCCGCGCTGGCCGACCGGCAACAGACGCTGTTGACGGGGCTGTGGCCGTTGCTGCGGCCTGGCGGCCGGTTGCTGTACGCCACCTGCTCGGTGCTGCGGCAAGAGAACGAACAAGTCGTGGCGGCCTTTCTCGCTGCCCGGCCAGAGGCCCGGGAACACCGGATCGCGGCCGATTGGGGCCGCGCCCTGGCGCACGGCCGCCAGATTCTTCCCGGCGAGGCCGGCATGGATGGGTTTTATTACGCCGTGCTGGTCAAGCCGATGGTCGCGGGAGGGGCGCCATGTCCGCCGACGCGCGGATGACGGCCCAGTCAGCGCACGCCGCGCGGTGGCTGATGCTGTGGCTCGGTCTGTTGTGGGCCATTGGCGGCCACGCGGCCGGTTTCGAGGTGCTCAGCGCCTCCACCCGCCTTGAGGGCGGCGTTTATCGGCTGAACGCCCGGATCGAATACCGCTTCAGCAACGCGGCGCTGGACGCCCTGCAAAACGGGGTGCCGCTGACGGTCGATATCGAGATGGAGGTTCGCCGGCGGCGATCGTGGCTGTGGGACGAAACCGTCTATGCCCTGACCCAGCGCTTTCAACTGGAATACCACACGCTAAGCCGGCAATATCTGGTCGGTAATCTCAACAGTGGCGAGCGCCGCGGGTTTCCCACCCAGACCGCCGCGCTGGGATTCATGGGACGGATTCAGGATTTCCCCTTGCTCGACCGCAGTCTGCTGACCGAAAACGAACGCTACGAGGGCGCTCTGCGGGTTTTGCTGGACATCGAATCCTTGCCGGCGCCGTTGCGCCTGTTGGCCTATCTGTCGGACGACTGGCGACTGGCCAGCGAGTGGCGCGTATGGCCGCTCTGATTCGCCAGATGGCGCGCGGCCAGGGTCGACTGCCGGCGCTGACGCTGCTGGGATTGCTGCTGATCATCCTGGTGCTGATGGGCCGAGCCGCCACCGACCTGGCGCGGTTCGGGCAAATGTACTCCGGCTTGCTGCTGCTCAGCGCCGTCGGCCTGGGGGCGTTGGCGGTTCTGATTCTGTACAACCTGGCGGTCCTGATTCGCCTGTACCGTCGGCGCGTGCCCGGCGCGCGTCTCACCTTGCGGCTGGCCGGCGTCTTCGCGGTGCTGGCCATCACGCCGGTGGCCTTGGTCTACGGCTTCTCGCTGCATTTTTTGCAGCGCGGAATCGATAGCTGGTTCAACGTTCAGGTGGATCGCGGTCTTGGCGACGCACTGGAACTGAGTCGCACCGCTCTGGATTTGCGGATGCGCGAGGTGCTCAAGCAAACCGGGCGGGTGGCCGAGGCGGTGGCCGACAGCGATGACGAGCAGGCGGCCCGCCGGCTGGACGAATGGCTCGATCTGGGCGAGGGCTCCGAACTGACCCTGTTCGGCCTGGGGGGGCGCATCATCGCCACCGCCACCACCGACCCGACGCTGATCGTGCCGGACCCGCCGCCGGAGGCGGTGTTGCTGCAAGTTCGCCAGGGTCGCGATTACGTCGGCCTGGAACCGATCGGCGGCGCCGGTTTTCACATCCGGGCAGTGGTGCGGACGGCGACACCCAGCGGCGAGGAGCGTCTGTTGCAGGCGCTGTTTCCGGTGACCGACCGGCTGAGCCTGCTCGCCGACGCGGTGCAGGGGGCCTTCGACAGCTACAAGGAACTGATTTTCCTCCGGGCGCCGCTTAAAACGATGTTTACCCTGACCCTCTCGCTGGTTCTGTTGCTGGCGGTGCTGGCGGCGTTCTGGGCGGCGTTCCATACCGCGCGCCAACTGGTGCGGCCGTTGCGGGAACTGGCCGAGGGCACCCAGGCGGTCGCCGCCGGCCAGTTCGACCAGCAGCTGCCTGGCGGCGGTGGTGGCGACGAACTAGGTTTTCTGGTGCAATCCTTCAACGAGATGACCCGGAATCTGGCCCAGGCGCGCGATGCGGCGCGGCGTGGCCAGGAGCTGGTCGAGAGCCAGCGCGCCTATCTGGAAACGGTGCTGGCGCGGTTGTCGTCCGGGGTGCTGACCCTCGATCAGGCCGGGCGCCTGCAAACCTGCAACGCGGCCGCCAGTCAGATTCTGGGCGTGGACTTGAGATCGCTGATCGGCGCCGACCGCCAGCGCATCGTGGCCGCGCAACCGGTGTTGCAGGATTTGATCGAGGCGGTAGGGCCGCAGTTGAACGCCACGGGCGACTGGCGGCAGGAAATCGCCTGGTTTGGCGGGGCCGGGCGGCGGATCCTGCTCTGTCGTGGCAGTTCGTTGCCCGATACCGTCGGCTTGCGCGGCGGCCACGTGATCGTGTTCGACGACATCACCCACCTGGTGCGGGCCGAGCGCGACGCCGCCTGGGGCGAGGTCGCCCGTCGTCTGGCCCACGAGATCAAGAATCCGCTGACGCCGATTCAGCTCGCCGCCGAGCGCATCCGCCACAAGTATCTCAAGCAGTTCGACGACGAGCAGGGGCGGGTGCTGGAGCGCGGCACCCACACCATCATTCAGCAGGTCCAGGCGATGAAGGAGATGGTGGACGCCTTCAACGAATACGCTCGCCCACCGCGCCTGCAACTGGCCCCGCTGGAACTGAACGAGTTCGTGACCGAGGTACTCTATCTGTACCGGGACTATCCCGCCGGGGTGGAGATCAAACTGGAGCTGGCCCAGGAGCCCCTGTCGATTAACGCGGACAAGGTCCGCCTGCGTCAGTTGTTGCATAACCTGGTCAAGAACGCCATCGAAGCCATCCGCGACGGTCACGGTTCGACCCTGTGGATCGGCACCGGCCGCGCGCATGTCGTCGGCGCCGACTGCGTCGAACTGAGCGTGCGCGACGACGGACCGGGTTTTCCCGACGCCATTCTGGCCAATGCCTTCGAACCCTATGTGACTACCAAACCCAAGGGAACCGGGCTAGGATTGGCGATCGTCAAAAAAATCGTTGAAGAACACGGCGGCTGGATCCAGTTGGAATCGCCGCCCAACGGCGGAGCCCGGATTGCGATCCGCTTGCCGCTATTGCGCGACGGCGCCGGCTCGCCCGCCGTTCCCGCCGCGCCGTTGCACACCGAGAAGGAGGCCGGATGAACGCGCCCTATATTCTGGTCGTCGACGACGAACCGGATATCCGTGACTTGGTAAAGGAAATTTTACAGGACGAGGGCTACACGGTTGCCACCGCGGAAAACGCGACCGCCGCCCGCGAGGCTCGCCGCGCCCAGCGCCCCGATCTGATCCTGCTCGATATCTGGATGCCCGACACCGATGGCATCAGCCTGCTCAAGGAATGGAGCGAGGGCGATCATCTGCCCTGTCCGGTGATCATGATGTCCGGGCACGGCACGGTCGAAACCGCCGTGGAGGCGACGCGATTGGGCGCCTACGATTTTATCGAGAAACCGCTGTCCATGGCCAAGCTGCTGCTGACCGTGGAGCGGGCCCTGGACGCGGACCGGCTGGCGCGGGAAAATCAGAACCTGCGCCGCCAGCAACGGGTGGTGACCGAGCCGGTGGGGCGCAGCGAGGTCGTGCAGCGCCTGCGGACCCAGGTGCTCAAGATCGCCCAGCACGACGCGCCGGTCCTGATTTTCGGCGAGCCGGGCACCGGCAAGGAGGTTTACGCGCGCTTCCTGCATGTCCACAGTCCGCGCCGCGCCGGTCCGTTCGTGGATGTGGGGGTCGGCTCCATCGCCCGCGAGAACGCCAGCCTGGAGCTGTTCGGTTCCGAGCAGGGTGACCGGATTCACTACGGTCGGCTGGAACAGGCCAGCGGCGGCACCCTGTTTCTCGACGAACTGGCCGACATGGACCTTGAGGCCCAGGCCAAGCTGGCCAGCGCCTTGGAGAATGGTTCCTTTCTGCGCATCGGCGGCAAGGAGGCGGTGCGGGTGAACGTGCGGGTCGTGGCCGCCACCCACCGCGATCTGGAACAGGAAGTGGCGGCCGGAAGGTTCCGCGAAGATCTGTATTATCAGTTGAACGTGGTGCCGATCCGGCTGCCGCCCCTGCGCGACCATGTCGAGGACGTGCCGGAACTGCTGAATTACTACGTCGGCTACTTCGTCGACCAGGAAAATCTCACCTATCGCCACTTCACCCTGGCCGCGCAGAACCGGCTGCGCAACTATGCCTGGCCCGGCAACATTCGCGAACTCAAGAATCTGGTGCAGCGTCTCCTGATTTTGGGAGGGGACGAAGAGATCGCGTTGGAGGAGGTGGATGCGGCGGTGCGCGGCGCCACCGCCGCCAAATCCCAGGACGCCGGCAACATTCCCCTGAACCTGACCCTGCGCGAGGCCCGGGAACAGTTCGAGCGCACGTACCTGATGCAGCAGTTCCGCGAGTGCGAGGGCAACGTGGCGCGGCTGGCCGAGCGGGTCGGCATGGAGCGCACCAATCTTTATCGCAAGCTGCGCGCTCTCGGCATCGATCCCAAGAAAGCCCTGGACGAGTGAGGGCGGGAGGTGAAGATCGTCATCCTCGGCGCCGGCCAGGTGGGAGGATCGGTGGCGCACATCCTGGCCGGCGAGGCCAACGACGTCACCGTGGTGGACGCTGACGCCGAACGGCTGCAAGCGTTGCAGGACCGGCTGGACCTGCGCACGGTTCGCGGCCATGCGTCCTACCCGGCCGTGCTCGAACAGGCCGGCATCGTCGACGCCGACATGTTGATCGCCCTGACCGACAACGACGAGGTGAACATGGTCGCCTGTCAGGTCGCTCATACCCTGTTCAACACGCCCACCAGGATCGCGCGGATCCGCGCAAGCAGCTACATGGCCTATCGGAAGCAGCTCTTCAAGGACGAGGTGGTGCCGATCGACGTGTTGATCAGCCCCGAGCAATTGGTGACCGACCATATCCAGCGCATCATCGAGCATCCCGGCGCCTTGCAGGTGCTGGATTTCGCCGATGGCCAGGTTCGGTTGGTGGGCGTCAAGGTCTATGAAGGCAGCACCCTGGTCGGTCAGGCGCTGCGCGCGTTGCCGGAGCGGATGCCAGGCATCGAAAGCCGGGTGGCGGCCATCTTCCGCCAGGGCAGTCCGATCATCCCGGAGGGCAACACCGTCATCGAGGCCGACGACGAAGTGTTTTTCATCGCCGCCCGCAAGAACACCCGCGCCATCGTCGGCGAGCTGCGCAAGCTCGACAAGATGGTCAAGCGTATCATCGTCGCCGGCGGCGGCCGGATCGGCGCCCGGCTGACCCAGGGGCTGGAAGGGCGATTTCAAGTCAAGGTGATCGAACGCAATCCCGCCACCGCCCGCCAGTTGTCGGAGCAATTGAGCCGGGCCATCGTGCTGCAAGGCGACGGCGCTGACGAAAACCTGCTGCGGCAGGAGAACATCGAGCAGGTGGATGTGTACTGCGCCGTCACCAACGACGACGAGGCCAATATCCTGTCGGCGATGCAGGCCAAGCGGATGGGCGCCCGCAAGGTCATGGCTCTGATCAACCTGGTGTCCTATGTTGACCTGGTGGAGTCGTCGGGCATCATCGACATCGCCATTTCCCCGCAGCAGGCCACGATCGGCAGTCTGCTGACCCATGTTCGGCGCGGCGACGTGGTCAAGGTGCATTCCCTGCGCCGCGGGGCCGCCGAAGCCATCGAGGCGGTCGCCCACGGCGACTACAAGACTTCGAAGGTCGTGGGCCGGCGGGTCGAGGAGATTCGGTTGCCGCCCGGCACGACCATCGGCGCCATCGCGCGCGGCGACGAGGTGATCATCTGCCACCGCGACACCGTCATCGAGGCCGACGACCACGTGATCCTGTTCCTGATCGACAAGAAACGGGTGGCGGAGGTGGAGCGGCTGTTCGCGGTGGGCGCGACGTTCCTGTAGCGCCGCGCGGCGACGGTTCGCCTTGTGCTAGAATCCGCCCGCTCCGACCGCAAGCCGGGAGACGCCGCTCCCGCCTCGCTCCAAGCTTACCTGGCGTTGACAGGACTCCGACCATGACCGCATTCAATTTCGAACTGGCCCGCCGCAACATGATCGAGCAACAAATCCGGCCCTGGGAAGTGCTGGATCAACGGGTCCTGGATACCCTGGCCCGCGTGCCGCGCGAGGATTTCGTGCCGCAACGCTATCGCAAGCTGGCGTTCAGCGACGTCGCCATCCCGCTCGGTCATGGCGAAGTCATGATGAAACCCAATGTCGAGGGGCGACTCTTGCAGGCACTGGCGGCGCAACCGACCGATCACGCCCTGGAAGTGGGCACGGGCAGCGGCTATCTGACCGCCTGTCTGGCCCGACTGGCCGCCAGCGTGGTCAGCGTGGACATCGTTCCCGAATTCACCGACGCCGCCTGCCAAAAGCTCAAGACCCATGGCCTGGGCAACGTGGCGCTCCATGCGGGCGATGCCAGCCGGGGCTGGGGCGAACGCCGTTACGATGTCGTCGCCGTCACCGGGTCGGTGGCCGAGATCGCCGAGGTCTGGCGGCAAAGCCTGAGCCTGGGTGGCCGGTTGTTCATCGTGGTCGGTCAGCCGCCGGTCATGGAGGCGTTGCTGATCACCCGAGTCGGCGAGCGGGAATGGATCCGGGAAAGCCTGTTCGACACCGAACTGCCGCCGCTGCGCAACGCGGCGCCGGTCAAGACTTTTGAGTTTTGAGAGTCCGCGAGCAGTATCGCGGTCCCCGGATTCCCCGCTTGTCGTAAGTGTCTGGTATAGTAGCATTTACTAAATATCTTAGAGGGAAGCCTGTCAGTCATGCCCAAAGCGCGTCGTCTGGTGTTGGCTGGGATCGTCGCCGTGCTGTGCGGCCGGCCGGCGGGGGCGGAAGACCTGCTGCAAGTTTACCACCAGGCCTTGGACAGCGATCCGGTGCTCAAGGCCGCCGCCGCCAGCCGCGAAGCCTCGCAGGAGGCTAAGCCGCAGGCCCGGGCTCTGCTGTTGCCGAATATTGGGGTTACGGCCGATCAGGGCCGTACCTTTGGGATCGCTGGATCACCGACGGGCCAGTCATCGTTCAACAGCCACAACTACGCGATCGGCCTGGTACAGCCCGTCTATAATCGCCGCAGCCAGGTGCAACAGCGGGTGGCGGACGCTGTGGTCGGACAGTCCGACGTGGACTTGCAAAACATCCGGAACGAACTGATCCTGCGGGTTGCGCAAGGCTATTTTGGGGTGCTGGCGGCGTTGGATTACCTAACCTACGCCACGGCCGAGAAGAACGCCTTCGCCCGCCAACTTGAACAGGCCAACCGGCGCTTCGAAGTAGGGCTGGCGACCATCACCGACGTTTACGATGCCCAGGCGCGGTTCGACGCCGCCGTCTCGCAGGAAATCGACGCCATCAATAGACTGGCCGACGCCCGCGAGCTGCTGCGGCAACTGACCGGTCAGGAATATGCCCAACTCAACCTGCTTAGCGAGCGGATGCCGCTGACGCTGCCCCAGCCGAACGATCCCGAGGAATGGGTGCGGATGGCGATGGAAAACAACCTGAGGCTGCGCAGCGCCAGTTTCGGGGTCGATCAGGCGCGGGAGAACATCCAGTTGCAGAAGGCTGGCCACTATCCAACACTGGAACTGCGGGCCAGTCGCGTCAACCTCGACAACAGCGTTACCGATACCAGCAGCAGTCAGGTCAACCTGGAACTGACCATACCACTGTACACCGGCGGCGCGGTATCCTCGCGATCCCGCGAGGCGGCGTATGGCTATGAAGCCGCTCGGCAGAGTTTGGAGAACCTGCAGCGCGATATCGTCCGCACTGTCCGCAACGCCTATCGCGGCCAGGAAACCGCCATCAGCCAGATCAAGGCGCTGGATCAGACCCGCGTGTCCACCCGCAGCGCGCTGGAGGCCAATCAGGCCGGCTACGAAGTGGGTACCCGCACCATCGTGGACGTGCTGGACGCCGAGCGCAACGTCTATCTGGCCGAACGGACTTACGCCGCCGCCCGCT
The DNA here is from genome assembly GCA_029624765.1 of Candidatus Contendibacter sp. GTDB lineage: Bacteria > Pseudomonadota > Gammaproteobacteria > Competibacterales > Competibacteraceae > Contendibacter. The sequence continues at coordinate 7,837 of JARSSO010000005.1, read as the reverse complement.
ATTCCTATATCGTCAGTTTTCTCACGCTGCGGCAGGCCGCTGGTCAGCTTGCGGAAACCGATGTGACCGAGATCAACGGCTGGCTGGACAAGCCCCGGACCACGGATGGCGCCCCTCCCGCCCCGGCGACCAGGACGTCCACCCAACCCGGCGCCGGCTCGAAAAAGGCCAACGGCAAGAACGCCGCTCCTCCGCGCTCTGGTCGGGAGCCGGCGTCCACGCCCGGCAAGCCCGTTCGACCCGCGTCGGCGGTCAAGCCACCGGTCGTCGACCCTAAATAGCGCCCTGGGTGGACGCCGCCGCGTTGTCGCCGGCCCGATTGCCCCGCCGGCTGGCCGCCATCGTCTACGACGGTCTGTTGCTGGCCGGGGTGTTGATCGGCGCGACCGCGCTGGCGCTGGCGCTGGTGGTGGCCGTCGCCGGCGTCGAGGCATTCAAGACTCAAAACCCGCTGATGGGCAATCCCTTCTTCCAGGCCTATTTGTTCCTGATCTGTTTTTTGTTCTACGGCGGCTTTTGGACTCACGGCGGCCAGACCCTGGGAATGCGCGCCTGGCGGTTGCGGGCGCGGCGGCGCGACGGGCGGGGAATCGGCTGGTGGCGGGCGCTGCTGCGGTTTCTGAGCGGCGGCCTGTGGCTGGCGCCGACGGCCAGCCTGCACCGATGGTTCGGGGTCGGCGTCGGTTTGAGTCTGGCCGTCGGTTTTGGCGTCTTGCTGGCGCTGCTGATCCTGCGCCTGCCCGACCGCGTTTCGGCGACCGAACTGGTGGTGTTGCCCAAGCCGTGAGCGTCGCTCAGCGCAACCGGCTCAACGCGTAAAATCCCCCGCCCAGAAACAGCAGCGTCGGCAAGCTGGCGCCCACCAGCGGCGGCAGGCCGTAGAGCAACACCACGTTGCCGAGCACATAGTTGCTTAGAAAGAACGCCAATCCCAGTAACAACCCGATCAGCAGGCGCTGGCCGGTTCCCGCCGAGCGCTGCGGGCCGAACACGAACGGCATCGCGACCATCAGCATGGTGATATAGATGAGCGGCGCCAGCAGCTTGCGCCATAGCACCAGCCGGTATTCCTGGGCATCCAGGCCGTTGCGCTCCAGATAGTCCACGTAAACCAGCAGGTCGCGGATGGACAGTTCGCTGGGGTTGGTCGCCAGCACGTCCAGGACTTGTGGACTGATGGCCGAGGCGATCTCCAGATTCGGCAGGTGTTCGGTTCGCACCGCGTCGCCGTTCAACCGACTGCGATCGACGCTTCCCAGCAGCCAGCGCCCTTCCGCGTAGCGCGCGTCCCGCGCCGCGACGACCGTTTCGAGCCGGGCGTCGGAGCCGACCTTGAAGATGTGGATGTCCACCAGGCGGATACCGGGCAGCACCGCCCGGACATGGATGAAATAATCGCCATCCCGCGCCCAGAAGCCGCGGCCGCCGCGAATCGCCATGCTCTCGCTCTTGGCGGCGGCCCGTTGTTCGTAGGCGATCCGTTCCAGCGGCGGGGCGACGAATTCCCCGAGAGCCAGCACCGCCAGGCTCAGCAGCAGGCCGGCTTGCAGGGCGGCGCCGGTCAGCCGGGTCAGGGACAGGCCGGCGGCGCGCATGACGATCAACTCGCTGCCGCTGGCCAGGGCGCCCATGCCCAACAGACCGCCGACCAGCAAGGCCATCGGAAACAGCTCGTACAGACGTTGGGGCTGGATCAGCAGCAGATAGTGAAATACCGCCAGGAGGTCATAACGGCCCTTGCCGACGCTTTCCAGTTCCACCAGCAAGCTCAGGAAAAGTTCGAGCAGCAGCAGGACCAGCAGGGCGACCAGGGTGGCGCTCGCGACCGTGCGGAAGATGTAGCGGTCGAGAATGTTCATGATCCACCCCCCAGGCGGCGCGGGCGCCGGAGCCGCTGGAAACTCAGGTTGCCGGAATATTGCTGGAGCAGCAGGCCGGCGCCGAACAGCAGGAACAGGCCGTGAACCCACCACAAACCGATGCCCGCGCCGACGACGCCGTGGCTCAGCCAGGATTCGCCGACGCCGATCAAGTTGAAATCGATGGCGTAGAGCAACACCGCCGCGACCACCCGGCCGTAACGGCCCTCGCGCGGCTTGGCGCGGGCCAGCAGCGGCGCCCACAGGGCGATGACCAACACCTGGATCGGGCTGTTGAGCCGCAGCTGCAACTCGGCGATCAGGCGCGGCTCGTTCGAATCGAGCAACTGGTGGAGGGGCAACGTTTCCCGGTGTTGCCAGTCCTGGGGCGGGGGAGTGGTGTCGACCCGCACGATGGCGCGTTCGAACTGGACCATCTCGTAATCGCCGCGCCCCGGAGTTCCTCGATAGCGGTAGCCGTGATCGAGAATGATGTGCCGGATGCCGTCCTCGTCGACTTCCTGCCGACCGCGCTCGCCGGTGATGACGCCAAGGTCGCCGTTTGGCTCGCGGCTCTGAACGAAAACGTTGCGCAGTTCGCGGCCGTCCATGGCGCCGATGTAGATCACGTGCCGGCCGTTCATCACCTCGCGGAACGAGCCCGGCGTGAACATCGAGACTTCGGCTTCCTTGCGGGCCCGGGCCAGAACCTCGAACTGATATTCCATGATCGTCGGTCCCACCAGGAACGAAAGTCCGGCGGCGAGCAGGGCCAGCGGCGCGGCCAGGAGGAAGACGGCGCGATAAACCGACAACGGCCCGTAACCGCAAGCGGCCAGCGCGGTCATCTCGTGGTCGCGGTGCAGCCGTCCCAGGGTAAGCATGATCCCGAGCAGGAACGCCAGGGGGATCAGGATAGTGAGGAGGTTGACCGCTTGCAGGCCCAGCAGCAGGAAGATCGAGTCCCGGGCCAGCAGGCCATTGGCGGCCTTGCTCAGATAGCCGGCCAGGCGGTGGCTGAGCACCATCGCCAGCAGCACCAGGGTGGTCGCCAGCAGGGTCAGGGCGATCTCGCGGATCAGGTAGCGGTCGATGAGGGAAGGCACGGCCGACGGCGCTCCCGCGCGAACTGTGAGAGGGGGGGATTTCCGGTTAAACTCATTGGATTCACGATTCGCCCGATGAAAACAAACGCCGAATAGAATCAGGGGTCATCCACCGATGGAATTCACGGTCAAAAGCGGCAATCCAGAGAAACAGCGCACCGCCTGCCTGGTGCTGGGCGTATACGAATCCCGACGGTTGACGCCCGCCGCCGAACAGCTCGACGCCGCCAGCGGCGGTTATCTCGGCAACCTGTTGCGCCGGGGCGATCTGGAGGGCAAGGTCGGCCAGTCGCTGTTGTTGTTCAACGTGCCCGAGGCGCTATGCGAACGGGTGCTCCTGATCGGTTGCGGCCGGGAACGGGAGTTGGACGACCGCCGCTTTCGCCAGATGACGCGCCATGCCGCATCCGCCCTGAACGAAACCGGGGCCACCGACGCGGCGGTCTACCTCACCGATCTCGCGGTCAAGGGCCGCGGTCTCGACTGGAAAATTCGCCAGATCGTCGAAGCGTTCGAGGAATCCCGCTACCGTTTCGATTCGCTCAAAAGCAAGAAGGATGCGCCGCGTCGACTCCCGCGCAAGATTATACTCAGCGTACCCGGCCGGCGCGAACTGCCGGATGGCGAACAGGCGGTGCGCGAGGGCGTGGCCATTGCCGCGGGGGTCAAGTTGACCAAGGACCTGGGCAACTTGCCGCCCAATCTCTGTACCCCCGCTTATCTGGCCGAGCAGGCTCAGGCGTTGGCCCGGGAGTTTCCGGCGCTGCGCGTCGAGGTGCTGGAGGAAGCTGAGATGGAGCGGCTGGGCATGGGCGCGCTGCTGGCGGTGAGCCGGGGCAGCGCCCAGCCGGCCAAGCTGATCCGGCTGGTGTATCGCCAGGGGCCGGCGGTGGCCAAACCCTACGTCCTGGTCGGCAAGGGCGTGACCTTCGACACCGGCGGCATCTCGCTCAAGCCGGGCGAGGGCATGGATGAGATGAAGTTCGACATGTGCGGAGCGGCCAGCGTGCTGGGGGCGCTGCGGGCCTGCGCGGAATTGAAGTTGCCGCTGAACGTCGTCGGATTGATTCCGGCGGTGGAGAACATGCCGGGCGGCCGGGCCAGTAGGCCGGGCGACATCGTGACCAGCCTGTCGGGACAGACCGTCGAAATCCTCAACACCGACGCCGAGGGCCGGTTGATCCTCTGCGACGCCTTGACCTACGCCGAGCGCGACGAACCGGCGGCGGTGATCGATGTCGCCACCCTGACCGGGGCGTGCATCATCGCGCTGGGCCGGCATCCGCATGGTTTGTTCAGCAACCATCCGCCGCTGACGCACGCGCTGCAAACGGCCGCTCACGTCACCTGCGACTGGGTATGGGAGTTGCCGTTGTGGGACGACTACCAGGAAGGGTTGGACAGCAACTTCGCCGACATGGCCAACGTCGCCGGCAACCGCGACGGTGGCGCGATCATGGCGGCCTGTTTCCTGTCGCGTTTCACCAGGAAATTCCATTGGGCGCATCTGGACATCGCCGGCACGGCGTGGAAAACCGGCAAGGCCAAGGGCGCGACCGGCCGGCCGGTGCCGCTGTTGACCCAGTATCTGCTGGATCGGGCCGCCGAGGCGGAACGAGGGGATGACCGTGCCGCGCGTTGATTTCTACGTGCTGCCGGACCAGCGGGCCAACGGCCGGGCGTTGCTGGCCTGCCGGCTGGTCGAGAAGGCTTACGGTCTCGGTCATACGGTTTACCTGCTGGCCGGGTCCGAGGCGCAGGCGGCGGCGCTGGACGATCTGCTGTGGACCTTTCGCCAGGACAGTTTCATCCCGCACGAGCGCTATCCGCTGGTGGGAGAGGAAGGGTCGCCGGTACTGATCGGGACGGTCTTGCCGGCGGAGGCCAACGCGCACGTGTTGATCAATTTCACCGACCGGCTGCCCGAGGGCTTCGAACGCTACGAACGGGTGGTGGAGCTGGTGGACCAAACGCCCGACGTGCTGGCGCAGTCGCGCGAGCGGTTCCGGCAGTACCGGGAACGCGATTGCGCGCCGGAGACGCATAAGTTGTAGCGCTATCCCCCGAAGCCTTCGATTCTAGCGCGCCGGACCAATCTGGGGCGATGGGCGCGGTGCTCAGCGCCTTGTCCGAAATGGTCGCGCCCGTAGAAGTCGAAGCGGGAAATAAGCCGCGCGCGTGACATTGTCCGTCACCGCATTTCCCCGAAGAACACTTCTCAGCAAACGACCGTATTAAGGTAGAAGCGGCAAGCCAAGCTCCTTGAGAAATTCATTGTGCTTTGACGTGGCGGCCATAACCTTCTCCTCCAATGCCACAAGCTCCCTGTTCACCGCACCGAGATCGATGACTTCCTCCGCTACAGTGGTACTGACATAGCGCGAAATATTCAGGTTGAAGTCATTGGCCTTGATCTCCTCCATCGACACACGCCGGGAATAACGTTCTTGTTCTTGGCGGAACTGGTAGGTTGAGACGATCTTGTCGATATGTTCCGGCCGCAAGCGGTTCTGGCGTTTGCCCTTCTCGAAATATTCGCTGGCGTTGATGAACAATACGTCATCCGGCTTCTTGCAGCGCTTGAGAACGAGAATGCAGACCGGGATGCCAGTGGAGAAGAACAGGTTCGCGGGCAGGCCGATGACGGTGTCGATGTGGCCATCCTTGAGCAGCTTGGCGCGGATACGCTCTTCGGCGCCGCCGCGAAACAGCACGCCGTGGGGCAGGATGATCGCCATCACGCCTTCCTGACTCAGGAAATGGAAACCGTGCAATAGGAAGGCGAAGTCGGCGGCGGATTTGGGAGCCAGGCCGTAACTCTTAAAACGGAAGTCCTCGCTCAAAGCTTCGGTCGGTTCCCAGCGGTAGCTGAACGGCGGGTTGGCGACCACGGCGTCGAATCGCAGCTTCTTGGCGGGGTTGGCCTCTCTGAGGATTGGCCAGTCGTTGAGCAGAGAATCACCGTGGTAGATCTCGAATTCCGAATCCTTCACTCCGTGCAGCAGCATGTTCATGCGGGCCAGGTTGTAAGTGGTGATGTTTTTTTCCTGGCCGTAGATCTTGCCGACGCCGTGCGGGCCAAGCTGCTTGCGCACGTTCAGCAGTAGCGAGCCGGAGCCGCAGGCGAAATCCAGCACCTTGTCCAGTTTGTTCCTTTTGCCCGTGGTCGGGTCCTGGCTGTCCAGAGTGACGATCTCGGAGAGGATGGTGGAGATCTGTTGGGGCGTGTAAAACTCTCCCGCCTTTTTGCCGGAGCCGGCGGCGAACTGGCCGATCAGGTATTCGTAGGCATCGCCCAGGATGTCGCTGCGGGTGGAAAACCTGGCGATGCCCTCGGCGATCTTGGTGATGATGGCGCACAGTTTGGCGTTCCGATCCGTATACTTTTTGCCCAGCTTTTCCGAATCCAGGTTGATTTCCGAAAACAGACCTTGGAAGGCGCTCTCGAAGGATTCGTTCTCGATGTACTTGAAGCCCTGTTGCAGGGTATGCAGCAGTTCGGGGTCGTGAATGCGCGCCTGCTCGGCGATGCTGTTCCAGAGGAATTCCGGCTTGATCACGTAATGCACCTTGCGGCGCATCTGTTTCTCGAATTCCGCAATGTCTTCCGGGTTCGCGTCGTACCACAGGCGCAGCGGTGGCATATTCAGCCGGGCCGTATGATCTGGGTAGTCGCGCCCCAGTTCCTTTTTCGCGGCGGACTCGTAATTGTCCGAAAGGTAGCGCAGGAACAAGAAGGCAAGCATGTAGTCGCGGAAGTCGTCCGCGTTCATCGCGCCGCGCAGTTGATCGGCGATGGCCCAAAGGGTGTCGCCCAGTTGTTTTTGATCGTTCTCGGTCATGGCGTGTTCGGTGATGACGTCGTTTGGGCGGTGAGTTCCGGTAGTTCGAAGCGGTAGCGGTCCAGAAAGGCGTTGAGAATGCGGCGGAACAGCTCCTTGGTGTCGCCGACCATCTCGCGGGGTTCGTAGACGGAATATTTGCCGTGGCTCAGCAGGTTCAGGGCGCGGGCGTAAAGCACTTCGTCGTCCACGCCGTGGATGCAGGCGGAAAAGTCGTCGAAGCCAAAAAAGGTCGCGGTTTTCTCCAGAATACCGCGCAGCATGTTGAAGTGGTGGGTGTAGAGACGACCGGACTGCGCCGCTTGTTGCAGCTCGCTGAGCATGGCGACATGGTGGAAAAAGGGTGTGTCGTCGGTGGCCTGTAGCGTATAGCTGTCCGGCGTACTGCCGCGATGCAGGAAATATTGCTTGTGGGAATGCGGCGACTTCTTGAGTTCGTTGCACATCACGTTGAAGAACAGCCCGTGATGAGTCGAGATCACCGTCTTCACGCGGCCCCTGCCCCTTTTCAGCAACTGCGCCAGGTCGCTGGCCACGGCGATGGCGTTGTTGTCGTCCAGCGAGGAAATCGGGTCGTCGATGTAGAGGAACCGGACCCAGTCGTAGGCCTCGGCTCCGTCGATGGTCAGCTCGCAGATCGCCAGGAAGATGCACCAGATGAAAATGTTCTCCTCGCCACGGGATATCTTGATGTGGTCCATGTCGCTGCGGGAGAAGGTAATCGTCCAGTGTTCGTAATCGATCTTGAAATCGAAATCGGCGTAACGCTCCAGGTAGGCAAAGATCCTCTCCTCCAACGCTAGTTCCTTGAAACCAAGAAAAAAACGCGAATCCGAATTGATTTTTAGATGGCGCTGACTGTCGCCCGCCAAGTCATTGTCCCAATGGAACAGGTCTTCGGTGAAAGCGTTGAAGTAGAGCGTGTCGCGCTCGATTCCCGGTTTCTTTTTCCCCTGTTCCTTGAAGGCCATCGACAGCTGTCCATTACACACATCTCTAACCGGTGGATTGGATATGGAGATCAGACGCC
>JARSSO010000004.1 GCA_029624765.1 Candidatus Contendibacter sp. | reverse complement strand
GGGTGCTGAGGGGCTTGAACCCCCGACCCTCGCCTTGTAAGGGCGATGCTCTCCCGACTGAGCTAAGCACCCATAAAGAAGGGCTATTTTATAGTATCCCTGAAAGTTTTGCCAGCCTTGAACACCGGGGTTTTACTGGCCTTCAATTCCATTGGCTGACCAGTCTTTGGATTGTGACCCGTTCGGGCGGGGCGCTCACGGATCGAGAAGGTGCCGAACCCAGTCAACACCACCGAATCCCCTTTATTGAGCGCGACTTGAATAGCATCCAAAACCGCGGTCACGGCTTTACCCGCGGTCGCTTTGGACAGATTGGTTGCCTGGGCAACGACATCAACAAGTTCGGTTTTATTCATGAGGCTATTCCCGTGCGGTGTTGTAAGTTATTGGGTTTTCAAGATTACCCGCATGACGCGCGATAACCCGCCCTGGAAGAATGAATGCACCTTATATCTTATATAGGGCGCTCAAAGCAGTGTCAATTGGCTACCGAATTGATCCTTCAGTGGGCGCGCGCGCCATCCAGGACGCCGCCGGCTTTCGTGGCGGATTCCGGCATCGCCACCGGCTCACCCTGCCCCACCGTATCCTGCGCCTTGGGTGACGGTTGGGTTTGCAACGCGATCTCCAGCACCTGGTCGATCCAGCGCACCGGTCGCACCTCCAGCCTGGCCAGGATATTTTCCGGGATTTCCGTCAAATCCTTGCGATTTTCCTCGGGAATCACCACCGTTGCGATGGTGCCCCGCTGAGCGGCCAGCAGCTTTTCCTTGAGGCCGCCAATCGGCAACACCTCGCCGCGCAAGGTAATCTCGCCGGTCATGGCGACACTGGCCCGCACCGGAATCCGGGTCAGGGCCGAGACCAGGGCCGTGCACATGCCGATACCGGCGCTGGGGCCGTCCTTCGGGGTGGCGCCTTCGGGAACATGAATGTGTAGATCGTATTTTTGATGGAACTCCGGATCGATGCCCAACATGCCGGCGCGACTGCGCACCACCGTCATCGCCGCCTGGATGGATTCCCGCATCACCTCGCCCAAATGGCCGGTATGAATCAGTTTACCCTTGCCAGGCACCAGCGCGGCTTCGATGCTGAGCAGTTCGCCCCCCACCTCGGTCCAAGCCAGGCCGGTCACTTGACCAATCTGATCCTGTTCCTCGGCCAGGCCGTAGCGGAAACGGCGCACGCCCACGTATTTCCCAAGCAGGTTGGGAACGACGACCGTCTTGTGATCGGTCGGATGCAGGGTAATTTCCTTGACCACCTTGCGGCAGATCTTAGCGATCTCCCGCTCCAGATTGCGCACTCCAGCTTCGCGGGTATAAAAGCGGACGAGGTCGCGGATGGAATCCTCGGTGATCTCCAGTTCATCCTCCTTCAAGCCATTGTTGGTCATCTGCTTTGGAATCAGATAACGCAACGCGATATTCAGCTTCTCGTCCTCGGTGTAACCGGGGATGCGAATCACCTCCATGCGATCGAGCAACGGCGGCGGAATGTTGAGCGAGTTGGCGGTCGCCACGAACATCACGTCCGACAGGTCGAAATCCACTTCGAGATAATGATCGTTGAAGGTGTTGTTTTGTTCGGGATCCAGCACTTCCAGCAGGGCCGATGAAGGATCGCCGCGGAAGTCCATCGACATCTTGTCGATCTCGTCGAACAGGAACAATGGATTACGCACGCCAGCCTTGGCCAGATTCTGGATGATCTTGCCGGGCAGGGAACCGATGTAGGTACGGCGGTGGCCGCGAATCTCCGCCTCGTCGCGCACCCCGCCCAGCGACATGCGCGCGAACTTGCGGTTGGTGGCGCGGGCGATGGAGCGCCCCAGCGAGGTTTTGCCCACGCCCGGCGGTCCCACCAGGCACAGGATCGGCCCCTTCAACTTGCGCGCGCGCTGTTGCACGGCCAGATATTCGAGAATCCGCTCCTTGACTTTTTCCAGTCCGTAATGGTCGGCTTCCAAGACCGCCTCGGCGGCGGCCAGATCCTGATGGACCTTGGTGCGCTTGCGCCAGGGAACGTTGACCAACCAGTCGATGTAGTTGCGCACTACCGTGGCCTCGGCGGACATCGGCGACATCATCTTCAGCTTGTTCAGCTCCGCCTTGGCCTTGTCCTTGGCCTCCTTGGGCATGCCCGCCTTCTCGATGCGCTGGCCCAGCTCCTCGATTTCGTTGGGCGCGTCCTCCAAATCGCCAAGTTCCTTTTGAATCGCCTTCATCTGCTCGTTCAAATAGTATTCGCGCTGGCTCTTTTCCATCTGCTGCTTGACACGACCGCGGATGCGTTTTTCGACTTGAAGGATGTCGATCTCGCTTTCCACCAGGGCCAGCAGATGCTCAAGACGCTCGGACAAATCCTGGATTTCCAGGATTTTCTGCTTTTCGTCAAGCTTGAGCGTCATGTGGGCGGCGATGGTATCGGCCAGCCGGTTGGGATCGTCGATACCAGCAACCGAGCTCAGCACCTCGGCCGGAATCTTCTTGTTCAGTTTGACGTACTGGTCAAAGGTATTCAGCAACGAACGCGTAAGTCCCTGCGCTTCCTGGGACATTCCCTCATCCGGCGGCGCTTCCAGCGTCGACACCTCGGCGATGAAACAGGATCGGGTCTCGGTGAAACGGTGAATATGGACCCGCTGACAACCTTCCACCAGCACCTTGACCGTGCCGTCCGGCAGCCGTAGCAGTTGCAGCACATTCGACAGGGTACCGACGGCATACAGATCGCTGGTTCGCGGATCGTCCACCTCGGCGCCGCGCTGCGCGACCAGGACGATGCGCTTGTGCTGCTGCATCGCCAGGTCGAGCGCGTGGATGGACTTTTCCCGGCCGACAAACAAGGGGATGACCATGTGCGGATAGACGACCACGTCGCGGAGCGGTAAAACCGGCATGGGCGCATGACCGGGCAAGCTGTCGAACAAGGTTTCGCTACGCTTCATGGGGCAGGCTCTCCGCGGGTAACCTGAACAATCGAATGAGCGACGGCATCATCGCTTGGAACAGCAAGACTCAAGATTCAAGACCAATGCCATTTTCCAGTTTCAGCAGCCTCGGGCCACAACACCACCAGCGGCGCGTGAGGGTCGGGTCGGCGTTCACTCGTGCGCGGCGGCGCGGCGCTCGATGTTCTCGTAGATGAAGTACGGCTTGGCGTGGCCGTCGACCACGGAATCGTCCACCACCACCTTGCGGACGTTCTGCAAACTCGGCAGATCGTACATGGTGTCCAGCAGAATGTGCTCCAAAATGGTCCGCAGGCCCCGCGCGCCAGTCTTGCGTTCCATCGCCCGGCGCGCGACCGCCCGCAAGGCGTCCTCGCGGAATTCCAGCTCAGTGCCCTCCATCTCGAACAGTTTCCTGAACTGCTTGGCGATGGCGTTCTTGGGCTCGGTCAGAATCCGGACCAGGGCGTGCTCATCCAACTCGGTCAAGGTCGCCACCACCGGCAAGCGACCGACGAACTCCGGGATCAGGCCATACTTGATCAGATCCTCCGGCTCAACCTCCATCAACACCTGGCCCAGATTCTTGCCCTGGTCCTTGCTCTTGACGTCCGCCGAGAAACCGATGCCGCCCTTTTCGGAGCGGCTGCGAATGACCTTGTCCAGCCCGGCGAAAGCGCCGCCGCAGATGAACAGAATATTGGACGTGTCCACCTGCAGGAATTCCTGCTGCGGGTGCTTGCGCCCCCCCTGCGGCGGCACCGAGGCGATGGTGCCCTCGATCAGCTTGAGCAACGCCTGTTGCACACCCTCGCCCGACACGTCGCGGGTGATGGAAGGATTGTCGGATTTGCGCGAAATCTTGTCGATTTCGTCGATATAGACGATGCCGGTCTGCGCCTTTTCGACATCGTACTCGCACTTTTGCAGCAGCTTCTGGATGATGTTCTCCACGTCCTCGCCAACATAACCCGCCTCGGTCAGCGTGGTGGCGTCGGCGATGGTGAACGGCACGTTCAACAAGCGGGCCAGGGTCTCGGCCAACAGTGTCTTGCCCGAACCAGTGGGGCCGATCAAGAGAATGTTGCTCTTGGCAACCTCGATCTCGGCTTCCTTGGCGCGACCGGCGCGCTGCAATTCCAGGCGCTTGAAATGATTGTAAACCGCCACCGCCAGAACCTTCTTGGCGCGCTCCTGACCGATCACGTACTCGTCAAGCACCTGATTGATGTCGTGCGGCTTGGGGAGTTTGCTGGAGGCGGCCGGGGCATTCTCTTCCATCTCCTCGCGGATGATGTCGTTGCACAGATCAACGCACTCATCGCAAATAAAGACGTTCGGTCCGGCGATCAGCTTGCGCACCTCGTGTTGGCTCTTGCCGCAAAAGGAGCAATACAACAGCTTGTTGTCGTCGCTCCGGTCACTTCGGTCTCTGCTCATAATGCCATCCTCGTCATCGCGCGGCCGCTGGAGCCGGTGATGCCCGTTTCCAGTGGATACCGCATGATCGGCCCCGCCGGAGCCTCGCGGGGCCAACGGCGGCGGGGGGATACGAATCGGATGCTCAACCGGGGGGAACGCGCTGATTCAGCACGGCGTCGATCAGACCATATTCGACCGCCTCGGCCCCACCCATGAAGTTATCGCGGTCGGTATCGACAGCGATCTTCTCGACCGGTTGGCCGGTATGCCTGGCCAGGATGCGATTGAGTCGATCCCGAACCAGAAGGATTTCCCGGGCGTGGATATCGAAATCGCTGGCCTGGCCCTGAAAGCCGCCCAGCGGCTGATGGATCATCACCCGCGAGTGCGGCAGGCAAAACCGCTTGCCCGCCGCGCCGCCCGCCAGCAGCAAGGCGCCCATGCTGGCGGCCTGGCCCACGCACATGGTGCTGACATCCGGCCTGATGAACTGCATGGTGTCGTAGATGGCCAGGCCGGCGCTGACCGAGCCGCCCGGCGAATTGATGTAGAGATTAATCTCCTTGTCCGGATTCTCGGCTTCCAGAAACAGCAACTGCGCCACCACCAGATTGGCGGTGTAATCCTCGACCGGCCCCACCAGAAATACGATCCGTTCCTTCAGCAAGCGGGAATAGATATCGTAGGCCCGTTCGCCGCGCGCGGTCTGCTCGACCACGATCGGCACCAGATTGAGCGCCCGGATGGCGGCGGAACCGTTTTCGCTCATACGGTCGACTCCGTCGGCGCGGCCGCGACTGACTTGTCGGGGGTCATGATCTCGGCGAAGGTGCTGGCCTTTTCGGTAAGCCGCGCCCGCTTCAAAACCCAGTCGACGACTTGATCTTCCAGCACCAGAGCGCGCAGGCTGTCGAGCGCGTTCGGCGTTTCCTGATACCAGCGCACCACCTCGGCCGGTTCCTCGTAGGGGGAAGCCAAAACGTCCAGCCGCGACTGAACCCGCTCTTCGTCGACCCGGATACCCTGGCTGGCCGCCAGTTTGGAAATCAGCAAACCCAGCGCCACGCGCCGGCGGGCCTCGGCTTCGAACAGTTGAGCCTTGAATTGCTGGACTTTTTCCCGAACCTCCTGACTGACACCATCAGTCTGCAAATGCAACTGATTCGCCAGCGACTCAATTTCGGTCTCGACCAGCGCCCGCGGCAACGGAATGGCGTTGACCGCCAGCAATCCCTGCATGACCTGCCGCTTGATGGCCATGCGAATGCCCTCGCGCAATTCGCGCTCCATGTTCTCGCGTAGCGCCTGCCGCAAGCCGGCGACGCCGCCCTCCTTGACATCGAAACCCGCCACAAAGGCTTCATCCACCTCCGGCAGGTGGGCTTCCTCGATCCCATGCAGCTTGACCTGGAACCGCGCGGTCTTGCCGGCGACCTCCCTGGCCTGATAGTCCTGTGGAAAAGTCAGGTCGAATTCGATTTCCACGCCCGGACTTAAGCCAATCAGTCGCGCCTGAAAATCTGGAAGCAGGGACTTTCCATCCAGCACAATTTGCGTGTTTTCGCCCTTGTTGCCCGCGAAATCTTGACCGTCGATCTTGCCCGCGAAATCGACGCGGACCCGGTCACCGTCACGGACCGGACGTTCGACGGCGGTCCAGATCGCCCGTTGTTGACGCAGGGTTTCGATCATGCGGTCGACATCCTGCTCGGTGACTTCCGCCACCGGCCGCTCGACCTGGATATTTTCGAAACCGGACAGCTCGAATTCCGGCATCACCTCGAAGGTCGCGCTGTATTCGAAAGCCTGCCCTTCCGCCAACGGTTTGGGCTCGATTTTCGGGCCGCTCAGCGGATTGAGGTTTTCTTGAATCAGGGCATCACGCAAGCTGGTCTGCAGCAGTTCGCTGACCGTCTCGTAGCGCACCTGATCGCCGTACATCTGTTGCACGATCTTGAGTGGCACCTTCCCCGGACGGAAACCCGCCAACTTGACTTTCCGGGACATGGAGACCAATCGGTCCTGAATTTCCTTGGCGACTCGTTCGGCGGGCAGTTGCACGGTCACCCGGCGTTCCAGATCGTTCAGCGTCTCAACCGAAACCTGCATCGATGCACCTCAAACCTGTCAATCGTTAATCCGTGAGCGAATCGGGTTGGCGACGCCGCCGGCCTTGCAAAGGCCGCGAGACTCACCAATCCTTCCCAAGCAAGCGGTGGGATGGTGCGAAAGGAGGGACTCGAACCCTCACGGGTTACCCCACTGGAACCTAAATCCAGCGCGTCTACCAGTTCCGCCACTCTCGCGATGAACCATGCGCCACGGCAAAGCGAACCAAAACCCTTGCGGGCGAGGATTGCCACCGCTTGCGGGGAGTATACAAGACAATGGCCCTTTCGAGGACAATCATTGGGCCGCGGCCCTTTGGGGACAGCTAACAACGGAGGGAAACAAATCAGGGAAAACCGAAACGGCGAGGATGGTGGGCCGTGTAGGACTCGAACCTACAACCAATTGATTAAGAGTCAACTGCTCTACCAAATTGAGCTAACGGCCCAAAAACGACTGCGGATGGAACCAAAAACCGTTTCGAAAAGCAAGTCCCGAATCTGGGGTGGACGATGGGACTCGAACCCACGACGACCGGAACCACAATCCGGAGCTCTACCATCTGAGCTACGTCCACCATTGAACCTTGTCAAACCGGCCGGGATTTGGCGCGCCCGGCAGGACTCGAACCTGCTACCCTCAGCTTAGAAGGCTGATGCTCTATCCGCATGAGCTACGGGCGCGGTATCTGAATGACCGGGCGTCGCCACCCTGCCCGCGTCATGGTCGGGGTAGAGGGATTCGAACCCACGACCCCCTGCTCCCAAAGCAGGTGCGCTACCAGACTGCGCTATACCCCGTTCGCGAACCGATCGCTTCTGGCATCCCGCGATTCCATACGGAATTTGGGATTCTATTTTTGAGCCTGGCCGGCGTCAACCGATTTCTCAGTCTCGCCGCCAGATCGTGCCCTTCGAAGTATCCTCAAGCCCGATCCCAGCATCTTGCAGCAATGCGCGAATCCGGTCGGCTTCCGCCCAGTTCCTGGCCTTGCGGGCGGCGGCGCGCTCGGCGATCAAAGATTCAATCTTTTCAATGGCATATGTTGTTGTGAGTTCAGCGGATACGGATTGGCCGACCATGCCTTGCAGATACAACCCCGCGTCAGCCTGCAACAACCCTAGCAATCCGCCGAACCATCGCAGGCTGGCTCCCAGCCGCGCCGCCGCCGCTTCATCCTCGGCGCGCAAGCGGTTAACCTCGCGCGCCAGATCGAACAGCACCGCCAGCGCCTCGGGAGTATTGAAATCATCGTCCATCGCTTGTTCAAACCGAACACGCCAACTCTCCTCAACCGGGGCATCCGCGACCGGCAATCCGCGCAGGGCGGTATACAGCCGGGTCAGCGATGCCTTGGCGTGATCGAGGTTTTCATCCGAGTAGTTCAACGGTCCCCGGTAATGGCTGGACAGGATGAACAACCGCGCCACCTCGGGTTGATAGCGCCCCAACACCTCGCGCACGGTGAAGAAGTTGCCCAGTGATTTGGACATCTTTTCCTCGTCCACCTGGACAAAGCCGTTGTGCATCCAAAAATTCACATAGGGTTGGCCACTGGCCGCCTCGGACTGGGCGATCTCGTTCTCATGATGAGGAAATTTCAGGTCCATCCCGCCGCCGTGAATGTCGAAATGCGCGCCCAGGCAGCGCGTGGACATCGCCGAGCATTCGATATGCCAGCCGGGCCGGCCCGCGCCCCACGGCGACGGCCAGCTTGGCTCGCCGGACTTGGCGGCCTTCCACAGCACGAAGTCCAACGGATCGTCCTTGGCCTCCTCGACCTCGACCCGGGCGCCGGCGCGTAAATCCTCCAGTTTCTTGTTGGCCAGTCGCCCGTAGCGGTCGAAGCGGCTTACGTCGTAATACACGTCGCCAGCTTCGCCCACATAGGCGAAGCCGTTGTCCAACAGGGTCTGGATCATGGCGATCATGTCGTCGATGGCCTCGGTGGCGCGCGGCTCGTGGGTAGGAGGCAAAATACCCAGAGCAGCCAAATCTTCATTCATCGCGTCAATAAAGCGCGCGGTCAATGCCCGAAAATCCTCGCCGTTCTCCTCGGCGCGGCGGATGATCTTGTCGTCGATGTCGGTGATGTTGCGCACGTAGGTCACGTCGTAACCCTTGGCGCGCAGCCAGCGCAGCACCACGTCGAACACCACCATGACCCGCGCGTGGCCGACGTGGCAATGGTCGTAAACCGTCATGCCGCAAACGTACATCCGCGCCTTGCCCGGCTCGATGGGCTGAAATTCTTCTTTTCGACGGGTCAGGCTGTTGAAAATCCGCAGCATGGACAGTTCTCTCAGGACAACGGGCGATTTGTCATCGGATTGACCGGACAACGCTAGCCGACCCGCGCGCCGGCTTGTCGCAGGCACTGGCGAATCCGTTCGGGCGCCATCAGCTCGATCACCCGGGCCAGTTCGGGACCATGAGTTTCGCCGGTCAACGCCACCCGCAACGGCATGAACAGATTCTTGCCCTTCAAGCCGGTGCGCCGCTTCAAATCCTCGACCAGCGGTCGATAGGCGGCGCCGTGTTCGGCATGGGCCGCCAGCGCGTGGATGAAAAACTCCGGCCCCACCGCCGCGATCGCCGTCTGCCCGTCCGCGCTCAGAGCCGATTCCGGGCCGAACAGTCGTTCCGCCCAGAACGCGGCGTCGGCGGGAAACCGGAGGTTGGGTCGCACCGTGGCGATGAACTTATCCCGAACCTCGGGCGAAACCTGGTTGTGAACCCTGGCGCCCATCCAGCCCCACAACCGTTCCGGATCCGCCCGCCGCACCGCCTCGCTTTGCCAGTATACCAATTGCGCCGGATCGTAGCGGGCCGGGGCGCGGCCCAGGCGTTCCAGCGCGAAGCCGGCGGCTAGTTCCGCCGGCTCCAGCCACTCGTCCCGGTCGTAGGCGTGGCCCAGCCGCGCCAGATAGTTCAGCAACGCCTCCGGTAGATAACCGGCGGCTCGCAACTCGCGCAGGCTGAGATCGCCCTCCCGTTTGGACAGCGGCCCGCCGTCCGTCCCGACGATCAGCGCCAAGTGACCGTATTCCGGCGCGGGCAGTTCCAACGCCTCCAACAACAGCAACTGGCGCGGGGTGTTGGCCAGATGATCCTCGCCCCGCAGCACGTGGGTAACTCCCATCAGGGCATCGTCCACGGCGTTGGCGAAGAAAAACTGGGGACTCCCATCCGCCCGACGGATGACGAAATCACCGATGTCGTCGCTGGCGAAGCGTTGCGGGCCGCGCACCCGGTCGATGAACTCCACCGTTCGCCCCGCCGGCACCCGGAAGCGCAGGGTCGGTTGCAAGCCCCGCTCCAGCCGCGCTTGCCGCTCGGCCACGCTCAACCGGGCGCACGTGCCAGCATAGCGCGGCGGACGACCCGTCGCCCGTTGCGCCTTGCGGCTCAGCGCCAGTTCCGCCGGCGTGCAAAAGCAGGGGTAGGCGTGGTCCATCGCTTCCAGCCGCCAGTAATAGTCCGCATAGATCGCCCCCCGTTCGGATTGGGCGTAGGGACCATGCGCGCCGCCGACCTCCGGCCCTTCCCGCCAATCCAGACCCAGCCAGCGCAAGTCTTCCAGCAGCGCCGCGACGTATTCGGGACGGCCGCGCTCCCGGTCGGTATCCTCGATCCGCAACAAAAACCGGCCGCCCCAGCGCCGGGCCAGCAGCGCGTTGAACAACGCGGTGCGGACGTTGCCCAGGTGCAAATAGCCGGTGGGACTGGGAGCGAAGCGCGTTTTGACGTTTTCGGTGGTCATAGGCGGGGCATGGTAACGGAAAGGGTTCCGCCCGCCAAATCTGGCGGCGCGCGGCTTCGATGGTTATCATGTTTTCATCATCCTGTAACCAAGCGACTACCCATGCGTAAAACTCCCTTGCTACTCGCCGCGGCCGTCCTGAGTTGGGCCGGCGGAACCACTCTGGCCGGCACCCAGGTCCGGCTGGACACCAGTCTCGGCCCCATCATCCTGGAACTCGCCGACGACAAGGCGCCCAAGACCGTCGAAAACTTCCTCGCTTACGCGCGGGAAGGGTTCTACAACAACACGATCTTTCATCGGGTCATCGATGGCTTCATGATTCAGGGCGGCGGCTTCACCGTCGACTTCCAGCAAAAACCGACCCGCGCGCCGATCAAGAACGAAGCCGACAACGGCCTGAAAAACCGGCGCGGCGCGGTGGCCATGGCCCGCACCAACGAGCCCCAGTCCGCCACCGCCCAGTTCTTCATCAACGTCAAGGACAATCCGGCGCTGGATTACCGGTCGCCGGACCCGCAAGGCTGGGGCTACGCCGTGTTCGGCCAGGTCATCGGCGGCATGGAGATCGTGGATCAGATCCGCCAGACGCCCACCGGCGTGGGTGGACCAGGCTTCCGCGATGTCCCCAAAACCCCGGTGATCATTCAGTCCGTGACCGTGCTGCCGGCCACGCCTCCCGCAGCGCCCGCCTCTCCCACTCCCGAACCGGCCAAGAAACCACCAACATGATCAAACTACACACCACGCTCGGCGTCATCAGCCTCGAACTGGACCATGCCCGCGCCCCGGTCACCGCCGCTAACTTTCTCCAATACGCTCGCGGCGGATTCTACGAAGGCACCCTGTTTCATCGAGTCATCCCCAACTTCATGATTCAGGGCGGCGGCCTTGGCCCGGACATGAATCAGAAATCGGCCCGCCCCCCAATCCGCAACGAAGCCGACAACGGCCTGAAAAACCAGACCGGAACCGTGGCCATGGCCCGCACCTCCGACCCCCATTCCGCCACCTCGCAATTTTTCATCAACCTGAAGGACAACGACTTCCTCGACCATCGCGGTCAGACCAGCCAGGGATGGGGTTACTGCGTGTTTGGCCGGGTGGTGGACGGCATGGACGTGGTCAACGCCATCGCCAGGGTCGCCACCACCTCCCGGCGCGGCCATCAGGACGTGCCGGTCGAGAACGTCCTCATCGAGAAAACCGAAGTGATCGGCGAATAGCTCTCATGGCCACGTTGTTCATCTCCGATCTGCATCTGGAATCGACGCGCCCCGCCATCACCGCCCTGTTCCTGGATTTCCTGGAACGGCAGGCGCGGCGGGCCGAGGCGCTGTATATTCTGGGCGATCTGTTTGAGGCATGGATCGGCGACGACGACGAGGCGGAACCGGGCGGGACGGTCGCGGCCGCCTTGCGCGCGTTGACCGACCAGGGCGTTCCAACCCATTTTCTGCACGGCAACCGCGATTTCCTGCTTGGCGAGCGCTTCGCCGCCGCCAGTGGGATTCAACCGCTGCCGGAGAGCCAGGTAATCGAGTTGGCGGGCGAACGGGTGTTGTTGCTGCACGGCGATACCCTGTGCACCGACGATGTCGAATATCAGGCGTTTCGCGCCCAGGTCCGCGATCCGGCCTGGCGGGCGCAAACCCTGGCCCTGCCGTTGGCGCGGCGAAGAGCGCTGGCTGGTCAGTTGCGGGAAACCAGCCGACAGGCCACCCGGCAAAAAACCGCCGACATCACCGACGTCAACCCGGCCGCCGTGGACCAGGCGCTGCGCGCGCATGGCGTTCGTTACCTGATTCACGGCCACACCCACCGGCCCGCGATTCACCACTGGAGTCTCGATGGCCAACCGGCCCGGCGGGCGGTGCTGGGCGACTGGCGCGACCACAGCGGCAGCGTACTGATTTGCGATAGGACGGGCTGGCGGCTGGAACCTCTTCCGATGGCCGGCGCCTGAAGCGATGATCCTGCTCCACCGTTCCCATCGCGGGCTGATCCCGCCCGATCCGCCGGGCGCGTTCGCGGCGCTGATGGACCTGTACGAGCGCAACTACATCAATATCCGCCGCTTGCTTCCGGTCATGCCGCGCGGGCGGGCGGAGTGCGTATCGCAAACGCCTGGCGGTCTGGATTTGCACCTGCGCGTGACCGAGCGTTGCCGCTACACCAGCGAGTTGATCCTGACCTATCGGTTCGGTCAGGACGACGGCTCGACCATCGCCGAGCCCAACCTGTCGATTCGGGTCTATCACGATGCGCGCCAGGCCGAGGTCATGACCGCCCACCCGCGCCACCATCCAGCCTTCGCCATCGACGCTCCGGCCCACCAGCGGCCAGAAGGCATTCTTCTGTCCACCCGCTGGCGGATCAACCGCTTTCTCTACAAATGGCTGAGTTACTGCCTGCGTCAAGGCCACCGCTTCGCCGCCGATCCTGACCACCCGGTCCAAGGGACGGTTTCCGCGACTTCCAGCAAACCAGCTCCAAGCTAACCCGTTGAAAAACACCCAGACCACTAATTTCTTTTGACGAAGGAGCGCGGGGTTTTCGCGCGGTCTCCCAACCCCCCCTGGGAAATTCACGAAAATATTTAGGTTTTATCCCGCCGATTAGTTGACTATATTGATAGGTTAATATAGTTTCCCTATGCAATGGTCAGGAATTGACTTCCCGGAAACATCACCTGTGGAGTAATGCCATGAGACTGTCAACCAAGGGCCGTTATGCAGTCACCGCCATGATGCATTTAGCCATTCATGATCGCTACGGTCCCGTGACCCTGGCGGAAATTTCCCAGTGCCAAGGGATTTCGTTGTCCTATCTGGAGCAACTGTTCGCCAAGTTGCGCAAGCGCGCCCTGGTGGAAGGCGTTCGCGGACCCGGCGGCGGCTATCGGCTGTCGCGTTCCCCGGACCAGGTCACCGTCGCCGACATCATCAGCGCCGTGGACGAGCGGCTGGACGCCACCCGCTGCTGCGGCAACGAGAATTGCCAGGGAGGCCGGCGGTGTCTGACTCACGAGCTGTGGACCGATCTTAGCCGCCAGATCTTCACTTTTTTGGAAGGGATCACCCTGGCGCAGTTCGTCGAACGTCCGGCGGTCTGCGAAGTGGCGCATCGCCAGAACAGCCGGAGGCGCGACCGTTCCTCCGAACGCTTCATCGCGCCCGCCCTGATGTGACCCAACCGTCGCGGGTTCCTCCCGCCACGACGTAATGGAATGGCCGATCTATCTGGATTACGCGGCGACCACGCCGATGGATCCGCGGGTCGCCGTCGTTTTAGGTCAATGCCTCGGTCGGGACGGCCTCTTTGGCAATCCCTCCTCCAGCACTCACATCCTGGGCCGGGCGGCGGCGCGCGCGGTCGAATCCGCCCGTAACCATGTAGCCGCCCTGGTCGGCGTCGATCCGCGCGAAATCGTCTGGACCTCCGGCGCCACCGAAGCCAACAACCTCGCGCTGTTTGGCGTCATGCGCGCTTATGTCCGCAAGGGTCGGCACCTGGTCACCAGCCAAACCGAACACAAGGCCGTGCTCGACGTTTGCCGGCGGCTGGAGCGGGAAGGTTGCGCGGTCACCTACCTTGCTTCCGAACCGGACGGGTTAATTTCGCCGGAACGGGTCGCGGCAGCATTGCGACCGGATACGGTGCTGGTATCGTTGATGCACGTCAACAACGAAACGGGCGTGGTCCAGGATTTGGCCGCCATCGGCGCGCTCACCCGCGCGCGCGGCGTCCTGCTGCACGTGGACACCGCCCAGGGCGCCGGCAAGCTGCCGCTCGACCTGCGAACGTTGCCGGTGGATTTACTGAGTTTGAGCGCGCACAAGCTGTATGGGCCCAAGGGCGTCGGCGCGCTCTATGTTCGCCAGCGGCCGAACCGGGTGCGGCTGGAACCGTTGCTGTATGGCGGTGGCCAGGAACGTGGTCTGCGCGCCGGCACCTTGCCCACCCACCAAATCGCGGCGATGGGCGAAGCGTTTCGTATCGCTGGCGAGGACATGGCTGCCGAGCAGGCCCGCATCCGGGCACTGCGCGACCGGCTGTGGCAAGGACTGGCGACTGTGGGCGAAATCGCACTGAACGGCCATCCCGAGCGTAACGTGGCGGGCATTCTCAACGTCAGCTTCGCCGGTATCACCGCCGAGGCGCTATTGGCGGCGCTGCCGGAAATCGCGGTCGCCACCGGTTCGGCCTGTACCTCCGCCGGCAACGAACCCTCCCACGTGCTGCGGGCGATGGGCCGCGACGATTTTCAGGCCCGCGGCGCGATCCGCTTCAGCCTGGGCCGCTTCACCACGGGTGAAGAGATCGACTACACCGTTGAAGCTGTTCGCGCGGCGGTGAATCGATTGCGGGACTTGTCGCCACTGTGGGAGTTGCGGCGGCGGGGACTGGACCCAGAGGTGGATTGGGCGGCGACGTAACCTGTTGGTTACGGGGCGCAACCGGTTGCGTCGCGCTAATCTTGGAAGCGGTATGGAAACTTCTCGCCTGCAAGCGACAGGGGCCCCCTTTCAACGAGCCAGCTTGCAAGACGGAGAGGGCCTTGGGGACACCCGCAAGGACATCTTTCATTCACGCTTTCTAGGTCTGGAAGTTATGGGATTTGCAGGATGACCGGGAGGAGGAGGAGGAGACCAAGTCTGCGCCAGGGATTCGCGCGCAAGCGTCAACACCGTTAGCGTGGGCGCTGCATATTTCGCCCCCTTGCCCAAGCTCTTGAAAAATTCCCGGCGTTGCGGATCCTTGGCGGCGGGAACGATTTCCGTTGGCAAGATCGAGTCGGACCTTGGGCCGTGGTCTGAATCTTCAGGGATCATAACAATTCTCCCAACCTGATCTTGAAAAGGGTTCGTTAAGTAGAAGCTTTCGAACAGCGGCGGTAGCTTCGGCCAGGTCATCGTAGGTCAAGATGTAGGCGGGCCTTTCACCCAGCCACGCAACGAAAATGCTCACCTCGATGGGCATCAGGGGTTGAGGCAGTAAAGTGTCGGCAGCCATCAGATACTGAAGCGCCATGGTAGCCGCAATCGGTTGCAGCGTCGTCGCGCCGCCTGGAACATAGCGCGGAAAAACCAGGCAGCGCACCGACCAGGAACGATCCGGGTCGATGGATGGGGGGATCAGATAACGTACCGGCTGCCCCCAGCGGTGATAAATCGGCCACGTGTCGAGCGTGGGATAGTACGCGGCCAACACGGGCCAACCGCCGGATTTCAGGCACAGCGGGCCAGGCAACGGGACAATCTCGCCATTATCCCGTCGCAGGGGAATGGTCTCGTCGCCCAGGTACTTGAAGCCGGTCCAAGCCAACGCGGCGGCCAAGGTGGTTTTGCCGCTGCCGCTCAGTCCCGGCAGAACGACGCAGGAAGCACCATCGCCGATGGCCGCCGCGTGGAACACAGCCAGCCAGGGAATTTGGCGGCAGGCGTATTCGACGATCCGGTGCAGCGCGTGTTGAATCAACTCATCCAGTGTGGCGCAGACCAGCGACGCCCTATCGTCCTGACGCCATTCATAATCCATCCCCATCCGACACACCTCGAATGTGGTCTGGGGGCTGGCCGCATCCCTTGTGGTCCAGTGTTGCAACAAGAGATGCAGGCGCTGATAAAGCACCGGTTCACCGTAGCGGATCCGGAAAGTTGTACTGGCAAGCTGGTAGATGCATTCCGCTACCGACAACTCCAGCTCCGGCAAAGCGGTGGGAGGAGTGGCGTCCAGGCGAATGTCGCTGGGCTGGAGAAAGCCGAGCAGACCTTCCCGCTCCCAGTCCGCCAGCGCCGCGGCCGCGTCCCGATCCGCCTGATCCATGGCGATGTCGAATCGTTGCGCGAGCCGGGCGGCGATGGCGGCGGGTGGTAAACCGCTGGCGTAATCGGTCCAGATGCTCCGGGCGGTGGCGTTGAGCACGAACAAGCGGTTAATGCCCGGCCGCATCAGCACCAAACCATCCGCCAGCGGAAACGCCACTGGCTGAGAGGGGTTACTAGCGTCCACCGTCTACCCGCCAACGGAACCGATGGACGGGCTTGGTCATGACGACCGTGTATGTATTGTTTGGGTTGGGATTGAAAGTCTTGTTGCTTTCGTCGTCCTTCAGCTTGGAATGTTGGAGAATATCGTCCGGCCCAGCCCAGCTCAGGGTGATGGTGCGCGGTCGATCGGAACGCACCTCGAAACTCCATTCACTGTTTCCCCTCTTGGTCACGGCGCGGTAGTCGGAGGTGTAATCGCCCGCATACGCACCCCAGTCGGAATGAGGGAAAACGATGGTGAGGAATTTGCTGGTATCGAAGGGCGACAGTTCCTTGAGATCATGCTGGTCGGAACCATCGACGCTGTCGCTCAAACAGCCCAGCAGATTGCCCGGATCGACCAAGTCATCCGCTTCGACGATCAGGCGGAGACCCCACTCCTCCGCGCGGCGGGCTTTGGGAGCAGGATAACGCTGTTTGTCGGCCTGCGGCGCCGCTTGCGGTTCGACGGTGGTCGTTGCCAAGGGCTCGAACGCAGGCTCCGCCTCTTCTTCCTGCAAGGCATTCGCTTGCGCGGAGACCGGACCATTGCCGGTGACGGTTGTGCAAGACGGATTGCCCGCGCCACGCTTGACCGGAACCCGCAACTGAATACCGGTCTTGAAAGCCTTCACCCACAGTCCGGTGAAGCTGCTCAACACCCCTTCCGCGCCGGGCGTTCCGCCGTTATAGGCCTGATAAGCCGAACCATTCCACAGGTGCATGGTGTGGGACATGATGCAACGCGAATCCGGTCCAGGCAGACTACACACCCGGTTACCGCCATCCAATTGATCGGCCTGGTCCAGGGTCAACACGCTGGCGCCATCCACCACTTGCACATCCTTCCAGCACACATCGAACACGAAGGGATGACCGACCAGGTTGTAACGACCTGTGCTTGCCGAGGAAAGCGGAACATCGGCCTGGGGATTACCGGCGCTCGTGTTGCTCCCGACCGTAATGGCACCGCCATCCAGGGTCTTGATCCAGTAACCCAACCCGGCTTGGAGTGTATCCCCAAGGTTCAGTTGGACATACAGATTGTTGGCGGCATCCCGTCTGTAAACTCTCCACCGGGTACCGTAATTCGCTACTGGCAGATCGTCGCCAAAAACGGCTTGCACCGTATTGTTGGGGGTGGTGACTTCACAGGGAAGCGCGATCATGTACCACTGGTTGGCGGTCAGGGACAGCGATTTATCGCAGGTGAAGAACAACTTGGCCCACGCCGTGCCCCAGCGACCATCTTCAGTAGGATAAGAGGGCAATACCGTGCCTCGCGTAGCAGCATATTCATTGAACACCCAGAAATATCGGTAGTCGGTCGGATCGATGGCGATGCCGCTGTAGTCGCCCCAGCGGTTGCGCGTACCACCAAAGGCACGATAGTAATAATCCAAACCTGCCTGGACCGTTGTCGTAGGCTGCACCGTGCCCGCGGCGTCACCCGCCTGCCGGCCCGCCGCGTAAGCGCCCGCGAAAATCGTCGCCGCCGAGCCGGCGAATCCAAACATGGCGTCGCCCGCCGCGTTGACCGCCACCGATGGGAAAAACGTGTAAGTACCCGCCACCACGTCTTCGCCGCCGATATTGCCCTGATCGGCCAGCGTGATGGGATCGGTGCCAACAGCGTTGAACTTGAACCAATGCGCGGTGGCCTGGCCGGCATCCGCCCCCGAAGGCGGAAGCACCGTAGCCGTCATCCACAAGGCGTTGTCGCGCCACACAGCGTGCAACGCGCGCCGGTCGTTAGTCCAAATCCGATCTAGTAGAGATGATGAGCCACTCTGTGGTGCGTTGGGTAGGGGGGGAAACCCTGCGGTGTTGTCTATATCGCCGACATTAACATTTTGCGGCGGACTAAAGGCTGGCGTACCCAAGGGGTTGTCGACCCGCACCACTTGGACATATTCAGAATCATTAGAAAAATGAGAACCCGAATACACCACCAAGAACGTGCCAACCGTGGAACCGGCGCCACCGGCACCAAACACTTGCGCTGGCATTGTAGTGTTTGCAGTACCGCCGCCGGCATAAGGATTGTAAACATTCCAACCGACCGCGCCACCTCCATAAAACCCACCGATCACGCCCTTGTTGACAATCCAGAGGCGGACAGCACAAAAACGCCCTCCATCCGCAGTAAAAGCAAACATGTTATTCGTGATATAGACCGCTTCCTCATCGACCGCGAAACCTGGGTAGTCGGCCCAACGATCAAAGTCACCATCACCAATGGGGGGGGGCAGTTTATCTTTATCTTTGAGTCTATCGCGAGGTAGTACCAATCCACACTGGTCGCGCTAGCCGGCGTGGCGGTTTTGGAAACAGCCAACAGGATACGGGATGCATTACTAGCGCCCCCCAATGCGGTATCCGTTTTTTCGAGAGTGACGACCACGAAACGGTTTTCATAATGATCCCAAATCACCTTGGGATCGAACGTGCGGGTTCCCAATCCCAGCACAGGCGTATTGAAAAAATCCTGCAGCGAATCCCGCCATAGCAGCGCACCGCTCTTGCTACGGGCCTCGATCATGGTATTGACCACGGCGATCACCCGGTCAGTACCTGCCGCGCCAATGGGATCGGGAGGAATGGATAAAAATCCACCGCTTTCGACGGCATTGTCAAAGAAACCAAATCCCAGAAAGCTGGTGGCGGCGGCGGAATTGAACGGAGTGAATCGATACGGCACTGTCGCGGGTCCAAGAAGCAAAGGCGCTTTCTGGGCATAGCCGCTCATGGCCGCGCCACCCGAGATTTCCGGCGGCGGCGGAGCCTGGATTCGGGAAAAATCGGCGGCATTTCCGCCACTGGCGAGCAAAAACAGTAAACTGAACAGCAAACCAAGCCACCTCGTTTTCCAAGCCATTTCCCGATCTCCTCAAACAGCGATGAACCTTCAAGAACAGCAATTGATGGCGAACCTCATCCGCACCCGGCGCTGGGCGGCGCTGGCGACCCAGGGATCCGAAGGGCCGGAGGCGTCCTGGGTGGCCTACGTCCCGGAGGCCGATTTCAGCGGCTTTCTATTGCATCTTAGCACCCTGGCGTCCCATACCCGCAATCTGCTGGCCGACCCGCGCGCCGGCCTGGCGATCAGCGAACCGGAACGGGAGGGTGAAGACCCGCAGACGTTGGCGCGGGTCATGATGCAGGGCAGAGTGACAATCGTTCCCAAGGATAGTATGGATTATCGAGAGATGGCGCAACACTACCAAACAGTGCTGCCCGCCTCCACGCCACGCTTCGAGTTCGACGATTTCCTGCTGTTGCGCCTGACCCCGGTCCGCGTCCGCTTCGTCGGCGGCTTCGCCCGCGCCTACACCCTGGACGATATCGCCCTGCGCGTGGCGGCTCAACGCACCAGTTGATTGAGATCGAAAATCGGCAGCAGAATCGCCAGCACGATCACCAGCACCACCCCGCCCATCACCAGAATCAGCATCGGCTCGAAAATCCCCAGCAGCGCGGCGATCAAGGTTTCGGTCTCGCGCTCCTGCTGCGCTGCCGCCCGCTCCAGCATGTTTTCCAGCCGGCCGCTGGCCTCGCCACTGGCGATGAGCTGCACCGTCATCGGCGGAAAATAGCCGCTGGCGCCGACCGCCTTTTGCAGGCTGGCACCCTCCTTGACCCGCGCCGCCGCCTGCTCCACCGCTTCCCGCATCGGCAGATTGCCGATCACCTGGGCGGAAATCCGCAAGGCTTCGAGCACCGGCACGCCGCTGGCCATCAAAATGCTGAAGGTGCGGGCGAAGCGGGCGGTATTGATCCCCCGCGCCAGCCGCCCGATCAGGGGCAGTTGCAGCAACACCTGATGTACCCGTCGCTTGAACCCGATCCGGCGCAGGGCGCGGAGCCAGGCGACGATACCTCCCGCCAGCACCGCCAACACCACCCAGCCATACTGGCGCAGAAAATCGCTCAGGGCAATCAGACCCCGGGTCAGGGCCGGCAATTGCTGATGGAGGCTGCCGAACACCTGCACCACCTGCGGCACCACATAAGTCAGCAGGCCGGCCACGATCAGGATGGCGACACCGGTCAACAGCAACGGATAGAACAGCGCCAGCCCGACCTTCTGGCGCATCTGCTGGCGGGCCTCGGTGTAGTCGGCCAGCCGCTCGAACACCACGTCCAGATGGCCGGACTGCTCGCCGGCGGCGACCGTCGCCCGATACAACTCCGGGAACACCTGGGGAAAATCGCCCAGCGCGGTCGCCAGGGTATGGCCTTCCAGCACCCGGGTTCGCACCGCCAGCAACAAACCGCCCAACCGCGCCCGATCGGCCTGACGGGCCACCGCGCCCAGCGCCTCCTCCAGCGGTAATCCCGACCCCACCAGAGTCGCCAGTTGCCGGGTGATCAGCGCCAGATCGGTTGCGCCGATCCGCACCCGTCCGCTCCACCAGCGGCGTTCGCGCCGCCGTTCCTGGGTGGCGATCTCCTCGACCCCCAGCGGGTTCAATCCGCGCTCGCGCAAAGCCTGCCGGGCCAGGCGCGGCGTGTCGGCCTCGATCAATCCCTTGCGCTGACGGCCCCTGGCGTCAAGGGCGGCGTATTGAAAGGCGGGCATCAATCCTCCCGGGTCACCCGCACCAGCTCCGCCAGCGCGGTGTCGCCGGCCAGCACCCGCTGGCAGCCATCGTCGCGGATGCTGGCGCTGGACAACCGGGCGTGGCGCTCCAGTTCCTGTTCGCCCCGGCCCTCGTGAATCAGGCTCTGCATCGCCTCGTCCACCGTCACCAGCTCGAAAATGCCGGTGCGGCCCCGATAGCCGGACTGGTTGCAGCGCGCGCAGCCCATGGGCAGGTAGAGCGTCGGCGGCGCGGCCGCATCCACGTTCAGCGCCGCGCAGTCGGTCGGCATGGCGCGATGCGGCTGTCTGCAATGGGGACAGAGCTTGCGCACCAGACGCTGGGCCAAGACCCCGACCAGCGACGACGACAGCAGGAAAGGTTCCACCCCCATGTCGCGCAGCCGGGTCATGGCGCCGACCGCGCTGTTGGTATGCAGGGTCGAAAGCACCAGATGGCCGGTCAGCGACGCCTGCACCGCGATTTCGGCGGTCTCCAGATCGCGGATTTCGCCGACCATCACCACGTCCGGGTCCTGGCGCAAAATGGCGCGCAGGCCGCGGGCGAAGGTCATCTCCACCTTGGTGTTGACCTGGGTCTGGCTGATACCGTCGAGATAGTACTCAATCGGATCCTCCACGGTCATGATGTTGCGCTTGCGGTCGTTGAGCTGGGTCAACGCCGCGTACAGCGTCGTGGTCTTGCCCGAACCGGTCGGCCCGGTAACCAGCAGGATGCCGTGGGGACGATGGATCAGCTTCAGCAACCGCGCCTCGTCGCCCGGAGCCATCCCCAGATGCCGCAAATCCAGCCGACCCTCGCGCTTGTCCAGCAGGCGCAGCACCACCCGTTCGCCATGCCCGGTCGGCAGGGTCGAAACCCGCACGTCCACCGGCCGCCCGGCGACCTTGAGCGAAATTCGCCCGTCCTGCGGCAGGCGCTTTTCGGCGATGTCGAGATGGGCCATCACCTTGACCCGGGACGCCAGCAGCGGCCCCAGCGCGCGCGGCGGTTGCAGGGCCTCGTGCAATACCCCGTCCACCCGGAACCGCACCAGCAGGCGATTCTCGAACGACTCGATGTGAATGTCCGAGGCGTTTTCCTTGATCGCCTCGGTCAGTAGAGCGTTGATCAGCCGGATGATGGGCGCGTCGTCGGCGCTTTCCAGCAGATCCTCCGGCTCCGGCAGGGTCAGGGCGACCTGATTGAGATCCATCTCCTCGCCCAGGTCCTCCATCATCCGCGCCGCGCCGTTGCTCTCGCCCTCGTAGCGGTTCTGCAACAAGCGTTCGAACTGCTCGGCCGGCACCAGCGCGGGTCGCAACGGCGTGTTCAGATAGCGGCGCAATTCCAACAGGCTGCGTGCGCCGACATCGGACCGGCAGGCGACGTCGATGCCCTCCGCCGTTTCTCCCAGCACCAGCACGCCATGGCGCTTGGCGAAGGCATACGGCAGGCGGCGGGCCGGCGCGGCCTCGATCTCGCCCGCCGCAACCGGCGAGGATTCGATATTCATTTATTGCCGAAGCCGAATTCCACCGGTTCCGCCACCTTTTGCGGCGCGCTGGCCACTGGCGCCGGCGTCGGCGCGACCGGAGGCTGCGTGTCGAGAATCGTACCCTGCGCCTTGACCTCTTCCCGCGGTTTCAACACCGGTGGCTGCACGTCCGGCAGCAGGGACACTTCCCGGGTCCGCGCCGCCAGTTGCTGCTCGCGGATATAGCTGTACTTGTCGCTGGTATGCAAGGTTCCCTGCCCTGGATCGCGCAGGATGACCGGGTGCAGGAACACCATCAGATTGGTCTTTTTCTTGGCGGTATTCCGATAGCGGAACAGGTTGCCCAGCAGCGGCACATCACCCAGCAGCGGCACCTTTGAAGCGCTCTCGTCGAGCTTGTCGTCGATCAGTCCGCCCAGCACCAGGATCTGCCCATTCTCCACCAGCACGCTGGTTTTGATTTCGCGCTTGTTAAAGGTCAAACCCTGAGTGGCGGCATTGGCCGATGGCACCACGTTGGAAACTTTCTGGGTGATTTCCAGCTTGACGGCGTTGCCCTCGTTGATCTGCGGTTTAACTTTGAGGATAACGCCCACGTCCTCGCGCTGAATGGTCTGGAATGGGTTGCCGATCTGTGAAGTAGTATTGCTGCTACTGCTTCCGCTACTGGTCGAGGTGGTGTAAGAACCCGTCACCAGGGGTACGTTCTGGCCGACGATGATTTCCGCTTCCTCGTTGTCCAGCGTCACGAGGGTCGGGGTGGACAGCACGTTGGTGTCGGCGTCCTTGGCCAGGGCGCTGATGATGGCGCCGACGCCACCGGCAACGCTTCCCACACCGAGTTGTAAACCTTGCGGTATCCTTGCCGCCGAAAGCGCCGATAAACCATCCTCGTCAGCCTGCGCCGCCAGACCGACGATATTGGCCAGGCTGGAAGTGCCGGCGTCGAAGTTGGTGAAACCGATCGCATTGTTGCTGCTCACCACCCATTGCACCCCCAACTCGGCGGTTTTCTCGGCGGAAATCTCGGCGATGACCGCCTCCACCAGCACTTGGGCGCGGCGCACGTCCAGTTGCGCGATCACCGAACGCAGGGAGCGAATCAGTTCCGGCGGCGCGGTGATCACCAGAGAATTGGTCGCGTCGTCGGCTTGAATGTCGACTAGGCCACCACCGCCGCTACTACCGCTCCCACCGCCCGGCGGCGCGGCCACGGTCTGACCCGGCACCGGGGCGTTGCGGGCGGCTTCGTTGCTCAGGCTCTTGCTGACTCCCTGCAACACCGTTACCAGACTTTTGGCCTTGGCGTAGCGCAGATAGACCACCTGGGTATTACCGCCGCTGTCCACCGGCGTGTCCAGATGGGTAATCAGCGTCCGCAACCGCAGCCGCGACGCCTTGTCGCCACTCAACAGAATGCTGTTGGTGCGTTCGTCCGCCACCATGCGCGGTGGTGTGCCGGCCGTGGCGGCCGGATCGGCCTTGACCCGCCCCTGCTCCAGGGCAGTCAGCACCCGCGTGATTTCGGTGGCGGAAGCATGGCGCAACGGCACAATCTCGACTTCCTCGTTGCTGGCCAGATCGACTCGGGCAATGATGCTGGCGATGCGCTCGACGTTGGCCGCCGCGTCGGAAATGATCAGGACGTTGGTCGGGGTATAGGCGGCCAGATGACCCTGCGGCGGAATCAGGGGACGGAGGATCGGCACGATCTGCGCGGCGGAGACATTTTGCACCTGAATGACCCGCGTCACGATCTGATCCGGTTCGGCGCCGCCGCGCTGGTCCACGGTGGGAATGTTTTCCTGCTTGGCGCCAGCCGCTGGGACGATTTTGATCACCTTGCCGCTGGGAATGGCGGCAAAACCGTGTACTCCCAGCACCGACAGGAAGACTTCGTAAAGCTCCCTTTCGTCCATCGGTTTGGCGGAGATGATCGTCACCCGGCCCTTGACCCGTGGATCGACGATGAAGTTCTTGCCGGTCAGCGCCGACATGCTTTCCACCAGGGCGTTGATCTCGACTTCCTTGAGGTTGAGCGTCACCGGGGCGGCGAACGCTGGCCAGACCAGCATCGCACTCAACAGCAACGCGCCCAGGACTCGGCGCGCGGCGCGCGTGGATCGCTTGGCGAACCGTCTATCGAACTGCTTGGAGGAAGTCATCATGGTCGAACAGGGTGGGCCTGGCGCTGGCGGCGCGTCGAAAAGCTTATCGCGGCCGACCGTCCAGGGAAAAGGTCAAGGGGATCTCGACGCCGCCGCGCAATACTCGCACATTGACCCGATCCGCGCCCAATACTTCCCGCAGGAGGGTCAACCCCTGGATGGGACTGTTCAAGCGGCTGCCGTTGATCTCGGTGACCACGTCGCCGCCGCTGAGGCCCAACTGCCCCAACAGCCTTGGATCCCGCCCCTCCCGCAGGCGAAACCCGATGAACTGGCCGTCTTGCAGGTACGGACTGGCGAAGGCGATATCCTCCAGCGCCCGCGGTTGGGTCATCATGTCGCCGCGCAAGCGTTCCGCCACCGCGCCGGCGTCGATCACCCGCGGTTCCCCAGAAGCCGCCGGTTCGGCCATCGGCTCCATCGTCGGTTCGGGAGCGCGCGGCGGCGCGGTCTCCGGCAGCCCGTCGCCCAGCTTCGGCAGTTTGAGCGCCTCTTCCCGGCCATTGCGGGAAATCACTACATGATCGCGCTGAATGCGTTGCAGGCGAGCGCCACCGGGCAACGGCTCGCCAGGCCGGTAACCGCGCTCCAGCCCATTGTCCTCGGCGATCAGGGCCAGCGCCCGGTCGCTCCCCTGTTCCATGAAGAAGATTCCGACCAGCCGCAGCTTGAGGGAGGTGGCCGGCAGCGGGACGGACGGTGTTTCCACCGGCCGGCCGGCCTCGGCCTGGCCGAACAAATGCCAGGCGCTGATGACGGCGTCCTCGGCCGGGCGCGGGGGCGCGGAAGCATCGGAACCCGATGGAAACTCCGTCAGCGCCGAGGACGGGACAGGCGGCAGGGAAGGTCCGATCAGTATCGCCAGGGTTAAGCCGGCGAGCGCGCGCGCCAGCGCGATCACCAGGATCGCATTGACGCACGTCACGGCGACCCGCGACCAGCGGTCGCCGCGAAACAGCGCTGGCGGCGCGTATCTTTCCACCGCCAGCAGGATATGTCGGGCAAAATGCGTCAAAACGGGATTCGAAAGTGGTCGACGATCATAGCGCGCCCGTTCAAACCCGGGCGCGATGCCAGGCTAGGGAAAATTTACCTGACCAGCATAACAAAATCCCGCCAACCCTGGGCTGATCCGACGGCACCTCGTCCACGACGAAACCCCATCATAGAAGATGGCTGCCCTTTTCAGAATCAGGAACCCCTCGTCCGCGAACGGGCGAGGGGCAGCAAGGATAGGGCTGTTTCTCAACAGCTTGGCTTACAAGAGACTGTCAAAAACGTCTCTCAATCCCAATCATGGTAATGCTTGTAATGGCCTCGATGCCGACCTCGGCTGTGATAGTAGCCAGGCGGAGGACCCCGGTAGCGATCCACATAGATAACCTCGGGCTGACGGTAGCGACGAGTGCTGATAGCAGTCCCCGCCGCGCCGCCGAGAGCGCCTCCCAAGATAGCGCCATCGCGCCCGCCCAACTGGGAACCGACGCCGGCGCCCAATGCGCCGCCCAACGCGCCGCCCAGCATTGCATCCCGTGTCAAACCGCCGGCCAATAGTGGGATCGGCGCGCCAAGCGCGGCTACAAGCAGCAAGGATGGTGTAACTTTGAGCATGACGATATGCCTCGGATGACTAAGCCTGTCCGCCAGGGTAAAAAGGTCAAGCTGAATGAACGCTGATCGGCGTCGGTTGAACATGACCGCCCCTGCGACTCATCTGGACAGCCAACGCAACACCGGCGTTTCGGGCTGGATGGTGGGAGACTTGGCGCGCACCCCCATCACCCGGCCCGATTGGGGTGGACGCGACAGTTGGATATGCGCCGCCATCAGCGTGCTCAGCCGATCCATGGCCGACACCGGCATCGGCGCGCTGTGGCGCTCGGTCAAATCCACATGGATCACCATCAACTCGGTGGTGGCGGACAGAAAGCCCCGGTCGGCGTGATACAGCCGATGGAAATAGTGAATTCGCTTGCTGTCGAAGCCGAGCAACTGGGTGGTGACGCGCATGGGATTGCCGGCCACCAGCTCGCGCTGATAATTGACATGGGTTTCCACCACGAAGGTGGAGCAGCGCTGGCGATCCTGATAGTCCCGCCCCATGCCCAGACACTCCATGAAGGCGTCGGTGGCATGATCGAACGCCAGTACGTAATAGGCGACGTTCATATGGCCGTTGCTATCGATCCACTCGGGTGGCACCACGCCGGTGTACAGGCACAGGGGGGATTCGATCCGCATGGTTATAATCACCACGTTCCGTAAAAGCGCGGTACGCTACCCGCTTTTACGGCCGCGCGCAATTGGCGTAATGGCTTGAAACTCCAAACCTGGGAGAACGCATGGTAACGAAAGGACGGGTACTGATCGTGGCGGGTTCGGATTCCGGCGGCGGCGCGGGAATTCAGGCCGATCTGAAGACGGTGACGGCGCTGGGTGGCTACGCGGCGACAGCGCTCACCGCGCTGACCGCGCAAAACACCCAGGGCGTCTTCGGCATCGTCGGGGTGGAACCGGCCTTCATCGTCCAACAAATGGAAGTGGTGCTGAACGACTTGGGCGCCGACTGCGTCAAGACCGGCATGTTGCACCACGCCGCCGTCATCGACGCCGTGGTCGAGACGCTGGACCGGGCGGCGATCGGTATCCCGGTGGTGGTCGATCCGGTCATGTACGCCAAGGGTGGCGATGCGCTGCTCGACCCGGCGGCGCGCGAGACGCTGATCCAGCGCCTGCTGCCCCGCGCCGCCCTGATCACGCCCAACGTTCGCGAGGCGGAGGCATTGAGCGGGCTGTCGATCCGGGAACCCGACGACCTGGCGGCGGCGGGCCGCCGGTTGCTCGAACTCGGGCCGGCGGCGGCGCTGATCAAGGGGGGACACCTGCCCGGCGACACCGTCACCGACTGGCTGGTCTGGCCGGGAGGCGCGGAGGCGTTCGCCGCGCCGCGTGTCGACAGCCGCAATACCCATGGCGCCGGCTGCACCCTGGCCTCGGCCATCGCCACGGGGCTGGCGCAAGGGTTGCCGCTGACCGCGGCGGCGCGGCGGGCGCTGGCTTACGTGCAAGAAGCGATTCGCACCGCGCCCGGTTTGGGCAAGGGCCGGGGTCCACTGAATCACGGGCATGCGGCGCGGCCCTGGCCCTGAACGATCTTGAGGAGAAAATTCATGTCGGATTCGACCTTGGCGATATTGCTGCTACTGGTGGGGGTGGTCTGGCTACTCGTCCATCGCTTTCTAAAGGGTCCGAGCCTGCGCGCTTACGACCAGCCGGTGGAAATCCGCCCAGGCGGGCGAGACGCCGCCAGCGGCGACTGCCAGGCAGTCGTACTTCTGTTGGAGCAAGCTCTGGCCGAGATTCGTTCCACTCCCATGAAGCAGCGGCTGGCGGCGATCCGGCGAGTGATGGCGGGAGGCTTCCTGGACCCGTCGCTGGTGGGCGCGGCGGATTATCGCATCGAGGAAACCGACGCCGGCGGCGTGCCGGGCGAGTGGGTGCTGGCGCCGCGCTCCGATCCGAATCGC
Organism: Candidatus Contendibacter sp.; assembly: GCA_029624765.1. Taxonomy (GTDB): domain Bacteria; phylum Pseudomonadota; class Gammaproteobacteria; order Competibacterales; family Competibacteraceae; genus Contendibacter. The sequence goes on along the minus strand of JARSSO010000004.1, from coordinate 6,485 downwards.
CGGGTGCTGTACCTGCACGGCGGCGCGTTCATCAGTGGGTGTCCCAGCGGCCATCGCATGATCACCACCCGTCTGGCGCGGGTCGCGGGCGCGGCGGTGCTGGCGCTGGACTACCGGCTGATGCCCGAGCATTCGCGCCGGGACATGATCGCCGACTGCCAGGCCGGCTATCGCTGGATTCTGGATCACGGTCCCAATGGACCGGGATCGGTCCGCGAGTTGTTCGTGGCCGGCGACTCGGCGGGAGGCAACCTGGTGCTCATGGTCATCGCCTGGGCGCGCGACGCGGGGCTGCGCGCCGCGCAAGGCGCCATGGCGCTGTCGCCGATCGTCGACATGACGTTGTCCAGCCCTACCTGCAAGAGTCATCGCCAAACCGATGTGTTTCTGGGTCCCGGTCTGGGGCGCTTTCTGTATCTCCCCAAAACCCTTCTTCTGTTGATCACCTGGCTTTGGAACCGGATAATTCCACCCAACCCGTTGATTTCCCCGGTCTTCGGCGATCTGTCCCGCCTGCCGCCGGTGCTGGTGCAGGCCAGCGAAGCGGAGATGATGCTGGGCGACGCCCGGCGCTACGTCAACAAGGCCCGCGCCGCCGGGTCCAGCGCGGAACTGGAAACCTGGCCGGACATGCCGCATGTCTGGCAGCTTTTCGAACCGGTTCTGCCGGAGGCCCGGGAAGCGTTCGAACGCATCGGTCGATTCGTGGAACGCTCCGTGGGTCATCCATGACGGCTCAGTCCTCGCAATTACCGTAAATCCGCGCCACCGCCAGGGTGGCGTCGGTGTTTTTCCGCTTGGGGATGATCAGTTCCGCCCGGAAATCGTGATCGACCAGGCGTTCGGCGCAAGCCAGCGCCGCCGCTTCCGCCACGCCATGGCAACCAGTTTCCCGAAACACGATTTCGGACTTGCGGCTGAGGCGGTCGTCGTACTCCCGCAGCACGACGGCGGGATAGAAGTGAATCGGCAGATTCAGGGTCTCGGCCAACTGGTGCAATCCCGGTTCGTCCCGCTTGAGTTCGATGCTGGCCAGCGCCCGCAAGTCATCGCGCCGCAAACCGTGCTCGGCCAAGGTCCGGTCAAGCAGGACCAGCAATGATTCCAGTGGGCAACCGCGATTGCAGCCCACGCCCGCCGCCAGCAGGGGATGGGTATAGCGTTGCGCGCCGGTGATGACCGCCTGCGCACCCAGGAAATCGGCGACTTGCCGCGCCCATTCGTTGGCCCCGCCTTCGTGGCCGGACAGGATCGGCACCACGAATCGGCCGTGTTCGTCGAGGACCAGCACCGCCGGGTCCTGATATTTGTCGCGCAAGACCGGCGCCAGACTCCGCACCGCGATACCGACCGCGCACAGCAGCACCAGCCGGCGACCCGAGAGGAAGCGGTGACGAATCGTGTCCTGGAAGGGTTGCGGCCGATGCAGCAATTCGGCGTCCGGCGCCAACGACCGCAACCGCTCCGCCAGCGCCCGGCCCGGTTCGGTCAGACTGACGATGGTGACGGGGGGCATGGACCGTTTCTTCCCCACATTCTCGATAGCCACTTTCTCTCCTCGAAACAAAGTTACCGATCCTTACGGTAAGCTATTATTCCCCGCCATCCCAATCAGGATCGTTGCTTCCCCATTTGACGCCGCCCCGGCGCCAACGCAAAACGCCAACCACGGAAAATTCGAATGACCGTCCATTTCATCGGCGCCGGTCCCGGCGATCCCGAACTAATCACCGTCAAGGGCCGGCGCTTGATCGGCGAATGCCCGCTGGTGCTGTACGCCGGTTCGCTGGTGCCGAGGGAAGTGGTTCTGGCCGCCAATCCGGACGCCGAAATCGTCAACACCGCTGATCTGAGCCTGGACCAGATCATCGCCCGCATCCGCGCCGCGCACGAACGGGGGTTGGACGTGGCGCGGGTGCATACCGGCGATCCGGCCCTGTATGGAGCGATTGGCGAACAGATCCGCGAACTGGAGAAGCTGGGAATTCCCTATCAGGTGGTGCCGGGCGTGACCGCCGCCTTCGCCGGGGCCGCGATGCTGCGCCGGGAATTGACCCTGCCGGGTGTCAGCCAGACCATCATTCTCACCCGTCACGCGGGCAAAACGCCGATGCCGGACGGCGAAAGCCTGCCGGAACTGGCCCGGCATCGCGCGACGCTGGCGATCTATCTCAGCGTGGACAAGCTGCGGGAAATCGTCGCGGAACTGATCCCTTCCTATGGCGCGGATTGCCCGGCGGCGGTGCTGCACCGGGTCTCCTGGCCGGATCAGGACGGCGTGGTCGGCACGCTGGCCGATATCGCCGACCGGGTCGAGGCCAAGGGCTTCACCCGCACCGCGCTGATTCTGGTCGGGCGGGTGATTCAACCGGAGGGATTTCCCGCTTCGTATCTCTACAGCGCCGAACACGCCGAGGCGTATCGGCGAAATGGCCCTTCAGGTCAGGATTGAGGACGGGAAATTTCGGCGGTGGCGGCATCTTCCTAATTACCCGAAGGGGTGTTTCATGGAACTATCTTCAGTGACCAGCAAAGGGCAAGTAACGATCCCTAAATCCCTGCGGCAACAGCTAGGGATTCGGCAAGGCAGCCAGATCGAGTTTGCACTGGTGGGAGACCATGTCGAAATGCGGGTTAAAAGCACCCCGCAAGAGGCGCCCCCCAGTGGTTTTGGGATACTCAAAAGCAAACGGCCCGCTGTCCCGGCGGATTTTGACCCGGCCGACCTGTTGAAGCCATGATTGGCTTGGATACCAATGTCCTGGCCCGCTACTACATCCAGGACGAAGGGGACGAGGAAGCGGAGAAACAGCGCTTGGCCGCTCGCCGCTTGATCGAATCCGGCCAGCCGCTCATGGTCTGCAAAACCGTGTTGCTGGAACTGGAATGGGTGATGCGGGGCTACTACGGCTTTTCCACCGCCGAAATCGCGTCCGTCTTGAACCATCTGCTGGCCCTGCCTCACGTGAGCGTCGAGGATCGCGACGCGGTGCGGCAAGCACTCGCTTGCCACGCCGCCGGACTGGACCTGGCGGATGCCTTGCACCACGCCAGCTACCGGGACTGCGATAGCATGGCCTCTTTCGACGACCGTAAATTCGCTCGGCGGATCAATCGGATAGGTTTGGCTCCGGCGGTGATGGTGCCCTCCTGAGCCGGTATCAAAACTTCTTGGCATCCTGTGACTGACCCTGTCCGCAACCGTAACGATGGAGAAGATTTCCACCTGCTGTGGACGGCGCGGCGCGCCCTGCGCCTGTTGGATAAAAGAAGCCGACTCGTGGCCGTGAGCATCGAGGGATGCTCAACCGCTGAAGGTGGCTCGCAAACTTCGGGCACCGAGTTGGTGGTAGATACCGCTGAGTATTACGGCCACGAAGATTTTTTGCTTGCCGAGCGTGTCGAGTACGTTCAACTCAAGCATTCCACGATCCGAACGGAAGACGAGTGGACCATCGCCGGCTTGGCAAAGACAGTCAGCCAGTTCATTATCCTTTTCCAGCAGCGATGCGCTGATTTTGGTCCGGAGGCTGCTGCCGCCAAACTTAGATTTGCTTTCGTCACCAACCGCCCGATTCACTCCGAAGTGATGCAAGCTCTTGCCGCTGCTCAGCAAGACGAGGGTGAGACAGATGAGGAAACGATCAGTACGCTGGCCCGCTGGAACGCCAAATCGGGTTTGAACGCTGCCAAGTTCAAGTGCTTCCTCCGGTTATTGAGGCTACAAGGTCGCGAATCTAATCGAGCCGTTCAAGATGACGAGTTGCGTGGCGGTTTGGCCACCCTGTCGCCGCGTTCGACCGATGAAGAGTTACGTGATCAGCTCGTGGAATTCGTGCGCCGCAACACGCTTACGAATGCAGCCCATGACCCCGTTATCCGCCAAGCGGCACTGCTGAAGTGCCTTGGTGTCGCGATGCCGGAAGACCTGTTTCCGGCCCCGCCACGCTTTGAGGAGATCCCAGCCCCTCTACCGACCCAACAAGAAGAGCAAGTTGCAGAATGCGTTCGCCGAGCCAATGCGCCAGTACTCGTTCACGCGACGAGTGGTGTGGGGAAATCGGTCCTTGCAAGGCGGCTGCCGGCGTTGATGCCTCCTGGATCAGTGGCAGTGGTTTTTGATGGCTTTGCGGGGGGCGATTATAGAAAACCCAGCCAGCCTCGCCACTTGCACGAGATGGGCTTGGTGCAAATCGCCAACGAGCTTGCCGAAAACGGTCTTTGCGAGCCGTTGTTACCTCTCAAAGCGTCTCCTCACCAATACTTGCGAGCCTTCCGACGCCGGCTGGAACAAGCGGCTATCACCTTGCGCCAACGTCACGCCGACGCGCTGGTGCTGGTGGTGCTGGATGCCGCCGACAATAGCGAAGACGCCGCCGTGGCTCGCAACGAAGGCCCCTCATTCGTTCGCAACCTGGTGCAGGAAACACCACCACTCGGTTGCCGCTTGGTGTTGATGGCGCGCACTGAGCGTCGGAATCGTTTTCCGGATCGTGTCCCGGAAACCATCGAGATTCCTCTTGAACCGTTCTCCCAAGCGGAAACCGCCGCCCATCTGCGTCGTTCCTTTTCCGAGGCTGACGCGGGTTCAGTCGTCGAATTCCATCGATATACCGGCGGCAATCCCCGCATTCAATCCTATCTGCTGGCGCGCGCCGGCTTGCTGCCAGAATTGCTGTGGCGGCTGGGTCCGGGTCGCTTGTCGATAGATGATCAAATCGAATTCGAAGTTGAGGATGCTTTACGACGGACTCGGGAACACTTTGGCGAGGCGGCTGGAATCGATGCGTTGTGCGGCGCTCTAGCGGCGCTACCTCCTCGGGTGCCGACGCGGATACTGGCCAAGGCCACTAACGTGGAGGTGGCTGCCATCGATAGCTTCGTAGCCGATCTCGGGCGACCTCTGTTACATCTGGACGGTTACGTCCAGTTCCGCGATGAGCCAGCCGAAACGTGGTTCAGAAGGCGTTTTGCCGGCGACGAAGCCAGCTTTGATCGCGTGGTCAAATCGCTTCGCTCGCTGGCGGACAAGGATGCCTACGTGGCGGCTGCTTGGCCGGGTCTGCTATTTCAGGCCGGACTGCACGACGAGTTGTTCACTGATGTTTTGGGAGCAGAGCCGAACATCGAAGACGTGTTGGAGCGGCGCGCCATTGTGCGCGAACGACTACGCTTCGGCTTGAAAGTAGCTTGGAAGAAAGGAGATCGAGTCACCGCCGCCCGTCTGCTGCTACGTTTGGGCGAAGCAGCCGCCACCGAGGAGCACCAACGCGACTTGCTGCTCAAAAACGATGATCTGATTTCGGCGCTCTGGTCGCCGGAGCAAGTGCGCGAAACGGTTTTCCGAAAACGTGCCGGTGGCTGGTACGGCGTCGCCCACGCCCGCTATGCCGCCATGCTCGCGCCAGCGCCGGAACACCTCGCCGAAGCAAGGCAATCCTTGCGACTCGCCGAAGAATGGCTGGACGAATGGGCAGAATTCCCTTCCGATGAACCAAACCGCGATGGACCCGATGAAGAGGATGCAGCCGCCTTCGCACGGGCTTGGCTGTTTCTGAAAGGACCGGAGCAATGCGTGGACTGGATTGCCCGCTGGCGCCCGGAGGTGTTCAGGTTCCGAGTCGCACACCGTTTGGCGGAAAGTCTGCTGGATCGGGGCGACAACTTTCAGGCCTTGGCGCTTGTGGAATCCGCCCGCTACCAGGATGCTCGCATCGCGCTGGGCACCCTGCTCGCGCTAACCGAAGCGGGCCAAATGCCGTCCGCCGAATCGGTGGCTGATGTGGTCGCCGCTTGGTCGGAGATTCAGCCGCCGGATTCCGAGGGGTACGATTTCTCTTCAAACAAGGTGACCGAGGAACAGGGAGTGGTGGTGTTGGCGGAAGCCATGGCGCGAGTTGGACTCAATCACCAAGCGATACTGGCTCATATCGAGCGGCATTTACCCAAAATACCGAATCATGCTCGGACCGAATCCTATTATTTCAGGAATGGCCGCCGAGACTCTCACTTGTGTGCGTATGCACTGAGAGCAGTGTTGAAGGGAGAACAATTCGACCCAATCATCCTGCTTCCCGACCGACTCAAGCGCGATGGCAACCCACTGCCTAACGACTTAGAGGTAGGTGAATTCAAACAAGTCTACGGCCTGCTTGCGCCATGGTATCAGCTTCGAGCCGAATCCCTTCTGGGACTCCACAATATCGCGGAGGTGAAACGCCTTGCCCGAACCTTGGCAATTTCCGGGAATAGCCATTTCATGTCTTGGCAGTGGCGGCAAGATGGTCCCTATTGGGCCAACTATGTCGCCGGATTGTGGTGGGATGTGTTGCTCATCGCCAATGCGGCCAATATGGAAGAGGTTGATGCTATAGTAGTCCCGCTAATAATAATTCCCATATTATCAATGAACTAAGTTTGAATTAGGTTGTGGCTCAATGAGATCTCCCGTGGAGGCCACAAGATGTAGTGTGTGGGTTTCACGC
>JARSSO010000003.1 GCA_029624765.1 Candidatus Contendibacter sp. | reverse complement strand
ATCCACTTCGCCTGTGCATTGATTTGGTTACGATAGAACGTCAACACGGCCTAGCTTACCGGGCTGTTTTCCTTCCAGGCACCGCTGCACCGCCGCGCTCACCAGACCCGCCAGGTGGTCCGGCGTCCGGAAGTAGCTCACGAGCTTGGCGCTCTCCAGTTCGGCGCGGAAGGCGGCGATGCGTTGTCCGTTCTCCCCGTCGCCGGTGTTGGCGTCCCTGAACTCGTCCGGCCAGGGCGCATTCTTGTCCGCCAAAAACAGCAACCTCGGCAAACCCGACTCCCCCGCTTGCCGGTATTCGAGTTCGGTGATCGATTGCCGCGCCGGATTATCCTGATCGGGAACATAGCCGTAACGCCAGCCCACCAGACCGACGTAGACGTCGCATCCCGCCACGTCGGCCAGGCACTTGTGCAGTGGATAGGCGTCGGTGGCGACGTAGTCTTCCATGGCGATCACGTCGTGTCGCAGCATCCGCAGGATACGGTACACGGCGTCCCGATAGGCTTTGAGATCGTTGTACGTCGCGGAGAGATAAATCTTGGCCATCGTGGTCGGTTCCTGGATTGTCGGGTTCGGAATTTGGAGGGCGGGTCATGAGAGAGCTAAATCCGCGGATACATCCAAAGATAGCCCAACAACCCGCCACCGAGGATGGCGCCAACTCAACTTTCACAAACGGAGCAGCCTAAAGTGCGCCCCAAGAGTCGCACTGCCGCCGCGCCTCGTACATCACCTAACGCCTTTTCTCCACAATATTTTTCCTGTAGATTTAAAAAATGCGATCCACAGGAAAAACATGCGCGAACTCACCGACCAACAACGCCTCTTCCTGATCGAATCCGAGCAGATTCTAGCGGCTTGGCGAGCGGCCCATCGGCAAAAACAGTCGCATCAATATGGCATGAAATGGGTGCGGGCCGGGGGCCGGGACTATCTGGTCCGGCTACGCGACGCCAGGGGCAACGGCAAGTCGCTCGGCCCGCGTTCGACCGAGACCGAACGCATCCATGCCGCGTTCGCCGCCAACAAGCAGCGTGCGGACGAACGCTTCGCGGCCCTCTCGGCGGCACTGAAGCAACAGGCGAGACTGAACAAGGCCGTGCGGCTGGGAAGACTGCCCGCCCTCATTGGCAGGATATTGCACGCGCTCGACCTTGCCCGGGCCGAGCACCACTTCACCGTGATCGGCACTCACGCGCTCTACACCTACGAGGCCATGGCCGCCGTGCAGTGTTCGATGGACCTGCTGGCGTCAGGTGATGTGGATTTGTTTTACGACCCCAGAAAGCCACTCGCCCTGACCGCCGAGAAACTGGACGGCATCGGTCTGCTGGGCTTGCTACGCAAGGTGGATCCCAGTTTTGAGATCGTTGCGACCCATCCTTTCAGGGCCGTTAACCAGGAACGCTTCATGGTCGATTTGGTGATCCCGCCCGAAGGGATGCGGATCGACCGCTCGGTCCGCTTCGCGGAAGACGATTTGGTCGCGGCTGAAGTGCCCAGCCTGCAATGGTTGCTCAACAGCCCACGGGTCGAGGCCACGGTCATCGCCACCGACGGCAGGCCCGTGTTGATGCGGTCGCCCGATCCGCGAGCGTTTGCGGTCCACAAGGCCTGGCTCTCCGGCCAGCCTAGCCGGGAACCGGTGAAAAAAAGCCGGGACCTGAATCAGGCCCGACTGGTGCTCCGGTTGTTGCTGGAACACTTACCACAATATCCGGTCGACGAGCGCTGCCTGCGCTACTTCCCCAAAGACCTGGTTCGCGGCGCCTTACAAAGGCTATTTGGCGCTTGATCGTGTTCTCGACATGGATGTGAAGAGCTACAGCTCAATATATTTCAATCGACTGGATCGATATCCACATCCGAAGCACCATCCCCCGATCGGGATGCTCCTGAAAACCCGCGTTGCCGCCACGCCTCGTAAACCACGACCGCCACCGCGTTGGCCAGGTTCAGACTGCGGCCGGCGGTCCGCATCGGAATTCGCAGCCGCCGTTCCGGCGCGATCCCGGCCAGCACCCGCGTCGGCAGACCGCGCGTTTCCGGGCCGAACAGCAGCGCATCGTCGGGCTGGTAAGCGACGGTCTGATAGGAATGCGTCCCCCGGGTGGTGAAGGCGAACAACCGCGCCGGTTTCGTCTCGGCCAGAAAGGCCGCCAGATCGCGATGTAACCGCACCGTCGCCCATTCGTGATAATCCAGTCCCGCCCGGCGCAACTGACGATCGTCGAATTGAAATCCGAGCGGCCGGATCAGGTGCAGCCGCGCCCCGGTGTTGGCGCACAACCGGACGATATTGCCGGTATTGGGCGGAATTTCCGGCTCGTACAAGATCACGTCGAACATGGCCCGCCGCGCCCGGTCCCCTACTCCATCCGCAATTCCTTGATCTTCCGGGTCAGGGTGTTGCGCCCCCAGCCCAGCAGCCGGGCAGCGTCCTGCCGATGGCCGCCGGTTTGCTCCAGCGCCGCCCGGATCAGCACCCGCTCGAAGCTGGGCAGGGCGGTTCCCAGCAGATTCCGCTCGCCGCGCGCCAACCGTTGACTCACCCACGCGCGCAGCGTCGTTTCCCATTCGGAACCGTTGTCCGACATGGCTGGACTTCGCTCCCGCAACTCGCCCGGCAGGTTCTCCAGATGAATTTCCCGGCCTGAAGCCATCACCGTCAGCCAGCGGCACAGGTTTTCCAATTGCCGGACATTGCCGGGCCAATCGAGACCGCCGAGATAGCTCTCGGTCTCCGGACGCAGAATTTTCGGTTCGACGCCCAGTTCCCGCGCCGCCTGACTCAAAAAATGCCGGGTCAACAGCGGAATGTCCTCGCGGCGCCGGTTGAGCGACGGGAGCTGAATCCGGATCACGTTCAACCGGTGGTAGAGGTCCTCACGAAACAGGCCGTCGCGGACCCGCTGCTCCAGATTCTGATGGGTGGCGGCGATCACCCGCGCGTCCACCCGGATCGGCGTATGGCCGCCCACCCGGTAGAACTCGCCCTCGGCCAATACGCGCAACAACCGGGTTTGCAACTCCGCCGGCATGTCGCCAATCTCGTCCAGAAACAGCGTTCCGCCGTTGGCCTGCTCGAACCGTCCCTGCCGGGTCGCCTGCGCTCCGGTGAACGCGCCACGCTCGTGACCGAACAGTTCCGACTCCAGCAAATCGCGCGGAATGGCGGCGGTATTGATCGCGATGAATGGCTGGGCGGCGCGCGGGCTGTGCCGGTGCAGGGCGCGAGCCACCAGTTCCTTGCCCGTCCCGGATTCGCCGGTGATCAGCACCGTGATGTTGGAACGCGACAACCGACCGATCGCGCGAAACACCTCTTGCATCGCCGGCGCCTCGCCGATGATCTCGGGCAACGGTTCGACCGGTTCCGCCGGCTCGGCGCGCTGGCGGTGCGTCAGACAAGCGCGGCGCACCAGGGCCACCGCCTCGTCCACGTCGAAGGGTTTGGGAAGGTATTCGAACGCGCCGCCCTGATAGGCGGAAACCGCGCTGTCGAGATCGGAATGGGCGGTCATGATGATGACCGGCAATTCCGGCACCCGTTCGCGCAGCCGGGCCAGCAATTCCAGACCACTCATGCCGGGCATCCGGATGTCGGCGATCACGGCGTCCGGGGCGCCCTGGCGGAGCCCGTTGAGCACCCCCGCCGCGCTTTCGAAGGTCGTCACCGTCATGCCATCGCGTTGCAGGGCTTTCTCCAGCACCCAACGGATGGCGTGATCGTCGTCGATCACCCAAATACGTTCTTTCCTGCTCATCCGGTTCTTCCCAAGGGCAATAGCAACGTGAAAACGGTCTCGCCGGGCCGGCTGACGCACTCGATCAAGCCGCCGTGCTGGGCGACGATGCTTTGGGCGATGGACAGACCCAACCCGGTGCCATCGGGCCGACCGCTGATCATTGGATAGAAAATCCGTTCCTGCTGGGCCGGCGGAATGCCGGGACCATCGTCCACGATGTCCAACCGCGCCACCAGCTTGTGGCGCTTGGCGCCGATGGTGTACTGACGCTGCACCCGGGTCCGCAGGACAATGACGCCCCGCCCGCGCGCGCGCAGCGCCTGCGCCGCGTTGCGCACCACGTTAAGCACGGCCTGGATCAGCCGGTCGGCATCACCCCATACCGGAGGAATGCTGGGATCGTAGTCGCGTTCGATGTGGATGCCGGAACAGCCCTCGGCTTCCACCAGGCCGCAAACCCGCTCCAGGATTTCGTGAATGCTGACCTCGCCATGAACCGGCAATCGGTTGGGGCCGAGCATCCGATCCACCAGATTACGCAGCCGGTCGGCCTCGCCGATGATGATGCCGGTGTATTCGCGCAGCACCGGGTCCGGCAGTTCCCGCTCCAGCAGTTGCGCCGCCCCGCGCAAACCACCCAGCGGATTCTTGATCTCGTGCGCCAGATTGCGCACCAGTGCCTGAGTAGTGTGATGCTGGGCCAGGATGTGCTCCTCGCGGCTGATTCGGAGCCGCCAGTCCACCTGCCGCAGCTCCAGCAGCAGTTCGGTGGGCGGATCGCGTTCCAACAGGGGCGCGGCGGTACAGTCCACGGTCACGGTGCGCTCCAACGGAAAAATCAGTTGCAACTCCCGCTCGATATAGGGATGACCGCTCTCCAAACAGCGCCGCAATCCGGCGCTGAACGACTCGGCCCCGACGACCAGTTCCGGTAGCGCCATCTTGTGGGCCTTGCGAAAACTCAGTTCGAACAGTGTTTCCGCCGCCGGATTCATGAACAACAGCCGCAGGCGTCGGTCCAGCACCAGTACGGCGATGCTCAGGCTTTCCACCACCCGGCGTTGATAATTTCTCAGCACGGTCGCCTCGTTTTTCGTTTGTCATCCGCAATTTAGCAAAAATCAGGCCAACTCGATGAATCACTGCCATAACCGGCCATCGGCGCCCCTTGCCGCGCCGGGGGCGGTCGGAATAAACTGGCAACGCACTATAATAGTGCAGCGCGCCCAATAAAAACGCCCCCAGGCGGGGGCGTCATCGCAAGTACATCAGGCGCGCGGCCCAAATCGCCGCGCCGCAACCCTACAGGCTGTAGTAAAGATCGAACTCGACCGGGTGGGTGGTCATTCGCATCCGGGTCACATCCTGCATCTTGAGGGCGATGTAGGCGTCGATCAGGTCGTTGGTGAACACCCCTCCCTTGGTGAGGAATCCACGGTTCTTGTCCAGTTCACCCAGCGCCTGCTCCAATGAGAAACAGACCTGTGGGATCAGTTTTTCCTCTTCCGGCGGCAGCTCGTAGATATCCTTGTCGACCGGATCGCCGGGATGAATCTTGTTCTGGATGCCGTCCAGACCAGCCATCATCATGGCGGCGAAGGCCAGATAGGGGTTGGCGGTCGAATCGGGGAACCGTACCTCGATGCGGCGGCCCTTCGGGTTGCTGACGTAGGGAATGCGGATCGACGCCGAACGGTTGCGCGCCGAGTACGCCAGATTGATCGGCGCTTCGAAACCGGGCACCAGCCGCTTGTAGGAGTTGGTGGAGGGGTTGCAGAAGGCATTCAGGGTCTTGGCGTGCTTGATGATGCCGCCAATATAATACAGCGCCGTTTCCGACAGCCCCGCGTACCGATCGCCGGAGAACAGATTGACGCCGTCCTTCGCCAGCGATTGGTGGACGTGCATGCCGCTGCCGTTGTCGCCGACCAGGGGTTTCGGCATGAAGGTGGCGGTCTTGCCGTAGCTGGCCGCCACGTTCTGCACCACGTATTTCAGGCGCTGCACCTCGTCGGCCTTGCGCACCAGAGTGTTGAACTGGACGCCGATTTCAGCCTGACCGGCGGTCGCCACCTCGTGGTGGTGCACCTCGGGTACCAACCCCATCGCTTCCAGGCTCAAGCACATGGCGGAACGAATGTCCTGCATCGAATCGACCGGCGGTACCGGGAAGTAGCCACCTTTGACGCCGGGCCGATGGCCGAAATTGCCGCCCTCGTAGGCACGCTCCGAATTCCAGCCGGCCTCGGAGGAATCCACCTTGCAGAAACAACCGCTGATGTCGGCGCCCCAGCGCACGTCATCGAAGATGAAAAACTCGTTTTCCGGCCCGAAAAAGGCGGCGTCGCCGATTCCGGTGGATTTCAGATACGCCTCGGCGCGGCGGGCCAATGAACGCGGGTCGCGTTCGTAACCCTGCATGGTGTTCGGCTCGATGACATCACATGTCAAGACCAGGGTCGGCTCCTCGAAGAAAGGATCGACGCAGGCGGTCGTGGGATCGGGCATCAGGATCATGTCCGACTCTTGAATGCCCTTCCAACCGGCGATGGACGAGCCGTCGAACATCTTGCCGTCCTCGAACACATCCTCGTCCACGGCGCTGATGGGCACGGTGACGTGTTGCTCCTTGCCACGGGTATCGGTGAAGCGATAGTCCACGAACTTGATGCCCTTTTCCTCGATCAGCTTCATCACATCGGCAGCATTCATTGTCGTTGATTCCTCGGGTTTGAAATAACTTGGTCGTGATTGAGAACGTCGGTGATGGGAGTTGCCTCGTTCCATGTCCGCCGCGACTTAGCAGGAACCATGCCACGGGAACTTTTTCCAGTCATGACCGCTCATTGGGCTTGTCCTGGAACGCGCGGGCGGCTCGCTGCGCACCAACAGCGTGCAATCTGGCCACGGACCGCACCATCAAAGCGCGCGATCCACCGCCACTCGATGTGGTGAGTCATCCCGACCGGACGAGCGGCTTATACTCCCATCGTTACTCAATCACCAGCGGAGGACGGCATGAAATTCGAGTTTACGGTTCAGAACGTCAAGTGCGGCGGTTGCGCCAGCGCGATTCAAACGGGGTTGCGCCAGGACGCCAAGGTTCGGGAGGTGACGGTGGATGTGCCCACCGGTCGGGTGACGGTGGAAACCGACGGAGACCGGCGAGCGGAACTGAGCGCGGCGCTGCAAGCATTGGGTTATCCCGAGCGGGCCTGAGCGGAACCAGCCGGTGGGATCAACGAGCGGAGGCGGCGGGCCGGGCGAACCCCGGTCCCGCGCCGACCGCAAACGGCTTAGAAACGGGTACCGATGTTGAGGCCGATGACCCAGGGATCGATGGTCACCGTACCGACGCCGACACCGTCCAGTTTGAGCTTGGTGTCGATGTCCATGTACATGACGGTGGCGTTGACGAACCAGTTGGGGGCTATGTCGATATCGACGCCCATCTCGCCGGCGAGACCCCAGGAGGAGTCCAGGCTCACGTCGGTGCCGGACAACGCGCCGGTTCCATCCTCATTGAAGAAGAAAGTGTAATTCAGACCGACGCCCACATAGGGGTGGACCGTGCCGGTCGGCATGAAGTGATATTGCAGAAAGAGCGTCGGCGGCAACTGATAGGTATCGGCGACCTTGCCCGCGCCCGTCAGTTCGATGTCGTGCTTGAACGGCAAGGCCAGGATCAGTTCGACGCCGATATTGGGATTCACCATGTAGGTGAAGTTGAAACCCAGGCTGTAGCCGTTGTCCACATCGAGTTCGGCGCCCGGCGCGAGCGTGAGGTTGTCGGACTTGGGGAATACGCCCCACGCTCCGACCCGCCCAATCCAGTTGCCCGCCTCGTAAGCTTGAGCAGTCCCCGCCAGCAAACCGGCGGCCAGAGCGGCGGCCAGGGTGGTTTTCGTGATTTTCATGGGCATTGTTAGGCTCCTAGGATCACTTATTGTCATGGGTTAAAAAATCGAAAGCGGCATTTACGCACAACTATTGTGTACTATCCACAACAAAATAGTCAAAAATAACGTAGTGTATCAATAATGTCATCGGACGATCTCAATCTTCCTCCAACGGCGGCAACACCTGCACCACCTCCTCGAACGTGGTCAATCCGGCGGCGATTTGCAGAGCGGCGCTCACCCGCAACAGCCGCATGCCCTGCTCGCACGCGCGGCGGCGCAGTTCGTCCGAAGCCAGGTCGGGCCGAAGCAGCCGGCGCAGTTCCGGCGTCACGGTCAACAGTTCATACAGACCGACACGGCCGAGATAGCCGGTGTTGCGGCACTCCGGACAACCGCGCGGCACCCGGACGGCCGCCGGTTTCGGCAACGGCCAGGGGCGAATCAACGCCTCCCACAGGGTCGACTCCAATTCCCCCTCGCCCTTGCAGTGTGGGCACAGGGTGCGCACCAGCCGTTGCGCCATCACCCCGATCAGGACGTTCTGGATCAGATAGTGGGGCACGCCGAGATCGAGCAACCGGGTCACCGCCGAGGCAGCGTCGTTGGTGTGCAGGGTGGACAGCACCAGATGCCCGGTCAGCGCCGCCTGCACCGCCATCTGGGCGGCCTCCAGATCGCGAATCTCGCCGACCATGATAATGTCGGGGTCCTGCCGCAGCAGGGTGCGGATGCCCTGGGCGAAGGTCAGGTCAATCGCCGGCTGGACCTGCATCTGATTGAGTTCCGGCGCCACCATTTCGATGGGATCCTCGACCGTGCAGACGTTGACCTCGGGATTCGCCAAATGCCTGAGCGTGGTGTACAGGGTGGTGGTCTTGCCGGAGCCGGTCGGACCGGTGACCAGGACGATGCCGTGCGGCCGGGCGATCATCGCCCGCCAGGCCGTTTCCTCGGCCGGCGCGAAGCCGAGTTGGCTGAAATTCTTGGTGACCGTGTCCGGATCGAAAATGCGCAGCACGCATTTTTCGCCGAAGGCGGTGGGCATGGTGGACAACCGCAGTTCGATCTCCCGGCCGGCGGGCGTGCGGATCTTGATCCGACCGTCCTGCGGCCGGCGTTTCTCGGCCACGTCCATCCGCCCCAGAATCTTGATGCGGCTGGTGACCGCGTTCATCACCCCCGGCGGCAACTGATAAATCGCGTGCAAGACGCCGTCGATGCGAAAGCGGATGTGGCCCTGCTCGCGGCGCGGCTCCAGATGGATGTCGCTGGCGCGCTGGGAAAAGGCATATTGGAGCAGCCAGTCCACGATCTGCACGATCGGCCGTTCGTCGGCGCTGAGTTCGCCGCGCCGGCCCAGCTCCAGCAACTGCTCGAAATTAAGAATGCCCGAGGTCGGCTCCAGCACGCCGCGCAGCGCGCCGCGCACTGAGCGCGACACGCCGTAAAACTCCAGTTGATAGCGGCTGATGTCGAGCGGATTGGCGATGACTCGCTCGATGTCCTTGCGCAGGGTTTGCCGCAACACCTCGCGCCACTCGGCAAGATAAGGCTCGGTGGTGGCGAACACCACGCGATGCTCGTCCGTCGCGACGGGCAGAATATGGTAACGGGCGGCGTATTCGTAGGAGATGAACGGCAACAGCCGCTCGACCGAGGCGATGTCAAGCTTGAGCGGATCGATGCGCAGGTAAGGCAACCCAACCTTGCCAGCCAGCCATTCGGTCAGCAGTTCCAGACTCAACACCGGATGCGGCGGCTGCGCGTGGCGCAACTGCTTGTTGGCGATCACCACCAGGGGATGCAATTCGTTGCGTTCCGAGCGGAATTCCGCGCCGACTCGCTCGCCATCGGCCTTGCTCACCAGGCCATCGACGATCAGCTCATCCATCACTTCCTTCAGGGTCAGGCGATGTTCGGGCGGGCGCGACCGCGGGGACGGCTGGGACGGGGCGGAACGGGGCTCGACGCTGGACGGGACGGGGATCGCCGCCGGCACGGCGAGCGCGGGTTGGTTCACAAAACCTCCAGTTTGGCGTAGGCCACCACCAGCCACTTGGCGCCGCCAGCCGTCGGGAAATTCACCCTGGCCCGGGCGTGGTAGCCGGCGCCCTCGACTTCCAGCACCACGCCCTCGCCAAATTGCGGATGGCGCACCCGCTGGCGGGGCCGCAGGCCAACGGATGCGGCGGGCACAGCGGCGGCTGGTTGGGTTGAGGGCAGAGTTTTTTCCCGCCGTTTCGCCCCGGCGCGCACATCCTGGATCAATTCCTCGGGGATTTCCCGGACGAAGCGCGAAGGCGAGGGATAATTTTCGCGGCCGTACCAGTGGCGCCGCTCGGCATGGCACAACACCAACCGCCGCTGCGCGCGGGTGACGCCGACATAGGCCAGACGCCGTTCCTCCTCCAACTGGCGCGCTTCCGCCACCGAGCGGCTGTGTGGAAACAGTCCTTCCTCCAGCCCGACCAGGAACACCAGCGGAAACTCCAGCCCCTTGGCCATGTGCAGGGTCATCAACTGCACGCAGTCCTCGCCAGCCGCGCCCTGCCCCTGGCCGGATTCCAGCACGGCGTGGGCCAGAAAGGCGTTCAGCCAGTCCGGCTCGTCCGGGTCCACGCCCACCACGACCGGATCGGCGTGGGTGATGAAATCGGCGCTGGCGTTGACCAGTTCCTCCAAATTCTCCACCCGCATCTCGCCCTTGTCGTCCCTGGCCTGTTCGTACATCGCCCGCAGGCCGCTGCGAGTGACGACGTGCTCCACCCGTTCCGGCAGGGAACGGCCGTGGCTGTCGCGATCCAACGCCTCGACCAGGTTCAGAAACCCGCGCACCGCGCCGACAGCCCGCCCGCTCAGCCCACCGGTGGCCAACAGATCCAGCGCGGCCCGCCACAGCGAACCGCCTTGCGCGCGCGCCGCCGCGCGCAGCAGATCCACGGTGCGCTCGCCGATGGCGCGCGGGGGCGTGTTGACCACCCGCTCGAAGGAGGGATCGTCGTCGCGGTGAGCCACCAGCCGCAGATAGGCCAGGGCATCCTTGATTTCGGCCCGCTCGAAAAAGCGCAGACCGCCGTAAATCCGGTAGGGCAATGCCGCCGCGATCAGGGTTTCCTCGAACACCCGCGACTGGGCGTTGGAGCGGTAGAGAATCGCCACGTCGCGGCGCTGGCCGCCCTGCTCCACCCACTGGCGGATCCGCTCAACCACGAATCGCGCCTCGTCCGTTTCGTTGAAGGCGCCATAGACCTGAATCGGTTCGCCGTCGCCGTCGGCGGTCCACAGATTCTTGCCCAATCGGGTAGCGTTGTGGGCGATGAGCGCATTCGCGGCCTTGAGGATGTTGTGGGTGGAACGGTAGTTTTGTTCCAGGCGGATGGTTTGCGCGCCGGGGAAGTCCTCGGCGAATTTCTGAATATTCTCGACTTTCGAGCCTCTCCACCCGTACACGCATTGGTCGTCGTCGCCGACAACGAACACGTCGCCCTGGCCGCCGCCCAGCAGTCGCACCCACTGATACTGGATGGTGTTGGTGTCCTGGAATTCGTCCACCAGAACGTGCTGGAACCGCTCCCGGTAATGAGCCAGCAGGTCCGGATGGTCGCGCCAGAGTTCGTAGGCGCGCAGCAGCAACTCGCCGAAATCCACCAGCCCGCCGCGTTCGCATTCCTGCTGATAGAGCGTGTAGAGCTGTCGGTACTGGCGCTGGACCGGCTTGCCGTCGTCGGCCAGATCGGCCGGACGCTGGATTTCGTCCTTGCATCGGTTGATGAACCCGGCGACCTGCGGCGGCGGCCACTTTTTCTCGTCCAGGTTCAGGCCGCGCAACACTCGCTTGAGCAGCCGGTTCTGATCGTCGCTGTCGAGAATCTGGAAAGCGCGCGGCAAGCGGGCCTCCTGCCAGTGTTGGCGCAGCAGGCGATGGGCGATGCCATGAAAGGTGCCGATCCACAGCCCGCCGATGGGCTGGTTCAGCATCCTTTCGACCCGGCCGCGCATCTCGGCGGCGGCCTTGTTGGTGAAGGTCACCGCCAAGATCGACCAGGGCGAGGCGTTCTCCACCGTCAGCAACCAGGCGATGCGCCGGGTCAGCACCCGGGTCTTGCCGCTGCCGGCCCCGGCCAGCACCCGCAAGGGTCCGAGCGGGGCGGTCACCGCCTGGCGTTGGGCTTCGTTGAGATCGTCGAGAATCCAGGAAACGTCCATGGCCAGCGATTTTAGCAGAATCGCTCCGGGCGGGCGGCGACCGGGAGCGGCGGACGCTACAATCTCACCACTTGCCCCCGGTAACCTGAGCGACGCGGGAGTGTCGACTCGAACCGATCTCGATCTGACTCCATCAAGCCACGCGGGGGAACCATGCTGCGGCCCGCCGGCTAAATCCAGTATCATGGGCACGTTCCGATCATTTGAACCACGAGAGCGATACGCGCCATGGCGGAGACAAGCGGGTGCTTGAACTGATCAAGGCCGGCGGCTGGCTGATGGCCCCGATCCTGGCCTGCTCGCTGGCGGCGGCGACCATCATCGTCGAACGACTGCTCGCGCTGCGGCGGGCGCGGGTATTGCCCGCCCAACTGCTGGCGACCCTGGACCGCTGGCTGGAACGCGGCGCGATCGATGCGCGGGAAGTAGATGCGTTACCGCTGCATTCGCCGCTCGGCCGGATCGTGGCGGCGGGGCTCGCCACCCGTGGCCGGGGGCGGGAAATCCTGCGGGAACGGGTCGAGGATACCGGCCGCCACGTGGCGCACGAACTGGAACGCTTCCTCGGCGCCCTGGGCACCATCGCCGCCATCAGTCCGCTGCTAGGCCTGCTCGGCACCGTGGCCGGCATGATCAAGATCTTTCAGATCGTCTCGACCCAGGGCAACAGCAATTTCAGCCTGCTGTCGGTGGGCATCGCCGAGGCGCTGGTGACCACCGCCGCCGGTCTGACCGTCGCCATCCCCAGCCTTTTGTTTTATCGTTATTTTCAGGCGCGCGTGGACGAGCTGGTGGTGCGCATCGAGCAGGAAACCCTGCAACTCGTCGATCTGCTGGACGCCGGGACCGGCGGTAAGGAGCAAGCTTCATGAACCTGCGCCCCCAGCGTCGGGAGGAACCGGACCTCAACCTGGTGCCGATGATCGACATCGTCCTCGTGCTGCTGATCTTCTTCATGATCGCCACCAGTCTGCGGCACGAGTCGAAACTGGAAATCCGGTTGCCCGAATCCGCCAGCCAGCCATTGCCAGGCAACCTGGCGCAACTGGAAATCGACATCGACGCCGGCGGCCGCTACGCCGTCAACGGCCAGACGCTGGGGATCGCCGACGCCCCGGCGGCCCTGAAAGCGGCCTTGCACGCCGCCGCTCAGGGTCGGGAATTGCCGCTGATTGTCCGCGCCGACGGCCGGACCCCTCACCAGGCGGTGGTCACGGTGCTCGATATCGCCGGACAGCTCGGCCTCAAGCAACTGGCCATCGGCACGGTGAACGCACCGGCCGCCGCGCCCGAATCTCCAGCGCCCGGCAACGCCCTACCCTCGCCGGACCCCGAGCCATGACCTTCCTGGATCGTTACGGCTATTCACTGAACGGAATCGCGATCCTGCTGTGGCCGTTGAGCCTGCTGTTCGGGCTGGCGACGCGGGTGCGGCGGCTGTTGTACCAGCATGGCCTGCGCTGGAGCGAGGCCGTCCCCGTGCCGCTGATCGTCGTCGGCAACATCACCGTCGGCGGCGCCGGCAAGACCCCCCTGGTGGCGCGGCTGGTGGAACTGCTGCGGGAGGCTGGCTATCAACCGGGAGTGATCAGTCGCGGGTATGGCGGCCAGTCGGCGCAATGGCCCCGCCAAGTCATGGCCGACAGCGATCCGCGTCAGGTCGGCGACGAGCCGGTGCTGCTGGCGCGGCGCTGCCGTTGTCCGATCGTGGTGGGACCAGACCGGGTCGCGGCGGCGCGGACCTTGCTCAATACCTATGGGTGCAACGTGATCCTGAGCGACGACGGTTTGCAGCATTACCGCCTGCGGCGCGACCTTGAAATCGCGGTGGTGGACGGCTTCCGCCGACTGGGCAATGGCGCCTGCCTGCCCGCCGGTCCGCTACGGGAACCACCATCCCGCTTGCGCGAGGTGGATTTCGTGGTCGGCAACGGCGCGGCCCGGGGCGGCGAGTATCTCATGTGCCTGCGCGGTGAAACGGCGATCAATCTGGCCGACCCTTGCGTCAGCGCCACACTGACCGGATTCCGCCATGGCACGGTTCACGCCGTGGCGGGCATCGGCGATCCCGGACGGTTTTTCGACCAACTGCGCCACGCCCGGCTGCGCATCGTGGAACACCCCTTCCCCGACCATCACGTTTTCCACCCCGAGGATCTGCACTTCCCTCAGGACCTGCCGGTGCTGATGACCGAGAAGGATGCGGTAAAATGCCGGGCCTTCGCGCCGGAGGGCTGCTGGTACGTGCCGGTCGACGCGCGACTGGAGCCGGCCTTCGAGGAAGACTTGCTCAAGCGGCTGGCGTCGGTGGCCATGGCCAAGGGCATCCGGCGCGAGCATTCGGGCGCGAGTCGGCGGGCAAGACGAAGCCCGCCCGCGCCGCCTATCGGTGACGAGGTGAAGCACGATGGACAAGAAACTGCTGGACATTCTGGTGTGCCCGGTCAGCAAAGCCCCGCTGATCTACGACAAGACGCGACAGGAGCTGATCTGCAAGGAAAGCCGGCTGGCCTATCCGATTCGCGACGGTATTCCGGTGATGCTGGAAGCCGAGGCGCGAACATTGAGCGATGAGGAGGTCGGTTCGCTTGGGTGAGACTGAACTTTCGTTTCGGGTCGCGATTCCCGCCCGCTACGCCTCGACCCGGTTGCCGGGCAAACCGTTGCGTCTGCTGGCCGGCCGACCGCTGATCGAGCACGCCCACCAGCGGGCGCGGGCCAGTGGCGCGCTGGAGGTGGTCATCGCCACCGACGACGCGCGCATCCGCGCGGTGGCCGAGGGGTTCGGCGCGACGGTGTGCATGACCTCACCCACGCACACTTCCGGAACCGACCGGCTGGCCGAGGTAGCGGCCCAGCTCGGCTGGCCGGACGACGCCATCGTGGTCAACGTCCAGGGCGACGAACCGGGACTGCCGCCGGCCCTGATCCGGCAGGTAGCCGTGGATTTGGCGACGCATCCCGACGCCGGGATCGCCACTGCCTGCGTCCATATTTACGAGACGGCCGAAATCTTCGATCCGAATGCGGTCAAGGTCACGCGCGACGCCCTGGGCTATGCTTTGTATTTCAGCCGGGCGCCGATTCCCTGGCATCGGGAGGCGTTTCGGGACGGCGGCGCCACGCTGGCCGAACCACCGGCCGATGGGGTCTGGTTCCGCCATATCGGCCTGTACGCCTATCGCGTGGCGGTGTTGCGCCGCTACCCGGAATTGACGCCCGCGCCGGCCGAACGGACCGAGTCGCTGGAGCAATTGCGCGCGTTGTGGCACGGCATCCGCATTCACGTCGCCGAGGCAGCCGAAACGCCGCCGCCCGGCGTGGATACCGAAGCCGATCTGGCGCGGCTGGCGGCGGTATGGGAACGCTCAGGCCAGCAGATCGAATCCGGCCAGTTCCGGTAAGTCGGGATTGAACCGGTCGCGGCGCTCGTCCAGCACGGCGACGGTGAAGGTTTGCGGCGCCCAGCCGACGGCGTCGCCGTACTGGTTGGGTTGAATGACCTTGCTGTCGCCGCCCGCGCGCAACACCAGCAGGGGCGCATCCTCCTCGATCAGCAGTTCGATGACCTGGCAGGATAGACCCCGATAGTTCAAGGAGCGGCCCAGCAGGGTTTTCAGTTTATCGGGGTTCAATGGCAACATGCGCGGTCATCCAAGGTCATCGGCTTCAGAATTCCAAAGGTAAGAGCAAAAACGATGGTGAAGGTTCTTTTTGTCTGCATGGGTAACATTTGCCGTTCCCCCATGGCCGAGGGCGCGTTCCGGCGGCTGCTGGAACGCGTCGAGTTGGCCGAACACGTTTTCGTGGATTCGGCCGGCACCCACTCCTACCACATCGGCTCGCCGCCCGATCCGCGCAGCCAGGCGACGGCTTTGAGTCGAGGGGTGAGCTTGCGTCACCTGCGCGCCCGGCAGGTCACGACCGCCGATTTGGTTGAATTCGATTATGTGCTGGCGATGGATCGGGACAATTTCGACCATCTGCTGGCGCTGGGCAAGGAGCCGGAAGCGCGGCGCCGCATTCGCTTGTTCCTGGATTTTGCCCCGAATTTGCCCGAGCGGGAGGTGCCCGATCCGTACTACGGCGGCTCGGGTGGCTTCGAACGGGTCATGGATCTGGTGGAGGAAGCGGCCCGGGGCCTGTTGATCGACATCCGGGAGCGTTACCGGATTTGAATGGAATCCACCGAAAAACGAAAGGGGCTGGAATTCCAGCCCCTTGGTTTTGCCGCGTCAAATCGCGGGCTTATCCTCGATGCCCGATTCCGGCGACGGTGACGGCGGCGCGGTCGATTCCGTCGCGGCAACCTCCGGTTCGGTCGGCGCGGGCGGCTCGGGCATGGCGGCTTCCGGTTCGATCCCGATAGCCGGTTCCGCCGACGGTGGAGCATCGGTGGCGGTTTCGATGATGACGGCCACGGGGATTATCGTCCCGGTTTCGACGACTGGAACAATGGATTCTTCCACGGATGGGGCGTCGATGACCGCACCCTCCAGGGTGGAGAGAGCGACGGGCGCCTCGGTTTCGCCGCCATCAGCCCGCGACGATGCCTCGGACACCTCGATCGCCGTGACCGGAACCGGCTCCGCCACCCGCTCGCCCACTTCGGCGGGCGCCGGCTCCACCGATTCGCGGGTTTCGACCGGCGGCGGCTCATCAGTGCGTTCCACAGCTTCGGCGATCACTGTCTGTTCGGTGCGGGTAACCGCCGCATCCTCAGGGGAAATCGCGGATTCGTCAGGCTCGGCGGATTCGGGCACTGAAGTCGTGGATTCCTCCACCAACGCTTCGACCTCGGATTTGGGAGTCAACTCGGGCGCGGTGACCACCGGCTGATCCGCCCGCGCGGCATCGCCCTCGGCCACGGGATACTCCAGCGGCGATGGTGGCGGCGCGAGAGTTTCCCTGTCGGAAGATGACGTGGCGCTTCCGGATCCGGCCTTGGCGGCGACGATTGCGTCACGGGGGAGGCGCGGGCGACCATTGCGGATGCGCCGCTGCGAGGCCGCCGCCGTGGCGGGATTTGGCGGCATCGAGGCAACCGGCGCCGCCGCTTCCTCGGGTTCCCGGCCTTGATCACCGGCATCGAAGCCTTCCTCGCTGTCCTCGCCCGATTCCGGGCTCGCCGGACCAGTCCCGCCTGGAGAAGGCGTTTCGCCCCGCCGCCGCCGCCGCCCACCGCGCCGTCCACGCCGCCCGCGCGGTCCGGGACTTTCATCCTCGGTTTCGGGAGCAGTGGCGACATCCTCGGCATCCGCGACCGGAACCATCGTGGGCTTGGCCGCCGGCATCGGTTCGGGCCACAAATCCTCGACCGGCGCCGCAAGCGTGGCGGCCAGTTCGGCAGCGGTGGGCGCGACAACGGGCTTGGCGGCCGGGGTTTCCGCGACAGGCTCCGCCTCGGGCCGTCGCCCGGACCGGTCGCGGCGCTGCCGATCCGATTTGGCCGGACGCGCGTCCGCTCGGGTGGATCGTTCCTCGCGGGCTGGTTGCGGGGGTTGTCCGAACAGACTGCTCCACAACCAGCCGAAAAAACCGGGGTTGACTTCGGGTTTCGGCGCCGGGGTCGGTGGCGTGGGCGCCGGCGTGGACGGCGCGACGCCCTTGACCACCGGCTCTTCGTCCATGCCCCGCGCCGCCGGGCTGGCTTTCGCCTCGACCTGTTCCTCGTAATCCTCGGCCAGCGTATAAGACCGGACTTGCTCTTCCGACAGTTCGTCCACCCGCAACCGGTTCAGCTTGAAATGCGGCGTTTCCAGCGATTCGTTCGGAATCAGCAGAACGCCGACCCGATGGCGCTGCTCGATGGCGCGAATCGCTTCCCGCTTTTCGTTGAGCAGGAAGGTGGCGACCTTGACCGGCAACTGGACCACGACCCGGCCGGTCCGATCCTTCATCGCCTCTTCCTGGATCAGTCGCAGCACGCTCAACGCCAGCGAATCGATGTTGCGGATGGTGCCCTGACCGTTGCAGCGCGGACAGATCCGGTGGCTGGCTTCGTCCAGCGACGGACTCAGCCGCTGTCGCGACATTTCCAGCAGGCCGAAGCGGGAGATGCGACCGACCTGCACCCGGGCGCGGTCCATTTTCAGCGCCTCGCGCAGCCGGGTTTCGACTTCGCGCTGGTTGCGGGCGAGATTCATGTCGATGAAATCGATGACGATCAATCCGCCCAGGTCGCGCAATCGCAACTGCCGGGCGATTTCCTCGGCGGCTTCCAGGTTGGTGGTGAGCGCGGTTTCCTCGATGTCGCTGCCCTTGGTGGCGCGGGCCGAGTTGATGTCGATGGAGACCAGCGCCTCGGTGTAGTCGATCACAATGCCGCCGCCCGAAGGCAGGCTCACTTCGCGCTGATAGGCGGTCTCGATCTGGGATTCGATCTGGAAACGGGTGAACAGCGGAATGTTGTCCTGATAAAGCTTGAGCTTGTTCAGGTTGTGCGGCATCACCTGCTGCATGAAATCCTGGGCCTGGCGGTGGACGGTGGAGTTATCCACCAGGATTTCGCCGATGTCGGCGCGCAGATAATCGCGCAGGGCGCGGATGATGATGTTGCTTTCCTGATAGATCAGGAACGGCGCTTTCTTCTGGCTGGACGCGGTTTCAATGGCTTTCCACAAGTGCAGCAGATAATCCATGTCCCACTGCAATTCCTCTTGCGACCGCCCCACCCCGGCGGTGCGCACGATCAGGCCCATGCCGTCGGGAATGTCGAGACTGCTCATCACCTCGCGGATTTCCTGGCGATCCTCGCCCTCGATCCGCCGCGACACGCCGCCGGCGCGCGGGTTGTTGGGCATCAGCACCAGATAGCGCCCGGCCAGACTGATGAAGGTGGTCAGCGCCGCGCCCTTGTTGCCGCGCTCTTCCTTTTCCACCTGCACCATGATTTCCTGGCCTTCCTTGATGGCCTCGCGAATGCTGGGGCGGCCACCCTCGGTGGCGTGGGCGTCGAAGTAGCTCCGGTTGATTTCCTTGAACGGCAGGAAGCCGTGGCGGTCGGCGCCGTAGTCGACGAACGCCGCTTCCAGTCCCGGCTCGATGCGGGTGACGCGGCCCTTGTAGACGTTGGATTTCTTCTGCTCGCGCGCGGGGGTTTCGATGTCGAGGTCGTAAAGTTTCTGGCCGTCCACGAGGGCCACGCGCAACTCTTCCTGCTGAGTCGCGTTGATCAGCATGCGTTTCATAGCGAAATTCCCTGCACTCGACCATCACCGACGGTAACGCGGTGGTTGTCGCCGGGGCGTCGCAGGATGGGGAATGGCCCGGAGGATCGAGGTCCAACACGTCGGGCGAACCCAAAATACGCCGCGGAAAGCGTGACCAGCCGGCTGGGAGCGCGGTCAAAAGCCGCTCAAGGAAGGTTGGGGCCGAGCGGCGGACAAACCCGTTAAACCAGGCCCGCCCGCCGGTCGACTGGCGCGCGGGTACGAAAACCGATATGGTGTATTGATCCAGTTTCGCCGGCCGTTCGCGGCCCATGCGGCGACAACGCTCGTAACTATAACAGTCCGACCGCCACGCATCAAATTCATGACGACTTCCGCTGCTTCCCCCGGCGTGCGCCATTTGGCCATCGCCACCGCTCACGCCGGTCAGCGCCTCGACAATTTTCTGCTGCGCGAGCTCAAGGGCGCCCCCAAGAGCCTGATCTATCGCATCGTGCGCACTGGCGAGGTGCGGCTGAACGGGGGACGGGTCCAGCCGGATCGCCGGCTCCAGGCTGGCGATGTCCTGCGCATTCCGCCGGTGCGGCTGGGGGAACGCCAGGAACGGCCACTCCGCGTACCGCCGGCCCTGGCGGAACGGCTACGGGAGGCGGTGTTGTACGAGGACCGCGAGATTCTGGTGCTCGACAAGCCGACCGGTCTGGCGGCGCACGGGGGCAGCGGGCTGGAGTATGGAGTGATCGAACTGTTGCGGACGCTGCGGCCGGAGGAACCGTTTCTGGAACTGGCGCACCGGCTGGACCGCGAGACCAGCGGCTGTCTGGCACTGGCGCGAACGCCGGCGGTGCTGCGGCGGATTCAGGAAGCGTTCCGGGCGGGTGGCGTGGAGAAACGCTATCTGGCGCTGGCGCGCGGCTACTGGAATCACGGCCCGCGCGAGGTCAATCAACCCCTGCGCCGCAACGTGTTGCGCGGCGGAGAGCGGATGGTGGAAGTATTGGACGACGGCAAGCCGGCCCGGACGTACTTTCGGCCGGTCAGCTTGCACAAGCCGGCCTCGTTGCTGGAAGCAAGCATCACCACCGGCCGCACGCACCAGATTCGCGTTCACGCCGCTCATGTCGATCATCCGCTGGCCGGCGACGAGAAGTATGGCGACGCCGATTTCAACCGGTTGATGGCGAAGCAATACGGCCTGCGCCGATTGTTCTTGCACGCGCACAGCCTGAACCTGTCGCTGGGTGGCCGGGATATCGCGGTCAGCGCTCCGCTGGACACCGAACTCAAGGCGGTGCTGGACCGTCTCGTTGCGATGAATTCACGCGGAACCTGAGTAGAAAGAGCCATGAGCGAGCCGAATCCGAATGCAAGTCTGTCCAGCGACGAGCGCTGGGCGCGCGATACCCTGACCAAACTGGCGTTCGCCGCCGTGACCGAGCAGCGGCGGGCGCGGCGCTGGGGGATTTTCTTCAAATTCCTGTTTTTCGCCTATCTGGTGGGGTTGCTGGTACTGGCCTGGCCGGACAATCTCGGCACCGCAACCGCCGCCGCCAAGAAGCATACGGCGGTGATTCGCATCGATGGCCTGATTTCCAGCGGCACCGAAGCCAGCGCCAAGAATGTGATCGAGGCGTTGCGCAAGGCGTTCAAGGACGAGAAAACCGTTGGCGTGGTGGTGGAAATCAACAGCCCCGGCGGCAGCCCGGTGCAGGCTGGCGAGATTTACGACGAAATTCAGAAGCTGCGCCAGCGACATCCCAAGATTCCGGTTTACGCGGTGGCCAGCGACATATGCGCCTCGGGAGGCTATTACATCGCGGCGGCGGCGCAGAAGATTTACGCCAATAAAGCAAGCATCGTCGGTTCCATCGGGGTACGGATGGACAGCTTCGGCTTCACCGACGCGATGGCCAAACTGGGAATCGAGCGGC
Organism: Candidatus Contendibacter sp.; assembly: GCA_029624765.1. Classification (GTDB taxonomy): domain Bacteria; phylum Pseudomonadota; class Gammaproteobacteria; order Competibacterales; family Competibacteraceae; genus Contendibacter. The sequence goes on along the minus strand of JARSSO010000003.1, from coordinate 13,759 downwards.
GGGCCTACACGGCGGGAAACAACAAGGATTTCCTCGATCCGTTCAAGCCGGTCAACCCGGCGGAAGTCCGGCATCTGCAAGGGATGCTGGACGCGATTCACCAGCAGTTCATCGCGGCGGTCAAGCAGGGGCGGGGCGAGCGGCTGAAGGACGATCCCGAGGTGTTCAGCGGTTTGATGTGGACCGGCGAACAGAGCGTTGGACTGGGGCTGGTGGACGCGCTGGGCGGCACCCGCCACGTTGCCGAGGAGATTATCGGCGAGAAAACCATCGTGGATTACACCAAGCACACCCGCTGGCTGGATCGATTGCTCGACGGCGCGGACGCTGATTTGGGCGATACGCTGTTGAAAATATTAGGGTTGGACGGAACGGCTCGGTGGCGGTAGAAGTACCGTCCCGACTCCTTATCGCTTAATTGTTTTGGTTCTTCGAGGGTTCTTGTGGAAACCGGGATGTGGCGGGCCAGAATCCGTCTTGGGAGACCTGCCCAACGGAAGCCCTCGAAAAATATTCAATTTCCCTAATGGATAAGGTTTTCAGTCGTGAAAATTGGGTTGGCGTTTAGAAATCCCACAAATGTTACATTGGCACCACAAGCGGTTCCTATTTTTCCAATTGTCGAGTATCAGCCACGATTTTTCTCCGCTTAAGGTATTGGCAGAAAAAACCGTGACCGAACGGCATCGCATAACGACACCGCGCGGGTTTCGGCATCAGACACTCCAACACTTCGTCTGTTATGGCTCTTACGCGACAGGCATTTCTGTCCAATGGCGTTTTTTGTGCCTCTTCTTCCACTTCACCGTTCGCCCGCCATGAACCCGTCATCGTCGCAATCTCGCTCTGTTTCAACGAGTTGCTCACCGATGTGAGAGGGCACTTCTCTCCATCAACCACTCGTTTGCCTTCCCTGCCTTGAGCTAAAAGATTAAGGCAGCGATTTCAAGAACTCGCCTCCATGGCCACCCTCCTCTCCTTGGTGGGGAAAGGAGGAACTGAATGGTCGCCCGGTTTTCCATTGAGCATCTTGGCGTAATGGAGATGAAAGCCGTAGGATGCCGCGATTTCCCTGGCCGCGAGATGAGAGCGCATCAAGTATTCACGAATCGATCCGCTTTCTCCAGACAACTTTTCTTGGATTCCATCTTTCTCTTGCAATATCGCTGAATGAATCATTGCCCTTACCTCTTCCTCATCATTCTTTGGTGATTTTTCGGTATTTACTGTTTGAATTCGGTAAGCTCGCGAAAGCTGCGGCCAAACCCACACTACATCGTTCGATTCCATGAAAATCGTTGAATAATCAACAGCTCAATTGGCATGACAATTTCTGGCGTCGAAAAACCAAGACGGCTGTTAATAGCCTGGATATGCCGCCATTTATTGGCATTCGCAAGATGGTTGCAATCCCAAGTGAGAAGATAGTTGATATCGTAATAGCTGGCATAGGCAAGGTGTACCGCATCACCCACCAGCGATCCTGGCACAATACTGTTATCAATATAAGCTTCGACAAGTTGTTCTATGGCTGGGTTTGGCGGCAGCAATGAAATAGCTGATACAAGATTTATGGCTTCCATTTTAAATGGATAGCTTGTACCACCCAATTCTTGCAACACGGCATCCGAAATGAACAGTTCGTAACCATTAGCCATTTCCGACCACCACTTCCTTGTTATCTCAATAAAAACCGCCAAGCATTCACGTTGATCAAAATAATAAACTGGAATAGTGGAGTCGAGATACAATTTTTCCTTCATCGTATTGGACTGCCCACTATTGAGTGATTACCCAGCTTCTTCCAATCATGCGGTGACTCCCGCAACAGGATGCGCTTTCACCGCCGTTCGGGGCTCTAATCCATTTGTCCGCCACTCCATCCCTGCCGTCCGCGGCGCCACCAATCCCTCGATCCCAACTCGCGACGCTGGCGGCGAGTTCGGTTATCTCGACTTTTCCTTGGAGTTGGCGGCAGATTGGTTTTTAAGCACTTTTCATGCCAAAATAGAACTGAAAGTGGATATCGTTATCCATGAAGGGGTTATCAGGGTCCACCGATTCTCTTCAGATCGCGGGCGGTTTCAATTTGAAACAGGTGGATTTCACGCTGTTTCAAATTGAACGAGATCGGGAACAACGCAGCCGGGGGCAGCGTTGAACATGGGAAACACTTCGTGAAGCCGGATGAATTGCTGGGGCTGGCTGATCTGCTGGATCGCGATATCGAATTTTTCATCGACCCCTTCGCAAGGTCGAGCGCGACCCGGATATCCCCATCCTGTCCGAATGGGCCATGCTGCTGCTGATGAGCCTGCCACTTGGCTGCGGCGGCCGGCGGCCGCGGTGGAAGAGAGCGTTCTAACCCACCACAATTGCCCGGCCCCTTGCAGGACGGGCCGGGCGTGGGCGAAAGGTTATACCGTTTCCCGCTGGGTAGCGGCCTTGTTGCTGGAACGGCATCGCCTTTATTTCAATGCGTTATCATCGAAAGCGACCACTGCAAACCGGGATTTCACGTCAGTTCCCGTTGCTCGTTGATGAGGTATTTGGCCACGACGGCGTTTAGCGAGCAGGCTGCCTCCCTGCCCGCCATGATCGAATCCAGGGCTTCCAGATCCGACTGCCACGCCACGTCGCCGGGCGCCATGATGCAGGCGCTGCCGGGTTCATGGCTGGTGAAAAGCCGGCCACCCTTGAAATAGTAATGCTCGTCGCTCTCGGCGGTCTCGAACTCGCGCATGGCCGGCGGGATATCGTAGGGCGCGAACCAGAGCTTGATTTCCCGCTCGGCGTCAGCGGGATTGGCGGAAGCGTGAATGAGGTTGTCCATGCGGCTGTCGACCACCGCGCCATTGCCGTCTTCCACCGGGATCACCGTACCCAAGGCGCGAACGCTGCCCGGTTTGTTGTCGCGGGCCTGCTGGGGATTGGTCGGGCCGGCGATGTCGCGAATCTTCTTGATGGCGTCGGGACCCTGGTAAATCAGGGCCACCACCCGGCGTTTCCAGGCATCCTCTTCGCTGTAGTGGATGCGTCCGCTGATGTAGTCGATCAGGGAGGGGAAGAAGGGCTTGCCGCGATGCTCCGCATAGTGTTCTTCGGCAAGCATTTTGTGCACGGTCACGATCTTCGCGCCAGCGAATCGGAGTCCGGTATGCACCTCGGAAAGCAGGGAAAGCATGTAGCCGGTCAGCGATTGCTTGAGGGCGTCCGGTTTGATGAGGACGAGAGTCTGTTCGAGTTCGTGCTTATCCATAATTGTCGATCTGGTTTTGTCGTGAAGGAAGAGTGCGGCAGAGGCCCGGCCCACGCACGTCTCGGAAAGACGGCCGCAAGAGCGCGTCACGGGGAGCTTGCGGCCAAGGAATTGCCGATAGAGTTTAGTCGGCGCTCGCTGATTTTGCGCGGCGAGATTTTGCGGCGCCAGACATGAATTCGCGTCGTCGAGAGGTTTGGTCAACCCCCTCGTTACCTATCAGTTTGTTCCAAACCATGTTCCGGCGCTTGTACGGGTTCGGTCGGCGATCTTCACCGCCCCTTCGGCTGCGGGCATTCCCCGACCAGTTCCACCTTGCCATTCTCGTCCACCGCCTCCAGCCGCACCGTGAAACCCCACAGCCGGTGCAGGTGCTTCAGGACTTCCTGGAAGCTGTCGTGCAGCGGTCGGCGATGATAGCGGGTGTGACGCAGGGTCAGCGACCGGTCCTTGCGGTGCGCCACGTTCCAGACCTGAATGTTCGGCTCGCGGCTGCCAAGATTGTACTGGTCGGCCAGCGCCAGCCGCAGTCGCCGATAGCCGGCGTCGTCGTGGATGGCGGTGATTTCCAGGTCCTCCTGGACATCGTCGTCCAGCACCGCAAACAGCTTGAAATCGCGCATTACCTTGGGCGACAGGTACTGGGCGATGAAGCTCTCGTCCTTGAAGTTGCGCATGGCGAAGTCCAGCACCTTGAGCCAGTCCTGGCCGGCGATGTCCGGGAACCAGTGGCGATCTTCCGCCGTCGGCGTCTGACAAATCCGCTGGATGTCACTAAACATCGCAAAGCCCAGCGCGTAGGGGTTGATGCCGTGGTAGTAGGGATGGTCGAACGGCAATTGCTGGATAACGCTGGTGTGCGACTGCAAGAACTCGATCATGAAGCCGTCGTTGACGTAGCCCGCGTCGTATAGCCGGTTCATCAGGGTGTAATGCCAGAAGGTAGCCCAGCCTTCGTTCATGACCTGCGTCTGCCGTTGGGGATAGAAATACTGGGCAATCTTGCGGACGATACGCACGATCTCGCGCTGCCACGGCTCCAGCAGCGGCGCGTTCTTCTCGATGAAATACAGCAGATTCTCCTGGGGTTCGGCCGGATAACGCCGGGCTTCCTCGGCGGCGACCTCGGTGGGTTTGATCGGGAGGGTGCGCCACAAGTCGTTGATCTGCGATTGCAGATATTCTTCCCGCTCGTGCTGGCGCTGTTTTTCCTCGCCCAGCGACAGCGGCGCCGGATGTTTGTAGCGATCCACCCCGTAGTTCATCAGCGCGTGGCAGGAATCGAGGAACAGTTCCACGGTTTCCTCGCCGTACCGCTCCTCGCATTCGGTCACGTAGTTCCGCGCGAACAGCAGGTAGTCGATGATGGCGTCGGCGCTGGTCCAGGTGCGGAACAGGTAGTTGCCCTTGAAAAAGGAGTTGTGGCCATAGGCGGCGTGGGCGATCACCAGCGCCTGCATCATGGCCGTGTTTTCCTCCATCAGATAGGCGATGCAGGGGTTGGAATTGATGACGATTTCGTAGGCCAGCCCCATCTGGCCGCGCCGGTAGTTCTTCTCGGTCAGCACGAATTGCTTGCCGTAGGACCAGTGCTTGTAGCCCAGCGGCATTCCGACCGAGGAATAGGCGTCCATCATCTGCTCGGCGGTAATGATCTCGATCTGGTTGGGGTAGGTGTCCAGACCGAAGTCGTTGCCGGCGATTTGGCCGATGACCGCGTTGTAACGCTCCAGCATCTGGAAGGTCCATTCCGACGATTCGGAAATCAGCCGTGACGCACTCATGACACGCGCCTCTTGAACAAGTCCCGGAACACCGGATAGATGTCGGCCAGTCCGTCGATCTGCCGCATGGCGAAGTGCGGGTGGACGGCCTTCACTTCCTCATACGCTTCCCACAGGCTTTGATGCCGATCCGGGGTGATTTCGATGTAGGCGTAATAGCGGACCAGCGGCATGATTCGCTGCAACAGCAGGTCCTTGCAGGCCGGCGAGTCGTGGTGCCAGTTGTCGCCGTCCGAGGCCTGGGCGACGTACAGGTTCCAACTGGAAATCGGGTAGCGCTCGCGCATGATGTCGGCGGCCAGTTGCAGGGCGCTGGACACCACGGTCCCGCCGGTTTCCCGCGAGTAGAAAAACTCCTGCTCGTCCACTTCCTTGGCTACGGTGTGGTGGCGGATGAACACCACCTCGATCTTCTCGTAATTGCGCTTGAGGAACAGATACAGCAGGGTGAAGAACCGCTTGGCCAGGTCCTTGCGCGCCCGATCCATCGAGCCGGACACGTCCATGATGCAGAACATCACCGCCTGGGTGGTCGGTTGGGGTTGCAACACGCGGTTGGTATAACGCAGATCGAAGGTGTCGATGAACGGCACCGCCCGCGCCCGCGCCCGCAACCGCTCGATTTCCTCGACCAGCCCCTTGGCGCGAACTTCGTCCACCGGCGTTTCGGCCAGCAGCCGCTCAAGCTCCTCCTCGGCCTCGCGCAACCGACGGGTGTAGGGCGCGGCCAGCGCCAACCGCCGCGCCAACGCACCCTTGAGCGAGCGCACCACGTCGATGTTGGCCGGGTTACCGGCGCTGCTGAAGCCGGCTCGCACCGATTTAAACTCAGTGGCCCTGGCCAACTGGGTGCGCACCAGGTTGGGCAGCTCCAAATCCTCGAAGAACAGTTCCAGAAATTCTTCCCGCGACAGCTCGAACACGAAATCGTCCTCGCCCTCGCCGCTGTTGCTGGCCTGGCCCTTACCAGCCCCGCCGCCGCCCGCGCCACCCGGCGGCCGGGCCACCCGATCGCCCGCCACGAAATCCTGGTTGCCCGGATGAATCGCCTCGCGCCGCCCGCCCGGCCCATGGCCGAACACCGGCTCGGACAGATCGCGAGCCGGGATGTTGATCTTCTCGCCGTTATCGATGTCGGTGATGCTGCGGCCGTTCATCGATTCGGTCACGGCCTTCTTGATCTGGTTCTTGAAGCGCCGGATAAAACGCTGGCGGTTGACGGAACTCTTGTTCTTGCCGTCCAGCCGCCGGTCGATGAACGTAGCCATCGGAACTTCCCTCCGCTCAGGATGCCTTGCGAACCCGCAGATACCAGTCGGACAGCAACCGCACTTGCTTGGCCGTGTAGCCCTTGGCCACCATCCGGTCCACGAACTCGGCGTGCTTCTTCTGATCGTCGGCGCTGGCCTTGGCGTTGAAGCTGATCACCGGCAGCAGGTCTTCCGTGGTCGAGAACATCTTCTTCTCGATCACCGCGCGCAGCTTCTCGTAGCTGGTCCAGACCGGATTCTTGCCGGCGTTCCTGGCCCGCGCCCGCAGCACGAAATTGACGATCTCGTTGCGGAAATCCTTCGGGTTGCTGATGCCGGCCGGTTTCTCGATCTTTTCCAGTTCGGCGTTGAGCGCCGCCCGGTCGAACGACTCGCCGGTGTCGGGGTCGCGGTATTCCTGGTCCTGAATCCAGAAGTCGGCGTAGGTCACGTAACGGTCGAAAATGTTCTGGCCATATTCCGAATAGGATTCCAGATAAGCCTGTTGCAGTTCCTTGCCGATGAACTCGGCGTAGCGGGGCGCCAGGAAGCCCTTCAGGTAGGACAGGTATTTCTCCTCGACTTCCGGCGCGAACTGCTCGCGCTCGACCTGCCGCTCCAGCACGTACAGCAAATGCACCGGATTGGCGGCCACCTCGGTATGGTCGAAGTTGAACACCTGGCTGAGAATCTTGAAGGCGAACCGGGTGGAAATGCCGGTCATGCCCTCGTCCACCCCGGCGTAGTCGCGGTACTCCTGGATCGACTTGGCCTTGGGATCGGTGTCCTTGAGATTCTCGCCGTCGTAGACCCGCATCTTCGAGAAGATGTTGGAATTCTCCGGTTCCTTGAGCCGGGTCAGCACCGAGAACCGGGCCAGCATCTCCAGCGTGCCGGGGGCGCACGGCGCGGTGGACAGCGAGCTGTGGGTCAACAGCTTCTGGTAAATCTTCACCTCGTCCGACACCCGCAGGCAGTAGGGCACCTTGACGATGTAGACCCGATCCAGGAACGCCTCGTTGTTCTTGTTGTTCTTGAACGACTGCCATTCCGACTCGTTGGAGTGGGCCAGGATGATCCCCTCGAACGGAATGGCCGACAGCCCCTCGGTGCTGTTGTAGTTGCCTTCCTGGGTAGCGGTCAGCAACGGATGCAATACCTTGATCGGCGCCTTGAACATCTCGACGAATTCCATCAGGCCGCGATTGGCGCGGCACAGGGCGCCGGAGAAGCTGTAGGCGTCCGGGTCGTTCTGGGCGAAATGTTCCAACCGGCGGATGTCGACCTTGCCCACCAGCGAGGAAATGTCCTGGTTGTTCTCGTCCCCCGGCTCGGTCTTGGCCACCGCGATCTGATGCAGGATGGACGGCCGCAGCTTGACCACCCGGAACTTGGTGATGTCGCCGTTGAATTCGCGCAGCCGCTTGGCCGCCCACGGCGACATGATGTGGCGCAGGTAACGGCGCGGGATGCCGAAATCCTCTTCCAGGATCGGGCCGTCCTCGTCGGGGTTGAACAGCCCCAGGGGCGATTCGAACACCGGCGAACCCTCGATGGAGTAGAACGGCACCTTTTCCATCAACTGCTTGAGCCGTTCAGCCAGGGACGACTTGCCTCCCCCCACCGGACCCAGCAGGTAAAGAATCTGTTTCTTTTCCTCCAACCCTTGGGCGGCGTGGCGGAGGTAGGACACCATCTGCTCGATGGCGTCTTCCATCCCGTAAAACTCCTCAAAGGCCGGATAGATCTTGAGCACTTTGTTCTGAAAAATGCGCGACAGCCGCGGGTCGTTGCGAGTGTCCACCAGCTCCGGTTCGCCAATGGCCTTCAGCAGCCGCTCGGGGCCGCTGGCGTAGGCGACCGGGTCTTTCTTGCACAGCTCAAGGTATTCTTGAAGCGAAAGGTTTTCCTCGCGGCTCTCCTCGTAGCGCGACAGATAGCGCTTGAATATGGTCATGGTCATAACCTCTTGGTGGTCGCGGAAGCGCGGCGACTTTCGGTTGGAAACCGATCAGGGCAAATCCTGGCGAATTTTCCGTCAATCCATGTGTCATCCCGGCCGGTCCAAGGGCCGGCGGATGTCTTCGGAACATATAGCAATTAATGGACCAATCCGGATTTGGAACGATGGCGGCCAGGGTCGGACAAGAAGCTTGGTAAAGAACATGAAATCAAATTGTTGCGGGTTCGCGGCTGGTCCGGACCGGAACCGTTGTTTCGTTAGACCGGGGATCGGCCGATGAATTCGAAATTCGTTCCTCGCCGGGAACGGAATGGTATGCGCCGATTGGGTGCAATGCGCCGATTGGGTGCATCACGCGCCGAAAAGGGGTGGCGAGCGTCGATGACCACGACCGGCCCAAGCAACGGCGGTTCAGCGGTTGGGATTGGGAGGGCTTTGTTGCTAACATGCGGGCGGGCGGCTGAACAAACGCAAGGTTCTTCATGAAAATTGTCAGTGACTGGTTTCAACGGCTGTTCAACGATCCCCAGGCGGTCATTCTGACCGTCGTGCTGGTGTTGGTCACCAGCGTAATCCTGATCATGGGGCGGGATCTGGCGCCGGTGCTGGCGAGCATGGTCATCGCCTATCTGCTGGAAGGCGTCGTGCAAATGCTGCAACACCGGGCGCGATCACCGCGACTGTTGGCGGTCGTCGTGGTGTTCGCATCGTTTATCGCCTTCGTGTTGTTTCTGCTGCTGGGGTTGTTGCCGGTGACCTCGCTGCAGTTGACCCAGTTGGTGCAGCAGTTTCCCAACATGCTGGTCAAGGGCCAAAACCTGCTGTTGAGCCTGCCGGTCCTGTACCCGGAATTCGTTACCGAGGGGCAGATTCTCGAAGTCATCAACGCGCTAAAGGCCGAAATCGCCACCTGGGGCCAGAAGGCGCTGTCCTGGTCGCTGGCGGCCGGCATGGGGTTCATTACCATCGCCATCTACCTGGTGCTGGTGCCATTGCTGGTATTTTTCTTTTTGAAGGATAAAGACTTGATCCTGGCATGGCTGCATGAATTCCTACCTCATGACCACACCCTCGCGCAGCAGGTCTGGAGCGAGGTGGACCAGCAGATGGGCAATTACGTGCGCGGCAAGTTTCTTGAAGTCCTGGTGGTTTGGGTAGCGACGTATGTGGCGTTCGCCACCATGGGCTTGCAGTTCGCCATGTTGCTGGCCCTGATGGTGGGGCTTTCGGTCATCGTGCCCTATATTGGGGCGGTGGTGGTGACGGTACCGGTGGCGCTGGTGGCCTTTTTTCAATGGGGTTGGAGTTCGGAGTTTCTGTGGCTGCTGGGGGTTTACCTGGTTATTCAGGGACTGGATGGCAACGTACTGGTGCCATTGTTATTTTCCGAAGTGGTGGACCTGCATCCCATCGCCATCATCGTGGCGGTGCTGGTGTTCGGCGGACTGTGGGGATTCTGGGGGGTGTTCTTCGCCATCCCGCTGGCGACCGTGGTGCAATCCATTCTCAAGGCGTGGCCGCGGCCGGCGACGAGCTTGCCAGCGGGATAGTGGGCTACGCTTCGCAAAAAATCCGCCAAAACCTTTTTCAGATCATCAGCTTCAATAAACTCAACGCTGGAATATGAGTCATCACCCTGATTTCGCATCCTCCACCGAAAATTCCCCACATCCCATGTCCGACCGCCGCTTGTTCGTGCTCGACACCAACGTGCTGATTCACGATCCGACCGCCTTGTTCCGCTTCAAGGAACACGACATCCATCTGCCGATGATGGTGCTGGAGGAGCTGGATCGCGCCAAGAAGGGCATTTCCGAGGTGGCCCGCAACGTCCGCCAGGTCAGCCGGTTTCTGGACGACGTCATCGCCGGGGCCAGCAAGGAGGAAATCGACCGAGGTCTGCCCCTGCCTGGGCCGCTTGCTCCGCCCGGTGAACCGACCAGAGGGCGCCTGTTCTTTCAAACCCGTCCCAACCGGATCGTCCCGCCCGCCAGCCTGCCGGGCAACGCGCCCGACAACGATATCCTGAGCATGGCCCTGACCTTGCAACAGGACCATCCGCGCCGTTCGGTCACCCTGGTCTCCAAGGACATCAACCTGCGGATCAAAGCCGCCATCCTGGGCATTCACGCCGAGGACTACTACAACGATCAGACCCTTGACGACGTCAACCTGTTGTACGCTGGTACCCGCGAACTATCGGCGGATTTCTGGGACAGCCACGGTCAGAGGCTGGATTCCTGGAAGGAGAGCGGGCGTACCTTTTACCGGGTCCACGGTCCGGACGTGGCCCACTGGCATCCGAACCAGGGCCTGTTTCCGGACGGTGAGCAAACGGCTTTCATCGTCCGGCAATTGCGCGGCGGCGAGGCAGTGATCGAAATTCTCAGGGACCACGCCGCGTCCAACCATGCGGTCTGGGGCATCACCGCTCGCAACCGCGAACAGAATTTCGCTCTCAATCTGCTGCTGGACCCCGAGATCGACTTCGTTTCCCTGCTGGGCGCCGCCGGCACCGGCAAAACCCTGCTGGCCCTGGCCGCCGGTCTGGCGCAGACCCTGGACGCCAAGCGTTACCGGGAAATCATCATGACCCGGGTCACCGTCCCGGTCGGCGAGGACATCGGCTTCCTGCCCGGCACCGAGGAGGAGAAAATGACGCCGTGGATGGGGGCGCTGATGGACAATCTGGAAGTGCTCGCCCCCAAGGAAGGCGGGGAATGGGGCCGCGCCGCCACCACCGACCTGCTGAGCAGCAAGATCAAGATTCGCTCGCTCAACTTCATGCGCGGGCGCACCTTTCAGAGCAAGTACCTGATCATCGACGAGGCGCAAAATCTGACCGCCAAGCAGATGAAAACCCTGATCACCCGCGCCGGTCCCGGCACCAAGGTGATCTGCCTAGGCAACATCGCCCAGATCGACACGCCCTATCTGTCGGAAACCACCTCCGGCCTGACCTACGTGGTGGATCGTTTCAAGGACTGGCCGCACGGCGGACACGTCACTCTGCGGCGCGGCGAGCGTTCGCGGCTGGCGGAATTCGCTTCCGAACAGCTTTAGGCGGTCTTGGCCGTTGATCGCGGAACACCTGACCGCCCTGCTGTCGCTGGCCTGGCTGCTGTGGATCGCCCTGGTCGCGGTCGGGCTGATTTTGGAGCGCCGCTCGCCGGCGGCGACGCTGGCCTGGCTGCTGGCGCTGCTGTTCATGCCCTATTTCGGCTTCCTGGTGTACCTGCTGTTCGGGCCGCGCCGGTTGCGGCGGCGCCGGCTGCGCTACGGTCGCGCCCGTGACCGCCTGATCCAGTCCACCCACCGCCTGCGCCAGCACCGGCCCGCGTTGCCCGGCTTTCCCAATACCGATCTGGAGCGGCAACTGGCGCGGCTGCTGGAACGGGTCGGTCAGGGTCCACCGATGTCGGCCACCGCCGTCGCCCTGTTGGAAACCGGCGACGAGTGCTTCGCGGCGCTGGAGACGGCCATCGCCGCCGCCACTCACCATGTCCACCTGGAATACTACCTGTGGCAGCCGGATCGGGTGGGGACGCGGTTGCGCGATTTGCTGGTCGAGAAGGCTCGCGCTGGAGTCCGGGTCCGGTTGCTGCTGGATTCCATCGGCTCGGATCGCGCCAACCGCCGGTTTCTGCGTCCGGTGCGGGACGCCGGCGGCGAAACCGCCTGGTTCAATCCGATCAGCCTGCGCCGGCTGCGGCCCAACCACGTCAATTTCCGCACACACCGCAAGATCGTGGTCTGCGATGGTCGGGTCGGCTTCACCGGCGGCATCAACGTCAGCGACGAGCACAGCGGCGCGCGGCGCGGCCCCGACGCCTGGCGCGACACCCATCTGCGCATCGAGGGCGAACCGATTCACCGGCTTCAGTTCATCTTTCTGGAAGACTGGTATTTCGCCACCGACCAAGCGCCGTTCGAGCCCGAGTTTTTCCCAACGCTGCCAGAGCAGCCGGCTGGTCCCTGGCTGCACGTCGTCGAATCCGGTCCCGACAACGACCATCACGCCATCGCCAAGCTGTTCTTCGCCGCCATCGTCGGCGCCCAGCGGCGGATTCTGCTGGCCACTCCTTACTTCGTGCCCAACGAGGCGCTGACCGAAGCCCTGATCACGGCCGCGTTGCGCGGGGTGGAGGTGCGGGTGCTGGCGCCCCAGCGCAGCGACTCGCGGCTGGTGACCGCCGCCGCGCGCAGCTATTACGACGAACTGGTCCGGGCCGGCGTCACGATTCACGAATACGGTCCGCCGATGCTGCACGCCAAGCTGCTGGTGGTGGATGAACGGATCGCGGCGGTGGGCAGCGCCAATTTCGACAACCGCAGTCTGACCTTGAATTTCGAGGCGATGGCGGTACTTTACGACGCCGGGCTCGCCACGCGATTGAGCCGGAGCTTTGAGGCCGACCTGAGGCTGGCCCGGCGCTACGTCAAGCCGGGCCGGCGGGCCACGCTCGGCCAGCGGTTGGGCGAAGCCACCGCCCGGCTGTTGTCGCCGCTGTTGTGAGAGCTACCTTGGTTCTTGCACTCAGAATGAACCATCGGCGCACCCGCTGGCATAACGGCTGTCACCCACCTTGACAGTTTTTCAAGCGGAGTTATGCTGTCACGCTGAGGCCACAGTGATTTGCTACCCAAGGCAGAGTCTGTGGCCATCGACGAGAGACGGCGGCGTTTTAAGTGGCCATTGCTGCATGTCTTGCCATGACACAGGATATACAGAACCAGATAATCACTTGTTGGGCGTCTAAAAACAAGGATGCTCAGGGCAATACAGGATGCAGTTAAAAAGAGATTCCATTATTCCTTGGGGGTGCGTCTTCAAGATCACATTCCCAAACAAGAAAATTTACATTGGCAGCGATACCGCGCTGACTGCTCGCCTGGATTACTTCAAATACTTTGGCTCTCCACGTAAGGCAAAACCGGAAATGTTGGCCGACATGGGAGAGTTTCTCATCGAGAAGAAACTCTATGTTCTGAAAAAGGAAATTCTTTACGTGCGTGAGAACGTCACGGTTGGAGAGATACTCCAGATAGAACATAAATTTATCAAGTCGCTTGATGCGAAGAATCCAAACGTCGGTTACAACAGATAATGTACAGGGCCGTAGGTTGGGGTAACGTAACCGTTCAGACCCCTCTCGTCCGGTACGGCGATGGGTTTTGCTACGCTCAACCCATCATAAGAAAAACAATGGGTTGCAGGATGGATTGAGGAACGAAACCCATCGATATGGGGCGAAACCACCAGAGGATATGAACGATTACCTGGAAACCACTAAGGCATTTGGCGACGACCATTCTTCCTGCGTCCATGACCCAAATCATTCCGGTGATGAAGATCGGTATCTGCTTTTACTTCTTCGTCGGCTTCCGCGGAGGCTGGGTAGGGTGAGGGATCATTCGGCCGCCGCCGGGGCCGGAGGAAGGCCGGAAGGCTGTCCATTACACACATCTCTAACCGGTGGATTGGATATGGAGATCAGACGCC
>JARSSO010000002.1 GCA_029624765.1 Candidatus Contendibacter sp. | reverse complement strand
GGTCTTGAAACATCGCCGGTATAGCTATATGGGGATTATTATTAGCGAGACTACAGAACCTTGCGCCGCTGGACCGATTTTGATTATCTCAGCTATAAGGATCACACCGCCCACCAAGCGCCGTATCCTGGCAGAGGATAGGTTAAAACCACGATCATCTTCCTCGGCTAAATCAGAACCTTGCGTCGCCCGTTCCGATTGCCAGCTAACCCGGCTGTTCGAGCGTGCCCGCTCGCGGGTTCGCCTTTACGTCGGGTTGTTTTGAGAATGGGTTTTCCCTTCAAGCAGGGCGATGAGTTCTTTCTGTTTTTTGGCCCGCGCGAATTCCAATGGAGTTTGGCCGTCGTGTGACTTCAGCGTCAGATCGGCGCCCGCTTCAATGATCACTTTCGCTGTTTCGATGTGGTTTTGCCAAATCGCGTCGTGCAAGGCCGTATAACCGTTGTAAGGCCCCTGTTTGTCGATATCGATCCCATGGGCGATCAGCAGCCGGGCCGCCCCGGTTCGGCCGGCGTAAGCGGCGGCATGAAGGGCGGTGGCTTTCATGCCCGGATCGACGGCGGTCACGTCGGCGCCGGCTTCCAGCAAAGCCTGGACGATCTCGGTATGGCCTTGGTAAGCCGCCATGATCAAGGGAACATCGCCACTGGCGTCGGGAGCGTCGATGTCGGCGCCTTGCCCAATAAGCTCCTTTACCCGGGTCAGGTCATTGCGTTTGACGGCGTTCATCAATGTGGTCATGGGGGTCTTTGCTCCAAAGTGGCGGTGGTTCTTTTCGGAAGGGCAATGTTTCCTTGTCTACGGAATACTGCTGGTCCATTCCTTGTCGCCCGCGATTGGGTGGCTAGCGGTGCAATCGAGCCGCGTCGATGAACATCAGCTCACATTGCGAGTTGGCCATGCGGGAAACCGATATGATTGGTGATCAATTACGGGTTTCACGCGACAAGCCGGAGCAAAACAACTGTGGCGGGATCGTCATCAGGGCTACTTGACGAGCGGATATGCGGCAACCCACCATCTCCCAGACTTTTCGTGTCCGGTTGAAATGCTGCTGGCGCGACCCTGGAAAGACCGGAAAAGCCGGCTCAGGACCTGCTGGTGGTTGGTTGAATTTGGTGGCCAGGGTCGGAATCGAACCAACGACACGCGGATTTTCAGTCCGCTGCTCTACCAACTGAGCTACCTGGCCGGGAACGCCTCGCCCGAGAGAGGGCGCATTTAAGCAGCTTGCACGGTGGTCGTCAAGCCAGCTCACGATTTCGGCGGTACATAGCCTTCCGGCAATACCGAGCCTTCGCCAAAGAAGAACCGCGCCATCTGTTCCTCCAGGAATTGCCGGGCCTTTGGTTCGAACGGCGTCAGCCGGTATTCGTTGATCAGCATGGTCTGCTGCCGCAACCATTGTTGCCAGGCCAACTTGGAAACATTCTCGAAAATTCGCCTGCCCAGTTCTCCGGGATAAGGCGGACGATCCAGGCCCTCGGCCTCGACGCCGAGTTTGACGCACTTCACCGTTCGAGCCATGCGCTGATTCCCATTTGTTTACCGTTCACTTGCCAGTGTCGCCAGGAGTTGCCGCACCGGCGCGGCCACTCCGCGTTCGTCAGGGTGGCGGGGGTTATACCAGACAAACCGTTCCCCTTCCATCACTGTTCCGCCCGACCTTGTCACGGTCGCCGGCACCGGCGTGATGTCGAGCCGGAAGTGACTGAAAGCGTGCCGCAGCACGTTCCATGGCGTCCCGATCGTCACCTCCAGTCCCCATCGCTCCCGGCACCAGTCGGCGAGGTCCACTTCCGGCGGACACTCGGGAAAGCTCCAAAGCCCGCCCCAGACGCCGACCGGTGGCCGGCGCTCCAGCAGCACCTGGTCTTCCGCGCCGCGCAGCAGCACCATCCTTGTGGTTCGCACCGGCAATTCCCGGCGCGGTTTCGGCGTCGGGTAATCCGATTCCCGTTTCTGGGTATGAGCCGCGCAACCGGTCGCCAGCGGGCATTGGTTGCAGCGCGGCCGGCGTGGAGTACAAAT
Organism: Candidatus Contendibacter sp.; assembly: GCA_029624765.1. Taxonomy (GTDB): domain Bacteria; phylum Pseudomonadota; class Gammaproteobacteria; order Competibacterales; family Competibacteraceae; genus Contendibacter. Next base: position 34,122 of record JARSSO010000002.1, on the reverse strand, counting down.
CGTGGCCCCGAGATCCATCATCGCCTGGGTGTAATCGGCGACGCGCTCGACCGGCGTGTGGCGTTCCGCCAGTTCCCACAGCGTCGCCAGCACGGACGATTGCCCCGGCCAGCCGTCGACCACCGCGAATCGCGCCAGCACCCGCTTGACGTTGCCGTCCAGAATCGGTTGCCGCTGCCCGGCCGCCAGCGCCAAAATCGCTCCCGCCGTCGAGCGACCAATCCCCGGCAAGCTTTGCAATGCCGCGTGGTCCAGCGGCATCTCTCCGCCATGCCGGTCGCGCACGATCCGCGCCGCCTGGTGCAAATGGCGGGCGCGGGCGTAGTAACCCAGCCCAGCCCAAAGTCCCAATACCTCGTCCAGATCGGCGTCGGCCAAGGCCGCCAGGTCGGGAAACCGCGCCATGAACCGTTCATAATAGGGAATTACCGCCGCCACCTGGGTTTGTTGCAGCATGATCTCCGACACCCAGACCCGGTATGGGCTGGGATTTTCTTTCCAGGGCAGGCGATTGCGGCCGTGCGCATCGAACCAGTCCAGCACGCGCCGGCCAAATTCATCGGGAGCCATTCAATGTTTCGCTTTATGAGGTTTTTGCCATGGCGCGTATTCTGATTGCCGGCTGCGGCGATGTCGGCGCAACCCTGGGCCGAGGTCTGAACGCGGCCGGGCATGAGGTTTGGGGCTTGAAGCGCCGTCCGGCTGATTTGCCGCCCGGCATCCGGCCGCTGGCGGCGGACTTGACCGATCCAACGACCTTGAACACCCTGCCGCCGGATTTGGACGCCGTCGTTTACAGCGCCGCCGCCGCCGGTTTCAACGAGGCCGCCTATCAGGCCGCCTATGTGACCGGCATCGACAACCTGCTCGAAGCTCTGCGCCAGGCGGGCCAGCAACTCCGCCGACTGCTGTTTGCCTCCAGCACCTCGGTGTATGCCCAGCACCAGGGCGAGTGGGTGGACGAGGATTCACCCGCCGAAGCGGATAGTTTTAGCGGGCGTTGTATTCGCGCGGGCGAACGCTTGATGTGGGAAAGTCCCTGGCCGGCGGTGGCGGTCCGCTTTGGGGGCATCTATGGCCCCGGCCGCACCCGGCTGATCGACAGCGTCCGCGCCGGAACCGCCGCTCGTCCCGCCGGACCGCCACTCTACACCAACCGGATTCACCGCGACGACTGCGCGCGGGTACTGGAACACCTCTTGTTCCTGCCGAGGCCAGCGCCGCTTTACCTTGCGGTGGACGACGATCCCGCGCCGCTGGGCGAGGTGCTGAGCTGGCTGGCGACCCGGCTTGGCGTGCCGGAACCGCCGCTGGCCGTGACTCCACCCTTGAAGCCGGGCGCGGAGGCCGGCGATTCCATGTTACGGATGCGGGCCAGCAAGCGCTGCCGCAACGCCCGGTTGCGCGCCAGCGGCTTCCAATTCCGTTATCCCGGTTACCGGGACGGTTACGCTACGCTGCTTCAATTGGAAGACTGAAGGCGAACGACCGACGCCGGACATCTTTCGGCTTGCGCCTCGCTAGAACGCCGCGCCGGAGAAATCGTAGCTCATCTCCCGATAGGGGTGTTGCAGGAAAAATCCCTGGATCAGGTCGACGCCCAGCGACCACAGGATCGGCATGGCTTTCACGTCTTCCACCCCGCCCACGATGGTGGCCGCGCCCAAAGTCTCCAAATTTTCGACCAGCTCCTTGATCTGAGCCTGTTTCTTGGTGTCCCGGGCGAGACCATTGACGAAGTACATGTCCAGCTTGACGTAATCGGCCCCCAGATTCTTGAGCAGCGACAATGAGTCCGCGCCCCGGCCGAAACGGTCCAGACAGAAGCCACAGCCCAGCATCTTGATACTGCCCAGGAAGCCGAACATGTCGCGCAGACCGCGCTCGGCGGTGGCTTCCGCCACCTCGAACACCAGGCTCTGCGGTTCTACTCCAGTCTGCTCCATCCGCTCGCGCAGCCAGTTGCTCAGCGTCCGATCCTGCAAGGTCACCGGCAGAATCTTGATGAACACCGTGGTCTTGCGTTGGCGCTGGCGCAACATGTCGAGCACATGCTCGATCACCCAGCGGTCCAGCGTCAATCCCAATTCATGGTTGTAAACCACACCGAACACACTGCCCGGCACCATTTCCTGACCGTCGTTGCCGCGCAACCGCAGCAACACCTCGTAGCGCTCGTTGGTATCGCCCCGCATGCTGGCGATCGGCTGAAACACCAGCCAGAGCCGCTCGTGCTCCACAATCTCGCGCACCTGCTGCAGAACCCGCGCCCGCGACGAAGCTTCCTGGTCGCGCTTATCCTTGAATCCGTTCTCTTGTAGAACGATGCGTTCCCCCTTCGCTTCCCGCGCCAGACCGCAAGCCGAATCGGCCCGCTGGATCAGCGTCAGATGATCCTGGCCGCGGTCGGTCGTCAGCGCCACGCCGATGCTGGTTCGCAACAACTGGGCCTGTTCGCCGACCCGGTAGAAGCCGGTTTCCAGCACGTCGCGGATGCGCCGGGCCAGTGCCAGCAGCGGTTCGCCAATCAGGTTGGGAACCGTCACCGAAAGGATGGCGTCGCTGAATCGCGCCGCGCACTGATCCTGGTTCAACATCTGCCGCAACCGGTTAGCCGCCTGGCCCACTACCTCGTCGGCGGTTGCCACCCCGGCGGAATCGCGGATGGAGCGCAGATTGTCCAGCATGATGAACATCACCGCCAGCGACTGGGTGCTCAGGCCCAGGGTTTCGATGGCGCGCTCCAGGAGCGTCAAGTAACGTCGGCGGTTGAACAGGCCACTGATCGGGTCGTTGTCGGTCAGCGAACCGAGCTTGATCCGCATGGCCCGTGCCCGGCGCAGCCGTTGCCTGATTTCCCAGCACAGGTAGCTGATCGGCGCCGGTTTGGTCAGCAGGCTGGTGCCCGGTACGTCCAGACTGGTCAGGTAGTTCGGTATATCAGCCGGAAAGCACAGCAGGATGATGGGCAGCGTGTCGCAGTCTCGATGCTGGGTGATCACCTGCGCCAGTTCCTGCCCGCTCATTTCCTTGATGTCCAGATCGATGAGCAACAGGTCTGGCCGGAAGCGGTGAATATCCTGCAAGACCTGCAACGGCTGGATCACCACCCGCGGAATAATGCCTTGTTCCTCCAGGGCGCCCGCCATTTCCCAAGCCTCGGCTGGCTGGTCGTTGACGATCAACACCCGGAAATAGCCTTGCGAGGTTTGCGGCAACAACAGTTCCCGCAGTACGTCGAGCACTTCGTCGTTCTCGAACGGCTTACTGAAATAGGCCGCGCCGCCCGCCCGCACCGCTTCCAGCCGCGCGCTCATGTCGTTGCGCTCGCTCAGAAACAGGATCGGCGCCCGCGAGCCGGTTTCGGCGCGCAGTTGAGCCATCAACGCCATGGCCGGCTCCGGGCCATCGGGAAAATCGGCGTCGACGATGATGGCGCCGGGCATCCGTCCCTGCAAGCGTTGCTCGGCCTCAACCAGATTGGCGATGTGCCGGATTCGATAACCGGAATCTTCGAGCTTGGCCACCAGCGGCGGGTTTTCGTCCGGGGCGATCACGATGATTTCCGGCAGGGGCGACAAGAGCGGGCGAGTCCGGGGTTCGTCGCTCGCGCCGGATCCCCCGCCCGCCGTCAGAATGGCCCGTAAGGCGTCGATCAGCGCCGTCAACCGTTGGCGGTCGGGTTCGCCAGGCATTCCACCGCTGGCGGCGCAATTGTTGACGTGTCGGTCCAGTTGCGCGACCAGATTGCGCAGGTGCTCGTCGCCGTGTTCTTGTGCGTTCCGCGTCATGTCCTGTGCCAGTCGCGCCAGCATCGTGAACGATTTGGGATTCCATTTGACGTAGTACAGCTTTTGCCACAAATCCTCGATCAACTTGAGGTAATTGACTAACCTGAGGCGCTGGCTGTCTCCGCTTTCAGCCTGGCTCATGGTTCATCTCCTTAAAAAGTTGGCGGTTTCCAGCAAGGATGAACGGGGTATAAGTCATCATCTCAAACTGTGTATCGATCTACCTGGCTCACATCCCGGACCGCGCCGCGGGAGGCACTGGTGGTCATGGCGGCATAGGCGCGCAACGCGGGCGACACCAACCGCTGGCGGTGGGCCGGCTTCCAGGCCGCCGCGCCCCGCTCTTGCATCGCCGCCCGCCGCCGTTGCAGTTCCTCGTCGCCGACGGCGAGATGGATGCGGCGGTTGGGAATATCGATCTCGATCCGGTCGCCTTCCGCGACCAGGGCGATCGCGCCACCTTCGGCCGCTTCCGGCGAAACGTGGCCGATGGACAGCCCGGAAGTGCCACCGGAAAAACGGCCATCGGTGATCAGCGCGCAGGCCTTACCCAGTCCTTTGGATTTCAAGTAGCTGGTTGGATAGAGCATTTCCTGCATGCCCGGCCCGCCGCGCGGTCCCTCGTAGCGGATCAGCACCACGTCGCCGGGCTGAATCCGGCCGCCCAGGATGGCCGCGACCGCGTCTTCCTGGCTTTCCACCACCCGCGCCGGACCCTGGAACACCAGGATATTCTCGTCCACCCCGGCGGTCTTGACGATGCAGCCGTCCTCAGCCAGATTGCCGTACAACACCGCCAGTCCGCCGTCCTGGGAATAGGCATGACTCTTGGCGCGGATGCAGCCGTTTTCCCGATCCAGATCCAGGCTGGGCCAGCGGGTGTTCTGGCTGAACGCCTCCTGGGTCGGAATGCCCGCCGGACCGGCGGAATAGCGCGAGCGGGCTTCGTCCCAGGCCGTCGGGCGGGCGATGTCCCACCGCTCCAGCGCTTCGGCCAACGTCTCGCTGTGAACGGTGCGCGCGTCGCGATGCAGCAGCCCGGCCCGGTCCAGTTCGCCGAGGATGGCGATGACACCCCCGGCCCGGTGTACGTCTTCCATGTGATATTTCTGGGTCGCGGGCGCGACCTTGCACAGATTCGGCACTTGCCGCGACAGCCGGTCGATGTCGCGCAGGGTGAAGTTGACCCCGCCTTCCTGGGCCGCCGCCAGCAGGTGCAGCACGGTGTTGGTGGAGCCGCCCATGGCGATGTCGAGGCTGATGGCATTCTCAAACGCCGCGAACGTGGCGATGCCTCTCGGCAGCACGGACTCGTCGCCCCGCTCGTAATGGCGCCGGGTCAGTTCGACGATCCGCCGGCCCGCTTCCAGGAACAGTTCGCGGCGGTCGGCGTGGGTGGCCAGCAGCGAACCGTTGCCGGGCAGGCTCAAGCCCAGCGCCTCGGTCAGGCAATTCATCGAATTCGCGGTGAACATGCCCGAGCAGGAGCCGCAGGTCGGACAGGCCGAACGCTCGTATTCGGTGACCGTGGCGTCGTCGACGCGGTCGTCGGCGGCGGCGACCATGGCGTCCACCAGGTCCAACTTGTGGGCCGCCAGCCGGGTCTTGCCGGCTTCCATCGGCCCGCCGGAGACGAAGATGGCGGGAATGTTGAGCCGCATCGCGGCCATCAACATGCCGGGGGTGATCTTGTCGCAGTTGGAGATGCAGACCAGGGCGTCGGCGCAATGGGCGTTGACCATGTATTCGACCGAATCGGCGATCAGCTCGCGCGAGGGCAACGAGTACAGCATCCCGCCGTGACCCATGGCGATGCCGTCGTCCACGGCGATGGTGTTGAATTCCTTGGCGATGCCGCCGGCCACTTCGATCTCGCGCGCCACCAGTTGGCCCAGGTCCTTCAGATGGACGTGGCCGGGCACGAACTGGGTGAAGGAGTTGGCGACGGCGACAATCGGCTTGCCGAAGTCGCCATCCTTGACGCCAGTGGCCCGCCACAGCGCGCGGGCGCCCGCCATGTTGCGGCCGTGGGTGGTGGTGCGGGAACGATAGTCGGGCATGGGGAACTCCGCGAGGCTTGGGATAAGTTCGAATCCTTGGAAAGACCGCCGGATGCACCGAAAATTCTACGTCATATTTCAATGTTCGGGCACAGGAATGCGCGCTGCTCAAACGCGGAACCCAGCGGGACGTTCAGGTGGATCGCATCGTACTGGTGGCCGGCTTTTCCCGGTGGGTTGAACGGTGGAAGCGTCGAATCCGGCGCATAGCGGCCTGCTCGGCGTGGATGCCGTCGCAGGGGGAATTTTTATGGAAACGATTGACAACTTTGAGAGAGAACTATAATTTCTTGATTATACACCGGTTTGGCATAAGACAAGGTTCCGCTTGGAGAGATTGCCGTTTGTTGGACCCTGACTGCCTTGAGGTTTAAAAATGCCATACAGCAATTTCAATCTGAAAAAAGTAAAAGATGAGCTTAATATCAGCATAACGGAAACTCAGGGCATCTTTGAAAGAATAGCAAGCGCCGAAATTAGTGACATACTTGGGATTTTATTGGAGGAACACGTTCCCTTGGCGGTCTCCATCAATACCGAAAAAGCCAGGTCGGAATTGATCGTATCGAATATTCTTGTCGAGGTTAGGAGGAGATTCAATCACAGGATAAGCATATTTTCCGGCATAGAATTGAATGTGGATAAAGAAAGGGAGTTGAATGGTTTCTGCGATTTTATCATCAGTCGTTCATCGGCGCAGTTGACGCTGAATTCGCCCGTGGTCACCATCGTGGAAGCAAAGAACGAAAATATCGTGGGAGGCCTGGGCCAATGTATCGCGGAAATGGTTGCGGCCAATATTTTCAATATCCAGGAAAAAAACCCGATGGAAAAAATTTACGGGGCCGTTACCTCGGGCACCACATGGCAGTTTCTGCGGCTGAAGGAGAACGACGTGGAAATTGACCTGAAGGAATACTTCATTGATAATCCAGGTAAAATTGTTGGGATACTATCGTCCATGGTTGAACAGACCGCCTAGCGGAATATCACAATCGATTCGTGCCCCATTGCCAAAAGCTCCTGTACGAAAACCACGAATTCCGCGTCGCCAAAGTCGAACGCGCTTATGGCAAGCCAGTGGCGTAACATCGCAATCAGCGGGGGTTTTGCCTTAATACGTTGTTTTTGAGAGAGGTACCATGAAAAACATCTTGCGAATCGGCCTTATCTTCTTCTTTCTCGTTGGCCTGACCGCGCGTGCCGCCGATGGCGACGCCGCCGATAAAGCCAAAGCGCAAGACGCCGCCAAGGCATGGCTGGTGCTGGTGGATGCCGGGAAGTACGGACAGAGTTGGAACGAAGCGGCGCTATTGTTCCGGAGCGCCGTCATGAAAGCCGAATGGGAAAGAGCCGCCAAAGCCGCCCGCGCTCCGCTCGGCGCACTGAAAGTCCGCACGTTCAAATCGGCCAACTTCACCCGCAGCCTTCCAGGCGCCCCGGACGGCGAGTACGTCGTGATCCAATTCGACACCCAATTCGCGAACAAAGCCTCGGCCGTCGAAACCGTTACCCCCATGCGTGACCAGGATGGGAGTTGGCGGGTATCCGGTTACTACATCCGATAGCACGGCGAGCCGCGTCGAGATTACGGCAACTCCGCCAGCCAGGCTCGCGCCGCCGTCGCCGCCTCGCGCACTTGGTCCGGCGCCGTGCCGCCCACCCCCTTGCGGGCCGCCACCGAGCCTTCCAGCGACAACACCTCGAACACGTCGAACTCGATCAGCGGCGAAAACTCCCGCAACTCGTCCAGGGTCATGTCCACCAGGTCCCGACTGGTTTCGATCCCCCGCCGCACCGCCTTGCCGACGATCTCGTGGGCGTCGCGGAACGGCACGCCCTTGCGCGCCAGGTAATCGGCCAGATCGGTCGCGGTGGCGAAACCACGCCGCGCCGCCTGGAGCATGTTGCCGCGCTTGGGATGCAGGGCCGGAATCAGTTCGGCGAAGGCGCGCAAACAGCCCTGCACGGTGTCCACGGTGTCGAACAGCGGCTCCTTGTCCTCCTGGTTGTCCTTGTTGTAGGCCAGCGGCTGGCTCTTCATCAGGGTCAACAGCGCGATCAGATGGCCGTTGACCCGCCCGACCTTGCCGCGCACCAGCTCCGGCACGTCGGGATTCTTCTTCTGCGGCATGATCGAGGAGCCGGTGCAGAACCGGTCCGGCAAATCCACGAAATCGAACTGGGCCGAGGACCACAGCACCAGTTCTTCCGCCATCCGCGACAGATGGGTCATCAGGATGGCCGAGGCGGCGGCGAATTCGATGGCGAAATCGCGGTCGCTGACCGCGTCCAGCGAGTTGGCGCACGGGGCGGCGAAGTCCAGCAGTTGCGCGGTGTAATGGCGATCCAGCGGATAACCGGTGCCGGCCAGCGCCGCCGCGCCCAGCGGCATGACGTTGACCCGCTTGCGGCAGTCGATCAGCCGCTCGTAATCGCGCTTGAGCATCTCGAACCAGGCCAGCAGGTGGTGACCGAACGTCACCGGCTGGGCCACCTGCAAATGGGTGAAGCCGGGCATGATCGTGTCGGCCTCGCGCGTCGCCAGTTCGGCCAGCCCGCTCAACAACCGCCGAATCTCGTCATCGATGGCGTCGATGGCGTCGCGCAGATACAAGCGAATATCGGTGGCCACCTGATCGTTGCGCGAGCGGCCGGTGTGCAGGCGCTTGCCGGCGTCGCCGATCCGTTCGGTCAGCCGCGCCTCGATGTTCATGTGCACGTCTTCCAGCGCCGCCGACCAGGTGAATTCGCCGCGCTCGATCTCGGCGCGGATTTCTTCCAGCCCCCGCACGATGGCTTCGCAATCGTCCAGCGACAAAACCCCCACCCGCGCCAGCATCCGGGCGTGGGCGATGGAACCGTTGATATCCTGCCGGTACATCCGCCGGTCGAAGTCCACCGAGGCGGTAAAGGCCGCCACGAAGGCGTCGGTGCTCTCGGTGAACCGTCCGCCCCAAGTCTGATTGGTCTGTGTGTCGCTCATAAACTATTCTGTAGGCTGAAAAGACGCCATAGCTTAGCAAACCATGCAACCGGATACCTTGCGCATCGCCACCCGCCAAAGCCCCCTTGCCCTCTGGCAGGCCGAACACGTCGCCGACCGACTGCGCCAGGCCCATCCCGGCTTGCGGGTCGAGTTGATCGGCATGACGACCCGCGGCGACAAAATTCTCGACAGCCCCCTGGCCAAGATCGGCGGCAAGGGCTTGTTCGTCAAGGAGTTGGAGCAGAGTCTATTGGAAGGCCGCGCCGATCTTGCCGTCCATTCGATGAAGGACGTACCGGTGGATTTTCCCGCCGGGCTGGGCCTGCCGGTGATTCTGGCGCGCGAAGACCCGCGCGACGCCTTCGTCTCCCACCATTATCCCCACCCTGATGCCTTGCCCGCCGACGCCCGGATCGGTACCTCCAGCCTGCGCCGGCAAAGCCAACTGGCGGCCCGTTATCCCGGCTGGCGGATTTGCAGCCTGCGCGGCAATGTCGGCAGCCGGCTGGCCAAACTGGACGCCGGCGAGTTCAACGCCATCCTCCTGGCCGCCGCCGGTCTGAAGCGGCTGGGACTGGAGGAGCGCATCACCGTGGCGCTGGAACCGGAATTCAGTTTGCCCGCCATCGGCCAGGGCGCCATCGGGGTGGAATGCCGGCTGGACGACACACGGACGCGGGAGCTGATCGCCACGCTCAACGATCCCGCCACCCAGGTTCGAGTCATGGCGGAACGGGCGTTCAACGCTCGCTTGCAGGGCGGTTGTCAGGTTCCCATCGCGGGTTATGCGCTGCTGCTGGACGACGGACAGCTCTGGCTGCGGGGCCTGGTCGGCGAACCCGATGGCAGCCGGAGCATCGCCGGGGAGATTCGCGGCCCGGCGGTGGAGGCCGAAACCCTCGGCGCGGCGTTGGCCGACGAGTTGCTCGAACGCGGCGCCGACACCATCCTGCGGCAGTTGCTTGGAGCCGGCTGAAGCATGGTCTACCCATCCTTCCCCTCAACTTGTCTCCCGCCAGTGGGGGAGGGGAGTGAGTCTCTTAACGGCCTGGGCGTACTCGTCACCCGGCCGGAACACCAGGCCGGCCCCCTCTGCCAGTGGATCGAGCAGCACGGCGGTGTCGTGATTCGCTGTCCGGCGCTGGTCATCGGCGAACCGCGCGACTGGACCCCGGCGCTGGCCATTTTTGATCGGCTCGCCGACTACAATTTGGCGATCTTCACCAGCGCCAACGCCGTGGATCGGGCCATGCCGCCGATTCGGGAACGCGGCGGTTTTCCGTCCGGGCTGGAAATCGCCGCCATCGGCCCGGCGACCGCGCGGGCGCTGGCCCGCCATGGGGTCGACCTCTGCTTGCAACCCGAACAGGGATTCACCAGCGAAGCGTTGCTGGCCCTGCCCCGCTTTCAGCGAGTGACCAGCCAAGCCATCGTCATCGTGCGCGGTGAGGGTGGCCGGGAGCTACTGGCCGAAACCCTGACCGCTCGCGGGGCGCGCGTGGAGCATGCGGAAGTCTACCGGCGCGAACGGCCCGCGCTGGACGCGGCCGCACTGCTGGAACGCTGGCGCCGGGGCGAAATCGGGGCGGTGATCGTCACCAGTTCCGAAAGCCTGTCGAATCTGTTTGATCTGCTGGGCGTTGCCGGGCAAGATTATCTGCGTCAAACCCCGGTAATCGCGGTCAGCGCCCGCACTGCCCAGACCGCCGCGAATTTCGGCTGTCATCATCCTCTGCTCGCTCGGGAAGCCAGCGACGCCGCCATCGCCGCCGCCCTGCTCTGTCTGGTGGCAAATCCCTCCCTACCAGTTGGTAACACGACATGACAGAAAATCAATCCGACAACGACAGCGTCAATGCTCCATCCGCCGCCAAGACTTCGCCCCTGGAATCGACGCCCGCGCCACCCCTCAAAGCCGAGACGGCGCCCACGCCCAAAATCTCGCCTGCTTCCACCCCACTCGCGCCCAAGAGCGGTCGTGGCGTGGCATGGCTGGCGCTCCTCGTCGGATTGAGCGCCGGCGGCGGCAGTGGGTATCTCTGGTACTCGTGGCAAAAGGACCAGGCCACGCAGGCCAGCCGACTGGATCAGGCGATCAAGCAGGCCATCGCGCAACGCGATCCCGAATTTCAGGCCCTGAAAGCCCAAGTCCAGCAACTCCAAGGGTTGAAAACCGGACTTGACCAGGCGCGCGCCGACGCGCAGGCGCTCAAGGAGCAATTGCTGGGTCTGACTGGCGACTTGCAGCCGTTGAAAAACGCCATGGAATTGCACAAGGGCGAGACCGAGATCGTCAAGGGCGAAATGAAGCTGTTGCGGGAGAGCCATGAAGCCCACAAGACCTCGGTGCAGAAACAACATGGCGATCTCGGCGCGCAGTTGCAGGATTACGTGAATCGCCTGGCCCAGCAAAACGAGCAACTTCAGAATCTGAAGCTGAGTTATGTGGGGTTGACCAACCAACTGGAAACGACCAAAACCGTGATCGCCAAAGGTGGCGACGTCAACGCCTTCCCCCTGGCGGAAGTGGATTATCTGCTGCGCCTGGCGGATTCCAAGTTGAAGCTGGAGCGCAACGTCGCCGCCGCTCGGCTGGCGCTGGAAGTCGCTCAACGGCGGCTCAAGGCGGTCGATGAAAGCGCCATGGCCTCGGTGCAAACCATGCTTGACGAGGTCATCGCCAGTCTGCGCGGCGTGCAACTGCCCGACTTCTCCGCCTTGGCCCACAAGGTGGCGGAGATGCAAAACCAGGTCGGCGGTCTGCCCGTGCGGATCAACTCCGGGGTTCCGGACATCAAGAACCGGGTCAAGCCGGCCGCCACCGCCACGGTCAGCACCGACGCCGAGCGCTCCTGGTGGGACCGCACCACCGAAGCGGTCTGGAATCAGTTCAAGGGTATCGTGGTGATTCGCCGGGTGCGTAGCGACGCACCGCCACTGATCGCGATGGAAGAAGAGTTTTTCCTGCGCCAGAACCTGCGGCTGGAACTGGAAAGCCTGCGGACGGCGCTGCTGCGCGGCGATGCCGGGGCGTATCGGGATTCCTACGATCAAGTCAGCCAGTGGGTCCAGACCTACTTTGACACTCAGGACAAGCAGGTGGCCGCGTTCCTGGCCGAGCTGAAGGCGCTGCAAGCCGTTGAGTTCAATCCCTATGTTCCGGACTTGGCCGGCGTCAATCAGGCGTTTCGCGAGGCCATGACCCTGCGGCAACCGATCCGCGCCATCGGCAAGACTCCAGCGGCGCCGGCCGAGCCAACGGCGGCGAAGGGGGAGGGACAGCCATGAAGCTGCTGATCGGCATCATTGTCACCTTGTTCGTCTCGGTCTGGATGGCGCTGGCGCTCCGGCAGGACCCCGGCTATGCAATGTTCAGCATCGGCGAGTGGACCGTCGAGACCAGTTTCGCCTTTCTGGTGCTGGTTCTGATCGCCCTGTTCGTCGGATTCTACTTTCTGGTCCGACTGGCCATCCGGCTGTGGCGCACGCCCGGCCAGACCCTGGCGGCCAACCAGCGGCGGTTGCAGCGCAGGGCGCGGCGGTTGTTCAATCTGGGCAGCCGGCAACTGGCGGCCGGCCAGTGGGCGGCGGCGGAGAAAACCCTGCTCAAAAGCGCCGCGCACAGCGAAACGCCCGCGCTGGATTATTTGAGCGCGGCCCGGGCCGCCCATCACCTCAGCGACGTGAAATGGCGGCGCGACCTGCATCTGCGCAAGGCCGAGGACTCGCCGGACGCCGACAAGCTGACGGTGCAACTGGCCCGGGTGGAATTCCTGCTTGAAGATCAGCAAGCGGAACAGGCCCGTCCCATCCTGGAATCCCTGCATACCCTCAATCCGCGTCATCCGGGCGTGTTGCTCTGGCTGGCCCGCTGTTACCGGCAATTGGGCGCCTGGGAGCCATTGCAACGGTTGTTGCCCGAATTGCAGAAGCAGAAGGTGTTCGGCCCCGAACCGTTCGCCGAGATTGAACGCGAAACCTACCATGCTCTGTTGCAAGGTGCCGCCGCCGGCGGTTCGCTGGAGAAGTTGCGAGCGTTGTGGAAGCAGACGCCGGTCTCGTTGCGCCAGGGGGACGAGGCGTTGCTGGTGGACTGCGCCACCGCCTTGTGCGAGTTCGACGCTTTCGACGACGCCGAGGCGCTGTTGCGCGAGGCGATCAACCGGTGCTGGAGCGTCAAGCTGGTGGTGGGTTACGGAATGCTGGGGCGCGGCAGCGCCGCCGCGCAACTGGCGGCGGCCGAGGGCTGGCTGGCCCGGCACGGCGACGATCCGCATTTGCTACTGACGCTGGGCCGGCTGGCCAAGCGCTGCCAGCAGAACGGCAAGGCCCGCGCCTATCTGGAGCAGAGCATCAAGCTGATGCCGACGCCGGACGCCTATCAGGAACTGGGCGAGTTGCTGGAATCCCTGCACGAACTGACCCATGCCAGCCAGTGCTTCCACGCTGGACTGCGGTTGCTGGTCGGCAAGCCCCAGGAACGGCGCGGCGTGACCCTGCCCGCCGCCGAGACGGCGCAGCAGCTTCAAGCTCCGAACGCGCCACCCGTGCCGGTCGCGGTGAGCTGATCCATCTGGGCGTCGATCCCGCCCCCGCTAATACCGGGGGCGGTCGAGCCGCCGCAATCCGTGATCCTTGGCCCGTTGCAGCGCCTGTTCGTGCTCTTTCCGGGTGAGGGAGCGGTCGAGCAGCGGTTCCTCAAAGGCTTTGTAGCAGGGATGGTACTGATCCATCAGGTTCAGATAGGTGTTGGTCGAAATCTCCCGCGCCAGGAACGCCAGCACGATTTCCGTGTTCGCCAGATCGCCTGGTAACACCAGATGGCGCACCAGCAGTCCGCGCCGCGCCAAGCTGTATTCGTCCAGCGTCAGATCGCCGACCTGCCGGTGCATTTCCCGCACCGCCGCCTGGTTGACTTCCCAGTAATTGCGTGCGTGCGAGTAGCGATGGGCGGTGGTGGAATCGCCGTACTTCATGTCCGGCATGTAGATGTCCACCACGCCGTCCAGCAGGGCCAGCGCCTCCAGGCTGTCGTAACCGCCGGTGTTGTAAACCAGGGGCAGCCGCAGGCCCTGTTGAGCGGCAAGCAGGGTGGCCGCCAGAATTTGCGGCACGACGTGGCTGGGAGTGACCAGGTTGATGTTGTGACAGCCCCGGTATTGCAGGTCGAGCATCATGCTGGCCAGCGCTTTTGGGTCGACTTCCTGGCCGTCGCCCTTTTGGCTGATTTCCCAGTTCTGGCAGAACACGCAACGCAGGTTGCACCAGGAGAAGAAGATCGTCCCCGAACCGGCCCAGCCGCGCAGCGGATTTTCCTCGCCATGGTGCGGACCGTGGCCATGCACGATGGCTCGCTCGCCAGTGTGGCATACCACGCCCTTGAGCGTTTGCCGCCGGTTCACGCGGCAGTAACGGGCGCACAGGTCGCAGTTTTCCAGTCGGTTCCAAGCTTCGGCCACCCGACGCTCCAGTTCGCCGTTGTCCAGCAGCGCCCGATAGGCGGGCCATGTCGAGGAGGAAGCGTGTTGCAGGGAGGGACTGGCGATCACTTCGCTTTTGTTCGCTGTCACGGCTTAAAAAATCCGGTCTGGCAATGGGGTCCGTTTTTGGCATCGAATTTCGCCGGATCGGAAATTTACGCTTCCCGACGAACGGTGTGCCTATTGCTTATTCTAGCCTTGATATGCTGGCGGTGACGGTCGGGTGGGCATTCATTCCCGATTAATCCCCGTCAGGATGAAATCTCAACTTCTTCCCTATCATTCCATGGAGTCCGCTGGCATGAAAACCGTTCTCGCCCTTCGTCACGTCACGTTTGAGGACCTTGGCAGTTTCGCGCCGGTGCTGACCGAGCGTGGTTACGCCATCCGTTACGCCGAGGCCGGTTACGATGATCTGACCGGGATGGACCCACTGGCCGACGACCTGCTGGTGATACTGGGCGGTCCCATCGGCGTCTACGAGGACGAGGCGTATCCGTTCATTCGCGACGAATTGGCCTTGCTACGGGCGCGACTGGACGCGGGGCGGCCGGTGCTGGGCATCTGTCTGGGCTGCCAGTTGCTGGCCCAGGCGTTGGGAGGAAAGGTCTATCCCGGTGGACGCAAGGAGATCGGCTGGGGACCATTGACGCTGACCGACGCTGGCCATGTCAGCCCACTGGCGGCGTTGGCCGACGGGACGTCGGTGCTGCACTGGCACGGCGACACGTTCGATTTACCGGCGGACGCCGTGTTGCTGGCCTCGACCGAGGTCTATCCCCATCAGGCGTTCGCCTGGAGAGAACGCGCCCTGGGGTTGCAGTTTCATCTTGAAACCACCGCGCGGGGCCTGGAACGCTGGTTTATCGGCCACGCCAGCGAAATTGCCCAAACTCCTGGCGTGAACGTTCCAGCGCTGCGGGCCGCGACCGCCCGTCATGCCGCCATCGCCGAGCAACGGGGTCGGCAATGCCTGACTCACTGGCTCAATCAAGCCGGGCTGTGACTACACGGTTTCGCGCGCGGTCACAGCCCGGCGGGGGTTGGCTCCTCAACCAGCGGCGCGCAATCGCGCCACCGGTTCATCAGCCGCTTACGGCTGATAGTTCCCTTCCAGCAGCTTGGCGTGCGCCGCCGCCAGGCGGGCGATCGGCACGCGCGGCGAGGAGCAGGACACGTAGGTCAGGTTGGCGTAGTGGCAGAAGCGCATCGAGCGCGGATGGCCGCCCTGCTCGCCGCAGATGCCGACCTTCAGACCGGCGCGGGCCTTGCGCCCGTTTTCGACCGCGAACGACATCAACTGGCCCACGCCCGCCGTATCCAGGGCCTCGAACGGGTTGTCCTTGAGGATGCCCTGGGTGTTGTAGAACGGCAGGAACTTGTTCTCGGCGTCCTCGCGGGAGAACGAGAAGGTCGCCTGGGTCAGGTCGTTGGTGCCGAAGGAGAAGAATTCGGCCACGCCGGCAATCTCCTCGGCGCGCAGGCAGGCCCGCACCACTTCCATCATGGTGCCGAACTCGAAATGCACCTTGACCGCGTACTTGGCCTCAACCTCGGGCAGCACCTCGTCCACCAGTGCCTTCACCCGCACCAATTCTTCCTTCGTGCAGACCTGCGGCACCATGATTTCCGGATGGACGTTGACCTTCTCCTGGATACATTCCGCCGCCGCTTCCAGGATGGCGCGAATCTGCATCTTGTAAATTTCGGGATAGGTCAGACCGAGACGGACGCCGCGATGGCCCAGCATCGGGTTGATTTCGTGCAGGGCGCGAGCCTTTTGCAGGATTTCTTCCTTCTTGGCCAGCACGTCGGAGACCAGATGGCTGTCGTTCAGGATGCCCAACTGCTCGACGGCCTTCGGGTTGACCTGACTGAGAATCTGGCTGATCGCTTCCAGACCCTGCGCGGTCTGGCGCAGATGGCGCAGATGCTCGATGTCGTCGATCAGGGTCTGCTCGGACGGCAGGAACTCGTGAATCGGCGGATCGAGCAGGCGGACGGTGACCGGACGCGGCGCCATCACCCGGAAAATTTCCTTGAAGTCGCTGCGCTGCATCGGCAGCAGCTTGGCCAGGGCGACTTCGCGGTCCTCGGTGGTCTCGGCCAGGATCATCTCCAGCACGATGGGCAACCGTTCCTTGGCATTGAACATCCGCTCGGTGCGGCACAGGCCAATACCCATGGCGCCGTAGTTGGAAGCGCGCTGGGCGGCGTCCGGGGTGTCCGCGTTCGCCATCACCTTGAGGGTGGCGATTTCATCGGCCCAACCGAGCAGGGTGCGCAGTTCCGGGGTGAACTCCGGCTCGACCGTCGGCACCTCACCGAGGAACACCCGCCCGGTGCCACCGTCGATGGTGACGACATCGCCTTCGTGCAGCACCTTGTCGCCGATGATCGCCTGGCGCTGGTGCACGTTGACCAGAATGTCTTCCGCGCCCACCACGCAGGGCTTGCCCATGCCGCGCGCCACGACCGCCGCGTGCGAGGTCTTGCCGCCGCGACTGGTCAGGATGCCGACCGCGGCGAAGAAGCCGTGAATGTCTTCCGGCTTGGTTTCCTCGCGCACCAGAATGATTTTCTCGCCAGCGCCGCGCCCGCGCTTCACGGCGGTATCGGCGTCGAACACGATCTTGCCGGAGGCCGCGCCCGGCGAGGCGCCCATGCCCTGCGAGGCCGGGGCCACTTTCTGTTTGGGATCGAGTTGCGGGAACATCATCTGTTCCAGCGACTCCGGATCGATACGCAACAACGCTTTCTCGCGGCTGATCAGACCTTCGTTCGCCATTTCCACCGAACTGCGCACCATGGCCTGCGCGTTCATCTTGCCATTACGGGTTTGCAGGCAGTACAGCACGCCTTTCTCGATGGTGTACTCGTAGTCCTGCACTTCGTGGTAATGGCCTTCCAGCTTGTTGCGCAGGTCCACCAGTTGCCGGTACAGGTCCGGCATTTCGTCCTTCATCGCCGCGACCGGCTTGGGCGTGCGAATGCCGGCCACCACGTCCTCGCCCTGGGCGTTGACCAGGTATTCGCCGTACATCACGTTCTCGCCGGTGCCGGGGTCGCGGGTGAAGCCGACGCCGGTGGAGCAGTCGTTGCCCATGTTGCCGAACACCATGGTCACCACGTTGACCGCCGTGCCGTTGGCCATGTCCGGAGTGATCTTGAACTCGCGGCGGTAATCCACGGCCCGCTGGCCCATCCAGGAGTTGAACACTGCCTTGACGGCCAGTTCGAGTTGCTCGTAGGGATCTTGCGGGAAGGGACGTCCGGTCTGCTCCTGGACGACCTGCAGGAACAACTGGCCGATGTCGCGGAGGTCTTCCGCGTTCAGACCCAAATCCACCTTGACGCCGGCCCGGCGCTTGATCGCCTCAAAGTGATCGTCGAAGTAATGGTCGTCGATGCCCAGCGCGATCTTGCCGAACAACTGGATGAAGCGGCGGTAGGCATCGTAGCCGAAGCGCTCGTTGCCGGTCAGCTTGATCAAGCCCGCCAGGGTGGTTTCGTTCAGGCCGAGATTAAGGATGGTATCCATCATGCCCGGCATGGACATCGCGGAACCGGAACGCACCGACACCAGCAGCGGATTGCCGGCGCCGCCGAACTGCTTGCCGGTTTGCTGTTCCAGCCAGGCCATGTTCTCCCGCACGTTCCCCATCAAACCTTCGGGCAGGCGGTTGTTGGCGATGTAGTCCAAACAGGCTTCGGTGGTGATCACGAAGCCCGGCGGCACCCGCAGGCCGATCTGCGTCATTTCGCAGAGGTTGGCGCCCTTGCCGCCCAGCAGCATTTTGTTCTTGCCATCCCCTTCGGTGTACTTATAGATGTACTTCTTCGCCATGGTCCTACCTTTGCGTGATGGTTGCTTGCCTTGACTGAGCCCGCCGCGCTTGCGGCGGACGAATCGAATACGTGCGTCGGCCCGTGCGCCGACGAGGGTATCGTCTTTATAAAATAGTCGCACGCGATGGTAATTGCCAAGCTTCATCGCTGCGAAAATTAGCGGCTGATTTGACTTGCTGGCGACTTGACGGGAAACTACCGAGCTTCATTGATGTCACCTGCCACTGTTGTCAACTTGTCGCCATCCGGATGTCCGCCACCGCCCCCGCCGTTCCAATCGATCCACCCGACACGTCTCCGCTCGTGACCGCGCGCGGTCTGACGTTCCATCGGGGCGACCGCGCCATTTTCCAGGACGTGAATTTGGATATCCGGCGCGGCGGGATCACGGCCATCATGGGGCCGAGCGGCGCCGGCAAGACCACGCTGCTGCGACTGATCGGCGGCCAGCTTCGTCCCACCGCCGGCCGCGTCGAAGTGGACGGCGCCTGCGTCCACGAACTCGGTCGCCGGGAGTTGTACCAGTTGCGCAAACGCATGAGCATGCTGTTTCAAAGCGGCGCCCTGTTCACCGATTTGAGCGTATTCGACAACGTCGCCTTCCCGCTGCGCGAACATACCCGCCTCCCGGAAACCCTGATCCGCACGCTGGTGCTGATGAAGCTGGAAGCGGTTGGGTTGCGCGGGGCGCGCGATTTGATGCCCAGCGAACTGTCCGGCGGCATGGCGCGGCGGGCGGCGCTGGCGCGCGCTATCGCCCTGGACCCGATGATGATCCTGTACGACGAGCCGTTCTCCGGCCAGGACCCCATCACCATGGGCGTGCTGATCAAGCTGATTCGCACGCTCAACGACGCCCTGGGACTGACCAGCATCATCGTTTCCCACGATGTCAAGGAAACCGCTTCCATCGCCGATTACATCTATCTGATTTCCGACGGTCTGATCGTGGATCATGGTCCGCCGGAGGCGCTGGAGCACTCCAGTTCGGCCTGGGTCGAACAATTCCTGCACGCGCTGCCCGATGGGCCGATGTCGTTCCATTATCCCGCGCTGCCGTATGCCCAGGACCTGTTGCTGGCAAGGGAGCGGACCGGTGATTGACGGTTTGCGACGACTGGGTCGGTCGACTTTGCGCTGGTTCAATCGCCTGGGGCGGGCGACCCTGTTTCTGTTGCGGTTGCTGGGCGCGCTGGCCGCGCTGGGCAAACGGCCCGGCCTGATCGTCAAGCAGCTTTATTCGTTAGGCGTGCTGTCCCTGCCGATCATCGCCATGTCCGGTCTGTTCGTGGGCATGGTGCTGGGGTTGCAGGGCTACGCGAATCTGGTGGATTTCGGCGCGACGTCGAGTCTGGGCACGGTCGTGGCCCTGTCGCTGGTGCGAGAGCTGGGGCCGGTGCTGGCGGCGTTGCTGTACGCCGCGCGGGCGGGTTCGGCGCTCACGGCCGAGATCGGCCTGATGAAAGCCACCGAACAGCTCGCCGCCATGCAGATGATGGCGGTGGACCCGTTCGCCCGGGTGTTCGCGCCGCGCTTCGTCGCCGGCGTCATCGCCATGCCGTTGCTCGCCGGCATTTTCACCGCCATCGGCATTCTGGGCGGCTACTTTGTGGCCGTCCAGCAACTCGGCGTGGACAGCGGCGCCTTCTGGTCGCAGATGCAGGCGGCGGTGCGGCTGGTCGACGACGTGATCAACGGCGTGGTCGTCAAGAGCGCGGTGTTCGGTTGGGTCGCCAACTGGATCGCGGTCTTCGAGGGCTATGACGCCATTCCCACCTCGGAAGGCATCAGCCTGGCGACTACCCGCACGGTGGTCAATACCGCCCTGGTGGTGCTGGCTCTGGATTTTATGTTGACCGCCATTTTTTTTGGAGTTTAGGCGCGATGGGCACTCTCAAAAAGCTGGAGTTGGCGGTCGGAATCTTCGTCGCCCTGGGGCTGGCCGCCTTTTTCATGCTGGCGATGAAAGTCAGCAATATCGCCGACTTGGGCGAAGACAAGGGCTACAAGATCACCGCCCGGTTTGAGAACGTCGGCGGCCTCAAGGTCCGCGCCCCGGTTACCATGGGCGGCGTGCGCATTGGCCGGGTGGTCGGCATCGATCTCGACCCGCGCAGTTACGAAGCGGTGGTCATCCTGTCCATCGAGCCCAAATACGATCGGTTGCCCACCGATTCCAGCGCCAGCATCCTGACCTCGGGCGTGCTGGGCGAGCAGTATGTCGGGCTGGAACCGGGCGGGATGGACGAGTATCTGAAGAGCGGCGGCAGTCTGAAGCTGACGCAGTCGGCCCTGGTGCTGGAAAAGTTGATTGGTCGGATGCTCACCAATGCCGCGTCGGGCGACAAGCCGCCGGCCAAGACGCCTTGAGCGAGACCGGTAACCTTAGGCTATTTCCAGCAAAGACCTTACCGATATCTCGTTCCCACGCTCCAGCGTGGGAACGCCGTTTGGGCCACTCCAGCGGAGCGGCCCACAACGCCCGCGGCATCGGGACGGTTGTGGCTCTCACGCTGGAGCGTGGGAGCTAGGCCAGGTCATTTCATTTCTGGAAATCGCCTTAGACGGTGGACAGCGATGGTGGACGGTATTCGGGAGTGGTCGGGTGCAATGAAAAAAACGCTTGCCTTCGGGTTGGGTTTGCTGCTGCTCGTGCTGGTGAATGGCGCGGTCTGGGCCGCCGTCAAGCCGCCGCGTGATGTGGTCGAGGACACCTCGACCCGGATGCTGAGCGCCTTGCGGCAGAATTACACGGCGCTGAAACAGGATTCAAGCCAGATTTATCAACTGGTCGATCAGATCGTGCTGCCCAATTTCGATTTCGAACTGATGTCGCGTTGGGTGCTGGGCCGGGCCTGGCAACAGGCGACCCCCGAGCAGCGCAGCCGCTTCGCCGAGGAATTTCGCACCCTGCTGGTCCGCACCTACGCCAAGGCGCTGCTGGAATACGCGAACGAAGAGGTTCGGGTGTTGCCCCAACCGGGTGGGGACGATGGCGACGAAACCACGGTCAAGAGCGAGGTTCGGCTCAAGGTTGGCCAGCCGATCCAGATCAACTACAGCATGCACCGGAACCCGGAGGGCTGGAAGGTGTATGACGTGACCGTGGACGGCGTCAGCCTGGTGACCAACTATCGGGGCACTTTCGCCAGCCAGATCCGCGCCAACGGTCTGGACGCGGTGATCGCCGACTTGCGGCAGCGCAACAGCGCCGCGCGGGAACAGCGCTGATGGCGGCGACCGCCGAGCGCGATGGCGACACCCTGCGAATCCGGGGCGAGTTGGATTTCGACGCGGTCAGAACGCTGTGGGACGCGACCGAATCGTTGTTCGCCGCCGACCCGCCGGCCCGGATCGACCTGGGCGGAGTCCGTCGCGCCAGCAGCGCCGCCGTGGCACTGCTGGTGGCCTGGCTGGACCGGCTTCGGCGCCAGCGACAAGAGGTGGTTTTCATCAATGTCCCGGCACAGATGCGGGCGATCATCGAAGTCGCCGATCTGGATACGGTGTTGCCCCTCGCCTGAGGCGGAACATTCCACTCCTTCCCGTCGTTCCAGCCCCATTCCGCCCTGTTTGTCAAAGTCCATGAGCGAGTTGAAGCGTAGCGTATGCAAGCCCAGGATATCGAGCGTCTGATCGAGGAGCGACTGCCGGGCGCGCGGGCCATGGTCCGCGGCGACGACGGCGTTCATTTCGAAGCCGTGGTCGTCAGCCCGGCCTTCGCGGGTAAACCCCTGGTTCAGCAGCATCGTCTGGTGTACGCGGCCTTGGGCGAACGACTGGCGCGCGAGGAGATTCACGCCCTGGCGCTCAAGACCTACACGCCGGATGCCTGGCGACAACAGCAATCCTGATTCCAGGGACGACACCAAGCATGAGTAAACTGATCATCAATGGCGGCGTGCCGCTCCAGGGCGAGCTACGCGCCTCCGGCGCCAAGAACGCGGTGCTGCCGATCCTGGCCGCCACCCTGCTGGCCGACGCGCCCATGACCATCCGCAACGTTCCGCACTTGCAGGACGTCACCACGACCATGGAACTGCTGGGGCGGATGGGCGTGGATCTGGTGGTGGACGAGCGAATCAACATCCAGGTGGATCCGCGCTCGATCCGCAGCTTTCAGGCGCCCTACGAACTGGTGCGAACCATGCGCGCCTCGATTCTGGTGCTGGGGCCACTGGTGGCTCGCTTCGGCCAGGCCGAGGTCTCGCTGCCGGGTGGCTGCGCCATCGGCTCGCGGCCGGTGAACCTGCACATCAAGGGGCTGGAAGCGATGGGCGCCGATATCAAGGTCGAGAACGGCTATATTCGCGCCCGCGCCGACCGGTTGAAGGGGGCCCATATCGTCCTTGATCTGGTGACCGTGACCGGGACGGAAAACCTGCTGATGGCCGCGACCCTGGCCCACGGCACCACCGTCCTGGAAAACGCCGCTCGCGAGCCGGAAGTGGTGGACCTGGCCGACTGTCTGAACGCCATGGGCGCCCGGATCGACGGCGCCGGCACCGACACCATCGTGATCGAGGGCGTGGACTCCCTGCACGGGGCCAACTATCAGGTATTGCCGGACCGGATCGAAACCGGCACCTATTTGCTCGCCGGCGCGATCACCGGCGGCCGGGTCAAGGTCAAGGACACCCGGCCCGACACGCTGGAGGCGGTGTTGCTGAAGATGGAGGAGGCCGGCGTCTGGGTCAACACCGGTCCCGACTGGATCGAAGTCGACATGAACGGTGGTCGGCCGAAGGCGGTGCGCGTTCGCACCGCGCCCTACCCGGCGTTTCCCACCGACATGCAGGCCCAGTTCGTCGCGCTCAACGCCGTCGCCGAGGGCGTGGGCATGATCACCGAAACCGTGTTCGAAAACCGTTTCATGCACGTCAACGAACTGCTCCGGATGGGGGCGAAAATCGATCTGGAAGGCAACACCGCCATCAGCGTCGGCGTACCCAAACTGACCGGAGCGCCGGTCATGGCCACCGACTTGCGCGCCTCGGCCAGCCTGATCCTGGCGGCGCTGGTGGCGGACGGCGATACCGTGGTGGATCGGATTTACCATATCGACCGTGGCTACGACTGCATCGAGGAAAAGCTGTCGCACCTGGGCGCGCGCATCCGCCGGACGCCGGGTTGATGAAGCATCCACGGGAAACCCGGAAGGCGCGGAGAAGCGTCCCCTTTGGACTGATGGAACGAAGGCCGTGAACGCGATATTGACCATTGCGTTGTCCAAGGGTCGCATCTTCAAGGAAACCTTGCCGTTGCTGGCGGCGGCGGACATCGCGCCGCTGGATGATCCCGAAACCAGCCGCAAGCTGATTCTCGACACCAGCCAGCCGGACGTGAAACTGGTCATCCTCCGCGCCACCGACGTACCGACCTATGCTCAATACGGCGCGGCCGATCTGGGAGTGGCCGGCAAGGACGTGCTGCTGGAACACGGCGGCGAGGGGCTGTACGAACCGCTGGATTTGAAAATCGCCCGCTGCCGGCTGATGGTGGCCGGCGATCCCAACCATCGTCCCCGCCTGGGCCGGCCGCGCGTCGCCACCAAGTACGTCAACACCACCCGGCGCTGGTTCGCCGATCAGGGCCGACAGGTGGAAGTCATCAAACTGTACGGATCGATGGAGCTGGCGCCCCTGGTGGGGCTGGCCGACTACATCGTGGACGTGGTGGATACCGGCAACACGCTGAAAGCCAATGGCCTCGCGCCGCTGGAGCACATCGCCGACATCAGTTCACGGCTGATCGTCAACAAGGCCGCGATGAAAATGAAGCACGCCCGGATCAAGGCGATCATGGCCGGCATGGCCGCCGCCGTGGGCGCCTGACGACACTTGGCCAGTTAGGATGGTCTTTCGCTTTCGCGCGCTTTCCGCGCCTTCCCTGGTTTTCACGAATCCTTGGAGCCGGTCATGCCCAACGTCCAACGTCTGAATGCCGCCCATCCCGACTTCTGGCCGCGTCTGGAGTCCTTGACCGCCTGGGAAGGCGTCGCTGACGAGGCCGTGACCACCACGGTGCGCGAGATTCTTGCCCAGGTGCGCGCGCGTGGCGACGCTGCGTTGCTGGAATACACCCGCCGTTTCGACCGGCTGGAGGTTGAACGTGCCGCTGATTTGGAAATTCCCGCCGAACGCTTGCGGCGGGCGCTGACCGCTATTCCCGCCGAACAGCGGGCGGCGCTGGAAACCGCCGCCGCGCGCATTCGTGCCTACGCCGAGCGGCAGAAACAGGAATCGTGGACTTTCACCGAAGCCGACGGTACGGTTCTCGGCCAGCAGGTGACGCCGCTGGATCGAGTCGGTTTGTATGTGCCGGGCGGCAAGGCGGCCTATCCGTCCTCGGTGTTGATGAACGCCGTTCCGGCCAAGGTCGCGGGCGTCCCGGAAGTGATCATGGTCGCGCCGACGCCGGGTGGCGAGTTGAACGATCTCGTGCTGGCTGCCGCTGCCGTGGCGGGCGTGGATCGGGTGTTCCGTATCGGCGGGGCGCAGGCGGTCGCCGCCCTGGCCTATGGCACCGCCACCGTGCCTCGGGTGGACAAGATCGTCGGACCGGGCAACATCTATGTCGCCGCCGCCAAGCGGCAGGTGTTCGGCGCGGTCGGTATCGACATGATCGCCGGGCCGTCGGAGATCCTGGTGGTTTGCGACGGGCTGACCGATCCCGACTGGATCGCCATGGATTTGTTCTCGCAGGCCGAGCATGACGAGGATGCCCAGCCCATTTTGATCAGCCCCGATCCGGCGTTTCTGGATCGGGTCGCGGCCAGCATCGAACGACTGTTGCCGGGGATGGAGCGGCGGGAGATCATCGAGGTCTCGCTGACCCGGCGCGCGGCGCTGATTCAAACGCTCGATCTGGCCGAGGCCGCGCGAGTGGTCAATTATATCGCCCCCGAACATCTGGAATTGTCGGTGGAGCGGCCGGAGGAATTGCTGCCGCTGATCCGCCATGCTGGCGCGATCTTCATGGGTCGTTACACCGCCGAGGCGCTGGGCGATTATTGCGCCGGCCCCAACCACGTGCTGCCCACGTCAAGGACCGCGCGGTTTTCCTCGTCGCTGGGCGTCTACGATTTTCAGAAGCGCACCAGTTTGATTCATTGCTCGCCCGCCGGAGCCGCGACTCTGGGGCGCACGGCTTCGATCCTGGCGCGGGGCGAGGGTTTGACCGCTCACGCGCGGTCGGCGGAGTTGCGGTTGGAACGGACTGCGGCTGGTTAATCGCTGTCGTAGATATTTGGCCTTAAAGCCGCGCGTCGGATGAGTAAACGGCAGCCCCATGCAATTCAGGCCGGCGCTGCCGCCAACACCCGCCCCAGCCATTGAGCGACATCGCGGATTTCCTCCCAGCACACTTCATGGCCCATGCCGTAATCCTGCCATTCCACCCGATAACCCAGATTTTTCAGCAATTCGGCGCTCTGTTGACCGTAACGCATCGGGATGACGGTGTCGTAATCACCGTGGGCCATGAAAATTGGCGTCGGCTGATTGGCCGGGCGGCGCTCGTCATTCAGTTTGCCAGCCAGTGGGATGTAGCAGGACAAGGCCAGGATGCCGGCCAATCGGTCCGGGTAGCGCAGGCCGGTGTGCAGCGCCATCGCCCCGCCCTGGGAAAAGCCGGCCAGCACGATGCGATCCACCGGAACGCCGCGCTGTTTTTCGCGTTCGAGCAGCGCGTTGATCGCTCGCTCGGAAGCGTACACGCCATCAGGGTCCTCGCGGCGCGGCAGGTCCATGGTCAGCACGTCGTACCAGGCGCGCATCCGCATTCCGCCATTGACCGTGACCGGTCGGATTGGCGCGTTGGGGAAAACGAAGCGGACGCCCAGTTCCGCCGACAGACGCAGTTCGGGAACGATGGGTTCAAAATCGCGGGCGTCGGCGCCCAGGCCATGCATCCAGATCACACTGGCGCGAGCGGCGCCCGCCGGTTCGATTTCGAGGGTCGTCAAGGGCGTGTCGGTCATGAGCAAATTTCCGTGGAAGCGCGTTGAAGGGCATTAGCCGCGAAGCGGCCCGGCTTGTCAAGCCGCGCCCGTCGGCGCGATGCGGGTTATACTGGCAACCCCCTGGTTCGTCGCCCGCGAGGATTGACTTAAATGCACAGGTTTCGCCCTGGATGGTTGCCGGCGTGGCTGGCGCTGGCCACGTTGCTGGCCGGCTGTGGTCAGAAAGGCCCGCTGTACTTGCCCAAACCTTCCCCGCAACCGACGGCTGCCGAACAATCTCCGCCCGCCACGCCTTCCGCCCAGCCGGCGGCGTCCGAACAGCCTCCACCCGCGCAGCCCTGAGCCATGGATCATTTTCAGTATCGCGACGGCCGACTGTTCGCCGAGGACGTGCCGGTCGCCGACATCGCGGCGACGGTGGGCACTCCCTGCTACGTCTACTCCCGCGCCACCATCGAGCGGCACTGGCGCGCGTTTGATCATGCCTTCGCCGACCATCCCCACTTGGTCTGCTACGCGGTCAAGGCCAACAGCAATCTGGCGGTGCTCAATCTGCTGGCCCGCCTGGGTTCGGGGTTCGACATCGTGTCGGGCGGCGAACTGGGGCGAGTGCTGGCGGCGGGCGGCGATCCCGGCAAGGTGGTGTTCTCCGGGGTCGGCAAGCGCCGCGATGAATTGGACCATGCCCTGGAAGTCGGCATCCGCTGTTTCAACGTCGAGTCCGAGGCGGAGTTGGCGCTGCTGGAGCAGGCGGCGGCGGCGCGGGGTCAGCGCGCCCCGGTTTCCCTGCGCATCAATCCCGACGTGGACGCCAACACCCATCCTTACATTTCCACCGGCCTGAAGCAGAACAAGTTCGGCATCGCCCCGGACCGGGCGCTGGCGGTGTACGCCCAGGCCGCCGCGTCGCCGCATCTGGACGTGATCGGCGTGGATTGCCACATCGGTTCGCAACTGACCCAGGTGGCGCCGTTCGTGGACGCGCTGGAGCGGGTGCTGGCGCTGGTGGCGCGCTTGGAAGGGCAGGGAATCCAGATCCACCATCTCGATCTGGGCGGCGGACTGGGGATCCGCTATCGCGACGAGGAGCCGCCCCTGCCCGCTGACCATGCGGCTGCCCTGATGGCGCATCTTCGCGGCAAGCCCTACGAAATCCTGATCGAGCCGGGCCGGGCGATCGTGGGTAACGCCGGCATCCTGGTGACGCGGGTGGAACTGCTCAAGCAGGGCGAGGACAAGAATTTCGCGGTGGTGGACGCGGCCATGAACGATCTGATCCGCCCGGCGCTGTACTCGGCCTGGCAGGCGATCATCCCGGTCGAACCGCGCGCCGTGGGCGAGCCGCGCCGCTACGACGTGGTGGGGCCGATCTGCGAGACCGGCGATTTTCTCGGCAAGGACCGGGAATTGAACATCGAGCCCGGCGATCTGCTGGCGGTGCGCTCCGCGGGGGCGTATGGGTTCGCCATGAGCTCCAATTACAATTCCCGCCCGCGCGCCGCCGAGGTGATGGTGGACGGCGGGCGGTTCCAGGTGGTGCGCTGGCGCGAGCGACTGGCGGATTTGTACGCTGGCGAATCGGTGTTGGCGTGAGCGCCGGATTTTCTTAGGAGTTAAACCAATGAGCGACCATTTCACCAATCCCTCCACCGATGAAATCCGCGCCCTGTTGCGGCGGATCAAGACCATCGCCGTGGTCGGGCTTTCCGCTTCGCCAAACCGGCCCAGCCATGGCGTCGCCTGGGCGCTGCAAGGCTTCGGTTACCGCATCATCCCGGTCAACCCGGCGGTGCGGGAGGTTTTGGGCGCGCGCGCGTATCCCAGCCTGCGCGAGTTGCCCGAACCCGTGGACCTGGTGGACGTGTTCCGCGAATCGAGCCACGTCGCCGGCATCGTGGACGACTGCGTCGCCCTGAAATTG
This sequence comes from Candidatus Contendibacter sp., assembly GCA_029624765.1. Classification (GTDB taxonomy): domain Bacteria; phylum Pseudomonadota; class Gammaproteobacteria; order Competibacterales; family Competibacteraceae; genus Contendibacter. The sequence continues at coordinate 6,069 of JARSSO010000002.1, read as the reverse complement.
CCCGCGCTCTGGTTGCAGGATGGCGTGATCGACGAGGCGGCGGCGCTGCGGGCGCGGGAAGCAGGTCTGACGGTGGTGATGAACCGCTGCATCTATCGTGATTATATCCACCTGATCCAGTGAACATGGCCGAAAAAAACCCCGACCACCCGGTCCAGCACCGACTGAAACTGCGCAACCTGCGTCTGTCCGATTACGGCGATGTCCGGGAAATCATGGACCTGGTTTATCCCAACATGGATGGCGCCTGGACCCGCGAACAGTTCGCCTCGCAGATCGCCCGGTTTCCCGAGGGGCAGATCTGCATCGAGGACAAAGGCAAGGTGGTGGCCGCCGCCATCAGCCTGATCGTCGAATACAGCCGCTACGGGGACCGCCATACCTATTGGCAGATCATCGGCGACGGCTATATCACCACCCACGACCCCAATGGCGACACCTTGTACGGCGTCGATATCTTCGTGCATCCCGACTACCGCGACATGCGTCTCGGCCGGCGGCTGTACGACGCTCGCAAGGAACTGTGCGAAAAGCTGAACCTGCGCGCCATCGTCGTTGGCGGCCGGATTCCCGGCTACGGCCAGTACGCCCACGACATGACCCCGCAGCAGTATGTCGAACGGGTACGGGCCAAGGAGCAGGTGGACCCGATTCTCACCTTTCAGTTGGCCAACGATTTCCACGTTCGCAAGATCATCACCGGCTATCTGCCCGACGACGACGAATCCAGGGCGTATGCGGTGTTGCTGGAATGGCTGAACATCTACTACGAGGACAAGGAAGTTCTGATCGGCGGGCGCAAGTCGGTGGTGCGGATCGGGGCGGTGCAGTGGCAGATGCGCCAGACCGCTTCGCTGGAGGAACTGTTGCAGCAGGTCGAGTATTTCGTGGACGCGGTGGCCGGTTACAAGACCGATGTGGTGCTGTTCCCGGAATTCTTCAACGGCCCGCTGATGGCGCAGTTCAACCAGCGCAACACCGCCGAAGCCGTGCGCCAACTGGCTGAGTATACCGAGCCGTTGCGCGAAGCGATCATCCAATTGGCGGTCGCCTACAACGTCAACATCATCGCCGGCAGTATGCCGGAATACAGCGGCGGCGCTTTGTACAACGCCGCCTACCTGTGTCGGCGCGACGGCACCTGGGACAAGCAATCCAAGCTGCACATCACCCCCGACGAGCGTTCCTACTGGGGCTTGCAGGGCGGCGATGCCCTCAAGGTGTTCGAGCTGGATATCGGCAAGATCGGCATCCTGATCTGCTACGACGTCGAGTTTCCCGAACTGCCGCGGCTGCTGGCCGATCAGGGGATGCAGATCCTGTTCGTGCCGTTCTGGACCGACACCAAGAACGCTTATCTGCGGGTGCGGCGCTGCGCCCAGGCGCGGGCCATCGAGAACGAATGCTACGTGGTGATCTCCGGCAGCGTCGGCAATCTGCCGAAGGTGGAGAACATGGACATGCAGTATTCCCAGGCGGCCGTGTTTACCCCATCCGACTTCGCCTTTCCGCACGACGCCATCGCCGCCGAGGCCACGCCGAACACCGAGATGACCCTGATCGTGGACCTGGACCTGGACAGCCTCAAGGAAATGCGGGTGCATGGCAGCGTGCGCAATTTCCGCGACCGACGGCTGGATCTGTATAAGGTCGCCTGGACCGGTCGGAGTTGAGGGCTCGGTTGGCGGGAAGTCCGTCATATCCCTTCGTAGAAGCGCAATTCGGTGTTAACAGGCTTGCCATCTTGCAGAGTGTACACGCGGATACCACTTTCTTCGTAACCCATCCAGTTGACGATGATTTCCATGATTCCGTCGCCGTTGGCGTCGGCATAGCTGGAATCGTACCTCTCGTAGGTTCCCTGGGTTGCCTGCTCCCCTGGCCACCAGGCCGAGATGACTGTCGTTTCTGGCTTGCCTTGGACGGTTTTGATGAGGAGCAATAGTGAATATTCTTTTGTCGAGTACTCGACTGGATCGTTCTTGCTGCTCCGGGCATGGATGATGCGCTCCTCCGTTCCGTCGCCGTCCAGATCGATGCCATGGACATATTCGATGCGCACCGACGCCTGCCTGAGCCCCTTACTATCCAGCAACTTCCGAACGATGGGGGCAAAATCTCGATGGTTCTTAAGCGCCTTCGGGCGGCGCGGGAGCGCGTTCCAAGGGGCCGCAATGGCAAAGCGAAACTTTTCGACCGGACAGCCCGGTAAATTCAGTATGAAATAGGGTTCGCCGCTTCCTCCATCGATGCAGGCCGTCGCCGCGCCACCCGCGCATTCGCCCAATGGCTCGTTGAAAGAGTAGAGCCGGTAGCTTAATCCCGGCGGTATCCGCTCCGGATCAAGCGGCCTGCATGAGCCGCCTTCAAGATCGGGAGGAGCTTCAGTGCCGATCCATCGCTTTTTCGTGGCGCCGCCGACGATGATGTCGCCAACCGCGACCGGATGGGGAATCAGTGTCGGCACCGTCTTGCGCAGCGGGGCGGTCAAAGAGGCGGTGGCCCGAGTTCCGGCAGCGGGTTTCGGGCCTTCCAAGGTATCGGCCGCCAAGAACCACCGTTCTCCCGCCTTCGCCCGGTACGCCAACCGTCCGCCGTCGGGACTGAAGACCGGATCGCCGACCTCGGCGAACGCCGGACCTTTTTCTTCGCCGAACAGGATGAATTCCTTGCCGTCCCGCTTGGTCGCGTAAGCGAGCTTTCGTCCGTCGGGACTGAAAACCAAAGGGCGGCTTCGAGACGGGTGGTCGAAATCGTCGAATTCCGGTCCTTTCTGGTCCCCCAGCATGACGAACGCCTGGTTACCTTGTTGGACCCGGTGAGCGATTTGGTCGGTGCGAAGGTTAAATACCGGCGCTTCGATGGAATCGAATTCGGGGCCTTTCTTGTCGCCGGTTATGACGAACTCTTTTTCACCCTGTTTGACCCAATGGATCGCTTGATCGCCATTGCGGTTAAAGACCGGTGTGCCGACCCGGTCGAAGGTCGGGCCTTTCCGGTCGCCGCGCACGATGAATTGGGCTTTTCCCTCTTGCGCCCAATAGGCCAGTTGGCGGCCGTCGGGACCGAACACTGGGTTGCCGACGAAGTCGAACTCTGGGCCCTTTTTTCCTTCCAGAAGGATAAATTCCCGGTCGTTCTGTCGGGCGCGATAGGCCAGTCGACCATCGGGGCCGAACACCGGCAGGCCGACATGCTCGAAGGTGGGGCCCGGTCGGTTATCCAGCACGACAAACCACTGCTGTCCCCGCCGGGCGGCGTAGGCGAGTTGGCGGTCATCGGGGCTGAAGACCACGTCGGCGATGTCGCTGCCGCGTCCGGATTCGGGCACGGTGTAATAGCCGATGTCGTCGAATGCCGGGCCTTTTTCATCGCCCCGCATGACGAACCACTGGTTTCCTTCCCGTGCTCGATACGCCACCTGGCCGCTGTCGGGGCTGAACGCCGGGAAACCGGCGCCATCGAAGGCCGGGCCTTTCCGGTCGTCCCACACGATGAATTCCTTCTTGTCCTGCCTGGCCCAGTAGGCGACATGCTGGCCATCAGGGCTGAAGACCGGCGCGCTCACCAGGTCGAAATCGGCGGTGCGCTGGTCGTTGATCACGACGAACCAGCGGTTCCCCTGCTTGGCGCGGTACCCCAATTTACTCCCGTCGGGGCTGAAAACCGGATTGCCGAGCCGGTCGAAGAACACCTTGCCCCAACGCCAATCCTTGGCGAGGTTGATGCTGTGGCAGCTTTGCGAGGGGCGGTCGAACATCGCGAGCAGCCGGCCCGGCTTTTCGCGCTCTTGCGGGTCTTTCGTTTCGTACAGGAATGTCCAGTTGCCATCGGCGGAGGTTTCCACCGTGCAGCAGTGCGTCGGTACGAAATGATCGGGACGCAGGTGGTCTGGCGGTGCTGGTGGACGGTTGCGCGTCGCTTGGGCCGAGTCCCAGGGGATGGTGTTGTACAGCCAGCAGGCGGCGACGGGTGGAATCCCCTCAAGCTTTTCCGGGTCCGGCAGCGAATGCCTCGGGAACATTTCCCCCGGCTTCCAGGAAACCAAGCGAAAATCGGGTTTGGTGATTACCAGCCAACCGGATATGCCGTCATCGAGAAACAGCGTATCGTGACCAGATTGTTGCGCCCTGATGGTTTTTTCCAGGACCACCCGGCCCGTGCCGGCGTCGATTTCCCGAACGACCTTGATGAGCGATTCCGTCGAACCGGATTCTCGATAACCGGGTTCACCAGGTTCATGTATGTCATCCTCAATCGCTTCCCCTCGAAAACGGGTACTGATGACTCGTAAAATCGATCCTGAGTATTCGATGGTCACCTCTTCGGTGGCGCTCAGGAAATGGCCGCTCCGGTTATTCTCGAAGACCTCTGTCCACTGGTCGAACAAGGTGCGCCCCATATCGCCCTGTTGCACGACCCAATCGCGCCGATAATCGATGTTGTCGCCGCCGGTTTCCGAGGATCGGCGGTGACCGTATCGAATCCAGTAAAGGTTTGGCTGTCCGGTGAGCGAACGCACGAATAAGGAGGCGGGATCGAAGATCATATCCTTCGATGCTGGCGGCTCTCCCGCGACGCCCGACAATACCAGGGGCTTTTCTCCGTCGATGAGCAGTTGAATCCGTGCGTTGCCATCCGCCACCGGTTCGCAGCGCAATTGATAAGGGGGCTGGTTTTCCCGTTTGGGATGATCGAGGGGGAGTTTCTTGCAAATTCCATCCTGGGCAGTATCAGCCCATGTCGACCCAAAACAAGCCATAAACAGGATAAAGAACAGCAAGCGCAGCATGGTGATCTTCTTCAAGTATCTTCAAAAGTTGGGGGCGGACGGCATTCTTCTGGAAGATGAATTGCCGACACGGAAGTCATGTTCCTGCCTTGCGCCGTCATGCCGCCAATGGACGGTGCGTAACCGCACCACCAGGAAATCGGACCTTCCGGGTCGGCGTTGACGATGACCGGTTGCAAGCTCAGCCACTTTCCGGCAATACTCTGATCGGCGCGGTTGCCGAATTGGATATGAATGGCCCCTTCCTCTACCCGAATGCCGGCCACATAATTCTGGATCAGATTCTCCGGTTTGACGATACTGGCGGCGGCATTATCGATGGGAAACCGGCCATTGCTTTTGTAGTATTTCAAGACCTCGACTTTGATTCTGTCTACCATAGTGAGGCTTTCCGAAACCTGAGCGCGGATCGTCCACTCCGATTCCTGGGTTGGCGGTGGAATCTGCTGCGTTTGGCGAGGTTTCATATCCGCTTCAGTCCGGCATTTCACGTATACATGCTTGGTGACATCGAAGCAGAGTTCTGTAGTTTCTTCGGTTTGAGCTTCGTTGGTTTGAGCTTCGTTGAAGATTTTTTTTACGCGAATTCGTTGGAAATCATCCGATAGTGTGATTTGTTCAACGCTTCCGGAATTCCAACAGCAACCGGAAGGGATATCCCACATCTGGAAAGCGGATTGTGGCGGTCCTCCCGAGTCAGGTACAAAATGCAAGTTCAGATAGACGTTTTCGCAGGCGCCGCATTGGCCGTTAGGATTCCGGAACTCCCCTATCCATGCTCCTTTCACCAGCCAGCCGCCGGGGACTTTCCTGGCTGTGGCATTGGATTCGATCTCCAGGTCTTTGCCGTAGCCAATCCGGTCACCGTATCGAACCGCCAATTCAGGACCACAGATGCTGAGTCGAGACGACAATCGATGGCTGAAAAAACCGACTGTTTTGATCACTGGGCTAATGACTTCTTCTGGCTTTAAATCGCAACAATAGTAATCGTTATCGAAGAAGAAGCTGGTTCTAATTTCTTCCTTTTGTTCAGGCAGGTAATAGGCGGGTAAGGATTTTGAAAGCTCTTTCCTTCTGACTCGTCCCCAGAAATTCTTGCCAACCAGAGGGTAATTGCAGGGGGACAGGCGCCAGCGGCGCGGGGGTGTCAGGGTCACCTGGTTCAGAGTTTTCACCGTGCCATAATGTCGGTTAGGCGAAGTGGTGCTAAATGCACTGTATGGCTCTCTGGTTTTTGCCGGTACCGGTAACCATATGATATTTATGTAAATAAC
>JARSSO010000001.1 GCA_029624765.1 Candidatus Contendibacter sp. | reverse complement strand
CCTTGCGTTGCGCGTCATCGGCCTTGCGTTGCGCGTCGTCCGCCTTGCGCTCGGCAATTTCATCCTTGTTGGGCAGCATTTCCCCTTCCGGCGTGAACCAGCGCAACCAGGTCGTTTCGACCTCCAGATAAACCCCTTCCCAACAGCCCAGGCACAGTTGCAAGGCCGGACTCAAAATCCGTCCGCGCGCGTCGGGGCGCAGCGGTTGATATGCATCGCCAACCAGTTTGAAACCGGCGAAATCCGCCGGATTGAAAGGATCGTACCAATAGTATTCCGGGACTCGCACTTGCCGGGCGTACAGTTCCTTTTTGCCGGTCTTGTCGTAGCGGGCGGTGCTGCCCGACAGCAGTTCCACCACCAGGTCGGGAGTTCGGCCCTGCTCCCAGACCACCCAGCTTTTGCGCTCGCCGAGCGGCACGTTCAGGGCCACGAAGAAATCCGGTCCGATGAAATCCCGGTGGCGAATTTGCTCCAGACTGTAGTACAGAAACATGTTGCCGCCGGCGAAACCATTGCCCCGCGCCTTGAGCCAGCCCTGCAGGGCATCGATCAACAACCACATCTGAAAACCGTGGCGGGGCGTTTCCATGGGCATTCCGTCGTCGCAGGGCAGGTCGTCTTGGGTCGGGAGACGAATGGAAAAATCCGCGTCGGGCGGCGGCAAGGGCTGCAAGGTGATCGCATTGCTCATCATTGTCTCCTCCCGGTGGGCGGCGGTGCGCCGAACGAAGATTGATTTATAGAGAATAATAGCAACATGCGCGCAAGCGTCACCCCTGAGGTCCAGCTTCGAGCAGCGATTCACATCTTATCCTGATGGTAAAGGGTATTATGAATACATAAGTCACATTTATTACGACCCCGAATAAATGACAAGGCGCCAAGGGGGAAGCAGTGAATTCCAAAGAATGGCGGGATGGGTTTCTACGCAAACGCGGGTTATCCGCGCCGGACGAGCGGCCGTTGTATGCCTATCGGTGTAGCGACGGGGAATATGAAATTGCCAGGAAACGGGTGTGCAACCTCATTCGCAACCGTGAACTATTCAGGCGCGAAGATCCTATATTGCCGATCTTGTTCTGTTTGTTTGCCGCCGAAGCTTGGCGGCGCCACCATGAGGCTGGCCCCTGGAAGTGGCAAACCGTGTTACGAGAAGTGGACACCGCCGGGATTGAACACAGCACGCTGGTTGGCTGGGTTGAACGAGGTCTGCGTTATTGGCATCGCAAGCTGATCGTCAATTCCAGTGGACGTGAGTTCCTGCTGACTATCGCCTGCGAAGGCGGACTGCCATTGAACCTTCTACGCCGCGAAGGTAGCGGCTTGCGCCGTTATTTTCGCGCCCTGCTCGAAGAACTGCCGCGCTACGACCAAGTATCGGTCGAACTGGGGTGCGAATTGGCCGAACGCTTGCGGGACCGTTTGCCTTCCGGTCTGCGACAGGAAGTCGTCTACCAACTGAGCGGCAAACTCATCACCACCATCTGGAATTTACAAGCTCAGGTTGTGGGAAATAGCGATCCCATTGGCGCTCTTAACCGGTTGAAACCCGACTGGCACGACGATCTGCCGCTCAGCCTCGGCGATACCGTTACCGAGGTACTGCTGCGCAATCTGGTTGAGGATGCGGCGGAATTGCGCCGCCAACCGCCAACACCGCTACGCTGGCAATGCAGCTTAGAACGGGAATCCAACGGTGGCTGGCAACTCACGCGGCGGCTGGCCTTGCCAGGATCGTGCAGCGGCGAACAGCTTGCCGACTGGACCGGGCTTGGGCCGGATCAGATGCCCAACCGTTTTCGCCTGTTGCACGAGGGACGCGAAGGGTTGGCACTGATCGCGCTGATCACTCATATTCGTGGCGCTGGCGCCGGCGCGATCTATCGAATCGAACAATTGGGACGGGTGCTATGTTTCCAGGGTCTCACCGCCATGGCGGCGCAACGCCTGCAATTGACCGCGCAACAAGCCTATTCAGTAGCCGCCATCGGTGACGGACCGTTGAGTGATTATCTCCCCTGGGTTTTCAGCGAAAAAGACACCAACCCGTGCCCCTTCCTGGGCGAAGGCTCCTTGCGTACTCGGACCAGTAACCTGCTTGTCGCGGCTCCGTCCGACCATCAGGTCATCAACCTCGGGCAAGGCGCGGTGGAATCCCTGGGATCGCTGGCGGGATTAAATCGCGCTTTATATCGCATCAAAGGCGCCGCCGACGTTGTCTCGCCCGATGGCGAGCGCTGCCAACTATCCTGCACCGCCAACGACGAACAGCTTGAAACGCTACGTCTCACCGGTCCGACCTTTCCACAAGCCTTGAATGAGCGACCGGTGTTTCGGGGAATGCCATGGTTGGAAAAATGCCTCCCGAACGGGAATCTTGAGCGGGTCGATGCGCTGGAATGGCGACCAGTGGATCGGAGCGATGCCGGTTGGCACCCGATGACGATAGCCTGTGTTGGAAATGTTTGGGTACGCTGGGTCGAAAATGGGATTCTACGGTTCCGGGCGCGGGCCGAGATCATACCGGCATCCGCCAACGCTACGATCACCACTGGGCGAGTGACACTCACCGGGTTACTTGGCGCCAAGGTGCGCATCGGTCCACTGGCGTCCACCAGTGTCGCGGTCACGTCGACTCCGGAGGGTGTGGTACTCGATTGCCAGGTCACGCAGGGCGCCGGTCCGGAACGGTTCAACATCGTTCTGGACTGGTTGGACGGTCGCACTCTGGATTTGGAACTCCCGTTTCCAGTGCAGGGCGCGCTCTTCGCCCAAGGTGGGATGGGCTTACCGCCAGGGGCGGTGATTCCCTTGGGCCGGTTGGGCGCGGTGCGCGCCGTGGCCCAAGCGCCTGATGGTGGTGGCGGATTTCGGTTAGAGGGTGAATTGCGGGCGGAGGATATTGATCAGGCATTGCAACGACTGCTTTGGCTGAACGAGCCATTGTGCTTGGTCGGTAACGGACGTTGTGAGTTGGAGCTGCATACCCTGCAAGACGCCATTACCCGACTATTCTCGGCGACCGCTTCGCTGGATGCCCAAGTGCGGCTGAGCATCGTCGGTCAGGGGAGTCAAAAACTGGCAACGATCACGGTTGCCCGTTTCGATCTCTTCTTGACGCGAGATTGCGAACGCGGTTGCGTGCAGCTTGGCGGTCAGCCGGAACCCAATTGCACCGAGCGCTTGACCATGATGATGTTACCGCTGTGGGAACCCGAGAGAGAACCGGTAATACTGGTTCGTCGCAACGACGAAACCGCTTGGAGTGTTCCTCCGAACCTTGAAACCGGGCCGTGGCTGGTATTAGGCCGCGATGGGGGTTGGCTGCGAACGCGGCCCCTGCTGTGGACGGTAACCACCAGTTCGCCACCCGATTCAGATTTGACCGAAGTGGTCACCGAATCAGGAGCCGATGACAGCGTTGCAACCCATGGCCTGATCGAAACTATCCGTAGCCCGGAAGGTGCGCGCGGTGAACGCTTCAAAGCCCTGCTGGCCGCCATGGCCGAACGACCGCAACATCCCGACTGGCCGCGACTGCTCCGTATTCTGGATCTGACGCAGGAATTACCGGCCACCTCACTCGATTTGTGCCGCTGCCTGGGAGAAACACCCGCTGCTGCCATAATGGCATTGCTATTGGCCGATGACTCGGAATTCGAGCGAACTTGGTCGCTGGCGGAACAACTACCATTCGACTGGCGGCTGGCGCCAGTCGCACTATGGCTGAGGATCACCAGGCTTCGTTTCAACAATCTGCGCATGGCGCTCGAAAGCACCGGACTGGGCGAAGAATTTATTCGTGAACGGTTTGATGTTTTCCGCCAACGTCTTGCAACTCGTGGAGAAAGTTGGAGGACGCTCGGCGAGTGGTTGCAAAAAGACCTGTTCCCGAGTCTGCCGGTGACTTGTCGTTCCATGCTCAATCTCGCTAAAGCAGCGCCCACAACACTTGAAGACACCTTGGGGGCGGCTCAACAAGATCTATTTAGGGGCCATACCGGTGAGCAATGGCCGCTCTTGCCGCGCATCCTCGAACAAGCTGAAACCAAACTGCCCGCACCTCGGCGATTTGGGCGCGAAGAAACATTCCGCCGTCCGGTATTGTGCGCGCCGTTCCTGGTAGCGACGCTGGCCTTACGGAATTGGAGTCATGCTCCGGCATTGCTGTTCGAGTTACACCGAGCGCGGGATTTCGACCCTCCCTGGTTCGATACCGCTTACGCAATCGCCCTGTGCCTGGGACTGGCCGGTTTGACGACCAACAGTTAAGGACCCCACTGCATGAATGCGCCTACCGGGTTTTTCACCTCACTGACCGATCAACTCAATCGCCGCGCTAGCCGCGCCGTGCTGAGTCAACTCGGCTTCCGCAATGATCCGCTACGAAACCATCTGAGGAACTGGTTTGAACGAATGGCCGGTTCAGAGGGGTCCTTTCTGGCCGATCCGGTGTTCGAGGCTACTTTCGGCTGGGCGCCGGCTGAAACCACGCTCGGCGCTTTGGCGGGAACGCTGCTGCATCCCGATCTGATCCGCGCGCTCGGCAACCCACCTGCGGAATTCGCCGGGGAATACGCCTTTCCCGCAGACCAGCAACCTTACCAACACCAGATTGAAGCCTGTGAAACGCTACTGGCCGAGGGGCCGCTACGTTCGGTGCTGGTAACTAGCGGCCCCGGTTCCGGCAAAACCGAATGTTTTCTGTGGCCGATTCTGCACGATCTGGCCACCGAAGCCGCCCGCTCGCCAATCCCGCTCACCGGCGTCCGGGCGTTGTTCCTTTACCCGCTCAACGCGCTGATTAAAAGCCAGCGGGATCGCCTGGTGGCTTGGTCGGAACCGTTCAAAGGGCGTATCCGCTTCTGCTTGTACAACGGCAACACGCCCTACCAGTCGCCCCCAAAACGCGATCAACCGTATGCCAGCGAGGTTTTGGGTCGCGATGTGTTGCGCGCCGACCCGCCGCCGATTCTGGTCACCAACGCCACCATGCTCGAATACCTGCTGGTGCGAGCTGACGACCGACCGATTCTCGATGCTTCTCAAGGGCGGTTGCGTTGGATCGTACTTGACGAAGCGCATATCTACATGGGTTCGCAAGCCGCTGAAATCGCCCTGCTGTTGCGGCGGGTGCTGCATGGCTTCGGTTGCCGCGCCGAAGACGTTCACTTCGTCGCTACTTCCGCGACGTTTGCCGGTGGTAAAGACAGCCAGCACCAATTGCAGGAATTCCTGGCCCAGGTTGCCGGCGTGCCCTCCGAGCGGGTACGGGTGATCGTCGGAAACCGACGGACGCCGCCACTCGATCCAAAAATGGCGGCGATGGCTCGCCCGCTGCCAGCGCCGGCGGTGTTGCGCGAAATGAACCGGGAAGGTCTTTACGATGTCCTGGCGGTGAGCCCACCGGCGCGCGCCGTCCGACAACGGATTACCGAAGGTGCGGCGCGGTTGTCGCAACTGGCGGAAATCCTCTTTGGACAGAGCGATGAGATCACGCGCCACAATACGCTGGAGCTGCTCGATCTTGCCACCGGTGCGCACGATGTCGCCGGCGAACCCTTTCTGCCGTTGCGCGGCCATTTTCTCGAACGAGCACAAACCGGCCTTTGGGTCTGCGCCAATTTCACCTGTCCCGGTCGAAAAAATACGCCGCTTGACAATGCGCGCTGGCCGTTTGGCCCGGTGTTTCTGGAGCGGCGTACTCATTGCCCAGTTTGCCGCATGCCCGCTTTTGAGTTGGTGCAATGCGGCGAATGTGGAGCGGAATATCTGGCGGCGCGGGAAAAGAATGATGTTGATGCCTCCTGGCTCCTACCCCGGCCTTCTCCCGTCGACGAGGATGAGTTTCAACAAGAATTGGAACCACCGGAGACCGAGGAAGATGAGGACAACGAACCCATGGCCGACCCCCGGCAAGGATTGCCACGATTGTTGACTGAACCCGGACAGAGCCATCTGTCCGGCTGGCTTTCAAAGGAAAATCGCTTCGATTGCGCCACTGAATCCGGCGCGCGGGTGCATGTCCGTGGGCCGGAAGAGGATGGCCGCCTGCACTGCCCGGTATGTGGCGAACGGGAAAAATCCCCGATGAGCTTGTTCAAACCGGCCCGGCTTGGCGCTCCGTTCCTGCTCGGTGTGGCGATACCTACTTTGCTGGCCCACATGCAGCCCCTTGGGAAGAGCGACACACCGCTACCGCTCGATGGACGGCGGCTGATCACCTTCAGCGACAGCCGACAAGGCACTGCCCGTTTCGCAGCCAAGGCACAGCAGGAAGCGGAACGGAATTATGTGCGGAGTTTGCTGTATCACCACGTTGCCGCAGCAGTTCCCACCCGGAATGAAGAGAAGATTGAAGAACTGCGCCAAAGAATCGTTCAATTTGAACAGTTGGTGAACAACGACCCCAGTCTCTCATCGGTTCTTGGCAAGGATATTCAGGAGAAACGCGCCAAGTTGGCCGAACTCGACACGCCGCCGCTCGGTCGGCTGGGGTGGAATGAGGCAGTTCAGCGGTTGTTGGCGGAACCCGGCTTTGAACGTTGGATGCTGGCGGGTTTGAAAGAGCAAACCGGCGGCGAACTGAGTGACGGCGAACTGGCTCACCTCTGCCTGTTGCGGGAATTCTTCCGCCGCTCGAAGCGCCAGAACTCGCTGGAAACGCTGGGTTTATTGCGGTTGCGTTATCCCGCGCTGGCTAACGTCAAAGCGGCTCCTGCTGTCTGGCAACAAAGAAATTTCAGCCTTGACGACTGGCGTGATTTCCTGGGCGTGGCGCTGAATCATTACGTCCGGGCGATTTCCGCCGTGGAAGTCACTCGCCAGCAACTCCGCTGGTTCGGTTTTCCAGGGCGGGGGCGCTACCTGATCAGTCCGGGCGAATCTGGCAAACCCCGGCAACAAGCGTCTTGGCCGCAAGCCCGGGGCGGTTCATTACGCAACCGCTTGGTGATTTTACTCGCCCATGCTTTGCAACTTGATGCTAAGACGCCGGAAGGCGCCAGCTTGATCAATGAATTGTTGGTGGCGGCTTGGCAGACATTGGGTAACGCTGGCCTGTTGCAAAGCTTTGAGGAAGGCTACCGGCTGAGCTTGCCGCAAACCGCCGAGATTGCTGAGGTTCGGCAGGCGTGGCTTTGTCCGATCACCCGCCGACTGCTGCCCCTCGCTTTCCGTGGCCTCAGTCCCTACATGCCGAACGGCGCCAACCAAGGTCTGGCGCAATGCCTACGGGTTGAGATGCCGCGCGTACCCAACGCCTTCTGGCATAACGCCGATTCTGAAGACATTAACCACTGGCTGGAAAATGACGAGCGCATTCTGCGCTTGCGCGAATTGGGCGCCTGGCCAGAATTGAGCGACCGCATCGCCAGTCACGCCCGCTTTTTTCGCGTCAAGGAGCACTCGGCGCAGATTTCCGCCCGGAAGCTCGAACAACGGGAAAAGCTGTTCAAGGAAGGCAAGCTGAACGTTTTGAGCTGCTCCACCACCATGGAAATGGGCGTAGACATCGGCGGTCTGTCGGCGGTGGCGATGAACAATGTGCCACCGCATCCAGCCAATTTCCTGCAACGCGCTGGCCGCGCCGGGCGTCGGCGGGAAACCGCCGCCGCCAGTTTCACCCTGTGCAAGGCTTCCCCCCATGGGGACGCCGTATTTCGTAATCCGCTCTGGCCGTTCATCACCCCGCTGGCCGCACCGCTCGTGTCCCTGCAAAGCGAGCGCATCGTCAGCAGGCATATCAATGCGCTGGTGTTGGCCGCTTTTCTCGGTCGCCATAGCCAGAATCTGCACCGACTGACCGCTCACTGGTTCTTTGATGCCACCACTCCTGATGTTACCGCGCCCCATGCGCGATTTGCCGAATGGTGCCGAAGCGACGCCAATCAGGACGTCCATTTGATGCAGGGCATTGGTCAACTGGTGCGCCGAAGCTGTCTCGAAGGTCTTGAAGCGTCGGCATTGCTGACTGTCACCGCTGACGCGATTGAACAAACCGCCGCAGGTTGGCGGGAAGAAATTGATGCCTTGCGCGATCAATTGGAATTGGTGCGGGGCCGCCAGGGAATTCAAGTGAACAGTCCGGCCGAACGCGCCCTGAAGATTCAATGCCAACGTATCGAAGACGAATACCTGCTCAGCGAACTGGCCAACCGGGGTTTCCTGCCCGGTCACGGATTTCCCATTAACGTGGTCTCCCTGCGCACCACCACCGCCAAGATGTTGCGTAACGAATCACCCTCCCGCGATCTGGCCATTGCGTTGCGTGATTACGCGCCCGGCACAGATACCGTGCTGGATGGCCGGGTTTATCGCAGCAGTGGTATTACTCTGAACTGGCACATCCCGGCAGATCAGGACGGGCCACCGGAAATTCAGGCCATCCGTTGGGTTTGGCGCTGCGGCTCCTGCGGCGGTAGCGGAACCCGCCCTACCATGCCAGAACGCTGTCCGCATTGTGGCTATACCGGCAATAAGCTAACCCGCTACGAATATCTGCAGCCGGCCGGCTTTGCGGTGGACATCCGTTATGAACCTCACAACGATGTGAGCACGCCTCAGTATATCCCGGTACGCGATCCGCTGATTTCGTTGGAAGGCGCGGCGTGGGTCTGGTTGCCGACGCCGGCGCTGGGTCGTTATCGCTACAGCACTCAGGGCCACTTGTTCCACCGCTCCGATGGTTTGCACGGCGAGGGTTACGCAGTCTGTCTGCGCTGCGGTAAAGCCGACTCCATGCCCGATCTTGATGGCCTGAAACTGCACAAGCGCCTGCTCGGCGGGCGGGATCACGACCACGAAACCGAATGTCCCGGCAATCACGAAGATTGGGCGATCAAACGAGGTATCCTGCTGGGTATTGCCGAACGCACCGATATTCTCGAATTGCAGTTGCGAGAGCCATATAGCGACGCCCCGCTCGACCGGATCACCGCGTATTCGCTCGGTGTCGCCCTGCGTCGGGCGCTGACCAACAAGCTGGGCATTGAGGAACAGGAAATCGGCTGTACCGTCGCTCAAAACCTGGATGCGGCGGGACAACCAGCGCATTCGATTTATCTCTATGACACCGCGACCGGCGGTGCGGGTTATGTGACTACCGCCGCGCCGTGGTTGCCCGAGCTGTTCAAGCAGGCACGCGACATTCTTCAGTGCGCCCGGGGTTGCGACGGGGCCTGCCACGGATGCTTGCTCAGTTACGACACTCAGTTTCATCTTGACGATCTCGACCGCCGCCGGGCATTAGCGCTGCTGGATAGCGACTTTCTCACCGGTCTGGAACTACCGCCCGAATTACAGGTATTCGGTCCAGCCACCCAGATCGAACTGGAACCAACCGTGCTGGCCCTGCGCCGGGAATTCCAGCACAGTGCGATTAGCGAATTGCGGCTATTCCTGGGCGGCCATTCGGAACAATGGGAACCACTGGCGTGGCGACTACGGGATGAGCTGTTGAGGGCCAGCGCCAGCAGTACGCGAGTCGTATTGATCGCACCGCGCCGTTGTCTCGACCGATTGCCAGCGCCGCTGGCCGATGAACTCGCTGCACTGCTGCGCTTCGTCGGCGCACAATTACATGTTGCCCCGGACCAACCGACCGTTGGAACCTCATCGCTGCCGTTTGCCATCGAATTGGCCGGCAAAATTGGTAGTGTACGCTGGGCCGTCAGTGATTCGGACGCGCTGGCGCCAGGGCCGAACTGGGGCAATAGCTTTCAGCAAACCCGCTTTCTGCGCTTGAGCAGCACGGAACCACTCCCGTCGTTGCCGGACAATTGGCTGGCGTGCGCGCCTGAAGCATTACGGCATCCACCCGCCGACTTGTTGCATGAACTAGCGATCACCACCGAGTTGAACGGTGCCAGCAACGGCTTTGGAAGCCGCGCCTGGATGCTGATCAGCCAGCGCGTCCCGGAACTTGCCCACCGGTTATCGGATAAAACGCCACTGGTGGAAATTGCATACAACGACCGTTATCTACGGTCGCCGCTGATGTTGCTGTTGCTGCGCGACTGGCTCGAAACCCTGCGTGGCCGACAACCCGACACCCGGATTATCATCGCTACGGCAACGCTGGAATCTCGTGATACCGGTGAACCCCGCCTGCTACACCACGACTGGCGCGATGGTGATGACCGCCGCGCCGTGTTTGAAGCCTTGTTGAACACACTGGGTGCTGTCACGTTTTCGGAAGTGGCGACGTATCACTTGCCCCATGCGCGGGAGTTACGTTTGCGCTGGATTGACGGCGCTTGCTGGCGAATGCGCCTCGATCAGGGTTTGGGCTACTGGCGAATCATACCGGGCGTCCGCGCAGCGTATCCCTTCGACAGCTCGCCGGAACGACAAGCGTCCCGCTTGGAAAACCATGCGGTTCAAGTCACGGGTATGGACTTGCGGTACCCGACCTTTTGGTATCTGGGTGAACTTCGCACCTGAATCCCCGTAGCGCATCCTAACTGCTGTTTTGACTGTAACGGATATTGCCCGTGACTCCGAAAGCCATCACCCACGTTAAAGCCAGCCCAGTTCAACTGGATGCCGACGTCACCGGCGAAGACGCCTTCGTCGCCATCATCGGCGCGTGCCTGCGCCACGCCGAGGCGAACCGAGCGGCGGTGCTGGACGGGCAAATGGAGGGCGTCCATCAGATGCGGGTGGCATTCCGCCGACTGCGGTCCGGCCTCAAGATATTCCGTCCGCTGATTCCCCGCGAGGTCAGCGCCGCGCTCGTCGAGGACATCCGCTGGCTGAACGGTTTCCTGGGGCCGGCCCGCGACTGGGATGTCTTTCTGGAGGAAGGGATGGCGCCGATGCTGGCCCACTTCCCGCGCAAACGCGGCCTGGCTCTGTTCCGAACCAGGGCCGAGACCATCCGCCAGACCCACCATCGCACGCTGCGCGAGGCGCTGGCCGATCCCCGCTATCAGCAACTGACGCGGGCACTCGCCGAATGGTTGGACAACCGCACCTGGCGGGAGAACCTGGACGACAAGCGGCGGGAGCGGCTGACGCAACCGGCAGTGGATTTTGCCACCTCATTACTCGGTCGCGACCATCGGCGGGTCGAGAAACAAGGCGAGGCGTTCGCCGAACTTTCCGCCGTGGAGCGGCACAGGTTGCGGATTCGGATCAAGGAATTGCGCTACGCCCTGGATTTCTTCGCCAGCCTGTACCCCGCGTCGACAGTCAAGGCCTATCTCGGCGCGCTGGCCCGGCTGCAAGATAGCCTGGGCATCATGAACGACATCGCGGTCGCGCGCCGGTTGCTGGACGAGGCGCGGCTGCGAACCGTTGCCGCCGCCCGCCAAGTCATCGAGGGCTGGTACGGCTGCCGGCTGGATGTCCAGGAACACGCCTTCCATGATCTCTGGCGGGGTTTCATGGCGTGCGAGCGGCCCTGGAAGGATTGATCGGCAACCGCTCAACGCGCCGCTCGGCTACACTTTCGATCATGCCATCGCGCTCCAAGCGCGTTCTTCCAATGCCCCGCTCCGCCCCAAGGAGAACCGCATGAGCGATCCAACCCTGACCCAGCGGTTGACCGAACTGATCACTGCAAAACCCATCACGCCCGCCGATTTGGAGCACGCCGCGCTGTTGGTGCTGGATGCGATGGCGAACGCCCTGGCGGGACGAATGAGTGAGCCAGGGGCTATCCTGTCGCGCTGGGCCGAGGCCGCCGCGCCGACCGACGCCGCGCGCCGCGCCTTTCTGCTGGGAACGCTGACCCACATCCTGGAAACCGACGATCTGCATCGAGCCTCGGTGGTGCATCCCGGCTGCGTCGTGGTTCCGGCGGCCTGGGCGGTGGCGACCCGGGAAGGCATTCGCGGCCACGCCATGCTGCGGGCGGTGCTGTGGGGGTTCGAGGCGGCGACCCGAGTGGGGATGGCGGTTGGACCGTCCCACTATCGCCTGTGGCACAACACCGCCACCTGCGGTCCCTACGGCTCGGCCATGGCAACGGCGGCGCTGCTGCGCCTCGACGCGCCGGCGACGGTCAACGCTTTGGGCAATGCCGGCGCGCAATCCGCCGGACTCTGGCAATTCCTGGAAGCCGGCACGATGACCAAGCACTTGCACGCCGGGCGGGCGGCGGAAGCGGGCGTGTTGGCGGCGGATTTGGCGCGGCATGGCTTCACCGGGCCACCGACGATGCTGGAAGGCGCGAAAGGCTGGTTTGCCGCCACCTGTCCCGACCCCGATCCCGAGGCGATCACGCGCGATCCCGACGGCCCCTGGCAATTGTTGCTGACCTCGGTCAAGCCCTGGCCCTCCTGTCGCCATACCCATCCCGCCATCGACGCCGCGCAGGAACTGCGGCGCCACGTGATGGCCGGCGCCATCGAACAGGTCGAGGTGGAAACCTATCCGGCGGCGCTGGAGGTCTGCGACCGGCCCGCGCCGCAGAGCGACTATGAGGCCAAGTTCTCCCTGCAACATTGCGTGGCGGCGGCATTGAGCCGGGAAACGGTGGATTTCGCCGCGTTCGCCGAGCCGGCGCGGCGGGAACTGGCGGGGCTGCGGGAACAGGTGACCGCGCGGGTCGCCGAACCCTACGCCTCAGCCTATCCGAAGGCCTGGGGCAGCGCGGTGACCGTCACGGTGCGCGGCGGCGAACGCCTGACGGTGCGGCGGACTCACGCCAAGGGCGATCCCGAGGCGCCGCTGACGCCAATTGAATTGATCACCAAGGCGCGAATGTTGATGACTCACGGCGAGGTTAGCAAGACCGATCGGCTCATTGACGCCATTCTGGCTCTGTCTGACGACGAGGTGCTGCCAGAATTGCCTTGAGAACTCCAATACTTCGATCATTCGACCAAACCATGGGCCGAATCAGTTGCTTTTAAAACAAGGTGTTGCTTTTTGGCCCAAAAACAACACCAAGTAGTATGTTTACTCTAAATTTCCTGGTAAAATAGAGAATGTGTGGCAGGCCTCTTTTCTCCTCTGTCTGTCACACATCCTCCTTTGGTGGTTTTTGGCCGGGCACCCTCGCCCGGCCTTTTTTGCTTCAGGGTTCCGACCGGGACGCCGCCCGCCGATGTCGCAGCAATACCAGGGACCGGCCTTGCACCGGGTAGGGATCCTCGACAGGGTGTTGAAAACCCTCGGTCGGCTGACCGTGGGGCAGCGCGGTATCCAGCACCACTTCGAACAACGCTTCATCGCCCGGCACCGGCAATACAAACGAAATTTCCTCGTGATGGGCGTTGCATAGCAGCAGAAAATCCTCGTCCATCAGCGGATGGCCACGCTCGTCCCGTTCCTGCAAGCCAGCGCCCGGCAGGTACAGCCCCAGGCAACGGGCGTAGTCGTGGGTCCATTCCTCGTCGTTGATTTCGCAGCCGTCGGGATTGAACCAGAAAATGTCGCGGACCCCATCGCCGTGAATGCCCCGGAAGAAGTGTCGGCGCCGGAAGGTCGGGTGGCGTTGGCGAATCTGGATCAGGCGCTGCGTGAACGCCAGCAGTTCCCGATTTTCCCGCAACCAGGCGATATCCCAGTCCAGCCAGCTCAGGGCGTTGTCCTGGCAATAGGCGTTGTTGTTGCCGCGCTGGGTTCGGCCTACCTCGTCGCCGGCCAGCAGCATCGGCACGCCTTGCGACAGGAGCAGGGTCGCCAGCAGATTGCGCCGCTGGCGCAAGCGCAGCGCGAGAATTCCCGGATCTTCGGTATCACCTTCCACGCCGCAATTCCAACTTCGGTTATGCGATTCGCCGTCGCGATTGTCTTCCCCGTTGGCCTCGTTGTGACGCTCGTTGTAGCTGACCAGATCGTAAAGGGTAAAACCGTCGTGGGCGGTGATGAAGTTGATGCTGGCGTGGGGCCGGCGACCGTTGTGCTCGTACAAATCGGCGGAACCGGTCAGCCGGTAGGCCAGTTCGCCGATCAGCCCCCCCTTGCCGCGCCAGTAGTCCCGCACCACGTCGCGGTATTTGCCGTTCCACTCGCTCCAGCCCGGCGGAAACCGGCCCACCTGGTACCCTTCCTCGCCCACGTCCCACGGTTCGGCGATCAGCTTGACCTGGGACAGCACCGGATCCTGCTGGACGATAGCCATGAACGCGCCCGCCTGCTCTACCGCCTGCCGGCCCCGCGCCAGCGCGGCGGCCAGATCGAAGCGAAACCCGTCCACGTGCATCTCGGTCACCCAGTAACGCAAGCTGTCGGCAATCAGTTGCAGCACTCTCGGCTCGGCGGTGTTCAGGGTGTTGCCGCAGCCGGTATAGTCCATGGTGTAGCGCGGATGATCGGGAGCCAGCCGATAGTACGTGGCGTTGTCCAGGCCGCGAAAACACAGGGTCGGGCCTAACTGATTGCCCTCGGCGGTGTGGTTGTAGACCACGTCCAGGATCACCTCGATGCCAGCCGAGTGGAGGGTTCGCACCATGCTCTTGAATTCGTTCACCGGATGGTCGGTGGACGCATAGCGTGGGTCCGGGGCGAAATAGCCGAGGGGACTATAGCCCCAGTAATTGCGCAAACCCCGGTCCAGCAGGTGACGTTCGTCCACGAAATACTGGATCGGCAACAACTCCACCGCCGTCACGCCCAGCGCCTTGAGATAATCCACCACCGGCCCGCAGGCCAAGCCCGCGTAAGTGCCACGCAGATGGACCGGCACGTCGGGGTGGCGCAGGGTGAAGCCGCGCACGTGCAATTCGTAGATCAGCGTGTCGTGCCACGGCACGCGCGGCGGGCGGTCGTCGCCCCACATGAAGGCGGTATCCACCACCTGACATTTGGGCATCCCCGACGCGCTGTTGCGGTTGTTGAAGCTCAGGTCCTCGCCGCGACCGCCGATTCGGTAGCCGAACTGGGCGTCGCTCCAGTGAATCTGGCCGACGATGCTCTTGGCGTAGGGATCGAGCAACAGCTTGTGAGGATTGAAGCGGTCGCCCTCCTCCGGCCGGTAGGGACCGTGGACCCGGTAGCCATACAGCAAGTCGGGCCGGGCTTCCGGCAAATAGGCGTGCCAGACGCCGCCGGTGCGCTCGGGCAGCGGGATTTGCGCGACCTCGTGCTTGCCCCTGGCGTCGAACAGACACAGGACCACCTGCTCGGCGTGTTGGGAAAACAGGGCGAAGTTGACGCCCTCCCCGTCCCAGGTTGCCCCCAGCGGATAGGGGCGGCCGGGCCAGACGGTTGTGATGGGTTTATTCATCGGGCGCTCATCCTACAATCAGGGCACTTGCCAAGTTACGCCGCCACCCCCAGAATCAAAACCGGAATATCGATATTACAAACACCACGCTGCTCCAAATCCCAGACAAATTGCTCGAAATAGGAAACGCCCGATGACATTTCTGCGGCAAACTCCTTGACGGGGACAATTTCAATACCTACATCAATAAAGTCAAGTTTATTGAATATCGTCATTTTAGCGCACACGTTATATACCATGAAAGCATATTTACCAAATTGTACTTCAATACCAACTCGATTTTTGACAAAATCCATATCACGAAAAGCGCCGGATGATAATGGCGATGGTTGATATTCCGCTGTGTAATATTGCACTGGATATTGACACATCACGCGACGATTACGCCAGCCCAGATTCTCAAAACCCCTTTTGAATGCTTTATTGAGTGCTGGTGGGCTATATAACTGCCTGCCCGGCATAGTTTTTTCACGGCTCGTTTTAGTTTTATGCTGACTACTATCCACGCCTGCAATGATTTGTTTCACTTGATCCAATTCATCTCCATATTTGGATTCAATAACTTTCCTGCCACCATTGAAGGAATAAATTCCTGCGATCATCATGGATAGTTTACCTTCTCTTCCAAAAGCCGTTCTTCACTGTTTTCTTTCCATTCTTGAGGAATCCGAGCAACCTTTTCATTTCCAGTAGGTTGATAAACTGGCTTCCCAATTGGACGCCGCCGAACCACACCATTAAGGCTATCGCGGATGCGCTGACGGGCAATTTCAATATAGGCTGCTTCCTTCTCGCTTCCCATGGCCCGCCGCCCATTCAGAATAGCGGCAACCAGCGATGTACCCACGCCTGCATACGGGTCAAAGACCCAGTCATCCTCCTTGGTTAAGGCTAATATGCAGCGTTCGACAAGCTCTATGGGATATTGACAAGGATGGTCGGTTTTTTCAGGATGGTTAGCTTTCACATTCGGAATATCCCAAATTTCCTCTTCCCAATCCTGAGCTACAATTTCCCAAATATCAGATGGATTTTTACCCAAGGGATTACCTGATGGCTTACCCTGATTTGGACCCTTGAAATGACGTTTACCTGGATACTTGGAAGGCACCCGCACTGGATCAAGATTAAAAACATACTGATCACTTTTGGTAAACCACAAGATTGTTTCATATCGCCCAGAAAAGCGTTTCGATGCATGTAATCCATGAC
The DNA here is from genome assembly GCA_029624765.1 of Candidatus Contendibacter sp. Lineage (GTDB taxonomy): Bacteria > Pseudomonadota > Gammaproteobacteria > Competibacterales > Competibacteraceae > Contendibacter. Next base: position 21,943 of record JARSSO010000001.1, on the reverse strand, counting down.
CAAAATGCCAGACGATTCGATTCCTCAAATAAAACCCCTGTTTTTTAAAAATACCATAGTAAAAAATATCAAGAGGATAAACTTCACCTTTATCAACGAAATTCCCAACCTGCCAGCAAATGCTGCCATCATTTCGAAGAATACGATAAAGCTGCTTGATGACTTGAGACTGCATTCCAAGATATTGTTCTATTGAAGTTCGATTTTCGTAGTCTTTACCCAGATTGTAGGGTGGCGAAGTAATAATCAGTGCAATTGACTGATTAGGAACAGTTTCTAAAAATCGGCTGGTATCGCCTGGATAAAGTACAATTCGGGCTGCTTGATCGTAGCTGTCCTTGATTTGATCACAGTCAGTAAAACTGGAAAGGTCAAATAGGGTTTCGTTCATATTAATCAATACATTGTTGTTAAGAGCAGTTCCCCCCGCCACCCATGGCGGCGGGGGAATCCTCAACCCGGACTCACTCGCTAAACGCCCGCATGGCGGTGGTCACCTCGCCCGGTCCCACCACGGTGATGCCGCCGGCGGTAACCGTATAACGGCGCCGATCCAGTTCAAGGTCATAGCCGATGCGCGCGCCCGCCTCGATGACATTATAGCCGCCGATGATGACCCGCCGCAGCCGGGCGCCACGTTTGATATGGACATGATCCTGAATGATGCAGTCCTCGATCTCCACATCGTCCTCAATGATGACCTCGCGACGAATGATGGAATTGCGGATGGAAGCGCCATGCACCAGCGAACCAGCGGCGATCACGCCATTTTCGACCTGGGCGTTGATCAGGCGAGCGACCGGCCCCTGATAGTTACTGGAAAAGATCCGCCACTGGGGGTTGAACACATCGAAGCGCGGCGTCAGCCCCAACATATCCTGATGGGCGGCGAAATAGGCGTCCAGGGTTCCCACGTCGCGCCAGTAGGCCGGCTCCTCGTAGGATTTGGAACCGGGAACCTTATTGGTGGCGAAGTCGTAGGCAAACAGCCGATGGGTTTCCTTCAAATGGGGCAACACATTTTGCCCGAAGTCATGCTCCCCCCGGCTATGAGCCGCCCTGAGCGCATCGACCAGCACATCGGTATTGAACAGGTAATTTCCCATCGAGGCGTAGGCGCGCGTGGGATCGTCCGGCATCGGCGCCGGATTGGCGGGTTTCTCCTGAAACTCGCGCACCCGGCCATCGCCGTCGGCGGCGATGACGCCAAACCCCTTGGCGTCCGCAAGCGGCACCGGCAAAGCCGCCACGGTCACATCGGACTCGCGTTCGCGGTGAAAATCCACCATCTGCTGCAAATCCATCCGATAGACGTGATCGGCACCAAACACCAGCACCAAGTCCGGATCGTGCAACTGGATCAGGTTCAGATTCTGGTACACCGCGTCGGCGGTGCCCATGAACCAGTCGCCCCCGCGCATCATCTGGGGCGGCACCACCGTCACAAACTCCTCGTTGCGCATCGGCGACACTACCCAGGCCTTGCGGACATGCTCGATCAGGGACTGGGATTTGTACTGCACCAGCAGATAAATGGATTGAATCCCGGAATTGAGCAGATTGCTCAACACAAAGTCCACAATCCGATAGCGGCTGCCAAAGGGGAGCGAGGGTTTGGAATTTTGCGTGGTCAACGGACTCAGGCGAGCCCCTTCGCCGCCCGCCATCACGAACGCCAGAATTTTTGGTTGTTTCATCGCGACATATCCTTCGTTTCAACGTTAAGAGCATTTCGCACAAACCCCCGACCAGAATAACGATCCGGCAAGGGCGGTTATCCAACGAGCAACGTGGTTTGCAACAGGACTTTCCCGTGGATCTCCTTACCCGTCGAAAGTATCGAAATCGCGTTCCGTATGCAGGTGATGGCGAATGCGGAACACATGCGCCGGCATCCGATTCGGGTTCAACTCCACGTAGTTGCGCGGTCCGTTCCACAGGTAGTGAGCGCCGGTCAGCAGATCGTGAACCTGGAACGGCTGGTGGGGGTCCACGCCCAGCGCCGCCAAGTCCAACTGGGTCATGCCAGCCTGGGTGTAGTTGGGATCCAGGTTCACCACCACCAGAATGACGTTGGCGCCATTGGCGGTTGCCTTGCTGTAGCAAATGATCTGCTCGTTGTCGACGCCATGAACGTGGGCGTTGGCGTTCGCTTGCAAGGCCGGATTGCGCCTGCGGATGCGGTTTACGAGCGCGATGAAATCGCGCAGGCTGTTGGGACCGTCCAAATCCTGGAAACCGCGATAGCGCACCTGGTATTTTTCGGAATCGAGGTATTCCTCGCTGCCGTGCTTGACCGCGACGTGCTCCATCATCTCGTAGGCCGGACCGTAGATGCCGTAATTGGCGGTCATGGTCGCCGCCATCACCAGCCGGGACATGAACATTGGCCGGCCGCCGAATTGCAGGGCCTCGGTCAGAATATCCGGGGTGTTGGGCCAGAAATTGGGCCGGAAGTACTCCCGACCCGGTCCCTGACCAACCTCGGTGAAGTATTCGCTCAATTCCCACTTGGCGTTGCGCCAGGCGTAGTAGGTGTAGGACTGGGTATAGCCGAGCTTGGCCAGCCGGTGCATCACCTTGGGTCGGGTAAACGCCTCGGCCAGGAAAATCGCGTTCGGGGTGTGCTGCTTGACTTCGCCGATCAGCCATTCCCACATCGCAAACGGCTTGGTGTGGGGATTATCGACCCGGAAGATGCGCACGCCCTGCTCGATCCAGAACTCGAAGATGCTCTTGATCTCCTCCCACAGCGCCTTCCAGTCGGCGGTTTCAAAATTGAACGGATAGATATCCTGATACTTCTTCGGTGGATTCTCGGCGTACTGCACCGTGCCGTCCGGCCGCCAGCGGAACCAGTCGGGATGCCGCTTGACGTAAGGATGATCGGGCGCGCATTGCAGGGCGATGTCGAGGGCGATTTCGATGCCGTGCTCCTTCGCCTTTCGCACCAGTTGGCGGAAATCCTCCAGGGTGCCCAGCTCCGGCAGGATGTCCTTGTGGCCGCCCTCCGCCGCGCCGATGGCCCACGGGCTGCCGACGTCGTCCGGGCCGGGGGTGAGCGTATTGTTCCTGCCCTTGCGATTGACCCGGCCAATCGGATGAATCGGCGGGAAATACAACACGTCGAAACCCATGGCGGCGATGCGGGGCAACCAGGCCTCGCAGTCCTTGAAGGTGCCGTGCTTGCCCGGAACCGGGCTGCACGAGCGCGGGAACATTTCGTACCAGGCGCTGAAGCGGGCACGCTCGTCGTCCACCACGATACCCAGATCCTTGCCGTAGCTCAGCGCCAGCCGGCGGTCGGCGTTGCGTTCCATGAGCCGCGCCAGTTCCTCGTCCAATCCCAACCGGCGGCGGTATTCCAGATCGTGCGGGCCGGCCAGATCCCCGGCGCGCTGGACCAGCCACTTGGCGTCCTCGCCGTCGGCGCGCTGGCCGGCTTTCTCGACCAGTTCCGCGCCCACCCGCAGCGAGAGAGCGATATCTTCGGCCTGGACCCAGCGCCCCAGGTCGTGACGCCAGGACTTGAAGGCGTCCACCCAGGCGATGATCGTGTATTCATAACGCCCCAGTTCCAGCACCTGGAACTCGCCGCGCCAACGGTCGTTGACCAGAAACCGCATTGGCGCTTCCCGCCAGACGCGCTCGCCCGCGCGGCGGTATTGCAGGACGCAGGACAGCGCGTCGTGGCCATCGGTGAATACATCCGCCTCGACCGTCACCGTATCTCCCACGGTGCGCTTGATCGGGAAGCGACCACCGTCGATTTCGGGAGCCACGCCCTCGATGATCACCCGCTTGCGGCCATCCACCCCTGCCGGGCCGGCTTCCGGCGTCGGCGGCACGACCGGATCGGTGATGGTCGCTTTCGGAACGTCCATGGCCGGACGCTTCTCGGATTGTTTGGAGTGATCCCGCTTGGCGGGATCCGCCAGCGAATTTTTCGACATACCGAATACCCTCGTTGTGTTTTATCTCATCGGGTTGATCCGCGCGCCCATCGTCATCGCAACCGTTCGCTTGCTGCCGTTCGGAAGCCTGAGGTGGTAAAGTTTTCGCCGGGACTCGGATCGCCCGCGCGGCGATCCGCCAGTCTGGTCCTTATCCCCCCTTATTATGACGGTTTTTGCGGCCGCGCCCAAACTTGACCGACGAGCGCGCCGCCCCTGCCGAGGATGTGCCCTGATGAGCGAATTGCAACGGATGATTGAAGAAGCGTTCGAGCGCCGCGCCGAACTGGACGCCGCCAACGCGCCGGCCGCGCTGCGCGAGGCGGTCGAGGATGCGCTGGGCCTGCTGGAACTGGGCCGGGTTCGGGTCGCCGAGCCGCGCGACGGCGCCTGGATGGTCAACGCCTGGCTGAAGAAGGCGGTGCTGCTCAGCTTCCGCTTGAACGACAGCGTCATCATCCGCGATGGTTACACCAACTATTTCGACAAGATACCGCCCAAGTACGCCCAATACGGTGAAAACGACTTTCTGGCGGCCGGGGTGCGGGTGGTGCCGCCCGCCGCCGCCCGCCGCGGTTGCCATATCGCGCCCGGCGTGGTGCTGATGCCGTCCTTCGTCAACATCGGTGCTTACGTGGATTCGGGCACGATGGTGGACACCTGGGCCACGGTCGGTTCCTGCGCTCAGATCGGCAAGAACGTGCATTTGTCCGGTGGCGTCGGCATCGGCGGCGTGCTGGAACCGTTGCAGGCCAGCCCCACCATCATCGAGGACGACTGTTTCATCGGCGCCCGTTCCGAAGTGGTTGAGGGCGTGATCGTCGAGCGCGGCTCGGTGGTTTCGATGGGGGTCTACATCGGTCAGAGCACCAGGATTTACAACCGGATGACCGGCGAGGTCAGCTATGGCCGGGTGCCGGCGGGTTCGGTGGTGGTGCCCGGCGCCCTGCCCGCCCCCGATGGCAGCCACAGTCTGTACTGCGCGGTGATCATCAAGCAGGTCGATGAAAAAACCCGTGGCCGGGTCAGCCTGAATGAATTACTGCGGGATTGACCCGCTGGATGACACTTCCAAGGCTGTCTACGCTTTGAGCAATGCGCCTCTGCGGAGGCGCGGACATCTAAACAACGGACAGTACGGCAAAGGCAGACATGTGATAAGGCATAATTTCCGCCCAGTAGTACTATTATGGCAGAGCCAAGGTGCAGACCCTTGGCATTAAAAGGAACGCAGGAAATGCACGGTGTTGAACGTGAACTCTAATAAACCGTTGCAGGCGATACCGCAGCTTGCCCGTTAGGCATCAATCAGGAAAAATCAGAGTTGCCTCCAAAATTTAGAGAGTTGATCCAAGACCTTGAAAACGTGGGCTCCAAGAACCGAGGCGGCAAAGGGAGTTACCGGAACTTTGTAAATCCAAAGGTTGCCCAGCCTATCGTTATATCCGGCAAAGCTGGCGATGATGCTCAACACTATCAGATCGAAGCTGTGGAAAAGGGTATCGAGGAATCAAGGCAATGAAAGAGAGCGCTCGCTACGCCAAAATCATTGAATGGTCAGATGAAGATCAATGCTATATAAATAGCTGTCCTGGACTCATCTATGGTGGGTGCCATGGTAATGACGAACAACAGGTGTTTGCCGAATTGTGCGAAACCATTGAAGAAGCTACCGAGCTTTACAAACAGGATGGGAAGCCATTACCGCCTTCCACATCCGGCAAGGACTATGCCAAAAAGATATTGAGCATTGCCTAACCACGGACGGTGCCACGGACGGTGCACCCGGTTGCGCACCCTCGTTGCTGGCCGATCCATTCGCCAACGTGCCCGCGTTGTGGCAACTGATCGACAAAGGCTGGGTCTACGGAGCAACAGTTCCTTTCATTCGTTGAGCCGCCAAGGTTATGGAAACGATATTTTTAATTGGCCCATCCGGGGTTGGTAAAACAAAACTCGCGCAAAAAGTCCTTCAGTTTTCCGACAACGTAAAAGTGGTTGATTTAGATAATGAAATCAAAAAGGCGTTTCCAACGATTTATTTCATGGCATATCAGAATTGGGAAAGGTTTTGGGAGGCGTCAATACGCTGCATCCAAGAAAACCAAACCGACAACGAACGACAGTTTTTAATTGTCGATGTTGGTGCTGGAAGCCTGCAAAGTAGGCGGGCTCCTGAATTTTTTAAAAATCAAAAAACAGTCCTCGTTTTTGATACTCCGGAAAATACCTTAAGGAAAATTCAGACTAGACCCGACAGCCATTGGGTGGGTCGTTCGGTCGCGGATTTCACTGCGGTGGAGTATTCTCCGAATAGACGAATGATATATGCGGTGGCCAGTCATCGCATTGATGTCGGTACTTGTTCGCTACGGGAAGCGGCTATGAATTTACTGGATTTTCTAAAGAAGTTAAACGGTTAGTTGTGGATCTTTTGCATCGCGATTTCCATCATCACCGTAACGCTTGGGGGCAAGGCGCACGATTGCAAGGTATCCTGCGCTACACAAGAGCTTGGCACCGGGCGGCTTGAACTGGTTGGCGGCGGTCGGTTCAGGATGCACGTTTTTTGTCAGTACTCCACTTCCATATTCGGGAGGATGTCCCACAATTAGATGGTAAGAAACGGGGACGTGGATTGTTCAGCGGCAAACCCAAGAGGGTAAGACCATGAAACCAAAGATATTGCTTGTAACTATCCTGCCAGCCTTGGTGGGAGTGGCGGCGATGTGGGCAACGCACGCTGCCGATCTGTACAAGTGGATCGACGAGAAGGGACAGGTGCACTACACCTCGGCGCCGCCGCCGGAAACCGCGAAAAAACCTCAGCAAATCGACCCGGCCAATCCGGGCAATCCGTTATCCGCGCCGGGGAACGCACCCGGCGCACCCGGCGTTCTGTTCATTCTGGACGCCTCCGGCAGCATGAAGGCCAAGATCGGCAGCCAGGAAAAGATGACCATCGCCAAGGAAGTGATGACCAACCTTCTCCGCGACCTGCCCGATACGATCCAGGTGGGGTTGGAAGTTTACGGTCATCGCGCCAAGGGCGATTGCGGCGACATCGAGTTGATCGCGCCGGTCGGGCGGATCGACAAGGCCGCGCTGATTCAGCGGATTCAGTCCATCGACCCTAAAGGCATGACGCCGATTACCCAGGCGTTGCAAATCGCGGCCGAGCGACTCAAGACCGCCGAGGTGGAAACCACGGTGGTGCTGGTCAGCGACGGCGAGGAAACCTGCAAGGGCGATCCCTGCGCGGCGGTCGGGAGCCTGCTCCAGCAGGGGATTAAACTGAAGGTTCACGTCGTTGGTTTCGATGTGGGAGACAACGAAAAGCAACAACTGATGTGTATCGCCCAGGCGGGCAAGGGCAAATACTTCGCCGCCAACAATGCCGAGCAGTTGAAGAGCGCGTTGACTGAAGTCAAACAGGAAGTGGTGAAAAGGGTTGAGATGCCACCACCACCAACACCCGTACCGGAAAAGAAGATCGTTAAAATCGTGAAAACCGAGCGTGGAGAGATTAGGGTTCCTCAACTCCCTTTTCTTGGCACAATTGCTGTTTACGAACAGCAAAGTGGTAAAAAGGTGGGGAATATTCACGGTTCTCAGAACAATAAGTCAATTACGGTTCCTGCCGGCACTTATAAGCTTGAATTTGGTGAATATTTCCTGGAAGGCATCGAAGTAACTGGTGATAAGGCCATCGAGCCACCAATGGGGCTAATTCAGGCTCCTAAACTCCCTTTTCTCGGTGCAATTGCTGTTTACGAGCAGTATAGTGGCAAAAAGGTGGGGGATATCCACGGTTCTCAAAACAATAAATCCATTGTGGTGCCTGCTGGCACTTACAAACTTAGATTCGATAATCAAGACATAGAAAATCTTGCTGTTGAAGCTGGGCAGGAGGTGATCATTGAATAGTCAGTTCTTCATGACGCCTCATCCATGGCTACTCTAAATCTTGCCCTCGACCTGCTCCGCCGTCCCTCGGTCACCCCCGAGGACGCCGGCTGTCAGGAAGTCCTGATCGCCCGGCTGGAAACGCTCGGCTTCCGGGTGGAACGACTGCGCTTCGGCGCGGTGGACAATTTCTGGGCGCGATTCGGCGACCAGGAACCACTGTTCGCTTTCGCCGGCCACACCGACGTAGTGCCGCCCGGCCCATTGGAACATTGGCAATCGCCGCCGTTCGCGCCGGAAATTCGCGATGGCTTCCTGTACGGACGCGGCGCGGCGGACATGAAAGGCAGTTTGGCGGCGATGATCACCGCCTGCGAGCGCTTTCTCGCCGACCATCCCCAGCCGCGCGGCTCTCTCGCCTTCCTGATCACCAGCGACGAGGAAGGGGTCGCGGTGGATGGCACGGTCAAGGTGATCGAGCGGCTGGAGGCGCGCGGAGAGAAAATCCGCTGGTGTCTGGTGGGTGAACCGTCCAGCGCCACGCAGGCGGGCGATACGATCAAGAACGGCCGGCGCGGTTCGCTGAACGGGCGACTGACCCTGCGCGGCACGCAGGGCCACGTCGCCTATCCGCATCTGGCGCAAAACCCCATCCACGCCATCGGCCCGATCCTGACCACCCTCACCGACGAAATTTGGGATCACGGCCACGCGTTTTTCCCGCCTACTTCGTTCCAGATTTCCAACCTTCGTTCTGGGACCGGGGCGGACAACGTTATTCCCGGCGATTTGGAGATGTTGTTCAATTTCCGCTTCTCGCCGACGACAACGGTCGAACAACTCCAGGAACGCACCCGGCTGATCATCGAAACCGCTCTGCTGAACGAAGAGGTCAGAACCGGCCAGGTCTTCCAATACGCGCTGGAATGGCGGCTGTCCGGCCCTCCCTACTTCACCCCGCCGGGCGATCTGGTCGCCGCCGCCGCCGCCGCGATCCGCGCCGAAACCGGGCTGGACCCCCAACTCTCCACCACCGGCGGCACGTCCGACGGCCGCTTCATCGCCCCCACCGGCGCCGAAGTCATCGAACTGGGTCCCGTCAACGCTACCATTCACAAGGTTGACGAATGCGTGGCAATCGCCGACCTTGAATGTCTCAGCCGGATTTATCAAGGCATACTCAGCCGGCTACTCACGACATGAACACCGACCCCACGATACGCCCCCGGAGAACCACCCCATGAAACAACGCGAACTCGGCAACACTGGATTGATGTTGAAGGCCATCGGGCTGGGCGCCATGCCGCTGTCCATCAGCGGACGACCGGACGAAACCCAGGCGTTCGCGGTCATCGAGGCATTCGTCGCCGACGGGGGCAATTTCATCGACACGGCCAACGTTTACTGTCTGGACGACGACGACATCGGGCATAACGAACGGCTGATCCGGCGGGCGTTGGACTCACTCGGCGCGAACGGCCGGGTGATGGTCGCCACCAAGGGCGGGTTGCGCCGGCCCGGCGGCGCCTGGGTGGTGGATGGCGATCCCGGCTGGTTGCGCCAATCCTGCGAGAACAGTCTGCGCGCGCTGCAAACCGATTGCATCGGCCTTTACCAGTTGCATGCCGTCGATCCCAAGGTGGATTTCCGCCGCTCGCTGGAAGCCCTGGTCAAATTGCAGGAAGAAGGCAAGGTTCGCTATCTCGGTCTGTCCAACGTCAGTCCCGCCCAACTGGAGCAGGCGCTCGATTTCACCGTGATCGCCTCGGTGCAAAATCGCTGCAACCTGTTCGACCAGCAGGATTTCCACAATGGCCTGATCGACTTCTGCCAGGCGCGGCGGATCACTTACATTCCCTACAGTCCGGTGGGCGGACATCACGGCCACTTGCGCCTCGGCCAGGAACCCCTGCCGCAACAGCTCGCCACCCGATACCAGTGCTCGCCATACCGCGTTGCCCTGGCCTGGTTGCTGCATAAGGGCCGGCACATCCTGCCCATCCCCGGCGCCAGCAAGGTTGCCAGTATCCGCGACAGTCTGCGGGCGACAGAATTGAAATTGAACGCCGAGGACATCGCCGTCATCGACCGCCTGGCTGGCCAATGACGGGTCCAATGGCCCCGGCTCGACCGCGCGCGCGCTTTCCCGGTACGAGCACAGGGCATTGATCGCCCTGGATTTCACCACCGCCTTGCTGCTGGGCGGAGCCGCCTTGCTGGCCGGTTTCATCGACGCCATCGCTGGCGGCGGCGGGATGCTGGTGATGCCGGCGCTGCTGAGCACCGGAATGCCGCCGCATCTGGTGGTCGGCACCAACAAGCTGGTCGGCACCTTCGGCACCTTCAGCGCCTCGCTGACTTTCATTCGCAAGGGACTGTTCCAGCCGGCGCTGTGGTGGGCGATGAGCCTGGGCACCTTCGTGGGCGCGCTGATCGGGGCGACGTTGATCTATCTGATGAGCGCCGGCGTGTTGAAGAAGCTGTTGCCGCTGGCAATTCTGCTAGCGGCGGCCTATTTGATCTGGCCCCGCCGCGCCCGACCGCCCGCCGCCCCGCCGGAACCGCCGTTGCCGCCCCATTCCGTCCGGCGCGGGATCAAGCTGGCCACGGGGGGGCTGATCGGCTTTTACGACGGCTTCATCGGCCCTGGCACCGGGGCGTTCTGGATGGCGGCGGCAATCAAGCTGTTCCGGCTGGACCTGGTCGCCGCCGCCGGGATGGCCCGGTTCATGAACTTCGTCAGTAACCTCACCGCCCTGCTGACCTTCATGATTCTCGGCAACATCGACTACGCCATTGGCCTGAGCATGGGGGCGTTGCTGATGATCGGCGCATTCGCCGGGGCGCACGGCGCGATTCGCTACGGCGCTCCGTTCATCCGCCCGGTGTTCCTGCTCGTGGTGGCGCTCATGGCGACGCGGCTGCTGGTCGCGAGCTGAGGAGCCGGGCCAGGGAAATCACGCGCTCATGATTTTATCCGCCATTCCAACCTCGGCCAGATAGCGTGGATAGAGGGCATAGGCCGGCTTGAGGATCGGCAACAATTTCAACGTCTTGGGCACGTTGCCCTTCGCGACGACCTGCCGGCGGGTCAGCGCCGACACCAGATTGACCCGACCGTGCCAGAACGCATGGGCGAAATCGGCGCTCATCCGCATGGTCACTTCCGGCTGGCCAGCGAATTCCGCGCCCCGGTAAATCTTCACTTCGTCGCCCCGCGCGTCGATGGTCATCGTGGCCGCTGGGGGATCGAAGGCGAACTGCACGCACAGCCCGGACGCTTTCAATGGCCCACCGATTTGCGGGTCCATCTTCAGCCGCTCGAAAAACCCGCCCAGCACACGATAAAGCGTATCGGCGTCCGGAAAAACATTACGCAACTCCCGCGTTTCCGCCGCCGCCCCTGCCGGACACAAATCGGCCGGCGCCACCGGCAGCGGGGTCAGGGTGGTTTCGTACAGCGCGCGGACGATGCGAACCACCGCTTCGCGCTCCGGCTCGCGCGGGTTGTACAGCATCGAACCGTCGGTCATCGCGGTATCCGCCACCTGCTCCAGCTTCGCCAAGCCGTCCTTGATTCCGGCATCGCGCAGATTGAGCGGCATCCCGGTCAAGTACGCCAGTTGTCGATTCAGAGTGCGGATGCAGGTAATGCCCGCTTTCGCCGCCTTGCGTCGGAACCGGCGGTCCAGGCCGGTCAACGGTTTGGCCAGAGGCGCGGCGAATCCCAGCCCGCTGTAGCGCAGCAGATTGCCCAGCGCCGCGCCGGGCTGCGGGAACGCCACTCCCAGCGCCTCGGCGATGTCGGCGTAACGGTCCAGCCGCGACTCCAGGTTGTAGTCCATCACTTCCGGCAAGACCAGTGCATTCGCCAATCCGTGCGGGATGTGGTAGACCCCGCCCAGAGCGTGGGAAACGCCATGCGTCATTCCTACCATCGAATGCGAGAAGGCGATGCCCGCCAAGCAGCTCGCCACCAGCATCGCGCCGCGCGCCGACAGATTGTCCGGCTGGGCGCAGGCCAGCAACAGATGGTCGCGGATCAACCGGATCGCTTGCAGCGCCAGGCCGTCCGCCGCCGGCGACCATTCCTTGTCCACATAGGCTTCGATGGCGTGGGTCAGCGCGTCCATGCCGGTCATGGCGGTCAATTTCGGCGGCAGGGTGCGGGTCAGTTCCGGATCGAGAATCGCCAGATCGGGCAGGAACTGGTTTTCCGCGAACGGCAGTTTCACGTCGTGGTCGGGGTCGGCGATCACCGCCACCTTGGTCACTTCCGACCCGGTGCCGGCGGTGGTTGGAATCAGGAACAGCGGGAGCAGCTTGGTCGCGCCGAGCAGATACGCGCCCATGTGGTCCTGCGCCCGCCCACCCCTGACCATCAGGAGATTGGCGACCTTGGCGGTGTCCAGCACGCTGCCGCCACCCAGGCCGACAATCAGATCGCAGCCGTGTTCCCGGCCCAAGGCGGCGCAGTCCTCGACGGTCTTGATGGTGGAATTGGGCGGCACCTGGTCGAACGTCGCCACGATCTCGATGGCGGTGTCGTGGAAGCCCGCCTTGATCCGCTCCGCCAAGCCGGCCTGAACCAGAATGGCATCGGTCACCAGCAGCGCCCGCCGGGGACCGTAGGACGCCACGGCCTCGTTCAATTGATTGACGACCCCGATCCCGTAAATCACGCGCGTCGGCAGGCAAAACTCGAAATAGTCGGGCAACATGGACGAACTCTCCGCAAGCGTGCCAATGGCTTCAGCATAGCCGCGCGCTCCCTCCCCGGCTTGGCCGAATGGGTCGGCCCTGCCCAAAAGCCGGCTCCTCGGCTAAGCTTTGTCCTGATCAACCTTGCATGGGTGAACCTGCCATGACCATCCGACTTGCAATTCCGCTATCCCTGCTGCTCTGGGCCGGCGTCACGTCCGCCGGGGCCGACAATGGTTGGAGCATGGTCGGATATCCGTTGGCCGGGCCGCCGCAGGTGATCGGTTCCTACGCCGCTGGTTGCATCGCCGGCGCGGTGGCGCTGCCGCCGATGGGCGACGGCTATCAGGTCATGCGCCCCAGCCGCAACCGTTATTACGGGCATCCGACCCTGATCGCGTTCGTGGAACGGCTGGGCCGGCGAACCGCGGCCAACGGCGGGCGGCTGCTGATCGGCGACCTGGGGCAACCGCGCGGCGGACCAATGCCGAACGGCCATCGCAGCCATCAAAGCGGTCTGGATGTGGATGTCTGGTTCCTGCAACAGCCGCGCGATCGGCTGTTGTCGCGAGCCGATGTCGAGCGGATCGAAATGCCGTCGATGATCCGGCCCACTGTGGGAACGCTAAACGATTCCCGCTGGTCGCCGCACTATCGCGATGCGCTGAAGCAGGCGGCGCTGGCGCCGGAGGTGGAGCGTATTTTCGTCAACCCGATCATCAAGCAGGCGCTGTGCGACAGCGAAGCCGACCGGCGCTGGCTGGAAAAGGTGCGGCCCTGGTGGGGCCACGACGCCCATTTCCATGTCCGGCTGGCCTGCCCGCCCGGCGAAGATCAGTGCAAACCGCAGAAGCCGTTTCCCCCCGGCGATGGCTGCGACGCCGATTTGAACCATTGGGTCCGGGACATCGTGCAGGCGGCGCTGTCACCCAGGCCCTATCGGAAACCCGAACCCCCCTCGGCGGATCGGCTGCCGACGGCCTGCAACGCGGTGCTCCACGGCCCAACGGCGTGGCGCGCGGAACGTCCTTGGTGAAAAGCGACCGGTCTTTCGGGAGTTCACGTCCTCCCCGTGGATTGAAGCGCTCCCGCCCCTACCCCACTCCGACGGCGGACTGATCCAACCGAGCGAACCGCCCGGCACGCTCCCGGCCCGTCTCCGCCTCGACCAGCCCCATCAACTCTACACGGTGCGCTCGCCGTTCGCGTTGGCATGACGCCATGGGTTATGAAACCACGACTGGCTTTCGCATCCGTGTTCTCCCGCACTTGACCGGAGGAAACTTCAATGAGCTTCATTCAAAACTACGACGATCTGCCCATGAACTGGGTCGGTGATTGGGCGGGACGCCGCGCGGCACTGACCCCTCATCGAACCGCCCTTTACGATTCGTTCACCCAAGAGACTTACACCTTCCGGGAAATGAACGACCGGGCTTGCCGGGTGGGAACCTATCTGACCGACGCGCTGAGTCTGCGCAAGGGCGACGTCATCGCGCTGATCTGCCGCAACCGGATCGAAGCCATCGACATTTATCTGGCCTGTGGAAAGCTGGGAATCATCCTGGCCCCATTGAGCCAGCGGTTGAAAAAGCCGGAATTGGACGACCTGCTGGCGCGTCTCAAGCCCCAGGTCCTTTTCCACGAAAATCAATTCGCCGAACTGGTCTCGACCTTATCGACCCCTTCCTCGGTTCAATCGGTGATCGACATCGACGACGACCAGCAAATCTTTGAAACCGTCATCCTGAAAACCGACTCCAGGGAGGTGAACATTCCGCTGGCGATGAACGAGCGCTGCCTGTATGTCCACACCGGCGGCACCACCGCCGTGCCGAAAATCTGCATCGTCTCTTACCGGCAAATGGTGTGGAATTCGGTCGATATTCTCGCGACCGGCCTTGCGGGAGCTTACAGGAATGTACTCATCACTTTCCCCTTCTTTCATATCGGCGGCTGGAACACCTTCACGCCGCTGTTTCACGCCGGCATCAGCAGCGTCCTGCTGCGCGAATTCAATCCCGGCCTGATTCTCGAATTGATCCACCAGGGGCGGGTCGAGAACTTCGGCGCGGTGGAAGCCATGCTGCAATTCCTGATCGCCCATCCGAAATTCGGGGAAACCGATTTTTCCAACCTGAAGGCGATCACCACCGCCGCCGCGCCCTGTTCCAAGGCGGTGATGAAAACCTTCCTGGACAAAGGCATTCCCATCAGTCAAAGCTACGGGATGACGGAAGCCGGCCCCTCAAACTTCGCCTATATCGCCCGTTCCGATTCCCTGGAAGAGTTGCTGACCCATTCGGCGAGCATCGGAACCTCCATGTTCCATTGCGATGCCAAGATCGTCGATCCGGAATCCGGACGCGAAGTCGCGCCAGGCGAAACCGGCGTTCTCTGTCTGCGCAGCGCGCATAACTTCGACGGCTACCTCGATGATCCGGCGCGAACCGCGAAGATCATCGACCGGGAAGGCTGGATTTATACGGGGGATTTGGCCACGCGGGACCGGGACGGTCTGGTGTTCATCAAGGGACGGGCCGACAACATGTTCATCTCCGGCGGAGAAAACATCTCCCCGGAGGAAATCGAGCAAGCCCTGATGAAGCATCCCACCGTCGCCGGGGCCATTTGCGCCGGCGTTCCCGATCCCAAATGGGGACAGGCGCCGGTCGCGCTGGTGGTTTTTCACGCCGGCCGGAGCGCGGGGGAAGACGAACTCAAAGCCTTTTGCCGGGACTATCTGGCCGATTACAAGGTTCCCAGGCAAATCCGGCCCGTCGCCGAATTGCCTCTCACCGGCGCGGGAAAACTGAACCGTCACGCCGTCATCACGCTGTTCGGCGAAACCGGCGGTAGCTAGGGCGACGCACGGCCGGCGTCGCCCTTCGCCCAGGATTTTGGCGGAACCTGCCCGGGCAGCGGCGAATTTGGCTAAAATCCAGCGTCACAACCTAACCGAGGAGAAGAGAACATATGGCGGCCCAGCGGGAAACGGTGGTGCTGGTGCATGGTTTGTACGTGCATGGACTGTGGATGCAACTGCTTGAATACTGGCTGGAGGAAGCCGGCTACCACACGGTGAATTACTCCTACCCCTCCATGACCCGCACCCCCGCGGAAAACGCCGAGGATTTGCACGCGGTACTGGAACACGTGGATGCGTCGACCGTGCATTTTCTGGCGCACAGCATGGGCGGGCTAGTGGTGCGCCATCTGTTCCACCACTATCCCCAAAAACGGCCGGGCCGGGTGGTGACGCTGGGAACGCCGCATCAAGGCAGCTACGGCGCCCGGATCATGCACAACATGGGGCTGGGCTATTTTGTCGGCCAGGGATTGGAAGCCGGCCTGCTGGGCGACGCGCCGGCCTGGGTCAATTCCCATCAGCTCGGCTCAATCGCCGGCACCCTCAACCTGGGGCTGGGATTGCTGTTCCCCGGCATGCCGGCGCCGGCAGACGGCATGGTCGCCGTGGTCGAAACCCAATTGCCGGGCATGACCGACCACATCTGTCTGCCGGTTTCCCACATGCAGATGCTGGTGGACCCCACGGCGGTCGCCCAAGCCTGCGCCTTCTTCGCCACCGGCCGGTTTCGCCATCCGCGCCGGAACGGCAAGATGTTAGACTGAGCGCATTTTCCCACCCGCGCGGTATTCATTCAGGCACGAGGCTTCGCATGGCTGGACATAGCAAATGGGCGAACATCCAACACCGGAAAAACGCCCAGGACGCCAAACGCGGCAAACTGTTCACCCGGCTGATCCGGGAAATCACGGTGGCGGCTCGCATGGGCGGCGGCGATCCCAACGCCAATCCCCGGCTGCGGCTGGCCATGGACAAGGCATTGACCGCCAACATGCCCCGGGACACCATCGACCGGGCCATCAAGCGCGGCGCGGGTACGCTGGACGGGGTGGAATACGAGGAAATCCGCTACGAAGGCTACGGCCCCGGCGGCGTGGCGGTGATGGTGGACACGATGACCGACAATCGCAACCGCACGGTGGCCGAAGTCCGCCACGCGTTCGCCAAATGCGGCGGCAATCTCGGCGCCAGCGGCTCGGTGGCGTTCCAGTTCACCGAACGGGGCGTGCTGAGCTATCCGGCGGGCGGCGACGAGGATCGCATTATGGAAGTCGCCATCGAGGCCGGCGCCGACGACGTGGTGAGCAACGACGACGGGTCGGTGGACGTGCTCACCGACCCGGCGGGGTTCCAAAAAATCAAGGCGGCGATGACCGCCGCCGGCCTGGCGCCGGAGGAAGCCGAAGTCACCCAGCGCGCCGCTTCCCCGGTCACCCTGAATTTCGAGGATGCCCAGAAAATGGTCAAGCTGCTGGATCTGCTGGAGGATCTGGACGATACCCAGAACGTCTACTCCAACGCCGACATCCCCGACGCGATCCTGGCGAAACTTTGAGCGTGGCGACGGTTCGATTGCTCGGCATCGATCCCGGCTCGCGCGTGACCGGCTACGGCATCCTGGACATGGACGGACCACGCAGTCGTTACGTCGCCAGCGGCTGTATTCAGACCGACAGCGGCCAACCGCTGCCAGAGCGGTTGAAAACGATTTTCGAGGGCGTCACCGACGTCATTCGGACCTACCAGCCGGTGGAAGCGGCGGCCGAACAGGTCTTCATGCACCGCAATCCCGACTCGGCGCTCAAGCTGGGCCAGGCCCGCGGCGTGGCGCTGTGCGCGGTGGTGATGGCCGGGTTGTCGGTCAGCGAATACGCGCCGCGCGCCATCAAGCAGGCGGTGGTCGGCGGCGGAGCGGCGGACAAGTCCCAGGTGCAGCGCATGGTGGCCCTGTTGCTGAATCTGCCGGAACCGCCCCAGGCCGACGCGGCCGATGCGCTGGCGGTGGCGATCTGTCATGGCCATACCCGCCAGACCTTGCAACGCTTCGGCGCGGCCGCCGCGCTGGCCGGGAGGCGGCGATGATCGGTCGCCTGCGCGGGCTGCTGGCCTGGAAGCAGCCACCGTATTTGCTGATCGATGCCCACGGTGTCGGCTACGAACTAGAAGCCTCGCTGACCACGTTCCAGACCCTGCCGGAGATTGGTGTGGAGGTGACCTTGCTCACCCATCTGGCGGTGCGCGAGGACGCTCATACGCTCTACGGCTTCGCCAGCCCGGCGGAGCGCGCCCTGTTTCGCAACCTGATCCGGGTGACCGGCGTCGGCCCCCGGCTGGCGCTGCTGATCCTGTCGGGGATGAGCGTGGAATTGTTCGGTCGCTGCGTGCGCGAGAACGATACCGCGTCGCTGACCCGGTTGCCCGGCATCGGCAAGAAAACCGCCGAGCGGCTGATCGTCGAGCTGCGCGACCGCATCGGCGAGCTGGGCCTGGACCCGACGGCGGTCACGCTGCCGGGCGGACGCGCGGTCGCGCCGGCCATCAACCCGGTCGACGACGCCATCAGCGCCTTGGTGGCGCTGGGCTACAAACTGCCGGAAGCCTCGCGCATGGTGCAGTCGCTCGACACCGACGGTCTGACCAGCGAGGCGATCATCCGGCTGGCGTTGCAGGCCAGCGTGCGGCGTTAAGCGAAACTTCAGAGTTCGATCCGCACACTTCAAAAAACCCCTGAAACCGCGCCGTCATTCGCATGAATTCGCCCAACCGCCTGATTGCTCCCGCCGCCAGCGGCGAAGACGCCACCCTGGACCGGGCGGTGCGCCCCCGGCGGCTGGCCGAATACATCGGTCAGCAGGCCATGCGCGAACAACTGGAGATTTTCATTCACGCCGCCCGCGCCCGGAACGAGGCGTTGGACCACGTGCTGCTGTTCGGTCCGCCGGGGCTGGGCAAAACCACCCTGGCCCACATCATCGCGGTCGAGATGGGCGTCAACCTGCGCCAGACCTCGGGGCCGGTGCTGGAACGGCCGGGCGACGTTGCCGCCCTGCTGACCAACCTGGAGCCGCGCGACGTGCTGTTCATCGACGAGATCCATCGGTTGAGTCCGGTCGTCGAGGAAGTGCTGTATCCGGCGATGGAGGATTACCAGATCGACATCCTGATCGGCGAGGGACCGGCGGCGCGGTCGATCAAGCTGGATTTGCCGCCGTTCACCCTGGTCGGGGCGACGACGCGCGCCGGGTTGCTGACCTCCCCGCTGCGGGACCGCTTCGGTATCGTGCATCGGCTGGAATTCTACACGCCGGAGGAACTGACCGAGATCGTGACTCGCTCGGCGCGGATTCTCGGCATCGAAACCGATCATCCGGCTGGCGCGGCGGAAATCGGCCGACGCTCGCGCGGCACGCCCCGCATCGCCAACCGGCTGCTGCGCCGGGTGCGCGATTTCGCCCAGGTGAAAGCCGAGGGACGCATCACCGTCGAGGTGGCGCAACGGGCGCTCGATCTGTTGAAAGTGGACGAACGCGGCTTCGACGAACAGGACCGGCGGCTGCTGTGGCTGATGATCGACAAGTTCGGCGGCGGGCCGGTGGGGCTGGACACGCTGGCGGCGGCGCTGGGCGAGGAGCGCGGCACCATCGAGGATGTGCTGGAACCGTTCCTGATCCAGCAGGGCTTTCTGATGCGCACCCCGCGCGGGCGGGTGGCGACCGCGCACGCCTATCGCCATTTCGGTCTGGAAACCACCCGCCCGACCACTAGTGGCGACTTATTCGGTGGCGCGCCCTGAAACCACGCGTCGCTACGGTTTCGGGGACACCGGAGGCACGGCGGGTTTGACCGTCACGGTGGATTCCGGGGGCTTGAGGGCATCGACCTTGGCCGGAGGTGAAGTCGGCGTAACCGGCGGCGCGCTGGGTTTTGCGACGTCGGCGGCGGGTGGAGCAGGTACGGCCGGCGCGCTGGGTTTTGCGACGTCGGCGGCGGGTGGAGCAGGCGCGGCGGACTCCGCCGGCCCGGCGGTGGTCGCGGCGGCGGCTTCGGCGGGTGGCGACAGCTTTTCCACGGCGATCTCGTACTCGTCCACGCTGAGCGTGCCGTCGTTATCGCCGTCGGCGGCGTTAAAGTCCAGGCCCTCGACGTTGGCGGCTTCGTCGGCGCTGATCAAACCGTCGCCGTCGGTGTCGACTTCCTCGAAGGTGAGCGGCGCCGCCGCCAAGGTGGAAAACGCGGTCAGCAGTAAAGCGGGCAGAATAAGAGCACGCATCGAAGCCTCCTTGAAATTCACTAATATTATTCTGGAATGAAATTTTAACGGAAGATGGAAACCTTTGTCTGGCCCATCCGGGTTTATTACGAAGATACCGACAGCGGCGGTGTGGTCTACTACGCCAATTACCTGAAGTTCATGGAGCGCGCCCGAACCGAATGGTTGCGCGCGCGCGGCTTCGAACAGGATGCGCTGCTGCGCGACCGGCGGTTGCTGTTCGCGGTGCGGTCGTTGAGCGTGGATTATCGCCGACCGGCCCGCCTCGACGACCGGTTGGAAGTCATCAGCCGGATGGCGCGAGCTGGCGCGGCCAGCCTGGCCTTCACGCAGTTCATCCAGCAGGCCGATTCCGCCGAAGCGTTGTGCGAGGCGCGTGTCAAGGTAGCCTGCATCGACGCCGACAGCTTCCAGGCCCGTCGGATGCCCCGGGATTTGTTGAGGGAGATCATTGGTGACACATGACTTGTCGTTTTGGAGCCTGATCGTCAACGCCAGCCTGATCGTGCAGTTGATCATGCTGGGGCTGGTGCTGATTTCGCTGGCTTCATGGTGGGTAATCGTCAAGAAGGCGCTGGTCCTGACTTCCGCCAAGCAGGCGGCCAACCAGTTCGAGGACGATTTCTGGTCGGGAATCGATCTGGCCTCGCTGTATGCGCGCATCAGCCACCAAAAGGAAGAGGTTTCGGGGATGGAGGCCATCTTTCTGGCGGGCTTTCAGGAATTCCTGCGCCTGCGTTCCCAACCGACCGTGGATCCCGAATCGGTGGTCAGCGGCGCGCAGCGGGCGATGCGGGCCGCCGGGTCGCGGGAACTGGATCATCTGGAAATATATCTGTCGCTGCTGGCGACCACCGGTTCCACCAGTCCCTACATCGGACTGTTCGGCACGGTCTGGGGCATCATGAATTCCTTCCGGGCATTGGGGTTAGCCCAGCAGGCGACGCTGGCCCACGTGGCGCCAGGTATCGCCGAGGCATTGATCGCCACCGCGATGGGCTTGTTCGCGGCCATCCCAGCGGTGATCGCCTACAACCGCTACGCGCATGAAGTGGACCGGCTGGCCAACCGCTACGAGACCTTCATGGAAGAATTCTCCAACATCCTCCAGCGCCAGTCCTACAGCCTGCGCAAGAGCCGCGCCGAGGTCGCTCGCACCCCGGCCGCCCAGGATTGACTGATGGCCCGGCGCAGCTCGCATAGCCGCCTCAAGGCGGAAATCAACATCGTCCCGTACATCGACGTGATGCTGGTGCTGTTGGTCATTTTCATGGTGACCGCCCCCCTCCTCAACCAGGGCGTCGAGGTGGATCTGCCCAAGGCGCCCGCCGAACCCTTGAACGACCCGACGCCCGAAACCGAGGTGCTGGTGCTGTCGGTGCAACGGGATGGCGCCTGCTATTTCAATGTTGGTTCGGAAAAGGCGCAGCAGGTGGATTGCCAACAGCTCGCGCCGCGCCGGGTGGAAATCGAGGAACGGTTGCGGCGCGCACCGCAGCCACCGGTGCTGGTGCGCGCCGACAAAGAGGTGCGCTATGAACAGGTCATTCAAGCGATGGCGGCCTTGAAGGCGGTGGGCGCAGCCAAGGTAGGCTTGTCCACCGCGCCGCCGGATGCCCCGCCAGACGGTCGGTAGTCAAGGCCAATGCACCCTGGACGTGGAGCGACTTATCAGGATTTCGTGGCTACGGTAGTCACCGTTGTGGTGCATACCGTGGTCGGCGTTTTCTTGCTGTTCAACCTGAGCCTGCCGGGCGGACTACACCCAGAACAACAGGAGATTGAACCCATTCAGTCCGAGGTGGTGGACGAAGCCGCGATTCGGGCGGAATTGGAACGACAAGCGCAGGAAGAGCGGCGCCGCCAGCGCGAGGAAGCGGAACGGCAGGCCAGGCTGGCGCGAGCCGAACGGGAAGCGGAGGAGCGACGCCAGGCGGAACTTCGCCGCCAGCGCGAGGAAGCAGCGCGCCGCGAAGCTGCCGAAGAAGCCAAGCGCGAAGCCGCTGAAGAAGCGAAACGACAAGCCGCCGCCGAAGCCAAACGTAAGGCAGCGGAAGAGGCCAAACGCGAAGCCGCTGAAGAGGCCAAACGCGAAGCCGCCGCCGAAGCAAAACGTAAGGCAGCGGAAGAGGCTAAACGCGAAGCCGCTGAAGAGGCCAAACGCGAAGCCGCTGAAGAAGCGAAACGACAAGCCGCCGCCGAAGCAAAACGTAAGGCAGCGGAAGAGGCTAAACGCGAAGCCGC